>JAZBOC010000003.1:0-12835 GCA_036353315.1 Wenzhouxiangella sp. | reverse complement strand
GGAAGTGATCTTCGAATTCGATGCCATGGTGACCTTTCCCCTGGATTCAGCCACTTTGCGAGCCGAGGCAGTTGCAGAGCTGAACGAGGCCGCGGCGCTGCTCAATCTGCATCAGGAGCTGGTGCGTATCGAAGTCGCCGGTCATACCTGTGACTTGGGGCCCGAAGGCTACAATCAGGGTCTGTCGGAGCGTCGGGCGCAGTCCGTTCGCGACTATCTGGTCAACGAAGGTGGCGTGGACGCCGATCGCCTGGTCGTGCGTGGTTATGGCGAGGATCGGCCGAAGGTGCCGAACACGTCCACCGACAACCGCCAGCAGAACCGTCGGGTGGAACTGATCGTCAGGCAGCGCAGCAACAACTGATCTTCGCGCTTGATTGTAAGCTTGGAAAAAGCCGGCCTCTGGGCCGGCTTTTTCCATCTCGGGCTCAAGCTTTAACGGAATTCGCGACGTTGCGCACGGCCTGAAGCATGGCTGCCAGCCCGTTGGCCCGGGTGGCCGAAAGGTGTTCGCTTAAGCCGATGGCGTCGATAAAGCCGGGCTCGGTTGTCAGTATTTCCTCGGCGCTGCGGCCGGAATAGACCCGCAAGATCAGCGCGATCAGTCCTGAAACGATGGCGGCATCGGAAGTGGCGCGAAACTCCAGGCGGCCGGCATCGCCCTCGGAGATAAACCAGACGTTGGACTGACAACCGGCGAGCAGGCGATCCTCGGTCCGCTCTTCCGGCGGCAGCTCAGGCAGCTTCTTGCCCAAGTCGATCAGGTACTGATAGCGCTCCATCCAGTCGTCAAAGTAGCCGAATTCATCAATGATGGCCTGCTGGGCCTGTTGTGCGGTGGCTTCGCTCATTGATTTGCGTTCTCCCAGGTTGTGCCTTCCGGACCGTCTTTGAGCACAATACCGTGGGCGGCGAGATCATCGCGTATGCGATCGGCCGCGGCAAAATCTCGGCGTGCTCGCGCAGCGTTGCGTTCTTCAATGCGCTCTGCAATGAGCTCGGGGTCAATATCGCTTGCGGTTTGTCGCTCGGCAAACCAGTCGGCAGGCGTTTGCCGCAGAAGGCCGAGCAGCGCGGCGCTGGCGCGTAGACCAGCCGCTGCATCACCGCCGCCGGAACCGACCCGTCGGGCCACCATGTTGAGCGCGGCCAGAGCGGTGGGCGTGTTGAGGTCATCTTCCAAGGCGGCAATCACGGCCGGATCCGGCTCCCCCTGGCGACCGTCATCGTGGTCTCTGAGCAGGCCGTAGAGACGATCCAGCGTGGCCTGGGCCTGCTCCAGCACCTTGTCCGACCAGTCCAGCGGCTGGCGATAGTGAGCCGACAGCAAGACATAGCGCAGCACTTCGCCTGACCAGTGTTTGAGTAGTTCGTGGACGACCAGCGTATTGCCGAGGGACTTCGACATTTTGCGCTTCTCGACGGTCACGAAGCCGTTGTGCATCCAGTAGCGGGCAAACACCTCGGTGCCGTGAGCGCAGCGGCTCTGGGCAATCTCGTTCTCGTGATGCGGGAAGACCAGATCCTGGCCACCGGCGTGAATGTCGATGACCTCGCCCAGATGAGCCGCCGACATGGCCGAGCATTCGATGTGCCAGCCGGGCCGGCCGCGCCCCCAGGGGCTATCCCAGCCTGGCTGGTCTTCGCTGGAGGGTTTCCACAGCACGAAATCGCCCGGATTACGCTTGTAGGGCGCCACCTCGACCCTGGCCCCGGCCATCATTTCGCGCCGGTCTCGGCGCGAGAGCTGGCCGTAGTCCGAAAACGTGCCGACGTCGAACAGCACGTGGCCTTCGGCCACATAGGCATGCTGCTGAACGATCAGGCGCTCGATCATGGCAATGATCTCGGGAATGTGCTCGGTTGCGCGCGGCTCGATTGTGGGCTCTTGCACGCCCAACTGGGCCATGTCGGCATGGTAGGCGTCGGCGTAGCGCTGCGAAACAGTGCTGATTGGCACGCCTTCGCTGGCTGCAGTCTGGTTGATCTTGTCGTCGACATCGGTGATGTTACGGGCGTAAATCACGCGAGGAAAACGCCGGCAGAGCACGCGGTAGAGCAGGTCGAAGATCACCGCCGGACGGGCATTGCCGATGTGGGCGTAGTTGTAGACCGTGGGGCCGCAGGCGTACATCGTCACCCGTTCAGGGTCCTGTGGGACGAAGGATTCCTTGCGCCGGGTCAGGGTGTTGTAGATCTGGAGGCTCATGGCATCTGGGCGCTTTTTTGCGCGCTACAATTCAACAATTCGTCAACGTGCCAGTGTAACCAAAATCCCAAGGCCGCCCATGACCATGACCCAGCAACTGCTTTACGCCCGTCACATCGAACATCGTCGTGAGCAGGTTGATCGTGCCCTTAGTCGGCTTGGTTATGACGCGCTGCTGATTCATTCCGGGCGGCCGCGCGATCGTCTGTTCGATGATCAGCACCCGCCGTTTCGCGCCCATGCTCCGTTTGTGGCCATGGTGCCGCTGCCGTTTGCCGCCGACTGCCTGCTGGAGTTTCGGGTCGGTGAGCGGCCTTGCCTCTGGTACTGTCAGCCGGAGGACTTTTGGCATCTTCCGCCTTCAGACCCCGAAGCGTGGTGGGCGGATGCCTTCGATCTCGAGACCGTGGCCGATCCATCGGCCTGGGCGTCCCGTTTTCGCAACCGCCGGGCCCTGGCGGTCATCGGCGATCCGGATGATCTGGGGTCGCTGGGTGACGGGTTGGCGATCAATCCGCCGGCGCTGCTGCACCGTCTGGCTGAGTCTCGGACCGTCAAGACCGCCTGGGAGCGCGAGTGCCTGCACGGTGCCAGCGTCGCGGCGGCTCGCGCACATCAGGCGGCTGCGGACGCCTGGCTTGCAGGGGCCAGCGAGCTGGAAATTCATCTGGCCTACCTGGCTGCCGCCGGCCAGGACCAGGAACAGTTGCCGTATGCGAGCATTGTTGCGCTCAACGCCCACGCGGCGGTGCTCCATTACCAGCATCGTTCCGCCCAACGGCCTGCGGCGTCGCGCAGTTTTCTAATCGACGCCGGGGCTAGCCAGTACGGCTATGGCAGCGATGTGACTCGCACCTGGACCCAATCCGATGCCGGGTCCTTCGCGGCCCTCATCAGCGAGCTGGAAGCCTTGCAGCAGAGGCTGTGCAAGGTTATGGTTCCGGGCGCCTCGTTCGTCGACCTGCAGCGCCAGGCGCATCATGGGATCGCCCACATTCTGCACCATGCGGGAATCGTGAACCTGTCGGCCGAGGACATGGTGGCGTGTGGCCTCAGCGGCCATTTCTTTCCGCATGGTCTGGGTCATTTTCTGGGCGTCCAGGTCCATGATGTCAATGGCCTGGTCGATGCCGAGGGCCAGGCGCTGCCGCCGCCTCACTCGGACCCCTATCTGCGTCTGACGCGCGACCTGGCCGCCGGTAACGTGGTGACCGTGGAACCGGGCCTTTACTTTATTCCGATGTTGCTGGAGCGTCTTCGGGATAGCAATTTGGCTCGCCATGTCGACTGGTCGGCGGTGGACGAGCTGCGGCCGTTCGGCGGTATTCGCATCGAGGACAATGTGCTGGTGACCGAATCCGAACCGGTCAATCTGACCCGCCAGGCTTTCTCCGATGTTTCGCGGGGCGCCTGGCATCCGGCGTGAACGGGGTTTTTCTCTCCGACCTCGCCGCGCTGCTTGATGAGCGCGGCCTGCTGCTGCCGGGCCAGGATCTGGCCCGCTACGAAAGCGAGTGGCGCGGTCGCTACGAGTCCCGAGCCCTGGCTGTGGCTCGGCCGGTCGACGTGGACATGCTGGCGGCCGTCGTGGCCTGCTGCATCCGTCATCGCATCGCCATGGTGCCTCAGGGCGGCAATACCGGGCTGGTCGGTGGAGCCGTGACCCAAGGTGATCGAAGAGAGCTTCTGATCAGTCTGGAGCGTCTGGACTCGGTGCGTGACCTGGACGCTGATTCGGCTTGCCTGACGGTTGAGTCTGGCTGCACCTTGGGCGCGGCGACCCGCGCGGCAGCCGAAAAGGGTTGGCGTTTGCCGTTGGCTCTGGCCTCGGGTGACTCGGCCACCATCGGCGGCGTGCTGGCCACCAATGCCGGCGGCAATGAAACCCTTCGTTTCGGCAACGCGCGGCACATGGTGCTCGGCCTTGAAGCGGTATTGCCCAATGGATCGATCTGGCGCGGGTTGTCGCCGCTGCGCAAGGACAACGCCGGTTACGACCTGGCCCAGCTACTGGTGGGATCGGAGGGCACCCTCGGGATCATCAGCGCCGCGTCTTTGGCGCTCAGGCCGTTGCCCCGGCAGCGCGAGGTCGCCTGGCTGGCGGTTGCCTCCCCGAGTGCGGCTTTGGCGGTGCTGCAGCGACTGCGTCAGAATCTGGGGGAAACCATCACTGCGTTCGAGGTCATGCCGGCGCTGGCGATCGAGTTCGTGCTGGCCCATCTGCATGGGTCGCGCTGCCCGGTCGATCCAAGTGCGCCGTGGCACGTTCTGATCGATTGCGACACCGCCGCTGGTGGCCAGTGGTTGCGTGAATCGCTGCTGGGGTGCCTAGCAGAGCAGTGCGCGGTCGGTCTGTCCAGTGATGTTGTTCTGGCGCAAAGCCAGGCTCAGATTGATGGCTTCTGGAAGCTACGAGAGGCAATTTCGGATGCTCAGAAGGCGGGGGGCGTCAGCCTCAAACACGATATCTCGGTCCCGATCGGGGCGATTCCGCGTTTTATTGACCAGACACTGGAGCGCCTGCGCAAACGGCTACCGGGGATTCGCCCGTGCATCTTTGGCCATTTCGGCGACGGCAACCTGCATTTCAACCTTAGTCAGCCGGTCGACATGGGTGCTGACGAGTTCCGAGGGCACGAGGAGGCAATCAACGAGATGGTTTTCTCCGGCGTGCTGGCGGTTGGGGGCTCGATCGCAGCTGAACACGGGATCGGCTTGCTGCGAAGGGGCTTGCTGGCTGAGACCGCCGATTCGGCGGCCCTGGAAATGATGAAGCGGATCAAGCAGGCGCTTGATCCGCTTGGATTGATGAATCCGGGAAAGGTGCTGGAAGCGCCCTATTCTTCGTCCGCCGGAATCATCTGAGTCTGGAAGTAGTTTTGCTCACCCAGACGATCGATCAGCGCCAGCTGGGTTTCCAGGTAGTCAACGTGACCTTCCTCGTCCTCGAGGATTTTCTGGAATAGATCCCTGCTGCCGTAGTC
Source organism: Wenzhouxiangella sp. (assembly GCA_036353315.1). Taxonomy (GTDB): domain Bacteria; phylum Pseudomonadota; class Gammaproteobacteria; order Xanthomonadales; family Wenzhouxiangellaceae; genus Wenzhouxiangella. The sequence continues at coordinate 7,642 of JAZBOC010000003.1, read as the reverse complement.
GCGAACCTTCTCGGCGTATTCGACGGCGTCTCGGTACATCGGGATGGCTTCGTGCTCAAGCGCCAGATCGCACTCGATGGCCTCGCGCGGGGTTTCACCGATTTTCAAACGACCCAAGTCTTGCAGATTTGGCAAGCCCTCCAGAAAGAGGATGCGCTTGATGATCTCATCAGCGTGCTGCATCTCCTCAATCGATTCTTGATACTCCTTCTTCGCCAGCCGGTCCAGCCCCCAGTCTTCAAACATCCGCGAGTGGAGAAAGTACTGATTGATGGCAGTCAATTCAGCTTTAAGGGCCTGGTTAAGCAGTTCAATAATCTTTGGATCGCCTTTCATTTCGCTTCCTTCAACGGTTAAACGGGTGAGCTCGACATTGGCGGATATGATACCGCAGCCCCATGCAGAGCTGATGTGTACAGTCAGACGAGACCCCAGCGAAACTTTAGACTGCGTTGCCGGCGAGAATCTTCAGCGAGGACGAGCGATGAGCTCTGGCGTGGACTGAGACGATGACTTCCTCGGCGAACTCGCGGCAGCTTCCGCAAACACTCGAACAGCCCGTCAGCGCCTGTATCTCAGCAAAGCCCAGCCCCTCCTGCGCCAGCGAGCGGATCGTGTCTTCCTTGAGTCGATTGCAGATGCATACGTACATGGTGACCATAGTGTAGCAAATGCGAATCATTGTCAATCTTGATGCAGATCAAATTTCGATTCGGAAGGGTGTTCGCTGTTTTTTGACGGGTGGCGCGGCATGGTCAGCGCTTCCCTCTGACAGAGACGTTGTTGAGCCATGAGAACCTTGCCCGTCGAAGAATCCGTCTGGGACTACCCAAGACCGCCCGCGATCGAGTCGATCGACTGGCCCCTGAAGGTCGTGCATGCCGGACAGGTCCTGGCCGAGACCACCCGCGGGCTGCGGGTGCTGGAAACCTCGCATCCGCCTTGCTTTTACTTCCCCGCAGACGACGTGGACTTTCGCCATCTGGAATCCAGCCAGACCCGCACCTTCTGCGAGTGGAAAGGGCAGGCATGCTATTGGCACCTGGTTCTCGGTGACCAGCGAATTCAGGATGTGTGCTGGGCCTACCCGGATCCCACCGATGAACTTCTGAAAAACCGGGTTTCGTTCTACGCGGGCCGGGTTGAGGCCTGCTACGTGGCCGGTGAGCGAATTCAGCCGCAGGAAGGCGACTTTTACGGCGGCTGGATCACGTCCTGGGTCCGGGGGCCGTTCAAGGGCGGGCCCGGCACTCGCGGCTGGTAGCCGCTTTGCTCTTGGCGCTTTGCTGATCGCCGGCAAGTGATACTGCCTCCTGGCCTCATTTCTGGATGTTTTTCATGAATCCCATTCTTTTGCTTGGGGCGCTGCTGGGCTTGCTCTCGGTCGTTATCGGCGCTTCCGCCGAGCACCTGATCCAGCAACGCGTGGATGATGAAGTGTGGCGCTGGGTCATGACTGCGGTTCGCTACCACCAGGTCGGGGCGCTGGTCGTGACTGCGCTGGGCCTGGCCCTGGCTGCGGGTGCCCGCCCGGCCCGGCGTCTGAATCTGTCGGCAGGCTTCCTCGCCGCCGGCACCGTGCTGTTCAGCTTCAGCATTTATGCTGCAGCCATCACGGGCATTGAGCATCTGACTTACCTGACTCCGCTGGGTGGGGTGACTTTGATGTTTGGCTGGTTGCTGTTGGCCTGGGCGGCCTTCGGGGCGAACGCGGACTGATCCGTCGTGCCTGAGGGACCGGAAATGTTTCGGATGGCCGCGAAGGTGTCTGACCAAGTGGCCGGGCAGCCGCTGACCGAGGTCTGGTTCGCTTTTCCGCGGCTCCAGGTCAGGGTGGCCGAATTGGCTGATCAGCGGATTGCTCGGGTCCGCACGCTCGGCAAGGCGTTGCTGATCGAGTTCGAGCATGGCCACACGATCTACACCCATAACCAGCTCTACGGCCGTTGGCTCTTTTCTCCAGCCGATCGGCGTCCGGATACGGCGCGCCAGCTACGTTTGGCGTTGAGCACGCAAACGCGTTCGGCGCTGCTTTACAGCGCATCGGAGATCGATCTGATCGCGCCGGATGAGGTCCAGGAGCATCCTTTTCTGCGCCGCGCCGGGCTGGACGTGCTCTCTTCCGGTGCCGATGTGACTGCAGTCAGTGACTGGATCGCGCAGCCTCGCTATGCCAGGAGGCGTCTGGGTCATCTGCTTCTGGACCAGTCTTTTCTGGCCGGGGTCGGCAACTATCTGCGCTCGGAAATCCTTTACCTGGCCCGGCTGCATCCGGACACCCGTCCGGGGGAGTTGAATCATGAGCAGCGCCGCGCACTTGCCGCTGCCGTTCACGGTCTGATGTGGCGGTCGGTGGAAACCGGCGGGATCACCAATGAGGCCGCGCGCGTGGCCGAGCTCAGAAAAGCCGGCTGGCGGCGCCGCGACTATCGCCATTTCGTCTTCGGTCGCGCTGGCCAGGCCTGCTTTGAGTGCGGGCAGGCGGTTCAAAAAACCCAAGTCAGCGGCCGGCGCCTGTACATGTGCCCGGGACATCAGTCGCAGTAGAATCACGAGCTGTCTTTCCCAGGCCAGTGAATCCCTCTTGCAGTTGAGTGCTCCTCAATCCGCGTTCGTTCCGGCCGGCAACGGGTCGCCTTCAGGACGGCCTGCGCGATGAATCGGGCCGCGAGTCGGCGACTGCGTCCCAGCCACAAGGTGCTCTACCTGTTCCACCTTTCGGCCGACGGACAGCTCAGCCTGAACCCGGTCCGGGCACCGCTGGCGGGGGTGATCGGAGAGATCTCGCCGCTGCCGCTGAGCCTGATCGAGCAAGAGACCAGCCCGCCTTATCTGACCGAGGCTGATTTCGATATCCTGCACGAGCTGGCCGAGCGCTGTGAGCTGCTCCCTGGGCTGACCTGGTACCCGCTGCCGGCATCTGCCCAAACGCTGTTCGTGAAAGTGGTGGAGACCGGCCGCGCGCGCTGGGAAGACCCGGATGGTGCCGATCTCCATGTTGCTGATCCGATCACCGCGAAGCTGTTCTGGCGCCTGCTGGCAGACGGCTCGCAAGCGCTGCGGTTCAATCTTGCCGAATCAGCCGAAGCGATGAACTGGCGTCACTTGCCGCTGCTGCCGCCTTGGATTATTGATACGCGCAGCGGCGCCTGCAGGCCTGTCCGGGCTGTCGCAGGTGCGGAGGAGCTGGTCATCGATCTGCTTGCCCTCGGCCGAATCGATCCGTCCGCGGTTGGTCCCTTGCGCGAGCGCATTCGCCGCAGCGAAAGCGGCATTCCAGAGCCACAGGCGCTCAAAGTCGAGTATCTGCCTCTGCAGAGACCTTGCGTGAATTTGTGCTTGCGCAACGTTGACGTCGGCAGCAGCGGACGGTTTTTGCGCCTGCCGGCGGTGTGTCTGGCATTCGGCTACGGCGAGCTTCAACTGGACTGGGACGCCGAAGGAAACAGCCGTCTGTTGTCGGACGCGGCCGATGGACAGCCGCGTCGAGTCTTGAGCGCTGCGCGCGATCACGACTACGAGGATGCCTGTCTCAGTCGCCTGGAAGGGCTGGGTCTGGTGCCTTTGTCTTCCCTGACCGGCCTGGATTATCCGCCCGGCGAAGGCGGTTTGCTGGTGCTGGCCGGGCGCGAGCGTATGACGGAAGCTTGGGCGCACGCACAGCGCGGCTTGCAAGAGCTTCAGGGCCAGGGCTGGCGGGTTCGGCGAGAGGCTGACCTTGTCGGCGAGCTCCTGTTCGCTCGGGCCTGGACCTGTCGCCTGGGCCGTGCTGAGGGCCAGACGATTCAGCTGGATCTCGAGATTGAGGTCGACGGGCAGCATCTCAGCGTGCTGGCGGGGATCGCATCATGGGCGCAGCAGGCCACACCGATGCTGGTCAAGTCGGTTGTGGATGGGCCTGATTCTGGTCCTGACATTCTGGTGGCTGTGGATGAGCGTCGTCTGGTGTCGGTGTCGCGGGCGCGGCTGAAGGCGGTTCTCGAAGCGCTGGTCGAGTTGAGCGACCCGCAGCTTCGGCTCGGGCCTGGCCCCATGCGGGTCCGCCGGGGCCGCTTGGCTGATCTGGCGGGCCTGGGTCAGCAGTGGACCCTGACCGGGGACGCGCATCTGGCCAAGGTGGCCCGGCGTCTGGATCAGCTCACCTTGGTCGAGCCCATGGCCGAGCCGGTCGGCTTGCGCGCCGTCTTGCGCGAGTATCAGCGCCGCGGGTTGGGCTGGCTTCAGTTTCTGCGCGAAGCGGGCTTCGGCGGGATTCTGGCTGACGACATGGGTTTGGGCAAGACGGTGCAGAGTCTGGCGCACATTCTCGTCGAGAAACGCGCCGGACGGCTGGATCGCCCGGCGCTGGTGGTCGCGCCGACCAGCCTGATGTTCAATTGGCGCTCAGAAGCACATCGATTTGCCCCTGATCTGAAGGTGCTGCTGTTGCACGGCCCGCGGCGCCGCGGCGAGATCCAGTGGATTGCCGACAGCGATCTGGTGCTGACAACCTATCCGCTGCTGGCGCGCGACATCGATTGGCTTGAGCGCGAACGCTGGCACCTGGTGATCCTGGACGAGGCTCAGTCGGTCAAGAACCCGCGTACGCGCGCCGCCCGTGCGGTTCGCCGTCTCGAGACCCGACACCGCCTGTGTCTTACAGGAACACCGATGGAAAATCACCTGGGCGAGTTGTGGAGCCAGTTCGATTTCCTGATGCCGGGGCTGCTTGGCACCGAGCGTGCGTTTCGATCTCAGTTTCGCCAGCCGATCGAGAAGCTCGGGAACGGTGAGCGTCGCCACTTGTTGGCCCGTCGGATTCGGCCGTTCTTTCTGCGGCGAACCAAGGCCGAGGTGGCTCCGGAACTACCCGCCAAGACCGAGATCGTGCGCAGCGTGCCGCTGACCGGGAGTCAGTATCGGCTCTACCAGTCGCTGCGCGAAGAGATGACCGAACGGGTTCGCCTGGCCATCCAGGCCCAGGGAGCTGATCGCGGGCGAATGGTGATTCTCGACGCGCTGCTGCGACTGCGTCAGGCCTGCTGCGATCCCCGACTGCTGGATTCATCCAGCGATCGCTCGTCCCGGACCACCCCGCCGGAATCGGCCAAGCTTGAGCTGCTGATGGACTTGCTCCCGGAAATGGTGATCGAAGGGCGGCGCATCCTGCTATTTTCTCAGTTCGTCCGCATGCTGGAGCTGATCGAGCAAGAACTGGTCAGGCGCGGTATCGCTTTCGTCAAGCTCACTGGCCGCACGCGCGACCGGCAGAAGGTGATTGAAGCTTTTCAGCGCGGAGACGCGCCGGTCTTTCTGATCAGTCTGCGCGCCGGCGGCGTCGGGTTGAACCTGACCGCCGCCGATACCGTGATTCACTATGATCCCTGGTGGAACCCGGCCGTGGAGGATCAGGCGACCGACCGCGCCCATCGGATCGGTCAGGACCGAAAGGTGTTCGTCTACCGTTTGCTGACCGAAGGTACCATTGAGGAGCGGGTGCAGCGGCTTCAGGCCAGTAAGCGCGAACTTATCGACGGTCTTCTGAGCGGCGGCGGCGCCATGGACCTGGGCGCCGAAGAGCTGGAGCTGCTGCTGGGCAGCGGGTGAAAACAGCACGATGCGGGTGCTGTCTTCATGGTTCTGCAATACCCGGGCCGCAACATCTGTCCGGCCTGACGTCTAGCGGAGTTTCGAACATGAACAGCCGAGTTTTACCCTTGCTTCCCGTTGCCTTGATGCTGTTGCTGGGGAGCGCGCAGGCCAACGAGACAGTTTCCGGCCGCGTTTTCAATGACCTGAATGGGGATGGCCTGTCTCAGCCAGGCGAGCCGGGGATTGCCGGTGTGCTGGTGTCCAACGGGCTTGATGTCGTGGAAACCGGGCCGGGCGGTGACTGGGTCTTGCCAGCCAGAGCCGATATGGACCTGAGCGTTATCCAGCCCAGCGGCTGGCGGGTGCCGGTCGACCACCGCCGGATTCCGCAGTTTGCCTTCAGCTACAAGGCCGGCGGGACGCCGGAGACACTGCGATTCGGCGGTTTACCGGACCCCGGCCCGCTGCCGAAGACCATCGACTTTGCCCTGCATCCGGCCCCGACCGACGATGAGTTCCGCTGCGCGGTGATTGGTGATAGCCAGACCTACTCCAACCAGGAGGTCGGTTTCTTTCGCGCCAGCGTGGTCACCGATCTGCTTGAAGAGGGCTTAAGCGAAAGCGACTGCATGATTTACCTGGGCGACGTGGTCGGCGACGATCTCAGCCTGCTTGATCGCCTGCTGGAGGCTGGCGCTGCCGTCGGGGTGCCCCAGTGGCTGGTCTTCGGTAACCACGACCTGGATTTTGACGCGACCGATCCGGCCCATTCGGGCGACTCCTGGCGCCGAATGGTCAAGCCGACCTACTACGCGTTCGAAATCGGCCAGGCCACCTTCGTGGTACTCAACAACGTGGTTTACCCCTGCGGGCCGGCCGACGCGGTTCGCCCTGGCCGTGACTTCTGCCTGGGCGAAAGCCCGCGCTACAACGGGCGCGTGCCGGAAACCCAGATGCAGTGGCTGGCCAACCTGCTGGCGCATATTCCTGAGGATCGCCTGATCGTCCTCCTGCATCACGTGCCGCTGGTCTCGTTCAGCGATGCCGCCCGGGCCGTGCACCAGACCGACAATACCGCCGAAATTCACGCCCTGCTCGAGGGACGGCCGGCATTGTCGCTGGCCGGGCACACGCATACCGTCGAAAACCTCGAGCCCGGCGAGTGGTACGCCGGCTGGCAGGAACATGTTGGCGTGGGTCCGCTGCCGTTTCGTCACATCATCGCCGGGGCCGGCTCGGGGGCATGGTGGCAGGGCAACTTCGACATCAACGGGCTCCCGATGGCGCTGCAGCGCATGGGTGGGCCAAAGGGCGTGGTCATGCTCGATTTTGACGGCGTCGAGTACCGCGAGCGCTACCGCGGTTCGCGCATGGACCCGGCTCGCGGGCAGTGGGTCTCGCTCAACACGCCCGCGTTCCGGGACTGGTACCAAACGCTGAACGCCTGGATGGCGCAGCCTGAAGACGAGCGCAACCCCGTTCCGCCGGTGTCGGTCCACGACCTGCCCGACGAGTTCATGGTCACACTCGACGAGTTGGCCGAGGGGGTTTACCTGACCGCTAACGTCTGGTTGGGTAGCCGTTCCACCCGGGTGCGGGCGCGCCTTGGAGGGGGTCCCTGGCTGGAGCTGGAGCGCACCCAGACCGGGCAGGGCGAGGCGCCGATGACCGGACCCCTCTACGCGGACCCATTCTCGGTTCGACGCCAGGCCAGCGACGCCCGCAGGGCGATCGTCAGCCGCTCTGGTGATTCTTCGGCACAAGGGTATGAAAGCTTCAAAGGGAGGAAGAACCAGGGCGTGCCGCGCCCCCAAGGTCGATCGTTGGGGGATCGCAATGTCCATTTGTGGACACTGCGGCTGCCGGCGAGTCTGCCGATGGGGATGCATGCGATAACCATCGAAAGCTGGGATCGAAACGGTCGACGACTGGTGGACCGGCAGGTTCTGGAGATCGTTGAGAAGCGGCCGGAGCCTTTCTGGTCCGATTCCGCTTGGTGATCCAGCGGATTCAGCCAAAACCAGTGGGACAAGAACGACTGGCGTTGCCCTCTCTTTCCGGTTCCCTTTTC
>JAZBOC010000044.1:0-5541 GCA_036353315.1 Wenzhouxiangella sp. | reverse complement strand
GTTTCTGGCCACCCGGATCGCACTGCTGGTCGGCACCGGCCTGATCCTGTGCGTGGCCGGCACCTTCGCCGTGCTGGCCGCGCTGGGCTACACCCTCAACATCACCGTGCTGCTGGGGGTGGTCATCGTCCTGGGCATGCTGGTGGATGTGTCGGTGGTCATGGTCGAGGCGATCTATAACCGCCTGCGCCTGGGCCAGGCGCCGATGCGCGCCGCCACCCACGCGCTGCGCGAGGTTGGCGTGCCGCTGACCGCTTCGGTGCTGACCACGATCGCGGCTTTTCTACCGCTGATGCTGCTGCCCGGCATCGTCGGGGCGTTCATGTTCGTGGTGCCCTTTGTGGTTACCGTCGGGCTGCTGATTTCGCTGACCCAGGCGTTCTGGATCCTGCCGACGCAGGTCGTCCACAGCCAGTATCGTCCAGACAATGACCCAAAAAACTGGCGCCTGAAGTTCACCCGCCGGGTCCGGCGCGGCTATGTCCGCGCGCTGGTGTTCACGCTGCGGCGTCCAAAGCGTCTGCTGAGCGTAGCCGCGCTGACCTTTGCCGTGGCCCTGGCTGCGGTTGCCGCCGGCCTGGTGCGGCTGGAGTTTTTCGCCTTCGACCCGATTCGGCTGTTTTACGTCCAGGTTGATGTGCCCGGCGACGCCACGCTGGCAGAGACCCTGGACCGAGTGGAACAGGTCGAGGCCCGGGTTCGGGACGCCCTGCTCGACGGAGAGGCGCGCAGCGTGACCAGTCTGGCCGGGGTGCAGTTCACCGACGTCGAGCCGCTGTTCGGCGACCAGTACGGCCAGGTCATCGTGTCGCTCAACCCCAGCGAGGGCGGGCGCAGCATGGCAGACATCATCGAGGCCATGCGCGAGCCGGTCCTCAGTACGCCCATCGACGGTCGCATCGCCTTCCTGCAGGTTTCCGGTGGGCCACCCACCCAGCAACCGATCAACGTCAAGGTCCGGGCCGATGATTTTGCCGAACTGCGCAGCGCGACCGAAGCCCTGCGCGAGCTGATCGCCAACCTGCCCGGTACGCGCGATATCAGCGACGACCGAGTACCCGGCCGCTCGGAGCTGGTGCTCACCCTGGATCGGGAAGCCATCGGTCGGATCGGATTGCCGCCTGAGGCGGCCGCGCGCCTGCTGCGGCTGCACGTCGACGGGGAAATCGTCGGCTTTACCCGCGAGGCCGGCGAACGCTTCGAGCTGCGCGTCCAGGCCCAACGCGAGCAGCCCGGCGACCCCGGCGCCGTGCTGGATGATCCAGTGGCCCTGCCCGGCGGTGCGGTCACCCGCCTGGGCGCACTGGTCGAGGCCCGCTCCGGCGAGGCACCCGGGCTGATCCGCCACTACAACCTGCGCCGGGCCATCACCATCGAAGCCGACATCGACCGCGAAGTCACCAACACCGTCGAGGTCAATCGCCGCATCCGCGAAGGCTGGGAAGACATCCGAACCCAGTTTCCCGGCACCGACCTGGACTTTACCGGCGAACTGGACGACATCGAGGAATCGCTCAACAGCATGGCGGTGCTGTTCATGCTCGGCCTGGGGCTGATCTACCTGATCCTGGCCACCCAGTTCCGCAGCTATTTCCAGCCGTTTTTGATCCTGCTGACCGTCCCCATGGCGTTCACCGGCGTGGTGTTCGGCCTGTTGATCTCCAACAACCCCTTGAGCCTGTACACCATGTACGGGATCATCGCCCTGGCCGGGATCGCGGTGAACGCCGCCATCGTGCTGATCGATGCCGCCAACCAGCGCCTGGCCGCCGGCATGCGACCGCTACACGCCACCATTTACGCCGCCCGTCGACGCGTCATCCCGATCCTGATGACCACCGCGACCACCATCGCCGGCCTGCTGTCGCTGGCCCTGGGCCTGGGCGGCCGCTCGCTGCTGTGGGGCCCGGTCGCCGTGACCCTGGTCTGGGGCTTGACCGTCTCGGCCCTGCTGACCCTGTTTGTCATCCCGCTGCTGTACCGCCTGTTCATGCGTGGGCGGAGCTCATCTGCATGAGCGCCCCGAAATGGCCACTCGGCCAGGCCGATTTCGCAGCCTTGACAAATTTATCGGCCCTCGACGGCAGGTTTGGGCGCGCTTTTCCGTAGTATGTGAATGAGAGTGCGTCGGGCCGACGCTTGCCGACACCAAAATTTCAGGAGAAGCCACCATGATCAAACGAGCACTTTTTGCCAGCCTGCTGCTGCTCAGCGGAGCGGCCCTGGCCGACCGACCGGTCCTGGCCGTCGCCGAATTCACCAACGATGCAACCGGGGCAACCTGGTGGCGCTCCGGCGTCGGCCGGGAATTGTCCGGCATGCTGGCCAGCGAACTGGCGGCCATCAACGCCTTCACCCTGGTCGAGCGCTCGCGTCTGGACCATGTGCTGAACGAGCAGGATCTGGGCGCCTCCGGCCGCGTTCGACCGGATTCGGCCGCCCAGATCGGCCAGTTGACCGGCGCTGAATACATTGTCGTCGGCACCGTCACCGACTACAGCGAAAACAGCAAGCGTTCAGGCGGTGGCGTCAGCATCGGCGGCATCAGCATCGGCGGTCGCGGCAGCAGCATCGGCATCGGCGGTGGCAGCACGGAAGCCTATATCGCCGTCGATATTCAGGTCATTGATGCCACAACCGGCGAAATCGCCCACGTCCGGACCGTCGAGGGCCGAACAAAAGACAGCGCGATTAACCTGCGCGGTCGGATCGGACGCCTGGGCGGCAACCTGGCCAACGAAGAGAACACCCCGGCCGGCGAAGCCATCCGCGCCGCCCTCATTGAAATCACCGATTACCTGGAATGCGAAATGGTGCTCCAGACCTCATCGTGCCGGGCCAAGTACCAGGAGCGAGAAGACACCCGCCGCGAGCGCACGCGCAACGCGATCCGGTTTTGATTGCCTTGCCCACGCCTTGACTGCGGTCATGCCGTGCCCGGTCATCGGGCACGGTCATCAGAGCTTGATATCGATCCAGCGCCCTTGCTTCCAGGTCATCGCCAACCAGCCCGCCTGACCGCAGCGGTAGATCGCCTGCAAGACCCATACTGCCAGCAGGCCACCGCCTAGAACCGGTCCGATCAGGGCCGCCAGCGGCAGGAAGATGCCCCACTGGGCGATGATCGAAATCCGCATCACCCGGGCCGTGTCGCCAGCCCCCAGCAAGGCGTTGATCAAGACCATGCCGGCGGCATCGACGCCGATGATGGCCGCGGATATCATCAGCGCAGGCAGGGCAAGGTCAACGGTTGCAGGATCGGTCAGAAAAATCTCCAGCAGCGGACGACCCACCAGCATCACCACAGCCCCCAGCGCCACACCCAGCACGGCAACAAACAGCGCTGCGTTCCAGCCCCAAAGCATGGCGTCTTGCGGATTCTCGCGACCCAGGGCATTGCCGACCAGGGTTGCGGTGGCCAGGCCAAAGCCGATCGCCGGCAGGATGATCACCAGACCCAGGGTCATCAACACGTTAACCGCGGCCAGTTCGCGCGTGCCGATCTGGCCGATGATGATCAGCAGAGTCAGCATGCCGGCGGCGAAGAAGAACTGCTGCAGGCTGGCGGGCAGCGACACCTTGAGCTGACTTCTGAGCATGGCCAGGCTGGGCAGCGAGCGCAAGAAACCTTCCTCGCGAGCATAGCGGAAGCCAAAATAGACGTACACGGCAAGCCCCAGGAAGATCGACAGCGTGGTTGCCAGGCCGGCGCCAACCACCCCCAGAGCCGGCGCGCCCAGATTGCCGAAGATGAACACCCAGTTCAGGAACACGTTGACCGCATGCATGATCAGCAACGTGATGAGGTACAGCCGGGTCAGGTGGACCGCCGACCAGTAGCCGCGAAAAGAAAAGTTCATCCCCACCGCGACCAGCGCAAGCAGTCGGACCTGCAGATAGGGGCTGGCCTCGGCGACCACGTCCGGGTCCGGGTTGAGCAGCGCCATGATCTCGGGCGCCAGCAGGATAAGCACCGCGGCCAGCGGCGCGCCCAGCACCAGCGCCAGCAGCAGGCCGCCGTTGAGCGGCAAGGCCAGCTCTCCGCTAACACCCTGGCCCATACGACGGGCCGCAATCGCCTGCACGCCGGTCGAAAGCCCGAGGATGAAGGCCATCGACAGCCAGTTGGCGAAACTGCCCAGGCCGGTAGCAGCCAAGGCCGTATCGCCCAGCCGCCCGACCATGGCGATATCCACGAGATTGAGAATATTCTGCGAGGTCATCCCGCCGATCACCGGCAGCGCGATGGCAAAGAGCTGGCGGCGACGGGTTCGGTCGGGGAAAAGGCCGGAACCGGCTGCGATCAGCATCGGGAAGGACGCATTGGGGCGGGATCAAAAGTCACCCGCGCATTGTGCCCGATGTTACAACCCAACCTCGATCACGAAGACACTCAGGCCATTTTTGGACATTTTGAGACCATCACAATCCATTTCTAGGTATGAGAACGACCCTTCGTCTCAACGACGATCTCTTAGCCCAAGCCAAGGCGCGTGGCGCGAAAGCTGATTTCCGGATGGCGCTCTGGGACCAGCTGAAGGTTGACCCGGGTCCGGTCCAGGGGCGTCCGTAAGCCTTCTGACTGACCTAGAACTGAAACATCGAAACACCCGCGCTCAGAGTCGTCTGGCGATGGTTGTAGTCGAGCAGGCTTTCGCCGTACCCACTGAAAACGGACAGGTAGCCGTGGAGATCCCCAACCAGCGGGAAGTGATAGCCCAGGCGAATCATCCCCTTGCTGGTCGAAGGATTAAGTCTGGCGGTCAGTTCCAGGCGACTCTGGTTCAGGTGGCGAATGACGTGCAGATCACCGTAGCCGAGAAAGTCCTCGATGTCGGCGTTGTCGTCCGGATCTTCGCGGAAGATCCGAACCCAGGGACGCAGATAGACCTCGGTATTCTGCGCCCTGAAACCGAAGTTGGCATAGACGCGGTTCCAGCTCCGGGAAATGCCCAGCACCGAGCCACGCCCGTTGGACTGATGCTTGATGCCCAGGCTGAGCAGCTCCCAGCGCCAACGCTCGCCCAGTGGCAAGCCAACGCGCCAGGCCGAAAACACCTCCGGCATGTAGTTGGTTTCGCGAAACGGAGAGGAATTGTCGGTGTTGTAGGCCTGCCAATAAGCCGTCTGGGTGTAGGCAAACCAGATATCGCCGTTGTCCCCGATCGGGTTGTCCCAGGCCTTGGTGCGCAGGCTGAGGCGGAAAAATGCCTCCACCGAATCCAGAGGAAACTCATCGATCGCCTCACCGGTTGGTGAAGACGGCCTGTCATTGGGTGAACTGCTCCAGCGCGCCAACGTGGCCAGCAATGGGCGGTAGGCGCGGATGCGACCTCGGCCGCCGTGGGTCTGGTCGTCCAGCTCCCAGAATAGATTCATGCGCGAGACAGGCCGGATATCCGACTTTTCAGACTCGGCGACCGGGCCTCCGGCGCGCTCTTGGGGCGTTTTCAGCAAGCGATCAAAGCAGGCCAGGCGCTGCTCGGGTTCGCGAATGGTCTGGCAGTTTTCAACCTGCTGACGCAACTCGCGCGGCGAGTC
>JAZBOC010000043.1:0-4002 GCA_036353315.1 Wenzhouxiangella sp. | reverse complement strand
CTGTCCGGACCGCTGCTGGCGGCCACAATCGTGGTCAACACGGTGGTCGATACCATCGACGAGAGCGACGGCGCCTGCAGTTTGCGGGAGGCCCTGATCAACGCGGCCAACAACGACGAGTCCGGTTCGCGCAACTGTACGGCCGGGGACGGCGGCACTGACATCATCGTTTTCAACGGATTGCCGACCAACGCCACGATCGCATTGACCGGGGGAGTGTTGCCGGCGATCACCGGGGATCTGGAAATCCTGGGGCCGGATCCGGACAACCCGGGGAGACTGACCATCGACGCGCAGAATGTCTCGCGCATCTTAGAGATCACCGGTGGCAGGCTGACCCTCAGCGGCCTGACCCTGACCAACGGCACCACCGACAAGGAAGACGAACCGGGTGGGGCCATGCACATCAGCGGCGGCGCCGACGTCAGCCTGCAGGACCTGTTCATCACCGATAACGCAACCGAGGGCGGCAATAGCCCCGGCGGCGCCATCTACGCAGTCAACGCCGCCCAGCTGAGTCTCAGTAACGTCCAGATGGCACGCAACCAGGCTCTGGCTGCCAGTGGCGGGGCGATCTTCGTGAGCGGCACCGCCTTGAGCGTCGTCGATAGCGTGCTTGGACAGAACGCGGCCAGTGGCCGTGGTGGCGCGATTCACGCCGTTGGCAGTCAGGCCAGCATTACCGGCAGCGTGCTTGTGCAGAACAGCACCAGCGGCGACTCCTCCTTCGGCGGCGCGCTGTTCATGGACGGTGCGGGCCTGATCATGAGTGGCACCGAACTGTCCAACAACGCCACCTCGGGGGCCAACTCCCACGGCGGCGCGCTCTATCTGCGGAACGCCACGCTGACGGTCAGCGGCGGAATTTTCGACAGCAATGGGGTTTCGGGGGCCGGCGCCAACGGCGGCGCCATCTCGACGGTCGGGGCCGAGGTCAATCTGTCCGGCGGCTGCCAGCTCATCGGTAACTCGACCCTGCAGGGGAACGGCTGGGGTGGCGCGATGCGCATCGGCACCGGCAACCTGGAAATCGACACCTGCTCGATCTCCAGTAATCGCACCCACGGCGAGGACGCGCACGGTGGTGCCATCTACGTCATCACCGGCAATGCGACCATCGTCAACAGCGATATCGTTGGCAACGAGACGAATGGCGCTGGCGCCCAGGGCGGCGGCATCCGGGTGCGCGACGGCAATCTGACCGTCCAGGACAGCCTGGTCCAGACCAACAGCACCGCAGGAGCGGGTGCGCGCGGCGGTGGCATTTATCACCGCAACGGGCAAAGCCGCCTCACGCGGGTTGAAGTGATCAGCAACACAACAGCTGGCCTGGATGCTCACGGCGCCGGCGTTTACCTGCTCGAGTCTGATCTGGAACTGGAGCATGGCCGGATCGCAAACAACCGGATTGATGGCAGTGCCGTCGGCGCCGGCATGGGGCTGTTCACAGGCAACTTCGTGATCGAGGGCGTGACGTTCAGCGCCAACATAGGCACCGGCAGCGGCGGTGCGATCCACGTGGCCGACGGTCCCCTGCGCATCATCAACAGCACGATCTCGGCGAACGCGGTCTCGACCGGCACCGGCTCGGCGGTGTTCGGCAATCGCAGCGATGTGGAACTGCTGCATGTGACCGTGGCCGACAACATCAACCCAGCCGGCAACCTCAGCCACCTGTACGTGACCGGTTCCGACCCCGATGCGCGCGCCAGCCTGACGCTGAACAACAGCCTCGTGATCGGCAATCGTTGCGGTCTGGGCACGCTGTCCTCGATCAGTGTGGCCGGTAGCCTGGTCACCGACGCCAGCTGCATTGGCGAGGTCGTCCCGGCCGAGGCCCTGGCGATCGAGCCTCTGGCCGACAACGGCGGCTTTGCCCCCACCCACGCGCTTTCCGCCGGTAGCATCGCCATCAGTGCCGCAGGCAATTGCCCGGTCGATTTCAGTGTGACC
Source organism: Wenzhouxiangella sp. (assembly GCA_036353315.1). Classification (GTDB taxonomy): domain Bacteria; phylum Pseudomonadota; class Gammaproteobacteria; order Xanthomonadales; family Wenzhouxiangellaceae; genus Wenzhouxiangella. The sequence continues at coordinate 2,049 of JAZBOC010000043.1, read as the reverse complement.
GAAGACCAGCGTGGCCTCCCACGCCCCGGCGGCAGTTCCAGCAGCTGTGACGTCGGCGCCTACGAGAGCCAGTCGCCGCAAGATCCGGTCGATCTGCAGGCCAGCCTGTTGATCAACCCGGCCGCGGCCCAGCCCGGCCAGACGCTGAGCGTGCTGGTCGACATCACCAACGCCTCGACCCGCTGGGCCAGCGGTGTCGAGGTCGGCCTGGACATCGGTAATGCCTTGCTGATCCAGAACGCCGATTTTTCGGTTGGCGAGATCGATGCAGGTTTTGAGACCTGGACCATCGGGCTCCTCGCGCCACAGCAGACCGTATCGCTGGCGCTCACCGTGGAACTGGCCGCCAGCGGCAGCCGGGAAGTGGTGGTTTCGCTGCTCGGCGACCAACCCGACCCGGATACCAGCAACAATCTGGCCAGCCAGACCGTGCTGGAGGCGCAGCCCTCGGTCAACTTGCTTGTCAATACCCTGGCTGATAACCAGGTCGTCGACGGTTTTTGCAGCCTGCGCGAGGCCATGCTCAACGCCGAGAATGCCGACCAGTCCGGCTCGATCGATTGCCTGACTGGAGGCTTTGCGTCCAACACCATCGAGTTCCATCCCGACCTGATCGGCGGGACGATCGTGCTCTCGGGTCAGGCCTTGCCCGAGATCAGCCGGACGCTCGAGATTCTCGGCCCGGTTCCGGGAGATCCCAGCGGCTTGACCATCGATGCCGACGCGCAGTCGCGCATCTTCGTCGTTCGGCAGGCCCAGGGCGTGCTGCTGAGCGATCTGCAACTGGTCAATGGCCGTACCGCCGCTGCCGGCCAATTTGGCGGCATCGTCTTGATTGAGGACAACGCCGAGATCAGCCTGTTCAATGTTCAGCTGCGCGACGGGCAGACGACGGTGGGAATCAACAGCGCGGGCGGGGCACTGGCTGCCATCGACAGTGAGCTTGCGCTGGTCCAGGTCTCGGTCATCGATAACCGCTCCAGCGGTCCCGGCGGCGGATTGTTCGTGCAGGACTCGATGTTTGTCATCGAAGCATCGACCGTGGCCAACAATCTCTCCGAACGCTTTGCCGGCGGACTCTACTTCAGCCGCAGCGACGGGCAGGTTCGAAACAGCACAGTGTCCGGTAACGAAAATCAGGCGGGAGGCGGCGCGGGCATTTACCTGGGCGCGGGTCAGGTCGATCTGATCCAGTCCACGGTGGGGTTCAACCAGGGCCCGAGTGCGTCGAGTTCCGGCTTGATTGCTTTCGCTTCGGGCGGCTTGCCTGCGCAGCTCAACCTGACGGGTGCTCTGCTGCTGGAAACGAACTGCAGTGGCAACGTTTTGGCAGATGCAGCAACACTCAGTACGAGAACCGGCTGTAATGCCGAGGTCTTGCCGTTGGAACTGCTCTCTGTTGGTCCCTTGAGCGATAACGGCGGTGCGACCCTGACCCACGCTCTGCTCACGGGCAGTCTGGCGATCGACGCGGCCGGATCCTGTCCGTCCGGGCTGGATCAGGACCAGCGCGGTCAGCCGCGTCCCGGGGGCAGCACTTCGGTCTGCGATGCCGGTGCCTACGAGTTCCAGGGTGATGCCCCGGCGGCCGATCTGGCGGTCGAGCTGAGCAGTCAGGATCTGCTGACCGAGGTAGGCCGACAGGTCACAATCGAAGTCGAACTCGCCCAGAATGGCCCCGATGTGGCCAGCGATGTCAGCGTCACTTTGGACTGGCCGGCGGGGCTGGAATTCGGCGGCGCGCTTCGGCCGAACGGGACCAGCTTCGACGGTGAGAGCGGCCTGTGGGACATCGGCGCACTCGATGCTGGCCAGAGCTTGAGCATGACCCTGCGTTTGACGGCTGCCGGCGCCGGATCGGCGACGGTCAGTGCCTCAGCCAGCGCGCAACAGAACGACCCGAATTCTGCCAACGACAGTGCCGAGTTGCTGGTGCAGGTCCTGCCAGAGCCGCAGCCCATTATCGTCACCACCCTGGCCGATACGGTGGCTGAGGACGGTGTTTGCAGTCTGCGCGAGGCCATGCTCAATGCCAGCAATAATGATCAG
>JAZBOC010000042.1:0-10352 GCA_036353315.1 Wenzhouxiangella sp. | reverse complement strand
TCGCGAGTGGACGCTGCTGTCTCTCAATGGCGAAAGGGTGGCCGTGGAAAAACCGCCAACCATGACCTTTGCCGGCGGAGAGCTGTCCATTTTCGGCGGCATCAACCGCTTGAGCGGCTTGTATGCCTTGATTTATGACCGGGTGGTGATGGGGGATCTGACCGCGACCGAAATGGCCGGGCCGCTGGAATTGATGGCCCTGGAGGAAGAGTTTGCCAGCACTCTCCGAGCGGTGGATCGCTTTCATGTTCATGGTCCGCGGCTTCAGTTGTTGAGCGGAGAAACCGTAGTTGCCACGTTCCATTCCAGGGATTACGGCTTTTGAGAACGGGATCGACGGCGCTGGTGACTTAAAAAGCCTGGCGCGCATTGCTTTCCGTCATCGACCGCCGAAAGCGCCGGGCCCCACTGAGTGCTGCAGCGGGTGCCAGGGTCGGCGCCCTTTTTCCTGCCTGACGCTGAAGGAATCCCCCATGTAACCCCTGAAGATGACTTTAAAGTACTGGTTCACATGGTTTTTATCCACCGTTATACTTTGCAATATATAACGGTTGCGTTGATCATCTGGAGCCCGTCCCATGTCCCGTTCGTATTGTCTTTTCACTGTGGCCGCCGTCTGTGTGCTCGGTCTTTCCGGTATGACCGCACGCGCGTCGAGCGCTGATCAGGTCACGGTTTTCGCAGCCGCCAGCATGACCAACGCACTGGCGGAAATTGAACAGCGTTTCGAGGAGACCACCGGGCATGAAGTGGTGGTATCCCTGGCGGCTTCGTCGGCGCTGGCGCGCCAGATCCAGCAGGGCGCACCGGCTGATATATACATCTCGGCCAACCCCAACTGGATGGACGTGCTGGAAGGCGACGGTCTGGTCGAGCCGGGTTCGCGCTTCGATCTGTTGAATAATGCCATTGTGCTGGTCGCCCACGGGACAGGCGCACCAGTGGTTGAACTAGGCCCGGGGCTCGATCTGGTCGGTCTGCTGGACGGTGGTCGGTTGGCCATGGCCCTGGTCGAAGCGGTGCCCGCTGGAATTTATGGCAAGGCGGCACTGGAGAGCCTCGGGCTGTGGTCGGTCGCGGCCCCCAGCGTGGCGCAAGCCGACAATGTCCGCGCGGCACTGGCGCTGGTCGCGCGCGGCGAGGCGCCCTACGGCATCGTCTACGCCACCGATGCGGTGGCCGAGGATCAGGTTTCCGTGGTTGCGACCTTCCCGGCCGAAACGCATCCGCCGATCGTGTACCCGGCGGCCGTGATGGCCGGCCGGGCTTCGCCGCTGGTCGAACAATTCATGACGTATCTGCGCGGGCCAGAGGGGCGCGCCGCCTTCGAGCGCCAAGGCTTTGTCTTCATCGCCGACTAGACTCCGGGCATGAACTGGCTGGGTCCGGAAGAGTGGGCAGCCGTTGCGCTGTCGCTGAGGGTGTCCTTCTGGGCCACCCTGGTCAGCCTGCCGCTGGGGGTGTTCGTCGCCTACGCGCTGGCGCGCTGGTCGTTTCCCGGCAAGCAGTTGCTCAACGGCCTGGTTCACCTGCCCCTGATTCTTCCCCCCGTGGTGACCGGCTACCTGTTGCTGATGAGCTTCGGCACCCGCGGTCCGGTCGGAAGCATGCTGGCTGATGTTGGCATCGTGTTCGCGTTCCGCTGGACCGGCGCGGCGCTGGCGGCCGGGGTGATGGCGTTTCCCCTGATGGTGCGGGCGATCCGGCTGTCGATCGAGGCCATCGACCCGAAGCTGGAGCAGGCCGGGGCGACGCTGGGCGCGTCGCCTTTGTGGGTGTTCACCACGGTCACGCTGCCGATGATTCTGCCCGGCATCGTCGCCGGCACCATCCTGGCGTTTGCCAAGGCTATGGGTGAGTTCGGTGCGACCATTACCTTCGTCTCCAACATTCCCGGTGAAACCCGCACCGTGCCCTCGGCCATCTATGCCTTCCTGCAGGTGCCTGGAGGTGAGGATTCAGCCATGCGGCTGGTCATCGTTTCGGTGGTGGTGGCGATGAGCGCACTGCTGTTGTCCGAGCTCATCGGTCGCCGGGTGGCCGCGCGCGTGGGTGGGACCTGATGCTCCAGATTGACCTGAGCCACCAGTTTCCGGCGTTCTCCCTGGAGGCGCATCTGGAAGCGCCGCCGGGCCTGACCGCGCTGTTCGGACGCTCCGGGTCGGGCAAGACCACCATCATCAATGCCGTGGCTGGCCTGCTACATCCCGATCGCGGCCGGATCGCGGCCGGCGACTGGGTGCTGCTGGATACCGAGACCAAGCGCCGATTGTCGCCGCACCAGCGTCGGCTGGGCTATATCTTTCAGGAGGGACGACTGTTTCCCCACCTGACCGTTCGCCAGAATCTCAAGTACGGGGCATGGTTCGCGCCACGAAACGCGCGCCGAGAGAGCCTGGACCGGGTGGTCGATATGCTCGGCGTAGGCCATCTGCTCGACCGGCGCCCCGGCGCCCTGTCGGGTGGTGAAAAGCAGCGCGTGGCGATCGGCCGGGCGCTGCTGTCGGCGCCCCGCCTGATCCTGGCCGACGAGCCGCTGGCCGCCCTCGACGAGTCCCGCAAGGCCGAGATTCTGCCCTACTTCGAGCGGCTGCGCGACGAGGTTGAAATCCCGATCCTCTATGTCAGTCACTCGGCCTCAGAGGTCGCCCGCCTGGCCACCACGGTGGCCGCCCTGGAGGACGGTCGGGTGATCCGCCAGGGCCCGGCCGCCGAGGTTCTCGGGGATCCCGCGGTCCAGCCGCTGGGGCCGCGCCGGGCCGGTGCTATCCTCAGCGTGACCGTGGCCGAACATCATCCCGATGGCCTGAGCGAACTGAAGGCCGGCAGCGAGAGCCTGTTCCTGCCCAAAGTGGACAAGGCGATGGGCACTGTCTTGCGGGTCCGGATCGCCGCGCACGACGTCATTCTTTCGCGCCAGCGCCCGGAAGGCCTTTCGGCGCTCAACATCCTGCCGTGCCGGGTCGACGAGGTTCGCCTGGGCCAGGGTTCCGATGCGCTGGTGGCGCTGCAGACCGACGCCGGGCGCCTGCTTGCGCGCGTGACCCGCCGTTCACTGCAGCGCCTGAACATCACCCCCGGAATCAGGCTGCATGCGATCATCAAGACCGTCTCGATCGCGCCTTCCGATGTCGGAGCGGCCTGAAGACGCCCAACGACCACGCGCGCTTGACCCGCGGCCCGGGTGGCGCTAAAAGCCTGGACAACCCCCCGAAGAAACCCCGCGATATGCCGGCCAAACCGAAACTGTTCCGGGCTCTTGCCGCCCTCGCCTGGTTGCTTGCCACGGATTTCGCCCCAGCGGCTGGCGATGCGGTGATCGATCTGGCGGGGCCGGATGTCGATCGAGATCTGTCCGGTAGGGACCTTGTGTTTCTGGCCAGAGACCTTGCCACAGGCCAGGAGTCAGCCATTCAGCCCGATCGCGTCGATGATCGCCATAGCCCGTTCTCGACCTTCAAGATTCCCAACCTGATCATTGCGCTTGAAACCGGCGTTGCGCCAGGCCTGGACCAGCAGCGCGCCTGGGTTTCCGACCGTCGACCGTCGTTTGATTTCTGGCCGGAGGACTGGAAACAGGACCAAACACTGGCAAGCGCCTTCCGGCGATCGGCCGTCTGGTACTTCCGCGACATCGCCGTTGAAGTGGGTGGCCCTGGCTACCGATCGTGGCTAGACCGCTTCAGCTATGGCAACCAGCGTGCGCCGGATGACAACGATATTTTCTGGCTCGGCGGGCCTCTCGCAATCTCGCCGCGCGAACAGGTCGATTTTCTGGACGGCTTGCTGACAGGACGATTCGACGTCCAGCAGACCACGCTGGAGGCGCTCCGCGAGGTCAGTTTGCTTCGCGAACGATCAGGTCATCGCCTGCACGGCAAGACCGGGGCGGGTCGTCGCCAAGGTGGGGGGGTCGACGAGGCGTTCCAGGGCTGGCTGGTGGGCTGGATCGAACGCCCCGAGCAACTGCCCGTGGTCTTTGCCCTATACGTCGGCGGTCCGGATTTTCAGTCCATCGCGCAGTTTCGTCTGCAGATGTCGACGCGGCTGCTGCAGCGCATGGGTGCACTGCCCCCGGACTAGCTGCGTTCCTGAGTCGTGACCGCGATGATTCCGGTTGGCGTTTTCGACGGTCCGGGAGAGGTTCGACTCAACAGAGGAGTTCAAAAAATCGGCCAGCCCCTGGATGGGCGCGCGGCGCGGGTGCCATACTGGCCTGCCGGGCGCGTTGCCCGTTTAGTGCGAGCCAGAGGAGGCCCCCATGACTTTGTGTCCCATTGCCCTTACAGCCGGGTGCAAGAAATGCCCGGTTTTTTCAGTCTGTCCGCTCAAGGGCGTGATTGGCGATCATAAACCCGAGCAGAGCCAGGCGGACAAGACCCAGCGCTCCGGCGGGCGGTAAGCGGCGTTTAAAGAAGGTTGAGAGCGAGCGGTCTGGCCATATTCAGCCAGATCGTTCCCGTTCGTCTGAAAAGCGCTGCATCATATCCAGGGTTTTTTCGCTGACGTGGTGCTCTACCCCTTCGGCGTCGATCCGTGCCGTGGCGTCGTCTACCCCCAAGGCGCGCAGGAACCGCAGCACGATGGCGTGTCGCTGGCGCGACCAGTCGGCCATCCTGCGACCCTTGTCGGTCAAAAACAAAGACCGGTAGGGTTCGTTGGAGACATAGCCCAATTCATTGAGACGTCGGACCATGCGCGCCACGGTTGCCTGGCTGACCCCCATGCGTGCGGCCACGTCCGTAGCCCGCGCCTCACCGTTGTGCTCGAGCAGATCGCCGATCAGCTCTACGTAGTCTTCAATCAGTTCGGTTTCGTGAGCATTGCGCACGGCCGCGTACTGGCGCGCATGCTGCTCCGGCGGCGGCAGAGCATCGGCAGCGTTGCGGTCTTTCGTCGGTCCGGAACGACTCATCGGTCCATCTTAGCCCAGGCCGTATGAGCCCACAATCGACCCATACCCATCATTCTCGTTGACGCTTAGCTCAGCGCAATGAAGTTAGCATTGGGTAAGAAGGTTGCGTGGCCCTAAGTTGATGAATTACGCTCTGACCTGATACCGACTGAATCGAGACCGAACGGGAAGACCGAGCACGATGCGGAAATGGATTCTTTGCCTCTTTGCCGCGCTGATTTCGACAACCGTCTGGGCCGAAGACCGCCCCACGGTGGTCGTCACGTTCAGCATTCTTGAGGACTTGGCCGCGACGGTCGCGGGCGAGCACGCCGAAGTTATCAGCTTGACGCCACGCGGTGCCGAGGTCCACGAATACGAGTTGCGTCCAGCCGATTTCCGGGCGCTGGAGCGGGCCGAACTGGTGTTCTACAACGGCCTTTCCCTTGAGCAGTGGATGGGACAGGTTCGGGCGGTTGTTGCCGACCATGTGCCGGTGGTTGGCGTGGCCGCGCAAAGCGGGGTCGAGACCCTGCCGATCGTGTCCGGCGAGTACCGTGGTCAGGCTGACCCTCACGCCTGGATGGACCCGCGACGTGCCGGCGAGTACGCGCGAGCCATGGCCCAAGCGCTGGCCCGGGTGATGCCCGAGCATGCCGCTTCTTTTCATGCCAATGCCGAGTCCTACCGCGACGAACTCAACCAGCTGTATCGAGAAATGGCCGAGGCGCTTGACGAGATCCCGCCTCAGCGGCGCATATTGATCAGCAGCGAGGCCGCCTTTGTCTACTTTGCGCAGGCCTTCGGGTTCAGTCATGACGGGATATGGGGCAACAATGCCGAAACGGAAGGGGCGCCCCGCCAGCTGATGCGAATCATTGATCTGATCGATCAGCGTCGGCCGCCGGCGCTGTTCTGGGAGAGCACCGTCTCCAGCCGCACCGTGGAGGCCGTTTCGGCTGACACGGGTGTTCCCTATTACGGGCCGCTGTACGTCGATTCTCTGGGTGAAGCCGGCAGCGTCGCAGGCAGCTATCCCGGGATGATGCGCGAGAACGTCCGGGTGCTTGTTGAAGCGTTGCTCGATGAGAGATGAATCTGAGCAGGGAGCTGTACCGGCGGTCCAGGTTGAAGGGCTGTCGGTGGCCTACGGCTCAGCCCTCGCCCTGGACAAGGTTGATCTGATCCTTCCTGCCGGGCAACTGATCAGCGTGGTCGGGCCCAACGGGGCTGGAAAGTCCACCCTGCTGCGCGCTCTGGTCGGCAGTCTCGAACCTGTGGCCGGCACGGTTCGCATCTTCGGCGTTGATGCCGAGCATCAGCGACGCCTTGGTCAAATCGCCTACATGCCCCAGCAGGAGCAAGTGGATTGGGACTTTCCGCTATCGGTTCGCGACGTAGTGATGTCCGGTCGTTTTGGCCGCATGCGGATCGAGGGCGGCGTGCGTCGCTTTCTCCCGATGGCGCTGGCCCCCCAACGGCATCGGAACGCGGTCAGCCAGGCGCTCGAAGCGGTCGATATGCACCAAGACATTAATCGGTCCATCGACACACTGTCCGGTGGCCAGCGCAAGCGTGTCCTGCTGGCGAGAGCCCTGGCCCAGGATGCCCGGCTGCTCCTGCTGGATGAGCCTCTGGTCGGCGTTGATCAGCGCAGCGAGGCGCTGATCATGGCGGTGTTGCAACAGGCGCGTGACCAGGGTCGCAGCGTTGTCATGGTGACCCACGATATTGACGGCGCCCGTCGCGACAGCGACTTCGCGGTGCTGATCAACCAGACCGTTGTCGACAGCGGCGATCCGCGGAAGATGCTGACCGACGAGTTGCTTTCGCGCACGGCCACGGCCGCCTGGCTGGGCAACGAGCCAAGCGCCCGTGCGCCCGAACCGCTTGAGTGGATCTGATGGCCACGCTGATCGCCGTTGGTGAAACGGTCATCGACTTCCTCATCGCCGGCCTCATGATCTTGGTGGGTCTGCTGCCGAGCGCGATTGCCGAACCGTTCCAGTACGCCTTCATGCAGCGAGCCCTGCTCACCTCGATCGCCGTAGGAGCGGTTTGCGGCTTGCTCTCAAGCTATGTGGTTCTCAAGCGTTGGGCCCTGCTGGGGGATGCCATTTCCCACGCCGTGCTTCCGGGCGTGGCGATTGCTTATCTGCTGGGCTGGCCGTTTTTCGTGGGCGCGTTTGCAACCGGGGCTCTGACTTCGCTGGGTATTGGTGTGATTGAGCGCAACAGCCGGATCAAGTCTGACGCGGCCATGGGCTTGATGTTTACCGCGGCATTTGCGCTGGGTGTGGTCATCATCAGCCAGATCTCCACTTCCACGCACCTGATGCATATTTTGTTCGGCAACGTGCTGGGCGTGCGCTACCCTGCGCTGATGCTGACCTTGTTGGCCGGGCTGCTGACCCTGTCGGTGGTGCTGCTGTTCTACAAGGAACTGCTCATCTGGGTGTTCGACCCGGTTCAAGCGCGCTCATTGGGCTTGAATACCGGCCTCATTCACTACGGGTTGATACTGCTGCTGACTCTGACGATCGTCGCCAGCCTGGAAACGGTCGGCATCATCTTGGTGATTTCGATGCTGATCACACCGGGTGCGACCGCTTACCTGCTGGTCAACCGTCTGCCCGCCATGATGATTCTGGCAACCGGGATCGGGGTGATCTCGTCGGTGCTTGGTCTGTTTCTGGCCTATCAGTTCAACCTGGCCTCCGGCGGGGCTATCGTGCTGGTCGCAACGGCCTTTTTCCTGCTGGCGTTTCTGTTTGCGCCGCAACGCGGAGTGCTCGTTCGCAAGTTCCGCCAGCGCGCCCGGGCGGCGATCTGACACTCACTTCCTGGTCCAGGCACTTGGCGCGAAATGGTCGATGTGCTACATTTTTTGTCGGGTTTGGCGACCGGATAGGGGTATGTTGGAATACTGCAATCGTTTTGATGAAATCAGCCATCTGTCGGAGTTGGAGCAGTGGAAACTGCTCAAGGCCGCACACCGTCGGGTCTACTCTGGATGGCGAAGGTCCCTGGCACTGTTCGGATTCGTGCTCGTGGCGGTGCTGGTTTGTGTCGGTGCCGGTCTGCTGGTCGCCGGCCTGACCGGTGGATCGCGGATGGCAGGTGGTATGGCTTCCGTCATGGTCATGCTGGCCGGCTTGTTTTTTCACGAACGCCTTTACAGCCGCAACCTGCGCCGGGTTGTTCAGGAAATGATTCAGGACCACGGTCGCCGGGTCGATGGTTCTGACCGAAGGAAATAGGGCCGCGCCGCGCTGACGGGCATTATTCAATCGCGTACCGAGTCCTGCACCCACTGGAAGGAATACCAGAAGAAATCGCCGCTGCCGTCGGCGGCTGGCGCGGTGCAGTTGATCTTGTTGCGACCGGTCGACCCAAGCCCTCCAACCTGGACCTCGAGCCGGTGTGGTGGCCCTGGCACCAGCTCGGTCTCCAGCCGGGTGCCGGTGCTGCTGAAACAGCCCACTTGATTGACCCGGTAGCCCCCCTCGGCGATCTGGAGACGCAAGGCCTGAAGCGGCGCCCGGACCCCATCACCCGGCGGCGCGGGGTCGGCGCTGATCACCGGCAGCGCCCGGGAATGAACAGCCAGGGCAAAGCGTTCGGGCCCGTCGAAGCCGCTGGCCATCGGAAAGCGCGGCACGGCCAGGGCGTCGGTATAGCGACCGACGGCACCGGAGCGCTGGACCAGGGCGAAGCGGTGGTTTTTGCCGACCAGCGCGGCCAGGTCGGTCGAATCCTCGCCGTAGGGATAGGCAAAAAGAGTCGGGTTTACGCCGATTTCCTCGCCGATGCGCCGACGCGCCTTTTCCAGATCGGCTTGGATCCGCGTCTGCCAGGCTGTTTGACTTTCGCCGGAAGCGCGGGCGATCAAATGCGCGTGGCTCGCGCTATGGTTGCCGATGGTCACGCCGTCAGCGTGCAGTTCTCGCAGTGCCTCCCAGTCCATGTAAGGCGCATGGCCAGCATCAACCGCGTCGGTGTTGACGAACACTGCAAATGGCCAGCCACGTTCTTTCAGCATGGGCCAGGCGGTTTCGTGCACGGAAGCATATGCATCGTCAAAGGTGATCGCAACAGCTCGATCGGGCACCGACTCGGCCCTGTCGATGACCGCTGCGAGCAGGCGCTGGACGGGCCAGACCACGAAGTCTTCGGCCTCAAGATAGTCGAGATGGGCGGCGAAGCGTGCCGGCGTCACACTGGTCGATGCCGGGGTCGACTCGCTGACGTGGTGGTAGACCAGCACCACCCCAGCTTCGGCGGGATCGGGGTCCATCAGCAAGGCGCCCGCCAGCATCAACGTGATCAATACAGAACGGATCATGAGCGGCTTTCGCCGGCGGCCGTCGGTGCCTCTTCAATTTCGCTTGCGGCCACATCAATCAGCGCCTGGTTGGCCAGCAGAATGGACTTGATGTCTTCGACGTAGGCCTCGCGGCGCTCGGAATACAGAATCAGACCGTCGGCCAGCGTCAGCGCGGTGGGTGCCTTGCCGGCCAGCCGCTCGGCCTGCCGAAGCTCGCGCAGCGGCCGATAGGATTCGTGCGTGTTGAGGTTGTTGAGATAGCGCCGAACGGACTGGCGCACCGATTTGAAAGCGGCAACCTCGTGGCTTGCGCCGCTGGCTCGCTGGGCCGGGATGATTCCGCAGCCTGGACTGAAACACCAGTGCCCGAACAGATTATTGGCTTCCCGGGCAAAGCGCGACTGACCCCAGCCCGACTCCTTGGCAGCTTGCACCAGCGCTAACGGCAGCGGGACCACATCGATTCGGCGCAGCAGCGTGGCCAGGGTTTCCTCGCGCGACTCGCCGGGCCACTCCAACTCGTATTCAGCCGCCAACGCTTTCATCCGTCGTCGCTGCAGCGGCGGCAGACGATCGCCCGCCTCCAGCTTTTCGGCCAACATCAGCAATCGCCTGCGCTGAGCCCGCACGCGATCGTTCTCTTCGGCCACGATCGGCGCCAGAAAGTCGAAAAAGGCGACTTTGCGCTCTTCTACCTGCTCGAATTCAGCGAAATCAGGCAGATCCAGCCGATCGGGCTGCATCAGTCGGTAAAGCGAGAAGATCACGATGGCCAGCAACAAAAGACCAGCGCCGACCCAGGCCGCAGACGGCTGTTTTTCGGTGTTCATGGACGTCATTTTGCCATGCGCGCGAAACCGGGACATGCAGACTGGTTCAGGCGGCCCGTTCCCGGGAAGCTGGCAGACAGACCCGCCGACCGGAATTGGTTTGCTCCACCCGAACCTCGACACCATAGACCCGGCTGAGATGGGTCGCGGTCAAAACCTCGTCCGGATGGCCGCTGGCCAGGATCCGACCCTCCTGCATGAGCACGACCGAGGCCTCCAGGGCAAAAGCCTGGTCCGGATCGTGGGTGGACAGCACTACGCTGTGCTCGCCGGCTCGGGCGAGTTCGCGGATGTGGCCGAG
>JAZBOC010000041.1:0-4546 GCA_036353315.1 Wenzhouxiangella sp. | reverse complement strand
TGGTGACAGCCCTGGCTCGGCTGGATTCTTTTGCTGCCACCCGTGAACTTGCCGAGGAGAGTCTGCGTGCCCAGCGGCGCGCGTTCGAAGAAGGGTTGACCTCTTCGCTGGATGTCATCGACGCCGAGCTGGCCCTGTCGCGCGTGCGCCTGGGCGAGCTTCAAGCCCGCCTTCAGGCCTGTAGCGGTTTTGCTGGTCTTCTGGCGACCGTCGGTCGCAGCGACCAGCTGGTCGAACGTGTTGCCGAACAGCTGGCGGCACTCCCCCAAACCACCGATTGACAGGCTACCCATGTCCGAACTCAAGTCCAAGACCAGGTCAAAACGCTCGCTGATGCTGCCGCTCGCCGTCATCGTTTTGCTGGCTGTGGCGGTGATCGTTGCAATCTGGATGTATGACCAGTTTTCACAGTCTGAGCCGGTCTGGATTCAGGGTCAGATCGAGGCGACCGAGGTGCGGGTTGCTGCCAAAGTCGGCGGGCGCGTGGCATTCATTGAAGTTCAGCGTGGCCAGACTGTGGAAAAAGACCAGCTCCTGGTCGTGCTTGATCTGCCCGAGGTCCGGGCTCGCCGGCGGCAGGTCGAAGCCCAGGTCGAGGCTGCGAGTGCCATGGCCGACAAGGCTGAAAGCGGGGCGCGCGAGGAGCAGATTCAGGCGGCGCGGGCGCAGTGGCGGGCCGCCGAGCAGCAAGCCGAATTCGCGACCGTCAGCGCTGAACGGATCGAACGTCTGCACGCCGACGGTGTGGTGCCGGCGCAGCGCCGTGATGAGGTCGTGGCCAAGGCTGCCGCAGCCCGCGGTCAGGCCGAAGCCGCCCGTCAGGCCTACGAAATTGCCCGTGATGCCACCCGGCCGGAAGATCTGCGCGCCGCTCGGTCCCAGTTGTCTCAGGCCCGCTCGGGACTGGAGGAGGTCCAGCTGGCGCTGGATGAGTCCGAGCTGCGGGCACCTGTTGCCGGGGAGATCAGCGTGACGGTGGTTGAGCCGGGTGAGGTGATTGGTCCGGGGTCGCCGCTGGTCATGATCAGCCGCACGGACGACCCGTGGCTGACGCTGAACCTTCGCGAAGACCTTCTCTCTGAGGTGCAAATGGGCGCTGAGCTGACTGGACAGGTGCCAGCGCTGGGTCGGCGCGAGGTGACGTTTCGGGTCGACTACATGGCCCCGTTAGCCGATTTTGCCACTTGGCGCTCGGCTCGAGACCTGGGTGGATTCGACTTGCGCACCTTCGAAATCCGGGCCCGACCGACCGCGCCGGTTGAGGGCTTGAGGCCGGGTATGACCGTGCTGATTGATGAGCGCTCCCTCCAGTAGCTGTTCCAGCTTCTGATGCGCCCGGTCCTGGCTCGCGAGTGGCTCCGATTTAGGCACACGCCGAGGTTATGGTTGTTGGTGATTGTGGCGCCGGTCGTGCTGCCCATGGTGCTGTTGTCGTTGTTTGCCGAGCGCACGCCGAGTGAGTTGCCGATTGCCGTACTCGATTTTGACAACAGCACGCTCTCGCGCCAGATCATCCGTGCTCTTGACGCCACACCCGGACTTCGAGTCGACCGCCAGCCGGCCGACCTGAAAGCGGCCGGCAGCGCGGTGCGACGAGGCGAAGTATTTGCCGTCGTGGCCCTGCCGCCGGATCTGCAGCGGCAAGTCCTGCGCGGCGAGGCGCCCCGGGTGCAGTTGTACGACAACCGTCAGATGCTGACTGCGGGCAACGTCATTCTGCGCGAGGTGCGCACGGCCGTGGCCACGGTGGGTGTCGGCATCGGCCTGCGTCAGGGCGTTTTCCCGCCCGTGCGCACGGAGAATCACCCGCTGTTCAATCCCGGCCTGGACTTTGGCCGCTTCCTGGCTCTACCACTGATGGTGACCTTGCTGCACATTCTGGTCGTGGTCGTGACCATCGATGTGACCGGGCGAGAGCTGCGCGAAGGCACCGCGGGGACCTGGCTGCAGGCGGCCGGGGATCGGACCTCGATGGCACTGCTGGCAAAGCTGGTGCCGTACTTTGTCTGGTTTTCGCTGCTGGGGGTGCTGGCGCTGCTGATCGGCGCCCGCTCGCTGGGTCTGGAGGTGCGCGGCAGCAGCGGACTGTGGCTTGGGGGGTGGATCGGACTGACCGCTGCCTGCATGGGACTGGGACTGTTCCTGACCGGCCTGATCGGCAATCTGCGTATGGCGACCAGTATCGCCAGCGTGATTGTCAGTCCCGCGTTCGCCTATTCCGGCATGACCTTTCCGGCCCAGGCCATGGAAGGCTTCGCCGTGTTGTGGTCGCGTTTACTGCCGCTAGGCCATTACCTGAATCTGCAGGCCGGGCAGCTAATCATGGGTGCACCGACTGCTAGCGGACTGGTTCATTTGCTCTGGCTACTTCCTTTCGTCGGTTTGCCGCTGCTCGTCCTGACCCGTTGGCGTCGGTTGCTGTCTGAGCCGACCCGGTGGGGCGCGCGCTGATGAGCGCCTGGTCGATCTTTGTTGGCGAGTTGCGTGCCGCGCTGAGCGATCGTGGGGTGGTCATCATCATCCTGGGCGCCAGCATGTTTTACGCGCTGTTTTATCCCTTGCCTTACCAGTCGCAGGTTGCCACTGGTCTGCCGGTGATCGTGGTCGATCAGGATCGCAGCGCCAGCAGTCGGGACTTGATTCGGCGGGTGTCGGCGACTGAGCAGATCCGGATCCAGGCGGTGATCAGCGAACAACGGGAAGCCGAGGTCCGGGTTCGCGACATGCAGGCCGCCGGCATTCTGGTGATCCCGCCGGATTTCGAGCGCGACATATTGCGGCGTCAGCCGGTGCAGGTCGGGGCCTACGGTAATGCCGCCTTCGTCGTGCTGTATTCGCAGGTGGTGACCGGCATGGTCAACGCCGTGCAGAATTTCAGCGCTGAGATCGTTCGCGAACGTCAGCTGAGCAGCGGTCGTCCGACACGGCTGGCTGACACCTTGGCCGAGCCGCTGGGTGTCGATCTGCAAGAGCTCTACAACCCCGATGGCGGCTACGCCAATTACATCGTCCCGGCCGTCCTGGTGCTGATCCTGCAGCAGACCTTTTTGATTGGCATCGGCATGATGGGCGCAGGCCATCGCGAGCAGGGGACGAGCGTCGCGGGTGGTCTGGTCGATTTGCTCGCACGGGCCGGCGCCTATCTGTTGTTGCTGGCGCTGCTGCTGGGGTTTTATCTGCTGGTGGTCTACGAGGTCTTCGACTTTCCGCGCTTTGGCCGGGTGCGCGATGTCTACATTCTGATGCTGCCGTTTTTTCTGGCCGTCATCTTTCTCGGTCTGGCTTTGGGTCAGCTGTTTCGTTCGCGCGAGACCGCTCTGCAGACGATGATGTTGCTCAGCCTGCCGGCGGTCTTTTTGGCCGGTTTTGCCTGGCCGGCCGACGTCATGCCCACGCCACTGGTCTGGCTGGGCCAGCTGATTCCATCGACAGCGGGCATCGACGGGTTTGTGCGTGTTTACCAGATGGGGGCATCGATTGAGGAGGCAGGTTCGACGATGATGCAGCTGTGGCTGCTGGCCGGCGTTTACCTGCTGATGGCGTGGCTAACCTCGCTGAAGGGCGACCGTGCTGCGGTATCCTAGAACATTGCCTTCAACACCCGTTACGGGGAGAGTCGAATGTCCATGTTCAGCACTGATTTCGATGACGCCGTTGCGCTGTATTCCGTCGACAGCGAGGGCCTGAAGCGCTGGCTGGAAAGCGCTGATCCGGTTCAGGCCCGATGGGTCGAGGCGACCGGCTTCCGACCCGAGCGCGGCCGCTGGCTTGCCGTGCCCGGTAGCGATGGCAATCTGGCGTGCGTGCTTGCTGGGCGTGACAGCGACGATCGTCTTTGGGCGCTCGCTCACCTGCCGGCCGTTCTGCCCGACGGAGATTACCGGCTCGAGTCGGAATGGTCGGCCGAAGAACTTCAGCGCGCCCGGATCGGTTTCGGGCTCGGTGGCTATCGTTTTGATCGCTACAAGTCTGCGCCGCAGCGGCGTGTGCGCTTGGTCGTCCCTGCCAGTGATCTGAAAGAAGTCGATGCCATGGTTGATGCCTCCTGCTACGTGCGCGACCTGGTCAACACCCCAGCGCTGGATTTGGGTCCCTCAGAGCTGGCCCGCTCGGCCGAGCAACTGGCGACAAGTTGCGGAGCGCAGTTTGAAGTCATTGAAGGCGAGCGCCTGGAGCGCGAGTTTCCCGCCATCCACGTGGTCGGCCAGGCCTCCAGTCGCCCGCCGTGCCTGATCCGCCTGCAGTGGGGCGAGCCGGATGCCCCGCCGCTGGCCCTGGTCGGCAAGGGTGTGATCTTCGACTCCGGTGGCCTGGACATCAAGCCCGGTGCCGGGATGGTACTGATGAAAAAAGACATGGGCGGGGCCGCTCATGTTCTGGGGCTGGCAAAAATCATCATGTCGCTGGGGCTGAAGGTCAACTTGCGCGTCTACATCCCGGCGGTGGAAAACGCCATTTCGGGTAACGCCTACCGGCCTTCCGACATCATCCGCACCCGCAACGGCACGACCGTGGAGATCGGCAACACCGACGCCGAAGGCCGGGT
>JAZBOC010000192.1:0-2045 GCA_036353315.1 Wenzhouxiangella sp. | reverse complement strand
GTACAGCACGAGTCAGATTACTGAGGACAGGCAAGGGGCTTTAAGCCCCTTGTTTCGAGGGAGTTTGGATGTCCTAAACAGGTTGACCTTTGCTCTATCGTGAATTTTTCTCTCAAAAAGACGAGATGCCCTCGACCCCTGTGAGATCATGGAAGAGAGAGCAAATCGAGAGGGTTGAGCCGAAGAAAATTGTGATCCGAATCGGGCCTGCTGAGATCAGGGCTGTTCTTCGTTAGCATCGTTTCTGATTCTGCTCCTCACCCATTCTTTTGGAGGATGCTATGGATACACAAGCACAGGCGATCGCCCTTACAGACACCACTCCGACCCCGATTCAACGTATTTTGGTGGCGTTAGACCTCGATCCCAAACACCAAAGCCCGCAGGTGTTGGCCCAAGCGGTGCAGATGGCGAAACTGCACAAGAGTAAATTGATGCTCTGCCATGGCATGAGTGACCCGTTACCGCCCGCGTCCAATGTGTTTGCCAGTGGCAGCCTGGGGATGTATGGCAGTTCCTATTCACCGGAATTATTTGAACAGTCCCAAGCGGCGGTGCGGGTGGAGCGCGATCGCTTAATTAATGAACTGACGGCGATCGCCACGGCCATTCAAGAACAGGGCGTGAGCACTGAAGTGAACGTCAAAGAAGGGGAACCAAGCCACTATATTTGCACATTGGCGCAGGATTGGGCTGCGGATCTCGTCGTGGTGGGCCGTCGTGGCCGGACAGGACTTGCAGAAATTGTGATGGGCAGTGTGAGCAATTATGTGGTTCACCATGCGCCCTGTGCGG
Source organism: Wenzhouxiangella sp. (assembly GCA_036353315.1). Lineage (GTDB taxonomy): Bacteria > Pseudomonadota > Gammaproteobacteria > Xanthomonadales > Wenzhouxiangellaceae > Wenzhouxiangella. Next base: position 1,250 of record JAZBOC010000192.1, on the reverse strand, counting down.
TGTTGGTGGTGCAGTAGTCATTGCGGCGGCGGGTAGCTCCAGGGTTGCAGGGGGAGCAACGTCGCCGGCTGGCGGGGTGATGCCCTGTCGGGGTGAATCGGCAGGTGAATGGTGAAGGTGCTGCCCTGGTTGGGGGTGCTGGTCACGGTGATCTGGCCGTGATGGCGGTGGGCGATCGCTTTCACAAGGGCCAGTCCTAACCCGGTTCCTCCGGTTTGACGGGAGCGATCGCTCGTCACCCGGTAAAAGCGTTCAAAAATGTGCGGCAGATCAGCGGGGGCAATGCCGATCCCGTTGTCTTGAATCGTGATCAGTGCAGTGCGATCGCTCTGGTCGAGGCGGAGGTGAATCGCGCCGCCGGGTGAAGTGTAGTGAATGGCGTTGGCGATGACGTTCGAGACAAGGCGGTAGAGTTGGGGTTCATCGCCCCACACCGGCAGGGGCGCGGCGGGAACGTGACTCGTGAGGGTGAGGTCAGCGGCGATCGCCAATTCTAAAAATTCCTCGGCCAAATCACTGACCAAATCGTTGAGACAGCAGCGTTGTAGGGGGGTGGTGGCGGTGTTTTGTTCAAGGCGACTGAGGAGCAAGAGGTCATTAATCAACTGGCTTAAGCGTCGTCCCTGCCGCTCCACGGTGGTTAAGAGGGGGAAGAGGGTTTGGGGATCAGTGGGGGCCAGGTGGGTGATCGCGTCTACGGTGGCGAGAAGACTGGCGAGGGGCGATCGCAATTCGTGGGCGGCGTTGGCGGTGAACTGTTGTTGCTGCTGGTAGGACTGATAAATGGGGCGCATCGCCAGACCCGCCAGCCCCCAACTCGACAGCGCCACCACCAGGAGCGTCACGGGAAGGGCGATCGCCAAAATCCAGCCAATGCGCTGCGTTTCAGCCTCCAACGCGGTTAAGTCCCGGCCAATTTGTAGATAGCCCCAAGAATCATGGCTGTGCCCCGCCAAGGTCTGCCCCTCAGCATTGTGCAAAATGGTGGTGAATTGGCGATAGCGTTTGCCATCGGGGGGGGTGATGGTTTGCCAGACAGGGGTGAGGGCGGTTTCCGTGGGGGCGGGTTGATTGGGGGAAAAGGCCAGCAGTTCACCGTGATGATCAAACAAGCGGATGTAGTAGAGGGTGCGATCGCTCACCCCCGTCGTATGGCGTTGAATCAACGTTCTGTTAACCGTGCAAGCCTGTCCCACCAGACAGAGATCCGGAACGATGCGCTGCAACACCCGCGTTGGATCACCCGTGGT
>JAZBOC010000040.1:0-4858 GCA_036353315.1 Wenzhouxiangella sp. | reverse complement strand
GCCCTGCACCTGCACCCGCCGCAGGATCAAGTCTCCGTCGCTAGTTGTGAGAATGCCCCCTCCGCCGCTGCTGTCGATCAGGCCGTTGACGACGCTGAGATCCTCCAGAACGAGGCTCGCGGGGTCTTCTACGCTGAGCACCCGATCGGTGTCGGCACCGGAGAGGCGCGTGCGCCCCGCCCCTAAACCAAGCAGCTGCACATCATCGCTGACGGCCCACTCCCCGTCACTGCCGTTGCGATTCAGCTCAAAGACCCCGTCGCCAAGCAAAATGCTTTGCTCTCCCGGTTGACTATTGGCCACCTCGAGAGCAGATCGCAGGGAACATTCCGGTACCAAGCCGTTTGCCTCGCAGGGGCCCGGACCTTCGCACAGCAGTTGACAGTTGGAGCTTTCATCGGCCTCCTGGGTGACCAGGATATCGGCGTCGGGGCCGATGGGAATGTCCAGAGTCTGGCGATTAGGCAGACGTGGGTCGACGGTGTCGGTCCAGACCTCCACTTCAAGCGCCAGGATGCTGCCCGCATCAGGATTGATGTCGACGATTTGGCGCAGGATGACGGTTTCTCCAGGGGCGAGGTCGTCCAGGCTGCAGTCGCGGCGGGTGGGGCCGTCGCTGCAGCTGGCTGCGGGCTGGGTGACGAAACTCTCGAAGGTGCCGGCACCGGAAAGAGAGGCCTCCAGGCGAAGGTTGGTGGCGTCAAGGCCGCCCGGAATGCCTGCCCCCAGGTCAGGCTGGCGATTGAGCACCCGAAATTCAATTGTCACGCTTTCCTGCCGATCGCTGACCACGGGCGGAGCGATGATCTGAACCTGGACATCGGCCATGGGCTCGGCGGTCACGGAGACAGGCAGGCAGCTGGTCAAGGAGCTTTCGGTCGGGGTCTTCACCCCATCGATAAACATGGTGTTGTCGGTCAAACAAAAGTTAGCAGTTCGGGTGCCGCCTCGCTGATACGTGTAGAGGGAAAGAATCTCGCCGCTTCCTGCTTGTTGGTCCACCAGAACCGGTCCGTCGATGCTGCCGTCGCTGGCGTCGGTATCCTCGCTTTGCGTGGCCTCCAGACCGCCCCAGGCCACCGATACGGTGTACTGATCGATGGCGTCCGGATCCTCGTAGCGCAGTCGAAACTCTGCCGGATAGCCCAGCGGCACGGTCACCTGTGGTGTGCTGTTCCGGGACTCTGCCACGCCCACGCTGACCAGCTCCAGCATCGGTGGGTCGTTGACCGGTTCGACAACGATGGTGTGCTCGACGGTCTCGGAAAACTCACGCCCGTCGAAGACCCGGAAGCGCAAGGTCTGCTCGCCCTCGAAGTTCGGCGGCGGAGTATAGATACGATCGCGCCCGCTGCCGGACAGGCTGCCCAGGGCCGGCGGCTCGACGATTTCGTAGGTCAAGGTATCCAGCGAGCTGTCCGGGTCGGAGGCGAACAGGGTGACGGGGATCGCCGTATCCTCTAATCCGCTGGAGATCCCACCGTCGGCGGCCACCGGCGGGCGGAAGTTCCGCGCCACGGTCACCTCCACGGTGGCGGGCGGGCTGTCGTCCAGCCCATCGGTGGCAATAAAGCTGAAGCTGTCCTGGCCCTGAAAGCCCTCGACTGAGCGATAGCGCACCTGTGCCGTGCCGTCCTCCTGGGGATCGATAACGCTGGTTTCGAAACTGTGGACCAGATCCAGATCGCTGTCGACGACCAGCAGCTGGCGGGCGTTGACGCTGATCGATTGGGGGCTTCCGAAATCCCCCAGGACGAAGCAGCGTTGCCCGGCCGGGCAGTCATTGCGGGCCTGACCGGCGTAAAAGCCCTCAGGGGAAAAGCGCTGAACCCGGCGATTGTTGCGGTCGGCGGCGTAAATAATGCCGTTGGGGTCGACCGCCAGCCCAAACACGCCATCGAGCTGCCCCGGACCATCCCGAGGGGCGTCAAAATCACTCAGGCAGGTGCCATCGCTGACGCAGCTAAAGCCCCGGCTGGCCTGTCGGTCCGGGTCACAGCCCTCGCCGCTGACGCAGGCCCCGAGCCAGCGCGCCTCGCCCGGGAACACGATGGCCCCCGAGGCGTCCCGGCCAACGGGGTCGAAGCGATGGATGCGACGTTCTGTCGAAACGATCAGCGCGCCGTCGGGCGTCAAGGCCAGATCCCGACTGGCGAAGGTGCTGTTGCTGCAAAGCGCTTGGTCGGGGTGACAGACATCCAGGGTGCCCGCAGTTGGCGGCAGCGTAAATTGCACGCCGCTAGTTTGAGTGGCTTCGCGCAGGTCATAGATTTCGATCTCACTGGTGCCGGTGCTGACGTAGAGAATCTCCTGATCATCGATCAGCGCCGAGTCAAAGCCGGAGGCCATGCCGGCGGTGGTGTAGAGGCGGCGGGTGGTCAGATCTGTACCGTCCAGGACGAATAGCTGTGGCTGAAAGGTGCTGGGGTCAAACGCGGTGTAGAGAATCTCGTTGCGCCCGGTGTCCAGCTGCAGGCCGTTAAGATCTGCCGAGGGCGGCATATCCCGGCCCAGCAGAAAGTTGCCCTCGGCATCAAACACCGAGATTCGACCGCCAGGGAGCGGGGTGACGCAGGGATTGGCCAGCTCGCGGTTGAGCACGTAGGTGATGCCGGTATCGGTGGTCTGGACAAACTCGGGTTTTTCCACCAGTTCCGGGGCGCGATTCGGGGTACAGGCGGTGCCCAGGGGCAGGCGGAAGTCTTCGAAAAAGTACGGATACAGGGGGGCGGAAAAGAAACCATGCTCGGGCCAGTCGGCGATGCGATAGCTCAAAGGGTCCAGGTCCGGGTCGATCGCGTCCAGCGTCACTTCGCTGAATTCGAAGGTGCGGGCATTGAGCGTTGTGGCCAGGGCCTGCGGTGAGCGGTTGGTGCCGGGGAGCTTGACGTTGACGATCTGGGTGGCGCTGGCGGCGTTGCCGCTGCCATCCTCGGCCGTCCAGCGCAGTTGGTTGACGCCAAGTGGAAAAGAGATCCGTCCCTGATCATCCGCGGGCAGAGCATCATTGCTGATGGCTGGATCCACGTCTCCAAGATCGAACACCTGCGGCTGCCCGGGGTTTAGCAAGGCAGCGCCCGCTGCGCTTTCCACCACGATATCGTCCGGGGCGAGAATGACTGGCGCCAGGGTGTCTTGCACGGTAATGGTCTGGCTGAGAATCGTCTCGTTGCTGACGCCGCTGGCGTTGGGCCCCGGATCGAGGGCGATCCAGCGGTGGACGCTCTCGTCGCCCAGCGGCCAGAAACCGGCATCGGGAATCAGCCGGACCGGCCGATCGCACGGGTCTCGCACGGTGAACGCTTCACGCAGGATCTCGCTGTTGGGTCGGCCGCTGAAATCGATCGAGTTAAACGTCGTGCCGCCGGGTTCAACGGCCTCGAAAACAAACGAACTGCGGGTGATGTTCTCGAAGACCGGCGGCTCGATATCGCGCACGATGACGCGCTGGACTTGGCGGTTGACGGCGCCGGAGGGCAAGGGAGTGATAAAGCTGTCCACGGCCTCAGTCGCCGCCACCAGGCCGGTCTCGACGGCGACGTCCAAAAGCACCTCGGCCACTTTCAGACCCCTGGGGCCGAGTTTCTTGACCAGTCCTTTGGGCAGACCGGGAACGTAGATAAACAGATTATCCATCACAGAGATCATGGAAAAAGCATCCCAGATCACCTGGCTCTCTCCCACCGGGAGAATCAGCCGGCCGGTCGTCGGATCTGTCTCGAAAGGATGGGAGCCAACGACCTCTACGTCGGTATTCCAGTGGAAGGTTCTGGGGCTGCCCAATTGGCCCCAGTTGGAATCCCTCGGCACCGGGACGCCAAAGATATTCGCATGGACGTCGCTGAAGCGGTTCTGGCTGCGCTGAAAGCCGCACTGCCCGGGTGCGATAGAAATATCCACATCGGCCGGTGCCTCCAGTTCCGGAGGGCAGGCCTTAAGGGTGAGGTTGGCCACGTGGGCGGTGAAGTCGGCCACCAGATCGGCCGGAAAAGTCGCCGCCAGCGAGGTCAAAAACGCTGCGTTATGAGCGATGCCGAGGGCCAGAAAGCAGTCTCGGGCATTGGCCTGCTGTTTTTGCTGGGCGGCAACCTGAGGGTCGAACCGCAGCGTTTCGGCAGAAACCGAAAAGCTGCTCAGCAGGCACAAGCTGGAAAGTAGCAGGATGGTGCGTTTCGACATATTGGGGTCCTCGGTTGATCTGGCTCAGAACCTGAACCGGTCACGGAAAATGGTGTTGGCGCGCCGTTCGGCCGCGCCGATGTCGCAGCGCGGCTGGCCGTCCTCGTCGCCGTCGCGTGGCCGGGTAATGCCGCGGGCATCAGCGGTCAGGCAGCTGGCGTCATCGAAGGCATCGACGAGCGGGCTGTCGGCGCTGGGCAACCTGACCGGCAGGCCGTCTCGGCCGGCGGCCAGTGGCTCGAGTTCAGCAGAGTCGATCAGCAGATCGCTTGCCAGCGGCGTGACGTTGCAGCCGGTCAGGTCGCCGAAGGCGTTGTTGCCCAGGGAAACGAGGCTGGCGTCTTCTGATACCGCACAGTTGACCGCGTCGCCGATGGAGTAGTTATTCGCCAACACGGAGTTGGTGATGCTGACGTCCATGTCGTCGTAGACGTGCAGCGCCGCGCCAAAGGGCGATTCCCAGCCGGAGCCGCCGCCGGTGCCGACGATGGTCAGGTGTTTCAATTCGACCTCGCCTGCGCCGACAAAGGTCAGTCCGCCGCCGCTGCCGCCGGTGACGGTCACGTTTTCCATCACGCCGGAACAGTCAAAGCAGAACAAGGTTCCGCCATCCACCGTGCTGGTGTTGTTGTCGAAGGTCGTATCGCGAATATCCAGAGCGCTGGTTCTGACCTGTATC
>JAZBOC010000039.1:0-3248 GCA_036353315.1 Wenzhouxiangella sp. | reverse complement strand
GCGTCACAACAAAGCGCGACATTGTAAAGGAATGCAGCCGCATCCCGTTTGCGCGACGTCGGCGCTGCCACCCATCCCAAAATAAAACGGAGCCAGATTGCCATGAGCCTGAGCCACGACCTGTTCGCCCGCGCCCGCGTCCACATGCCCGGGGGCGTCAACTCACCCGTGCGCGCCTTTGCCGCCGTGGGCGGCGAGCCGGTGTTCTTCGAGCGCGCGCAAGGCGCGCACATGTGGAGCGTTGACGGCAAGCGCTACATCGACTACATCGGCTCCTGGGGGCCGATGATCTGCGGCCACGCCCATCCGAAGATCGTTGAGGCCGTGCAGGCCGCCGCGGCAAAATCCTTGAGCTTCGGCACGCCTTCGCCGGGCGAGGTCACCATGGCCGAAATGTTGTGCGAGATGATCCCTTCGCTGGACCAGGTGCGCATGGTCAACTCTGGCACCGAGGCGGCGATGAGTGCGCTGCGCGTGGCACGGGCCGCGACCGGGCGCGAGCGCTTCATCAAGTTCGAGGGCTGCTACCACGGCCATGCCGACAGTTTCCTGGTCAAGGCCGGATCCGGCGCCCAGACCCTGGGCGTGCCGACCTCGCCGGGCGTGCCCAGGGCGCTGGCCGAGCTGACCCTGAACGCGCGCTTCAACGATCTCGATTCGGTCGAGGCGCTGTTCAAGCAGTATCCGGACGAAATCGCTTGCGTGGCCGTCGAGCCCATCGCCGGCAACATGAACTGCATCCTGCCCGAGCCCGGATTCCTGGAAGGCCTGCGCGAGCTGTGCGACCGCTACGGTTCCGCCCTGCTGTTCGACGAGGTCATGACCGGGTTTCGAGTCCACCCGAAAGGTGCCCAGGGGCTGTATGGCATCACCCCGGACCTGACCTGCTTCGGCAAGGTCATCGGCGCTGGCATGCCGGTGGGTGCTTTCGGCGGCAAGGCCGAGTACATGAAGCTGGTGGCCCCATCCGGGCCCGTCTACCAGGCCGGCACCCTGTCCGGCAACCCGGTCGCCATGGCCGCCGGCATCGCCAACCTGGAACTGATCGGCCAGCCCAACTTCTACGAGCACCTCGGCCAGATCACCGCCAGCCTGGCCGACGGTCTGAAGGCCAAGGCCGACGCGGCCGGCATCCCCATGGCCACGGTTGCCGTGGGCGGCATGTTCGGCTTCTTCTTTACCGACGCCGAGCAAGTGAATAACTTCGACCAGGCCGCTGCCTGCGACCTGGAGCGCTTCAAGACCTTCTTTACCGGCATGCTGGCCGAAGGCATTTACCTGGCCCCCAGCGCCTTCGAGGCCGGCTTTGTCTCCAGCGCTCATTCCCCGGCCGATGTCATCGAAACCCTGGCTGCAGCCGAAAAGGTCTTAAGCGAGATCGCCGGCTAGCGTCCATCTTGACGGCGCTGGATTCCGCCCGCCCCCGGCGCTAGACTTAAGGCCGGGGCGCGCGGCGGACAAACAAGATTCCGGAAACCGCACCCGACCAGCGCCCGGTCAGCGCGCTGCGTTGAGCGCCCGCGCTGCGGTAGCGTGGACGAGCCACAATCATCAGGCAATATCCAGCGGACTGCGCGCCCCCAGCGCCCCGCGATTGATCACGTGCGTGTAGATCATCGTGGTGCGCACATCCGAATGGCCCAGCAATTGTTGAACCGTGCGGATATCGGCGCCGGATTCGAGCAGGTGGGTGGCAAAGCTGTGGCGGAAGGCATGACAGGTCACCGGTTTGCGAATGTCTGCACCACGCGCGGCTCGCTTGACCGACTTTTGCACCGTGCTGTCGAGCAAGTGGTGTCGCCCCATGCGGCCAGAGCGCGGATCGCGGCAAAAGCCGCGCGCGGCAAACAGGTATTGCCAAGCGGGTTCAAAGCGCGCATTCGGATACTTACGGTCCAGGGCGGTGGGTAGAAGTACTCCACCTTGGTCGAGTTGCCGATCCAGTGCCGCCAACTCCACGGCCTGATCCACCCTGGACTGCAAGGCAGTGATACATGAGTCCGCCAGCACCGTCACCCGATCCTTGGCCCCTTTCGCATCCCGAATGATCAATTCGCGCCGACGAAAATCGACGTCTTTTACCCTGAGCCGGAGCGCCTCGCTGATCCGCAGCCCCGAGCCATACAACAGCTTGACCACCAGGTCATGCGGCGGTGGCAAGTGGGCCAGAATCCTCCGAACCTCGTCAGTCGAAAGAACCACCGGAATACGTGCGGGGCGCTTTGCCCGGACCACGTCGTCCAGCCATGGAAGCTCGATTTCAAGCACATGTCGATAAAGAAACAAAATGGCACTCAGGGCCAGATTTTGCGTAGCCGCCGCCACGTGCCGATCTACGGCAAGGTGAGTCAGGTACGCTTCGATCTCTCGTTTGCCCATCTCCCTGGGGTGACGCTTGCCATGGAACAGGATAAAGCGCCGAACCCAATGCATATAGGTTTGCTCGGTGCGATAGCTGTAATGTCGAGCGCGAATGGCATCGCGCATTACATCAAGAAGCTTGCGGGCCATAGACAGAATGAACAGTAGTGCCTGACCCGATTGGACCAGCAGTCACCTTGAAGCAAAATCAGAGAATTACGCTTTCGGCTGTAGGAAATTTGCGAACTAACCGGATCGAAGTCATAATCAAAGGAGCGCCCGCGGGGCTTAAACCCATGAATCCACAAAGCAATCCACCCGACTGCCCGACCCGCTGCAGCCTAAACGGAATTTTTCAGGCTAAATGACGGTTTTGACTTTTTCCAGATAGTTGTAGTTGGGCACCAATACATAACGACGGAGGAGACTGAAATGGCGGAAAAGCCACCGTATGTGAATGCTTACGGCAATATCACAAAAGCTCTGGATAAAATCCAACAGGCCGCGACGCCGCCACGTTTCACGCAGGATTTCCTCGCAACCAAGCTCAACCTTTCTGGTGGCTCCGCAAGGCCACTCATCCCGTTCCTAAAGCGCACCGGCTTCATCGGTAGCGATGGCACACCGACCGAGCTATACAAACGTTTCAGAAACTCGTCCCATCGCGGAGCGGCTGCTGCCGAAGCTTTGCGCATCGGCTACAAGTCTCTCTATGAAGTGAATGAATATATTCACGACGCGAAGGATAAGGACTTAAAGGGCGTCGTAGTTCAGGTAACCGGTTCAGAGCCGGACTCCACCGTCGTGCAAAAGATCGTGGCTTCATTCAAGGCGCTACGGGCCTTCGCCGATTTTGATGCCGCCATTGGCGATGCCGAAGACGAATC
>JAZBOC010000193.1:0-3050 GCA_036353315.1 Wenzhouxiangella sp. | reverse complement strand
GCTCATTGTGTAATGTTTATATCACCGCTCAAGCACACCCTACTGCTACTGCTTTGCCTGTGTGCTCAGGGCGTAACCCATGCTGACACCACGCCCGATTTGCCACAGCTACAGCCACCCTTACACCAGAGTGTGTACAGCGTGAAAAAATTCGGCACCACGCTGGGTGAAATGACAAATGAATTTCGCCGCGAAGAGGACGGGCTGCACTACACGTCCCGCCTCGAAGCCAGCGGACTTGCAGCGCTGTTTATAAGCGAGCCCATTACTGAACACAGCCTGCTGCAACAGGGCGAAAACGGCGACCTGCAGCAGCTTGGCTACACACTGAACAATCCAGAGAAAAAACGTAAAAACGAAACCATCTCGTTTAGCAACCCAGTACCCGATGAAACACGGGTTAATGCGAGTTACAGAAATAAAGAAAAGACCATCCACGCTACAACGGATACCTTTTCACGCCAGTTACTGCCGTTGTTAATGAGCCGCGACCTGTTACGCAACAGCGAACAGCCGCGCAACCAGTTTCAGATTATCGAAAAGGCCAAACTGGAACACTACAGCTATCAACGACTGAACGAAGACACAGTACGCTATAATGGCAAGAGCCTGAGCGCACTGAAATTCAGAATTGACAAGCAGGACAGCGACAGCTATTCCTATGTCTGGCTGGCAGAGGCCACTGATTACCTGCCATTGAAAATCGATCAGTACCAGGGCGACAAGCTGCAGGCAAGGCTGCTGCTAACACACTACACACGAACACAATAGACAGGCACATGACCGAACACTACGACGAAGAAGGCAACTGGATCAGCAAAACCCAGCGCAAGAAAGAATGCGATGAAATGCAGTCGCTGGGTGAAAAAATGATTGCCCTGGGCAAGGATGAGCTGGCACAGATACATATGGAATACGAATTGCGCCATGCCATAGAAGAAGCCCAGCGCATGAAATCCAATGGTGCACTGAAACGCCAACGCCAGTTTATTGGTAAACTGATTCGCAATATGGATGCAGAATCGCTGCAAAGCCAGCTGGATAAAATTCTGCATAGGCACGACCTGCACAGTGCGGAATTCAAGCGCATGGAAAAATGGCGAGACAGCATGATCGAGGAAGGTGATGATGGCCTGAATGCATTTATGCAGCATTACCCGCAGGCAGATCGACAGTATTTACGCCAGCTGATTCGCAATGTCGCCAGGGAGCAGAAAAACAATAAACCGCCGGTTTCCTACCGCGCGATTTTCAAATACATCCGGCAAGTCGCCGAGCTGGCAGACAATAACAACGAAAGCGGTCTATACTCGTAAACGTCTGCAGATCGGCATTGAGAGGGTTTTATGGATTTTTCCAGCATCAATAATTATTACGAACACCTGGTGACGGATTATATTCAACGCGAAGTCATCCCCAGCATGCCGGAACAACCGGCGGATTTCTTCCTCGATGTCGCCTGCTACGCACTCAGCAAACTGCCCGCACGCTATATGCGCCATGAGATTGATATGGCCTTTTACATGGAAAGCGAAGAGCGGCTACGCATGGTAGACGAAGTCAAAGCCGCGGTTGATAATGCCGTTGAATACATCAAACTCAATTTCAATAAAAATCACCGTTACGAATAAGCTATAGCAATCCGCAAATGAACGCGAATAAACGCAAATTGGTGTTCATGCCAACACCAACGTCTGGGTAAAGAATAAACCCAACACATGCGGACATTTATGACTTTCGACGAACGACCAAAGACTAACGACTTCTAAACCAGCATCTCACGAAATACCGCACGTCCTGCGCATAAAAAAGCCATAAGGCTCGCGCCTTATGGCTTCCGTTTAGGATCACTCAAATGTGATAGCCGGCTAGGACACCTCGGCAGAGGCTGCACCACGCTTGAAGCTCAGTGCATCACCGTCCACATCCACTTCAATCACATCGCCGGGCATAAAATCACCCTGCAGTAATTGCTGTGCCAGCGGATTTTCCAGGCTCTGCTGAATTGCCCGCTTCAGTGGACGTGCACCGTACACCGGATCGAAACCGGCTTCACCCAGCTTGTCCAGTGCGGCTTCGCTGAGCTGCAGATCCATGTCCTTATCCTGCAGGCGCTTGCGCAGGTACTCGATCTGAATCGCGGTAATCGAGCGAATCTGATCGCGACCCAGCGGATGGAACACCACCGACTCGTCTACCCGGTTAATAAACTCGGGACGGAAATGCTGACCGACAATCTCCATCACTGCGGCTTTCATTGCCGCATAATCATCACTGCCGGCAAATTCCTGGATCTGTTGAGAACCCAGATTCGAGGTCATCACAATGACGGTGTTGCGGAAATCAACGGTGCGGCCCTGACCATCGGTCAGGCGACCATCGTCCAGCACCTGTAGCAGCACATTGAAGACATCGGGATGGGCTTTTTCCACCTCGTCCAGCAATATCACCGAATAGGGTTTACGCCGCACCGCCTCGGTCAGGTAACCGCCTTCTTCATAACCCACGTACCCCGGAGGCGCACCGATTAAACGTGCCACCGAATGTTTTTCCATAAACTCCGACATATCAATGCGTACCATGGCTTCTTCCGTATCAAACAGGAAGCTGGCCAGCGCCTTGGTGAGTTCGGTCTTACCCACACCGGTGGGGCCTAAAAACAGGAAGGAACCATTGGGGCGATTCGGATCCGACAGGCCGGCACGTGAACGACGGATCGCATTCGATACCGACGCCACCGCTTCCTGCTGGCCTACCACACGCTTACCCAGCGCTTCTTCCATGCGCAGCAGTTTTTCCTTTTCACCTTCCATCATTTTCGATACCGGAATACCGGTGGCGCGGGACACCACTTCGGCAATTTCCTCTTCGGTGACCCGGTTACGCAGTAAAGTCATTTCCTGCATTTCGGCCTGGGAAGCCATATCCAGCTGTTTTTCCAGCTCGGGAATACGACCGTACTGCAGTTCCGACATGCGGGTTAAGTCATTGGCGCGACGCGCGGTATCCAGTTCAAGGCGTGCCTGTTCCAGCTGCTCCTTGATGGTGGC
>JAZBOC010000038.1:0-29015 GCA_036353315.1 Wenzhouxiangella sp. | reverse complement strand
TGAATAGCGGCCCGATTCGATCGCGATGATGGTCTGGCGCGACACGCCGACCTTTTCGGCCAGCGTTTGCTGGGTCATTCGGCCGAGCAGTTCGCGAAGCTCTCGTACCCGATTGCATGGCTTGCTGCCCAACTTCAGATCCCGCGCCGGTAGTAGACCAGTTTCATGCTCAGCTCTGCCATCGTGGCGACGAACACCACGGCCATCAGCGCATTGGCAATCAGGACGGGCGAGCCGGCAACCGGGTCGCCGAACATCCCGCCAACCAGGATCTGCAGGACTACACCAATAACTCCGATGCCCAGAATCGTGCCGCCAATGCTGCCGGCCCTCGAGGCGATCAGACGATCGCGCTCGTCATCCTCTTCCGGTCGGGCGACCAGGGCGATGACGATGTGATAGACGACGAGAACAACGACCAGCAGGGCAGTCAGCCCGGCAGCCAGTCCCATCATGGACTGCGTATGCAACTGCTCGGCCTGCCAGAGTTGCCAGGCTGATCGGGCGTAGAGCAAGGCGATCAGCGCGGTCGCGGCCATGGTACCGATGGTGCTTTTTTCGTTGAAGGAAAGCTTGCTCACGTCAATGCGCCCTGGTTGATGAGGTTGAAGTGTAAAGCTTGCTTTACATCAATGTCAAGTAGGCTTTACATTTTGGGCGTTGCCTTCGCAGCGTTCGTGGCGAGCCGCGGGGCGTTCGCCGCTCAAACGCTGGGTACAATCCCGGACCTACTTTCCCGAGCACGCGCTGATCATGCCCCGAAGCTTCTCCGTTCTCTTGCTGGCTTTCGCCCTGCTGGCGCCGTTGTCCGTGCTGGCCGAGCCGACTCCCTTGGACTACGACGATGTTTTCCTGCTTGAATGGGTCAGCGATCCGCAGCCCGATCCGGCCGGCGAGCAGGTTGTGTTTGTTCGCCACTGGATGGATCGCATGAGTGATCGGGCCCACTCCAGCTTGTGGCAGGTGCAGGCCGATGGATCCGGGTTGCAGCCCCTGACCGACCGCGATAGCAATGCCTCGAGCCCGCGCTGGTCGCCGGACGGTGAGCGCATTGCCTATCTGGCCGGCGGCGAGCTTCGCATGCACTGGCTCAGCAGCGGGCGGGACAGCCGGATCGCCGAACTCGGGGAAAGTCCCGGCGGGCTGGCCTGGTCGCCGGACGGTCGCTGGCTGGCGTTCACGATGTTTACCCCGACGACAGCAAAGCCGCCGGTCAGCCTGCCGGGTCAGCCGGAAGGCGCGGACTGGGCTGAGCCGCCGATCTGGATCGAGCAGGCGCAGTACCGGGCCGATGGTCAGGGCTACCTGCGGCCTGGCTATCGCCACATCTACCTGCTGCCGGCCGAGGGCGGTTCGCCCATCCAGCTGACCGAGGGCCCGTTCAACCACGGCAGCCTGGCCTGGCACCCGGATGGTGGCTCGCTGTTCGTGGACGCCAACCGACGCGAGGATGCGCATCGTCATCCGGTCAAATCCAGCGTTTATCGCATCAACATCGAGACCCGGGCGATCGTGCCGGTGACCGAAGGAACCGACCCGCAGCGCAGCCCGCGCGTCTCGCCGGACGGGCGTCGCCTGGCCTGGCTGGGTTTTCCCGACCGCAAGCTCTCGCACCAGGCCAATCGGCTGTATGTGGCCGACCTGGACGGTGGCAACGTGCAGGAACTCACCGCCGATCTGGATCGCGAGATCGGTGATTTCGAGTGGGAGTCCAACCGCAGCCTGCTGATCCAGTACGAACATCATGGCCGAACGCTGCTGGCGCGACAGCGGCTGGACGGCCGGCGCGAGGTGCTGACCGAGGCGCTCGGTGGTGAGTACTTCAGTCGGCCTTATGCCTCCGGGCAGTTCGCCGTGGCTGATGGCCTGATCGCGCATACCCATGCCAGCACCCGCAGACCGTCCGAATTGGCCGTGCTGCGCGGCAATTCCAGCGCGGTGCTGACCGGATTCAACAATGATTTCCTCGCCCAGCGCCAGGTCGGCGAGGTCGAGGCCTTCTGGTACACCTCCAGCGTCGACGGCCGCGATCTGCAGGGCTGGGTGATGTACCCGCCCGACTTCGACCCTGATCAGCAATGGCCGCTGATCCTGGAAATCCACGGCGGGCCGTTTGCCACCTACGGCGATTTCTTTGCCATGGAGTTGCAATTGATGGCCGCCCAAGGCTACGTGGTGGTCTATCTCAACCCGCGCGGCAGTACCAGCTACGGCGAGGACTTCGCCAACCTGATCCATCACGACTATCCCGGCCACGACCACGACGATCTGATGGACGGCATTGATGCGGTGATTGCGCGTGGCTACATTGATGAGGATGCGCTGTTTATCACCGGTGGCTCGGGCGGCGGCGTGCTGACCACCTGGGCCATCAGCCGGACCGATCGTTTCGCGGCCGCGGCCGCGATCAATCCGGTCATCAACTGGTACAGCTTCGTGCTCAGTGCCGACATGTATTTCTTCTTCTCCCAGTACTGGTTCCCGGGCCCGCCCTGGGAGCACGCCGAGCATTACCTGGCCCATTCGCCCATCCACCAGGTGGGCAAGGTCAATACACCGACCCTGCTGCTGACCGGTGAGCAGGACTGGCGCACGCCGATCTCGGAGACCGAGCAGTACTTCCAGGCCCTCAAGCTGCGCGGTATCGACACCGCCATGGTTCGGGTCCCCGGCGCCTCGCATGCGCTGCATCGCAGGCCCAGCCAGCTGATGGCCAAGCCGGCTTACGTCGTTCACTGGTTCGAGCGCTACCGCTAGGGGGGACTAGCGGCAACACGATCAAATCATGGACCCTGCACGCCGGCGTAGCGCACGCCGGCCAGCAACGCCATGTCCCGGTCCCAGGTCGCCAGGTCGTCGCGGTTGAATTCGCTCAGCGCGTGATGACCGCAGGCGCGTGCCATGACTTGCATCAGCGACACCGAGGCTTCGAAGAAGTTCTTCAGGCGCTCGGCGGAGTGGTCCACGTTCAGGCGCTTGCGCAGATCTTCGCGCTGGGTGGCAACCCCGGTCGGGCAGTTGTTGGTGTGACAGATGCGCGCGCCTACGCAGCCCACGGCCTGAATGGCGCTGTTGCCCAGGGCGATACCGTCGGCGCCCAGGGCCAGGGCCTTGACGAAATCGATCGGGGTGCGCAGGCCGCCCGTGGCGATCAGCGTGACCCGGCCGCTGGCGTGCTGGTCGTCCAGGTAGCGCCGCGCGCGGGCCAGGGCCGGGATGGTCGGCACGCTGATGTGGTCGCGAAACATCGCCGGTGAGGCGCCGGTGCCGCCGCCGCGCCCGTCCAGAATGATGTAGTCGGCGCCTGCGTCGAGGGCAAACTGGATGTCGCGCTCGATGTGGTTGGCGCTGATCTTGAACCCCACCGGAATGCCGCCGGAGACTTCACGCACGCGATCGGCAAAGCGCCGGAAATCGGCCGCCGTTTTCAGGTCCTTGAACGCGGCCGGTGAGTGGGCGTCTTCGCCCTCGGAAATCCCGCGAACCTTGGCGATCCGTTCGGTGACCTTGCTGCCTGGCAAGAGGCCGCCCACCCCGGTTTTTGCAGCCTGACCGGCTTTGAAATGAAAGGCCTGGACCTTGGTCAGTACATCCTCGGAGTAGCCGAAGCCGGCGCTGGCCAGCTCAAAAAAGTAGCGGCTGTTTTCGGCCTGTTCTTCGGGCAGCATGCCGCCTTCTCCGGAGCAAATACCGGTCCCGACCATTTCGGCACCTTTGGCCAGGGCGATCTTGGCTTCCGGCGACAAGGCGCCAAAGCTCATGTCGGTCACGAACAGCGGAATCTTGAGGTTCAGTGGTTGCTTCGCCTCTGGGCCGATCACCAGATCGGTGGCCACGATTTCGTCTTCCATCAGCGGCTGGACGGATAGCTGGGCGACCATCAGCTGCAGCTGGTCCCACTGCGGCAGCTGGCTTTTCGGTACCCCCATTGCTACCGTAGGGCCGTGAGCGCCGAAATCCTTCAGGCCCTCGCGGGCGAGCTGGTGGATAAACTCTACAGTGGGTTCCTCGGGAGTCGCCTCGGGCTCGGGCGGGGCGTTTTTGTCCTCCTCCTTGTTCTCATCGGAAGAGGTCTCGCCCCGGTCCTCGTCCTGACGCGCCGGGGCCTCCTTGCCAACCTGGTCGTCGCTGAACTTTTTGTGGGTGCCGTCGCAGTAGGGCGCATCACCGGTGTGCTTGCACTGACACAGGTAGGCGGTTTCGTCCTTTTCGGCCGTAAACATCTTGGGTGTGATGTCTGTGCCCTTGTGCGACCCGTCGCAGAAGGGCTGATCGCTGGATCGGCCGCATCGGCAGAAGGCGTATTTCTTGCCTTTTTCCAGTGAGACCTTGGTCGGTTTGTTGTCGGCGATGACGGGCTGGCTCATGAGAGCTCCGGTGCTGAGAAGACGCTTAACCTAGCAAATCGCGCGAGCACGGCCGTGAATCGGCCAGGTTTCTCTTCAATCAGCGCATCAGGTTGGGTAGAAACAGCGCGATCTGCGGAAACGCGATCAGCAAGGCCGTAGAGAACAGCAGGATGAGGACAAAAGGCGGCGTGCCGCGGATTACTTCCAGATAGGGCCTTCGAAAGATCGCCACGGCGGTGAAGATGTCACAGCCGAACGGCGGGGTGGCCGAGCCGATCGCCGCCTGCAGTACGATCAGGGTGCCCACATGTACCGGATCCAGTCCGGCGGCGCTCACGGCCGGTGCGAAGATCGGGGTCAGCACCAGAATCACGACGATCGGATCGACGAACATGCAGCCGATGAAGTAGGCCACGGCAATCAGGGCCAGCACCCGGTAGGGATGGTCGGCCGCCATGCTGATGACATCACCCAGCAGCGCGTCGGGAATCTGGGCATAGGAGATGATCCAGGAAAACGCCATGCCGGCCGCGACCAGGATGAATACGACGGCGGTGATCAGCCCGGTCGAGAGAGCGACTTCTGGCAAATCGCGCAGCTTGACCTCACGGTAGATGAGCATCTCCAGCACCAGCGCATAGGCTACCGAGATCGACGCGGCTTCGGTCGGGCTGAAGATGCCGGAATAAATGCCGCCGATCACGATGACCGGAAAACCCAGCGCCGGAACCGCTCCGCGCACGGCGCGCCAGCGCTCGCGCCAGTCGGCGCGCGCCAGCACCGGAATATCCTTCCAGACCGACAGCGCATAGCAGTAAAGCGCGAACAAGCCAAGAATCATCAAGCCTGGCCCGATCCCGGCAATGAACAGATCGCCCACCGAAGTGCCAGAGACCACGCCGTAGATGATCATGCCGATCGACGGTGGAATCAAAAGCGCGATGTCGCTGGCGTTGATGATCAGCGCGATCGAAAAGCGCTCGGAATAGCCGGCATCCTGCAGTTGCGGCTTCAGCGGTCGACCCATGGCGACCACAGTCGCCTGGGTGGAACCCGACACGGCCCCGAACAGGGTGCACGAGACGGCCGTTGTGATCGGCACGCCGCCGCGCAGGTGGCCGACGAACTTGCCGACCAGGTCGAGCAGGCGGTCGGCGGTGTGGCCCTTGATCATGATGTCGGCGGCCAGGATGAACATGGGGACGGCAACCAGCACGCTTTGCTCGACCCCGCCGATCATTTGCTGGATCAGGATTGAAGGCTCAAGATTGGAAAAGCCGACCAGCAGGATGATCAGCGCGCCGACAATCAGCGGCACCATCATCGGAAATCCCATCAGCAGCAGCACGATCATGACCAGTGCCGCGACCAGTGCCAGTTGCGAAACCGGCAGGCTGGTCAGGCCGAGCCACTCCAGCCACTCAGTCACCGGAGGCCTCGCCAGCATCATCCAGGTACTCGTCGCGGCGGCGCCAGGACAGGTAGTTGTCGGCGCTGACCAGGTTGCGCACTGCGGCCAGCGCGAACTGGATGGCGCCGAGCAGCAGGCCGAGCGACACGATCATGTGCAGCAGGTAGACCGGCAAGTCGATCGACGACATGACGCGGCAGCGCCCACTTCGATTGGCGATCAGTTCGCCGAGCCACCCGGCCATCCAGGCGCCGGCTGCGAGTATAAACATCAGCCCAATCACACCCAGGATCCACTGGCGCGAGCCTGGCAGGTGCGCGCTCAGCATCGCTCTAGCGCGCGACATTCGGGTCAGCAGCTGCCCGGACAGCACCATGGTCAGCAGAATCAGAGCGATGGCCATGGCGGGCGGCATGTCACCGATAGGCAGGCTCAGGCCGGCAACCTGAATGGCTTCGGGCAGGATGCGGCAACTGCGCTGGGTCGATGCCGCGTAGTCTCGGGCCCATCCGGCCAGTAGCATCAGCAGCAGGGCTGTTGTGGCGCTGGTGATGATCAGGAGGATCTTGCGGGCCGAGGCGGGCAGCGTATCGTGGATCGCCGAGACCCGGATGTGCCGTGCCTGGCGGGCACCCAGGCCAACGCCCATGAAGGTGACCACCACTAACAGCAGCTGGGTCACTTCGTTGGCCCAGATCAGGCTGGAGCCGGTCAGGTTGCGCAACAAGACATTGACGACCGACACAGCGGCCATCAACAGGATGGCGCAGATCAGCGCGCTGCGCTCAAACGCATCAAGGCCGTCGTCGACCCAGCCCAAGGCTGCGCCGAGGCGCCGCCGTAAGCTTTTTCGGTCGATTGTGGGAGTCATTGCAACGGCCTGCCGCGGGCGAGGCCATTTACTGTAGCACTCGATTTGGCGGCTCGCGACCCGGCCAGGCGGTCGGCCGTGATAGGGTTTTTGGCTGTTTGCTTCGAACAAGCCCTTTAGGAGATTCATTGATGACAAAGTCGTTTCGCCTGGCCGCGGTTCTGCTCCCGATTGGAATGTTACTGGCGGCGTGTTCGCCGCCTGCCGATGAACAAACCCCCAACGCGTCCGCCGATTCCGGGGCGGAGTCTGAGTCTTTGACCTGGCGCTTCGCGCTGGAGGAGATCGAAGGTAGCGTTCAGGATGCCTATGCACAGGAGTTCAAGCGGCGGATCGAAGCGCGTAGCGACGGCGATATTACGATCGAGGTCTATCCTTACGGCAGCCTCGGCAGTTCTTCCCAAATCACCGAGATGCTTCAAAGCGGCGCGCTGGAGATGGCGTTCGCCTCGCCCGGCCACCTCGCCGATGCTATTCCCGAGGTCGGCATTTTCACGCTGCATTTCGTTCTTTCAGACGATGAAGTGGTCAATCGTCAAGTGCTTTCAGACCCGCAACTGCACACCCTGTTGCAGCCGGCTTATCGCAATCAGGATCTTGAGTTGCTGAGCGTTGTGCAGGAAGGCTGGATGGTTTGGAGCGGTGATCGCGCGCTGCGCACCCCAGCCGATTTCGAGGGCTTCAAGATTCGCACCATGACGTCTCCGATCTTGGTCGAGTCCTATCGTGCCTATGGTGCGAACCCGACGCCCATGCCTTACAGCGAGGTCTACAGCGGTTTGCAGCTCGGCCAGATCGATGGCCAGGTCAACCCGATTTTCGCCATCGAGGAAATGAGTTTTTACGAAGAGCAGGACTATCTCATCTCCGGTCGACACGCTCAGTTTGTGACCACGCTGGCAGCGAGCCGGTCCTGGTTCGAATCTCTGGACGAGTCGACGCGCAGGCTCGTTGAAGAGGTGCGTAACGAGTTGGTCGAGTGGATCGATCAGGAACAGCAGCGGTTCAACGCCGAGCGCCTTGACACCATTCTCGACGCTGGTGGCACGGAATGGGTCGAGCTTGATGAAGACCAGCGCGATGCGTTTCGGCAGGCCAGCCTGCCAGTGCGCGAGACTTACGTTGATCAGGCCGGGGAGCGCGGCCGCGAAGTGCTCGACACGCTTCTCATGCTGGTCGAAAAGCACCAGAACTAGGTTTCCATGGCTGGCCCAGCCACCGCTGCCATATCGTTGAACCCAATTAGTTTTGCGCAAAACTAATTTGTGGCTTATAATTAGTCACCAACATGGTTCAGCAAATGACAAACGAAGCTCAGCACAGTCGCGGTCGTCGTCGGACCGGCCGGAGATCGCAAGCACGGCGGGAACGCGAGGTCGCCGTTATTCGGCACTTCCGGACGGTCGTCAAGGCCATCCAGGCCCATTCGACGTGGGTAGAACGTCAGTGTGGCGTCAGTGCCGCCCAGCTGTGGGCGCTGTGGGAAATACACGCCGAGCCGGGTCTGCGGGTCAAGGATATTTCCGAGCGCCTGTCAATCAAGCCGGCCACGGCCAGCAATCTGCTCGACAAGATCGAAGGCAAAGAATTGATTCGCCGGGACCGCTGCGGTCCGGATCAACGCGTGGTTCAGCTCTTTCCCACCGAGCGCGGCGAACAGCTGCTGGCCAGTGCGCCAGGGCCCGCAGAGGGTGCGCTGCTCAACGCACTGGCTCGGCTCGATGATCTCAAGCTGGGCGAACTGGCGATCAGCCTGGACGCGCTGGTCGAAGCGTTTGCCATTCGTGGCGACGAATTCGCCATGGCGCCGATCCCGCCCCATGTCGACGAGAGCGGCGACAACGATAAATTTCGGGCCACCTGAACCAGCTCTATCCAAACTCACACGGCAATAACCCCAGCAATGATGAATACGATCGTTCAAAAGTTCGGCGGGTCTTCGCTTGCCGAAGATGCGCAACTCCGTGCGGTGGCCGAGCGAGTGGCCCGTACGTGGCGACAAGGCCACCCCGTGGTGGTCGTGGTTTCGGCCCGTGGCGATACGACCAGCAAGCTGCTGGCCAGTGCCGGCCGCTTCAATACCCAGCCGGACCATCGCGAGCTCGACATGCTGCTCGCTGCTGGCGAGCAGACCTCGGCGTCGCTGCTGTCGCTGGCGCTGCAGGATCTGGATGTTCCTGCCTGCTCCATGACCGGGCCACAAGCCGGTGTGCGGACCTGCAGCGCCCACCTCAACGCGCGCATCAAGGCGGTCGAGCCGGGCCGCATCCTCAAGGCGCTTGGTGAGGGCAAGGTGGTTGTGGTCGCCGGATTCCAGGGAGCCAGCCCGGATGGCGATATCACCACGCTGGGCCGGGGCGGATCAGACACCACGGCGGTGGCCATTGCCGCCGCGGTTCGAGCCGAGCGCTGTGAAATCTATTCCGACGTTGATGGCGTCTATACCGCCGACCCTCGGCTGGTGCCGGAAGCAATTCGCCTGCGCGCGCTTAGCCTGGCCGAAATGAAAACGCTGGCCCATCACGGTGCTGGCGTACTGAACGAGCGCGCCATCGACTATGCACTGGAGCATGGGGTGATCATTCATGCCCGCAAGTCCCACGGCGAAGGCGGTCAGACGGTGGTGCGCAAGAAAGCGGATGGCGGTGCGTCGCGAATCGTCGGCATCGCCGCGCACAAGAACCTCGTCAGCATTCAGTTTGATGAAACCGCCGACCGCCAGTGCCTGGCCGAGGTGCTGGGTGAGTACGAGGGTTTTGCGCCGGAACTGGCCGGAAAGGATTCAGGCTGCTATCTGCTGCCGATCGATCAACTGGCCGACGTGAATGGTCTGGCGGCTGCCCTTCAGCACAGTTTTGGCGATGCCGTCGAGATCGCTTATCCGCTGGCCAGCGTATCGGCCGTCGGCTTCGGGGCCGGCGAGGATGGCGACATTCTGAGGCTGGCGGCAAAAAACCTGACCGATGCCGGCATTGAGGTCTATCAGTCCTTTGCGCTTGCCCACGCGGTGACCTGCATGGTTGCCGCCGATCAGGTTGCCAAGGCCTCCCAGGCGCTGCATGCCGGCTTTGGCATCAACTCGACAGAGGTTGCCGATGTCGCCTGAAGCGGCCCGGAAAACGCCGGCACAGCCGGCGGTCAGTTTTCGTCGTCCACGCGCCGAAGATGGCGCGGCCATGTGGCGACTGGTCAAGGACATGGGTGGTTTGGAGCTCAACAGCGCCTATTTCTACGTGCTCTTTGCCAAGGACTTTGCCGACACCAGCATCGTGGCCGAAAGCGACGGTGGCGACCTGGCCGGCTTCATCGTCGGCCATCGTCCGCCGCAACGGGCCCAGGCCGTGTTCGTCTGGCAGATTGGCGTGGCGCCTTGGATGCGCCGCCAGGGCCTGGCCCGGCGCATGCTCGAAGCCCTGCTGGCCGCGCAGACGGCCGACGTACGCTGGCTGGAGGCCACCGTCAGCCCCGACAACGGCGCCTCCACGCAATTGTTTCGTTCCATCGCCCGCGATCTTGGCGTGGAATGCCTGGAGAGCGAGTATCTGGGCGCGCCTTTGTTTCCCAGCGCCCACGAGGCCGAGAACCTGTTTCGTATCGGCCCGCTCGACAAACACGTCACACCAGAATTCTTGAAATCAAGAGAGGAAATCTCATGAGCAGTCTTGACACCATCAATCGACTCGAGTCCGAAGTGCGCGGTTACGTGCGCAGCTTTCCCTGTGTTTTCACCCACGCGCGCGGTGCGCGCCTGACCGACGATGACGGTCGCGAGTACATCGATTTTTTCGCTGGCGCCGGAGTCATGAATTACGGCCACAACCATCCCGATCTCAAGCGAGCGCTGCTGGATTACCTGTCCGAAGACCGCATCGTCCACAGCCTGGACATGGCCACTGAAGCCAAGGTCCGTTTTCTGGAGCGTTTTGAAGAGGTTATCCTCAAGCCGCGCGGTCTGGACTACCGGGTTCAGTTCCCCGGGCCGACCGGCACCAACGCGGTCGAAGCCGCGCTGAAGCTGGCGCGCAAGGTGACCGGTCGCGAGCGCGTGCTCTCGTTCACCAATGCCTTCCACGGCATGACGCTGGGCGCGCTGGCCGTGACCGGTAACTCGTTCAAGCGCGCCGGGGCCGGGGTGCCCCTGTCGCATGTAAGCATGGTTCCATTTGACAGCTACCTTGAAGAAGGCAAGGACCAGAGCCTGGCCTTGCTCGACGCGCTTTTGTCCGACGAAGGCTCCGGCATGGACAAGCCGGCAGCGGCCATCATCGAGACGGTCCAGGCCGAAGGTGGCGTCAACGTTGCGCGCATGGAGTGGCTCAAGGAACTGGCTGCGATCCTGAAACGTCACGACGTTCTTCTGATCGTCGACGACATTCAGGTCGGCTGCGGTCGCACCGGGCCCTTCTTCAGCTTCGAGCAGGCCGGTATCACTCCGGATATTGTCTGCCTGTCGAAGTCCCTGAGCGGCTTTGGGCTGCCGCTGGCGGTCACGCTGATGCGGCCGGAACTCGACGTCTGGGAACCCGGCGAGCACAACGGCACCTTTCGCGGCCACAATCTGGCGTTCGTCACCGCAACTGCGGCACTGGATTTTTGGGCCGACGATAATCTGCGCAAGGACACCGAGCGCAAGGCGAGCAAGGTGGTCAAAAGACTCGAAGCTCTGGTTCGCCAGATCCCGCTGCAGGCAGAGCTTCGCGGCCGGGGACTGATCCAGGGGATCGAGTTTGCCGACCCCGAAATCGCTGCCGAGTGCTCGGCCGAAGCCTTCAAGCGCGGCCTGATCATCGAAACCGCGGGTATCGATGATCAGGTCTTGAAGCTGCTGCCGCCGCTGATGATTCCGGACGCCGACCTCGACGCCGGTTTGACCATTGTTGAGGAGGCCGTGAGGGCGGTGGCCACCCGCAAATCACCCGACCGGAAGGTCGCCTGAAGCGCCTATTGGCGCACTAGTGGACCATGCGGCTGAGCGTTACCTAATTAGCCGCATGGCCCACTAGCGGCTCAGTTTCGCTGCATCTTCGCCCCGGCCGGCCACCAGCGGCGGCCGGGGCCGGGCCAGTTCTTCGGCCCAGAACCCGGTGGTGATTTCGCTCAAGGCCCTCGATTCTCCGTTGAGCAAAACGACCAGACCGATCTTGCGGTCCAATGAATGACTGATGTCGGCCACGAAACCTCGCACCCAGCCGGAGTGCAGGTAAAGATCTTCGTCTCCCACGGTGTAGATCCGCCAGCCCAGCCCGTAGTGGGCGTCGGTGAGCAAGTCCCGCCAGGCCCCGCGCCGCAGATCGCGCAGCGTGCGTACCCTTTTTTCGGTCAGCGGGCGGATGGTTGCCGGATCCAGCACGTCTGGCCGGTACCCCTGCTGGGCAATCAGCCAGCGCGCCAGATCGAGCACATTGGCGTTGACGCCGGCCGCCGGCGGGACCAGATAGTACGACTCGGTGACCGAGACCGGATGCCAGATCGTGCCGCGCGCCCGTCGAACGTGTGGAGAGGCGCGATTGGCTTCGGCCAGGAAGGCCTGATGCCCGGTTGTGCTTCGATTCATTCCAAGTGGCTTGAATAGCCGCTCGCTTAACAGTTCCTCGTAAGGCTGGCCGCTGCTTTGCTCGATGGCCGGGCCGACCAGCGAGAAGAGCACGTTCTGGTAGGTATAACAGGTGCCGGGCTGACAGAGCGGTTCCAGGCTGGCAAACTGCGGCAGAATTCGCTCTAGCGGCTGATTGGCGTTGAGCAGGTTGTCATAGGCGTTCGAAACCACCCCGGTTGATTGGCCAACCAGATGCTGCAGCTGCAGCTGGCGTGTCGCGCCGGCGTCTTTCAGACGGAAGTCGGGCAAATAGTCGGTCACTGAATCTTCCCAGCGCAACCGTTGCTCGGCGACCATCAGGCTGGTCAATTGGGCGGCAAAGGTCTTGGATACCGAGGCGGTGCGAAAGACCGTATCAGCGGTCACCGGCGCTGAATCGCCAACCCGCCGCACGCCGTGGGTTCCGACCCTGTCGATGCGCCCGTCGCGAACAATGGCGTAAGCGCCGCCCGGGACGCCGTGTTCGATCAGGGTGGTGCGAAAATGCTGTTCGAAGCGGTCCGCATTCTCTGCTGCAGGCGCAAGGCCCGGAGCGACCAGGCTCAGCGCCAGGACCATCGCGGCTATCATCGTCCGTTCAGGACGTGGCATAGGCGTTCCGTGCGCTTGGAAAGATCGCGGATTAT
This sequence comes from Wenzhouxiangella sp., assembly GCA_036353315.1. Taxonomy (GTDB): domain Bacteria; phylum Pseudomonadota; class Gammaproteobacteria; order Xanthomonadales; family Wenzhouxiangellaceae; genus Wenzhouxiangella. The sequence goes on along the minus strand of JAZBOC010000038.1, from coordinate 16,162 downwards.
AGGGCATCGCCGGTATTGGCCCGAATCTGGTCTCTACCCTCATTCTTGCCGCGGTACAGCGCCTCGTCGGCCGCCTTGACCCATGCTTCCAGAGGACGGCGGCAACCTTGGCGCGAAACAACGCCGAACGTTGCGGTGATGGTAAAGGTCTGGCCTGCAGGTGCCGGCAAAATGGCCTCGGCGAAACTACGACGAATCTTCTCGCAAACCTGCACGGCGCCCTCTGTTCCCGTATCCGGGAGCGCCAACAGGAACTCCTCGCCTCCCCAGCGGGCCGCGAGGTCGTGGCCGCGCAGTGTTTCGGAAAGAATCCTGCCGATCGTGCGAAGCGTTTCGTCGCCGACGTCGTGGCCGTGGGCATCGTTGATGCCTTTGAAGTGATCCAGATCGAAAAGAACCACCGCCAGCTCGCTGTTGGCCCGAAGCGCATGCTGTTGCAGGGCCGCGAAACGCTCGGTGAAGCCGCGTCGGTTGAGCAGGCCGGTAAGAAAGTCTCGCGCCGAGCTGGCGCGCAACTGTTCGTTGGCGGATGCAAGCTCGGCGGTCTGCTCCGCCACCAGGGCTTGCAGGCGTTCGTTAGAAAGGTTCAGCGCGCGTAATCGTAATCGAATCGTCAGCCAGATCAGGCTGGCCAGCAGGAGGATTCCGGCGACCCAGGCTACGGGCGAATACCACCAGGGTGCCTCGACCTGGATCGGAATCTCCAGCGGTGTCTTTCCGGGTACGCCCCGGCTGCTCCAGCCCTCGACCTCGAGAACGTATTCGCCCGGGGGAAGGTTCATGAATCGGGCCGTGCGATCCCCGCTCAGCTCGCTGAACTCAGATTCATACCCGCGCAGTCGGTAGCGGGCCAGGTTGCGCTCGGGCTCATGAAAATCGAGCACCGCAAACTGCAGCAGCAAATCGCGATGGCGGTACGGCAGTTGTAGAGCAAGCTGGGCGGGATTGACGGTCCTGGTCAAGTCACGGCCTTCCAGCCAGATCCGGCTGAGCACCGTGCGCGGCGCGTTGAGCCCGCGCGCGGACGAGTTCGGGTCGACGATCGCTGCACCGTCACTGGTGCCCATCACGATGCGCCCGTCGGGCAGCCTCCCCAGCGCGTTGCGCTGGAGGGCCAGACCGGGCAGACCGTCGGCAAGCCCGTAGCTGACGAAGCGGTCTTCGTCGGGCATGCGTCGGGCCACCCCCAGCGTGGTTAACACCCACAGCCCCGTGTCCGGGGCGCCGATCATGCCGGTCACGCGGTTGGCCGGCAAGCCGTGGGCGGTGGAATAGGCCATCGCCTGGCCATTGTCTAGTCGGTAGCGCAGCAGCCCGTCTTCGGTGCATAGCCACAGGTGACTCGGCGGCTGGTGGTGAACGCAGTAGAAACTCGGTGCATAGGCCTGACCGTTGTACTGGATGGCAACGTTTTCCCAGCGGTCTTGCTCCAGACGAAAAACGCCCGAGTAGCGGGTAGCGGCCCAGAGCGCACCTGAAGGGTCACGACTGATCTGGTAGACCAGGTCGGCGCGGATGTCGCGCAGGACTTCCAGCCCGACCCGAATCAACCGGTTGTCTTGAGGATCCCAGCGCACGATGCCGACGTTCCACAGCCCCAGCCAAAGCGTGCCATCGGCAGCAGACAGAATCGCGTTGACCGGGACCGTGGCGATGCCCAAGGCCTCGAACAGCCGCTGATCGGGTAGCAGTTGCTCATCATCGCCGATTTGGAAAAGGCCGCTGTCGGTGGCAATCCAGACCGTCCCGTCCACCCCTTCGGCGAGGCCTTCGATGCGACGAACACCGGTTGCGGCGGAAAACTCCCAGTACATCCAGCGGTCTTCAAGGTCGCGGCGCAAAAGACCGCCGGGTACACCCAGCCACAGGCGACCCCGACGATCATGCAGGATGGCTGAAGTCAGTCGCGATGTCTCATCGGACAGCTCGCTGGGCACCTGCTCGGCCAGCGGCACGAACACTCGGTCGCGACGTTTTCCCTGAATGATGCCGCGGTCGCGGCTGCCGATCCAGAGACTGCCTTCGCTGTCCTCATAGAGGGTACGAATGTCGACGTCCGGAATCAGGTGATACTCGCCATCGAACTGGGCGTAGCGGGGGCCGCGTTCGTCGATACGGTAAAGGCCATCATGCGCGCCGACCCAAACGCCGCCGCTGCGGCTTTCGAGAATGGCGTTGATTCGCGGCATGGATCGGGTCGTATCTTCCCCGAATTCGACCCGGACCAGTTCATCCGTGTCGGGGTTCCAGCGGAAAACGCCGAGCTGCGACCCGGCCCAGACCTGGCCGTGGGCAACTGCCACCGTCCGGACCTCGGCGCCGCGCTCGAAGCGTTCAGCGGCGCTTTCATCGAGCAGCATGTGGGTCCATTGCGACAGATCCGGCGAGAGTCGATAAACGCCGCTGGAGGTGGCAAACCAGAACCCGCTGGCATGCTCGACCATGCCCCAGATGCGTTCGCTGTAGAGAGGGTGTTCCGGCTGATCATGGGCAAAGCGCCGGATCTTGTTGGGCTGACCGGTCTCGATCAGGTTGATCCCGGCCGTGGTGCCGACCCACAGCCGGTTCTGGCTGTCGATCATGAGTCGCTGAACCCGGTTGGCGGCCAGGGCATGCGGGTCGGCCGGGTCGGGCAGAAACTGCACATAGGTCTGCTGTTGCGGGTCCCAGTACTGCAGGCCGTTGCCCCAGCTGCCGACCCAAAGACGACCATTATCGGTGACCCGAACGGTGGAGATATTGCTGCGGGTGTTGTTTTCGACCAGGCCGTCGGACCAAGACACCCAGTCTTCGCTGTCGAATCGCAGAAGACCGTCGGTGTCGCCGGCAAACCAGACAAAACCGAACGGGTCTTCGAAGATTTCATACACGGTCGACTGACGCCCGCCAAGGTGATCGGAGAGACGATCAAACTCGAAATCCGCGGCCCGCTCATCCTGGCCTGCCACGGTCGCCTGCCCGGGAAAAAGACTCAGCGCGAGGCTGATTGCCAGCCAGATAAAGCTCCAGGCTAGCCGCCTGCCGAGTTCCTGATCCATGGCCAGAGTGTAGCAGTGCGCAAGCCCCTGGGTGACGCTGACATCAGGCAGCACGGGGCGGAAGCGGGCTAAAAGGGACGATTATTTTTCTGGCGGTCCGGCGGTCGCTGGAATATGATCGTGAAGGGGACCTTATTTGCTGTTTTGCCGGCTTGTCCGGTACCGCGCCAGGGTGCGTGGACAAAGAAGCTAAGGCGGGCTTGCGGCATGGCTGATCTGGGAGGTCACATGTCGAATCAACTGGTTTTGCGGATAGTCTTCGTTCTTGCCTTTTTGGGTGCCGGGTTGTGGTCGTCAGATGGCCGCGTTGCGGCAGAAGTGGTCACGGTGGGTCCGGCGGGATCGGATTGCGATTTCACCCTCGATGAGGCCGATCCGATTGGGAGGGCATTAGAGGCCATCAATCCGGTCGCCACCGAAATCAGATTGGTCCGCCTGCCGGACTTTGCCCGCTGGGTTGAAGACTTGCCGCCGATCGCCCGTTCGGTCACGATTCGGGGCGGCTTTGATAACTGCGCCAGCGCGGCATCGGGAGACGAGAATACTAGCGCGCTGTCCGGTGTTTCGCCGGTTGCGGGCCGCTTCCTGACCGTCAATCCAGCCAGTGGTCAGGAGGTCGTGGTGCGGCTGCGGCGCATAGGCTTCAGCGACTGTGGGCTGCAGGGTCTGGACTCTAATTGGCCAGGTGGCGCGATTCAGGTCAATGGGCCGGGGAGCAACCCGGGTTCGGTCTCCGTCTATATCGAGCGCAGTACCTTTACCGGTTGCCAGGCCGCCGCCGGCGGCGCAATCGCGCTGAACGGGGGCGCAGAATTGTTTGTCGGCGATTTTTCAGTGATCCAGGAAGGGGATGCAGTTCGAGGCGGAGCCGTGCACTGCCAGGCCAGTACCGTCTACCTGGGGCCAGGTTCGAACCTCACCAGCAATCACGCCACCGAAGATGGCGGCGGCTTGTATGCAGATAACTGTACCGTCACGGTCTTGTCTCGCCGTAGCGATGCCAGCCCGCTGCGAAACAATACCGCGAACCGTCACGGGGGCTTTCTGTATGCCTCAAACGCCTCTCGGATTTTTGTGGATGGTGGCGCGAACTGTGAGCGTCAGCCCAATGAGTTCTCCGCTGAACCCTGTGACCCTGCGGTGGCCACCCTGATTCGCGGCAACAGGGCCAACCTGGAGCCGACCGAGCTGGGGATGGGTGGCGCCATTTACGCTTCGGGTCAGAACACTGCCGTATCGGCAGATGGTGTGGTGTTTGAAGACAACTCGGCCTGGCTCGGCGGCGCAATTGCATCGAGCGTCTCAGCCTCGCTTGAGCTAGGGCGAACCTCAGTGGTTTTTCGACCCGGGCAGGGTTGCGGCTTGACGCCCTGCGTGGAATTTCTCGATAACCGCGCCGGGGCTCGGGGTGGTGCGGTGTTTCTCGATGGCGCTGGCCCGGTTGTCCTCTGGTTCGCCGAGTTTCGTGGCAACAGTGCCAACTTCGGCAGTGCTATCAGTTTGAACAACCAGCCGGCCAGTGCACCTTTTGACATGGCGAACTCGATCTTCGCGGGTAACGGCGATGTGGCTGAAGACACCGTCGATTTTGGTCTTGTCGAGTTCAATACGGTAGGTCAGTCGGACGCCGCTGGGCATGAAGTCAATCTGACTGGCCTGACAGTCGCGGACAATCCTCTGATTATGCAGGCTCTGTTCTACAGTCAGACCCCGGCAAATGTGGACCGGGTCTCGTTGCGCGGCAGTGTTTTAATAGGTGACACCCCCGTGCGCAGTCTGGATCTTGATGGCATCCTTGGCGATTGCATCGCCAGTGATTCCACATTGCCGCCAGGGTTCACAAACTCTATTGACAAAGATGACAACGTCAGTCTCGTTGATGTTGCCGGTCGGGATTATCGCCCATCCGCTGATTCTCCGGCCATCGACCTCTGCGCACCCGCGCAGATGCCGGGCGTGGCCGGTCTGTACGACTTTCTGCATAATCCACGGGAAAAGGCCGGCAGCGTCTCCAATCTCGCGACGCCCAACGATGCTGGGGCCTTGGAGGTGCAGCTCGAGCTCAACGATGACGAGGTTTTTCAGGATCGTTTCCAGCAGAGCCCTCCACCGACTTGATGTCTGGTCTCAGCACGCTAAAGCGGTTTTCTGCATGAGTTGATATGCGTCAATCGTGCCAGTATCCGCCTCTGATAGATTGCGTTCTCGTCACATGAATCAGGCAGGTGCACCATGGGTATCGGCAACATCGGAGTTCCCCAGCTCATCATTCTTCTGGTCGTCGTCATGCTGGTCTTTGGGACCAAGAAAATTCGCAGCCTGGGTGGTGATCTGGGCGGCGCCATGCGCGACTTCCGCAAGGGCATGAATGAAACCGAAGCGGCAGCCGAAGAAGCCGCTGAAGAGGTCCGCGGCGAGCCGGCCGCCAAGGTCTGACGTCTTTTACTCCGGCCGGGTAATACAGCCCGGCCCGCCCGCGCTCAATGCCTGTATGCGCTCAGCGCTCATCCGCGCTCATAGTGGCGCCGGTCGTTGCGCGTGCCTGTGTAATACAGGCCGCCTGAAAGTCCGAAATCGGTCGGGTCCAGGGTCTCGGTCCGATCGGCCAACTCGCTGGCGCGCACCAGGTCTTCGTACTCGGTAATGGTCAAACGCCGGCGGCGGGTCAATGCAGGTTCCGGATCCAGGACGGATTGCCAGCTTCCAGCCGCTTCGCTGATCCTGCCCAGGCAGTAGGTGGCACCGCAGCCGCTGCCATAGGAAAACAGGCTGATGTCCTTGTCGACCAGTGTTTCGCCGGCCCGGCGCAGTAGATCGATCAGCGACAGGAACAGCGAGCCCGTGTAGATGTTGCCGACCTCGGCATTGAGGGTCAGCCAGGGCGCGCATAGCTTGTCATAGCTTTCGGTCAGCTGCTGCCAGTGCGCGGCCTCGGCCTTGCTGATCGCGTGTCCGCGCTCCATTTCCACCTCGCGCTGGTGGGCCTTGAAGGCCATCTTGACGAACGGGACGTGGTACAGGCAGGCGCTGAGGCTGTTCAGAAGCTCGGATTCTTCTCCCACAGCGTCCAGGCGCGCGCCCTTCAAGGCGTCGAGGTAACACTGAATGGAATAGTGGCCGTCGGCCAGGGCGTGCTTGGAGTACAGCGGTCGCCAGAAATCCATGACCTGGCGGGTGTAGTCGCCGATGGTGCGAGGCTGGATGTGCAGCAGTCGAGGTTGATCGGAAACCACCATGGCCACCGCGCCGGCACCCTGGGTGGGCTCGCCGGGGGTGCCCAGGCCGTAGCTGGCGATGTCGGAGGCAATCACCAGCGCCTTGCGCCCGCGCGCCCGACCCGAGGCGATCCAGTCCATCGATGCGGTCAGGCCCGCCATGGCGCCGTAGCAGGCGTGCTTGGTTTCGAAAGTACGGCATCGCTCATCGAGGCCGAGCAGATCGTGGGCGTAAACGGCCACCGGCTTGCTGTGATCCACCCCGGTTTCGGTACCCACGATCAGGGTTCCGATCTCGGCCGGGTCGACATCGAAGGCCTTGAGCGCCTGGGCCCCGGCTTCGACCGCCATGGTGACAGTGTCCTCGCAAGGGCTGGCGATGGCCATGCGGAGCTGGCCCAGGCCGTGGGTGTACTTGGCCGGGTCGACGCCGCGCGCGCGGGCCAGGTCTGCCAGTTCAACGAAAGCGGCTGGTCCTGAAAAAGCCAGCGCGTCAATGCCTACGGAAATCGAGTCGTTCATGAAGTTTGCTGGACGTGCGGAATCGTTCTGTCAGGATACCGTAACCATCTTGCGCCGAAGAAAAGCGATCTGGGTCTGCAGCGGCAACTCTTTGGGGCAGACATCGTGGCAGCCGAGCAGGCTCATGCAGCCGAACACGCCATCATCGTCGCCGATCAGGTCATAGAAATCACCATCGCTGCGCTGGTCGCGCGGGTCCAGGCGGAAGCGCGCGATCTTGTTTAAGCCGACCGCGCCGACGAAGTCCTCGCGCATGCGCGCCGTGCCGCAGGCAGCAATGCAGCAGCCGCACTCGATGCAGCGGTCGAGTTCGTAGATGTCCTCGGCCAGCTCGGGCTCCATGCGCGCCTCCAGGGCGTGCAGGTCGGTCTCGGTCTGCTCATGCACCCAGGTCTCCAGGCGCTCGCTCATGCCGCGCATCCAGGCACCGGTGTCAACCGACAAATCGCCGATCAGCTTGAACAGCGGCAGTGGCGCCAGGCTGATCTCGGAAGGCAGGGTCGAGGTCAGGGTGCGGCAGGCCAGCCCGGGCCGGCCGTTGACGACCATGCCGCAGCTGCCGCAAATGCCGGCCCGGCAGACGAAGTCGTACTGCAGGTCGGGGGCGTAGCGATCGCGAATCTCGTTCAAGGCGATGAACAGGGTCATGCCTTCGTACTCTTCCAGCTCGAAGCTGGCCCACTGCGGCTGGTTGTCGGGGTCGGCCGGGTTGTGGCGCAGCACCTTGATGGTCAGGGTGCGGCCGGGCGCGCGGGTCTCGGAACTCATGCTTGGGCCTCCAGGCGCTGGTTGCGTGGCCGGTATTTTTCCGGCAGCAGATCATCGAAGGGCATCAAGGCCGCCTGGCGGGCGTGGCGGTCGTCGGGATCGACGGCTTGCAGAATCTTTTCGATCTCGGCATGCCGCCCGGCGCTGTCGGGGTGGTCGATGTGGTTGCGCGTGCCGTAGCCGCGAAAGCCCGGCGGCAGCTCCATGTCGGCCACAGCGATGGCCTCGTAGTCCAGCTTCGGCAAATCCGTTCCCGCATCGGGCCATGTCGTGATGGAGCGCTTGAGCCAGTCGCGGTCGTTGCGCTGCGGAAAGTCTTCGCGAAAGTGGGCGCCGCGGCTTTCGGTGCGCTCGCGCGCACCCACGGCTGCGCACAAGGCCAGCTTGAGCATCTTCGGTAGCCGGTAGGCGGCGATGAGCTCCGGATTCGGCCCGGGCGCGCGGCTGCCCACGCCCAGATTGCGGCTGCGGCTGAGGAGGTCGCGCAGTTCGTCGACGGCGCGGTCGAGTTCCGGCCCGGAGCGGAAGATGCCGACCTGGTCGATCATGATCTCTTCCATGCGCTGGCGGATCGGCCCGGCCTGCTCGCTGCCGCCGCCGGAAACCAGTCGGTCCAGTCCGGCCTGCTCGCGCTCGACGAAATCGCGCACCAGCCCGGTCGAGATATTGATATCGCTTTCGGGGGCGGCGCAGTAGTCGGCGATGAACTCGGCCACGATCATACCGGCGACCACGGTCTCGGCCACCGAGTTGCCGCCTAAGCGATTGAATCCATGCATGTCCCAGCAGGCCGCTTCGCCGCATGCGAACAGACCCTTGAGGGTCGAGCTTTCGCCGCGGTGGTCGGTGCGGATGCCGCCCATCGAGTAGTGCTGGGTGGGACGGACCGGGATCCAGCTATCGGCCGGGTCGATCCCGAGGAAGTAGCGGCAGATATCGGTCACTTCACGCAGATTCTTGTGCACGTGTTCGCGTCCGAGCACCGTAATGTCCAGCCACAGGTGGTCGCCGTAGGGTGACTTGACGCCCTGACCCTTACGCATGTGCTCGGTCATGCGTCGCGAGACCACGTCCCTGGAGGCCAGCTCGCGCTTTTCGGGCTCATAGTCGGGCATGAAGCGGTGTCCGTTGACATCGCGCAGGATGCCGCCGTCACCACGGCAGCCCTCGGTGGTGAGAATCCCGGCCGGGACGATGGCGGTGGGGTGGAACTGCACGGCCTCCATGTTGCCGAGTTCGGCCACGCCGGTCTCCAGCGCGATTGCCGTGCCGGTGCCTTCGCAGATCACGGCGTTGGTCGAGACCTTGTAGATCCGCCCGTAGCCGCCGGTGGCGATGGTCGTCGCGCGGGCCAGGAAGGCGGTCAGCTCACCGGTCACCAGGCTGCGCACCACCGCCCCGTAACAGCGTCCGCCCTCGTGGATCAGGGCGAGGGCCTCCATGCGCTCCATCACCGGAATGCCGTTGGCGATGGTCTGGTCGCCCAGAGCGAACAGCATGGCGTGTCCGGTGCCATCGGATGTGTAGCAGGTGCGCCACTTCTTGGTGCCGCCGAAATCGCGTGCGGTGATCAGGCCGTGGGCCTTGGCCGATTCGGTGATGACCACGCGTTCGGCGTTGATCACTGCTTCGCGCTCGCCTTGCTTGACCCGGTTCCAGGGCACGCCCCAACCGGCCAGCTCGCGAATGGCCTTGGGTGCGACGTGGGTGAACATGCGCGCCACGCGCTGATCACAGCCCCAGTCGCTGCCTTTGACGGTGTCCTCGAAGTGGACGTCCTCGTTGTCGCCTAAGCCCATGGTCGAATTGCCCAGGCTGGCCTGCATGCCGCCCTGGGCAGCCGCCGAATGCGAGCGCTTGGCCGGCACCAGGCTCAAAACGATGGTGTCGAAGCCGCGCTGTTTCACGCCGACCGCGGTGCGCAGGCCGGCCAGGCCGCCGCCGATGACCAGAACGTCGGTGTAGACAATCTTCATGAGCTCAATCCCTCGACCACGGTGCCGAAATGATCCTGGCCGGTCAGGCCAATGTGGATGAAGGCGCCCAGCGCGGCCAGGCTCATGGTCAGGTAGACGGCGGTCACGATCCAGACGGCTTTTTTGAGCGTCTTGCGCCGCTGATCGGGGTTTTTGCCCTCGAACCAGCCCCACTTGAGCGCCAGCCGGTACAGGCCGACGGCCGCGTGCAGGACCACGGCCACGGTCAGCACCAGATACAGTGGCCACTTCCACTCAAACACAATGCGGTAGGCCGAGCCGGCCGGACCGATGGTTTGGGGCTGGGTCATGATGATGTACAGATGGACTGAGGCGAGGAAAAACATCGCGAATCCCGTCCAGATCTGCAGCCACCACAGACTGGTATCCGGATGGCGCATCTCCTTCATGTGCGCTCTGAAGGTGCGGTACTGGCGGGCGTTCTGCGGAAATTTGCGCATCGCCAGCCCGGCATGGGCGATGAACACGGCGAACACCGCTGCCACGACAAGGGTCGTGATCAGCGGTATTTTCTCGCCAAAAATCAGCTTGCCCTCCAGCGCCCCGGACACGAAGTCGAAGGCACCGGCACCGAGCAGGATGGAAGAATCAAAGATCAGGTGGAAAGCCATGAAGAGCGCCAGCACGAGGCCTGTGATACTTTGCGCCAGGTCGAGCCTGGCGGGCAGGAGAGAATTTTTCACGGTCGGTCCTTGCAGCAGAGCCAGCTCGATGTCGGGCGCAAAGCTAGCATTGGCGCTTCTGCCAGGGTTTGATGCATATCAAGCGGCCAGCACCCGTCGATTCGATACATTGCAGCCTGCCGGACCGTCTCCGGCGGCCAGGAAGCGGTTCTCGACATGAATGACGACAGCAAAAAAGCCGTCCCGACAGCGCAGGGCGAGGCAAGGCCCTGGCTGGTTAGCGGGGTGACGGGCTACATGGGTGGCCATCTTGCGACCTACCTGCTGGATCAGGGCATCCCGGTGCGCGCCATGGCGCGGACCCCATCGAAGCTGGACGGCGTGCGATGGCCGGAACGCTGGCCGCACTGCGAGATCGTCCAGGGGGATGTGCTGGCCCCGGGCACCCTGGTCGGCAAGTTTGACGGTGTGCGCGTGGCTTTTTACCTGATCCACGCGATGTGCGCCGGCAAAAACTACATGCAGTTGGAAATCGACGGTGCGCGCCATTTTGCCGAGGCCGCGGCCGCCGCCGGGGTCGAGCGGGTCTTCTACATCGGCGGCCTGGTGCCCGATGGCGCCGACACCCAGCATATCGTGGCGCGCAAGCGCATTGGCGATACCCTGCGCGAGGGCAGCGTGCCGGTGACTGAAATCCGTGCCGGCATTATCGTCGGGCCCGGGTCTGCCGCATTCGAGGTCATGCGCGACGCCATCTTTCACTTGCCGTTTCTCGTTTCTCCGCCTTACGTTGATCGAGTTTCGCCACCGATCGCGCTGGAAAACATTTGCAAATACGCCATGGAACTGGCCGTGATGCCAGAAGCGGCTGGTGAAATTTTCGATGCCGCTGGACCGGATGTGATGACCTACGCCGACCAGATGCGGATCATCGCCGAGGTGGGCGGCGTCAAGCCCAGGAAAATCCTGCGCATCCCGTTTTTGACCGAGCGGATGGCCGCGGTTTTTTTGCCGCTGGTCAGCGCGGTGCCTTCCAGTATCGCCGGGGCCCTGATCGAAGGGATGCGTCAGAACTTCACCGCCGACGATTCCCGCATCCGCGAACTGGTGCCGCAGAAATTGCTGAACTACCGCGAAGCGACCGAGGCGGTCTACGAACAAGAGCGCAATCAGCCGGTCTATACGCGCTGGGTGGACGGCGCCTTCATCTTCCGCGGCATGAATCACCACAGCGCCTACTACGGCAAGCAGGCGACGGGCAATTACTGGACCAGCGCGAGCCCGGCGTCGGTCTGGAAGGTCATGACCAGTATCGGCGGTGACAACCGATACTTTTATCTCAATATCCTGTGGACCATCCGCGAGTGGATTGACTGGCTGGTCGGCGGGCGCGGACGGACTCGCTTCCGGCGCGATCCGGAGATCATCGAGTTGGGTGACGCAATCGATTCCTGGGAGGTCATCGCCATGGAGCCGGGCGAACGATTCACTCTTCGCTTTGGCATGAAGGCCCCGGGCGACGGCGTGTTGGAGTTCGCGGCCATACCTGATGGCGAAGGGACACGAATCCACGCCACGGCGACGTGGCATCCGGCCGGTATCTGGGGCCTCCTGTACTGGCATGCCATGTACCTGCCGCACCTGGTCCTGTTCAACGGGCTGACGCGCAACATCGGGGAGCGCGCGGAACGCCTGGAAGCCGAGGCCAACAAGCATGGCTGATGTGCTGATCATCTATGCCAGCCGCGATGGCCATACCCGCGCCATCGCCCAGCGCATGCAGCAGCGCCTTGCTGGCCGCGGTGCCGAAGTGCGGCTGGTTGACGTCAATTCCTCGGCCGACCTTGATCCTTCCGCCTTCCCGGTTGTCGCGGTGGGCGGCAGCGTTGTCTACGGCAAGCATGACCCGCGCCTGGCCGCGTTTCTGATCGACAACGCGGAACGCATGGGCGAGTGCCAGACGGCGTTTTTCTCGGTCAATCTGATCGCGCGCAAAGCCGAAAAGCGCACGATCGAAGGCAACGTCTATGTGCGCAAGTTTCTCGACGCGCTGCCCTTGACGCCTGACCATGTCGAAATCATTGCCGGCAAGCTTGACTATCCAAGCTACGGTTTTTTCGATCGGATCATGATCCAGTTGACGATGAAGTTCACCGACGGCCCAACCGACCGCAGCACGGTGATCGACTACACCGACTATGACCAGGTCGACGCCTTTGCCGATCGGCTCCAGACCATGGCCCAGAAAGCCAGTCAAGCGAGCTAGGTCTCCCCGAGGGTTCGCTTCACGGCAAGTTCACCAAGGGCGTGTTCCCATCGCAGCGGCGTAGGGGAGTTGCTACGCGGCCTTGGCCGCGCGGTGAGCGATCCTGCCAAAAGAGCCTGACGGGCTCTCGATTTCAAGCCCTCAAATCACACCATGACAAGGAGCGCATCAATGGCAGAACATCCAAAAGATTGGTCAGAGTTGGCCATCAGCCTGTACGACAAGCTGACCGGCCGCAACGCGGAAATCACCTACGAGTTCAAGGACTTTCATCTTGACGTGCCGTCCGGACCCGGCGACAAGGCGCAATACGCGCGCTGGGGCATGAATGGCTCACTGATCATTCGCGCCCGCGATCTGAAGACGCCTGCCAAGTAAATGCGCGGCTCGCTGGACATCGAAGCCGATCTGGCGATCCGCGCCGGGTCGGATTCGATCAGCGTTCGTGCACGCGGACGCGGAGTTCAGGTCGATACCACGTCGCTGGCGGTTTTCCGCCAGCTACCGTCACACTATCGGGGGCTCGGTAATCTGCGCAAGGTCGCGGCCGGACTCGCCCTGGCCGATCAGGCCATGGTCCTGACCTCGCGCGGTGTTCCCATTGTCGATCTGGACCCGGCCCGTCGCGGTCGCTGGCTAGGTTGGCTGCTGCGCATACCCGGATTCCGACTGTATTTCTTCAACTGGCTGCGGCATCGTCGCTAGCCATCTCGGCCCTTCCGCTTTCCTTGCCAGCGGCTTGAGTGCCGCAACCGTCGGACCCATCTCGAGCGGATCGGCGTAAAATACCGGCTTCGCTACTCCATCTACCGTATTGTGATTCCGGCTGGGCGATCCGTTTCCGGCCGGCCGAAGAATCACGGCGGCAACCCGACGACAGGACACTGCATGAAAGCGCTTGAAAAACTGACCGCGAAAGACATCATGAACCCCGACGTTGTGCTGGTGCACGACGACATGACCGTGCATGAACTGGCCGCCAAGCTGACCGAGCACGGGATCTCTGGGGCCCCTGTGCTGGATCGGGACGGGATGCTGGTCGGCGTGGTGTCGGTGACCGACATCGTGGCCAACGATGGGCATCGCAGCTCCATCCGCGGTGGTGAGCACGTCGGGGATTTCTTCCTGCAGGGATGGGAGGACGAACTCGACGAGACCGAACTGCGTCCTTTTCACGTTGTTGATGATGATGACGGCATGACCGTGGCCGATATTTTGACCTCGGTCATTTACACGGTCGACGAGAGCACGGATATTGCGACCATGGCCGACACCATGATCCAGGGTCGGATTCACCGCCTGGTCGTCACCCGTGACGGCGGGGTGGTCGGCATCGTCAGCACCCTGGACATGCTCAAGGCCTTGCGCAACCTCGCCGACTAGCGCGAAAAAACACCACCGGGTCGGCCGGGTTTGACTTTGCCAAGACCAGGCGATTGAATCCATGCCGACCCTGCACCGTGACGTTCTGACCCGCCATCTGTATGCCGTCGATGCCTCCATGTACCAAGAGGTGCCGACGGCAGTCTGTTTTCCGGCGGATGCCGACGAACTGACCGAACTGATTACCCAGGCCCGAGCCGAAAACCTGGGCATCACTTTGCGCGCGGCCGGCACCAGCCTGGCCGGTCAGACGACCGGCGGCGGGATCGTGGCCGACATCTCGCGCCACATGACCGCGATCGTCGGCATCGACCCGGAACGGCGTCGTGCCCGGGTCCAGCCCGGTGTGATTCGCGATCAGCTCAACCGGGTTGCCGCCGAGCATGGCCTGTTGTTTGGGCCCGATACCTCGACCACCAACCGCTGCATGCTCGGCGGCATGATCGGCAACAACGCCTCGGGTTCCTACTCGCCGGCCTACGCCACCACCCGCGAGCACGTCATCGCGCTGGACTGCCTGCTCGACGACGGCAGCCGGGCCAGTTTCGGTCCCCTGGCGGCAGACGAACTGGATGCGAAGTGCCGTCTGGATTCGCGCGAGGGCGAGATTTATCGCCGTATGCTGGCTTTACTTGCAGAGCACAAGACGGCTATCGAGGCCGCTTTCCCGCATCCGGAAGTCAGCCGCCGCAACTCCGGCTACGCGCTGGACCTGCTGTGCCGGATGGCTCCGCTCACACCCAACGGCCCGCCGTTCAACCTGGCCGCGCTGCTGACCGGCAGCGAAGGCACTCTGGCGGTCACGGTCGAGGCTGAGTTGAATCTCGAGCCGCTCAAGGCCCATCGGGCGCTGGTGGTGCCGCATTTCGACTCGCTCGATGCGGCCATGCGCGCCACCGTCGCGGTGCTCGATCTCCAGCCGGCCGCGGTCGAGTTGGTTGATCGCCACATCCTCGAGGCCACCCGGGCCAATCGCACCCAGCGTCGCAACCGCTTCTTTCTTCAAGGCGACCCCGACTGCCTGCTGATCATCGAGTTCCTCGACGACGACGCCGAACAGGCCCGTGCGCGCGCCGAAGCCGCGTCGGCCGCGTTGGTGACCGCCACGGCAGCGCCGGTGTTGACCGATCCGGACCAGATGCGCCGGGTCTGGGAGGTGCGCAAGGCCGGACTGGGCCTGCTGATGGGCCGGGTCTCGGACGAGAAGTCGCCCACCTTCGTCGAGGATACGGCCGTGCGCGTGGCCGACCTGCCGAACTATGTGCGCGACTTCCAGGCCCTGATGGCCCGCCACGGCACCGAGTGCGTGTTCTATGGCCACGCGGCGTCCGGCGAGCTGCACTTGCGCCCGGTGCTGGATCTGCGCAAGCCCGAAGGCCTGGAGAAGATGAAGGCCATGGCCCAAGATGTCGCTGAACTGGTGCGCGACTACCGGGGTTCCCTGTCCGGCGAGCACGGCGATGGCCTGGCCCGGGCGCAGTTCCTCGGCACCGTGCTCGGACCCGAGATGGTCGGGCTGCTTGAGCAGGTCAAGCAGATTTGGGATCCGGACGGGCTGTTCAACCCCGGCAAAATCGTCTTTGCCCCGCCGATGGACCAGAATCTGCGCTATAGCCCCGACTGGCGCCCGGCCGAGGTCGAAACGGTGTTCCGGTTCCGCGAATCCAACGGATTTGCCGAAGCCATCGAGCGCTGCAACGGCGCCGGCGCCTGCCGCAAGCTCGATTTCAGCGGTGGGGCCATGTGCCCCAGCTACCGCGCCAGTCTGGACGAAAAAGACACCACCCGCGGCCGGGCCAACCTGTTGCGGCAGATGTTTACCGGCCAGAACCCGGCCGGGTTCCGCTCCATCGAGGTGCGCGAGGCGCTGGAGTACTGCCTGGGCTGCAAGGCCTGCAAGTCTGAGTGCCCGGCCAGCGTCGACATGGCCGCGCTCAAGGCCGAGTTTCTCAACGGCTGGATCCGCGAGCACGGTGCCACGCTGGCTGATCGCTTTTACGGCCAGCCGATGAAGCTCTATCCGCTGGCCGCCCGGTTCACGGGTTTGAGCAATGCCTGGATGCGCTCGCGCCCGGGCAAGTGGATGCTCAAGCGTCTGATCGGCATCCACCCGGCCCGGCGGCTGCCGCCGTTTGCTGCACGTCCGTTCCATCGCCGGTCGGCTGCTTCGGTGGGACTATCGGACCGCCCCGTCGTCGTGCTGCTGGTCGACTACTTCATCAACTACCACGAGCCGCAGATCGCCGAGGACGCGGTGCGCGTGCTCGAAGCGCTGGGCTTTGGCGTACAGATCGAAGCGCCGTTCGCCGCCGGCCGCACCCTGATCTCGCGCGGCCTGCTCGACCAGGCC
>JAZBOC010000037.1:0-38125 GCA_036353315.1 Wenzhouxiangella sp. | reverse complement strand
CCCGCATACAGCTCCAGCAACAGCACTTCGCGCGACGGGTCGGGCAGTTGATCCAGGGCCCGGCGCAGGCGACGGTCCCTGAGATCGAGTTCGGTTTCGGTCTCCGGATTGTTCCTGCCGGTCAAGGATGCGGGAAGCGGCAACCAGCGCCAGCGTTTGCTGCGGGCATAATGGTTGCGGGCCAGATTGATCACGCTGGTCCAGACCAGTGCGTCGATCCGTTCAGGATCAATGCGCTCGCGCTTTTTCCACAAGCGCTCGAAGGCGTCATGGATGAGGTCTTCGCACACGCCGGCGTCCCAGAACCAGCGAAAAAGATAGTTGTAGACGGGCTGCTCGAGCCTTCGATAAGCCGCCTCGAGCGCTTCCGCTGACAGGGGCACGGCCGACGATTCCGCTTCAGTCGTTCCAGTCCATTCTTGCGACCAGTACCTCGTAGACTGGGAGATCATTCTCGCGACCACCCTGAAGTCTGCCCAGTATCAATGGCTGACCGGCCTTGAGGTTTCGGTTGATCGTGAAACTCACAAAATCCCCGACTACGTTCGGGGGTGAAGGGGCGCTGATTTCCGCGATTAAATGCGCTCCTGCTGGCTGTAGTTTCAGGCTTCGGATATGGACCATGGTCCCGACGCCCGACTCAAAAAGCAAGTTGGTGCCCGAAGTGCTTCCGAATGTTTCAACGAAGTCGTGTACCTGAGTGCCGTGGTCTGGAAAATGAGCGCTGACTGCGTCTGAAACAGGTTCCAGTCCAGCGGGCAATTTCTGATCGTTCTGTTGTGGAGACAGACCGAGACGCCAGAACTGCAGACGATACTCGCGTTCGAGTGAGTCTTCTTCTGTAAAAGCCGGTTGCCCCAGGCTGGCCAACAGGCTCGCGATTTCCTCTTGCAAATGAATGGAACCATTCACCGCTAGCTGCGTTTCATCGAGCAATTGCACTCGCCCGCGCAGCGCCGGATGGTCGCCTGAGAGCAGTCGATAAAGGCGGCCTTCCAGATATTCAGTCTCCATGTGCGAAACATCGTAAACGCGAAGCACGTGCTTTTCGTCCGATGATTCACCACTGCCCATGTCACAGCCGCTCAGCGCAAGCATCAGCAGCAGGCTGAAGGCCACTATCGTCGTTCGGTGTGGGTGTGGAAGGGTCATGACGACTCCTGTCGAAAAAGGGTCCTGTTGATTACTACAAGCGAACGCGGACTTTTTTCACCGCGCGCTGGTTTCGCCCCGCCCCGCGACCACCACCAGCCGCTCGGCCTCCAGATCGTAAAGCCCACCCCGACAGTCGCCGTAAATGCCAAGGACGTCGAAGCCACATCGCGCCAGCAGGGCAGTGATTTCACCGGCCGACCAGACGCGATGGGAAAACTCGGCGCGGTGGACCTGATCGCCGTCGATCAGCAGCCACTCGTTTTCCAGCCGGGTCAGGTTGTCGGTCAGCAGCGGGCGCTCGATAAGCAGCAGGTCGTCGTCGTATTCGGTCAGATGGACCGGCTCGAGGTTGCGGGCCAGGTATTCCACCCCGACCAGGTCGAGGACCAGGCGGCCGTTGTCGCTCAGGCTGTCGCGGATGTTGCTCAGCACCTGGACGTGGTCGGCCTCGTCGCGGAAGTAGCCGAAGCTGGTCCACATCACCAGGACCAGGTCGAAGGCCTGCTCGCGCCTGAATTGGCGCATGTCGGCCTCGACGATCTCGATCGGCAGCTCGCCGGCGGCCTCTTTGAGCTGGTCGAGCAACAGGCGACTGGTATCCACCGCCGTGACCGGATACCCTGCGCTTGCCAGCGGCAAGGCGTGGCGGCCGGGGCCTGATCCGAGGTCGAGCACGGGCCCGGGCGCGATTCCGGCCAGCTCGACCAAGTCGGCGACTTCTTCCGCGCCGCTGGCAAACGTGTCCTCGTTGAACATCAGCGGCCCGAAGGTGCGCCAGAAGTCCTCTTCCAGATACCAGTCCTGGCTCAAAGTCATCATCCTGTGTGGGGTGTTGTTGGGCCTGTCGGGCTGCGCCACGCTGAGCTGGTACGGCCAGGCCGCGTCCGGCCAGCTCGACATCCTGTCCAAGCGCGAGGATATCGCACAACTGCTGGCCGATCCGGCCACCGACCCGGTGTTGGCCGAGCGCCTTGCGCTGGCACTGGACATTCGCGCTTTCGCCGTCTCTGAACTGGGGCTGCCCGATAGCCGTTCCTACACCCGCTATGCTGATCTTGGGCGGGCGGCGGCGGTGTGGAACGTGGTCGCCACACCGCGTTTTGACCTCACCCCCAAGACCTGGTGCTATCCGCTGGTCGGCTGCCTGGCCTATCGCGGTTTCTTCCACCGCGAGCGGGCCGACGCGGTGGCTGCAGAACTGCTCGCGCAGGGTCTGGACGCGGCGGTGTTCCCGGTCCCGGCCTATTCCACCCTGGGCTGGTTCGCCGATCCGGTGCTCAACACCATGCTGGGTCGGGGCGAGGCCTGGCTGGCCGGGATGATCTTCCATGAGCTGGCTCACGAGAAGATGTTCGTTCGCGGTGACACGGCCTTCAGCGAAGGCTATGCGGTCACCGTGGAGCGGGTCGGGGTCGAGCGCTGGCTGACCGGGCACGGCGATGTTGCGGCGCTGGCGGACTGGCAGCGAGCCGAAGCCCTGCAGGCCGACTTCACCGCCGAGTTGATGGCCGTGCGAGACCAGCTACGCTCGATCTACGGCTCGGATTTGCCCGAGCCGGAGCTGGAAGCCGCCCGGGCTGCCGCGTTTGAGGAGTTGCGAGTCAGGGTGAGCGCGCTCGATGAGCGTGCCGGCGACGAGCGCTTCAGCCGCTGGGCCGCGCGCGAGATTAACAACGCCCACCTGGCCCTGGTGGCGACCTACGAATCTGCGGTGGCCGGATTCATGCGCCTGCTGGCCGCCTGTGAGGGTCAACTGGCCTGTTTTCATGAACGCGCGGCCGAGCTGGGCCGGGCCGATTCGGCCACCCGGCAGCGGATTTTGAGCGATACTGACGGGTCGTGATCCGATCCTTTGCGATCGGTTTGTGGAAGGACTGACTCAACCCGCTGGATCCGCTCTTGTCGCGATTTCGCCTTTTTTTGCTGATTTCGGCCATCGTCTGGCTGCCTGCCGCTGCGGTCCAGGCCCAGAGCATGGTGATCGGCAGCGATCGCCCGGCCCTGAGCTGTCTGCCGCCGGAAGCGCGGCTGGAGCGCATCGAGCCCGAGCGCGGCGAGGATCTGCCGGTGCTGATCGACGCGGAGTTCTTCAGCGCCGAACGCGGAGCACCGATCGTGGCCCGCGAGCAGGTCCGGGTCCGTCAGGGTGACCGCCGGCTCGAGACCGAGGAAATGATTTTCGATCGCGAGAGCGGCCGGCTGGACCTGCCGGTGCTGCTCAACTACCGCGACGCCTTTATTGCCATCCGGGCCGAGCGCGCCTGGGTGGAGTCGCAGGACTCGCGCGGTCGGTTCGAAGGTGTGGATTACCGGATCGCCGAGTCCGACGGTGCCGGTCAGGCCGTGGTCATTGATCTGTTCAGCCCAAGTCGCGCCGAGTTGGAAGACTTCGACTTCACGACCTGCGATCCGGCCGACCCGGACTGGCAGCTCAAGGCTGGTCGTGTCCGTTTGGACCTGGACAAGGGCCAGGGCGTGGCCCGGCACGCTCGACTGGAGTTCAAGGGCGTGCCGATCCTGTATTCGCCGTGGCTGAGTTTTCCGCTCAACGACGAGCGCCAGAGCGGGTTTCTGTATCCCCAGATCGGTTTTTCCAGCGATGACGGGTTTGATCTGCGCGCACCCTGGTACTGGAACATCGCGCCGAACCAGGATGCGACCTTGACACCGCGCTGGATCCAGGATCGCGGCACCATGCTGGCCACCGAGTATCGTTTTTTGACGGCCAGGCAGCAAGGACAGTTGGAGCTCGAGGTGCTGCCCTCGGATCGTCGTGCCGATCGCAATCGGTATTTCGGCCGCTTCGACTACCGCGCCAGCCTGCGCCCGGGCTGGTCGGCGAGCGTGGAGGCGCAGCGGGTCTCGGACAACGACTACTTTGTCGACCTGGGCGGGGAGTTGGAGGACTCGGCAGTGCAGTTCTTGCGTTCCAGCGCGCGGGTGCGTGGTAGCGGCCGGCTGTGGACGGTGGACGTTCTGGCTGACACCTTCCAGGTGATTGACGAGGCCGTGGGTCCAGGTGCCGAACCGTACCGGCGTCTGCCGCGTGTGCGTGCCACCTATGACCGCCCGCTGCCGTGGAACATGGATTTCGGGGTAGATGGCGAGCTGGTCTACTTCGATCGCGATGCCGGGGTCACCGGCGGGCGCGTCGATTTGTATCCGCGAGTGCGCTGGAACTTCCTGCGCCCCGGCGGCTTCCTGCGTCCGGAGCTCGGCTTGCGCGCGACCGCCTATTCGCTCGACGGTTCGGGCGTCGACAGCCCGACCCGGACCACGCCGATTGCCAGCATCGACGGCGGGCTGGTGTTCGAGCGATCGGTCGCCGCGGGCCGGCGCGTCCAGACCCTGGAGCCGCGCCTGTTCTACCTGTACGTGCCCGGGCGCGACCAGGACGAGATTCCGCAGTTCGATACTGCCGAGCTGACCTTCGGGTTCAGCCAGCTGTTCCACTACAACCGCTTCAGCGGACCGGATCGCCAGGCCGATGCCAACCAGCTCACGCTGGCGCTGACCTCGCGCCTGATCGAGACCGCCGACGGTCGTTCGCCGCTGGATTTCAGCGTCGGGCAGATCGTGTATTTCAGCGATCTTGAAGTGCAACTTCCGGGTCAGCCGGTCGACGATCGCTCGCGCTCGGCCACGGTCGCGGAAGTCAACTGGCGGCCGGCCGAGCGCCTGGCCTTGAGCGCCGGGGTGCAGTGGGACAGCGTGGAGAATGAAACCGAAGTGGCTCAGTTCGGTCTCAGTTACCGCGGCAGAAACGCGCGCCAGCTTGCCCTGGGGTATCGTTTTCGCCGTGATCGGCTTGACCAGATCGACCTGCGAGCGCGCTATCCTGTGCGTTCCGATATGAATCTGATCGGTCGGATCAATTACTCGTTCGAGGAAAGCCAGGCGCTTGAAGTACTTGGCGGGATCGAATTTGAAAGCTGTTGCTGGGCCGTGCGGGTGACCGCGCGCGAGTTTATTCGCGACCGTGATGCCGAGACCCGGCGGGCGATCTTTCTGGAGCTGCATCTGAAGGGACTGGGCAGTCTGGGCCGTCGCCCGTACCCGCTGTTCTCCGGCCAGCGCTGAATTTTTTTAATGATCGTAGGAAACCGTGATGGGATTGAACATGATTGCTAGACACGCTGCTCTCGGGCTGGCGCTGGTGCTGCTTGTGCCCGGCCTGGCTTCGGCCCAGCAACTGCGCCAGCCGCTGGACGGCATCGTGGCGCTGGTCGAAGAAGACGTCATCCTGCAAAGCGAACTGGATGCAGCCATTGCCACCATTGAGATGCAGGTGCGCGCACGTGGCGAGAACCTGCCGCCGCGCCGCATTCTCGAAGAGCAGGTCCTCGAGCGCCTGATCATGACCCGGCTGGAGGTCATTCGCGCCGAAGAAACCGGCATTCGCGCCTCGGACGCCAACATTGACGCGGCCCTGCAGCAGGTCGCGCGACAGAATGGCATCTCGGTCACCGAGCTGCGCCAGGCGATTGAGTCTGATGGTTACGACTTCGAAGAGTTTCGCCGCCAGATTCGGGAAGAAATCCTGTCCTCGGAGCTGCGCCAGCGCGTGGCTGCCAGCATGGATGACATCACCGAGACCGAGGTCGACATCATGCTGGCGTCCGGCGGCGTTGGTGGGGCGGAGTACAACATTTCGCAGATCCTGATTCAGCTTCCGGAAGGCGCCAGCGGCGCCGAGGCGCGCGCGGCCCAGGAGCGCGCCCTGGAGGTGCGTCAGCAGGTCCTCGACGGCATGGACTTTGCTGAAGCGGCGATCAGCTTTTCGCAGGCGCCTGATGCGCTGGAAGGTGGCAACGTGGGCTGGCGCCAGATCAGTACCCTGCCGCCAGTCTTTGCCGAGGCTCTGGAGCCGCTGGGCCCTGGCGAGATCACCGATCCGATTCGCTCGCCCGGCGGCTTTCTGCTGCTGCGCGTCAACGATGTGCGTGAAAACTCCGAAGTGATCGTTCGTGAGTACCGAGCGCACCATCTGATGATCGAGCCGACCGAGATCCTGTCGATCGACGATGCCGAACAACGCATTCGCGACCTGCATCAGCGCATCCAGGATGGCGAGGAATTTTCCGAGCTGGCGCGTCGTTATTCAACCGATACCTCGTCGGCCAATCTGGGTGGCCTGCTCAACTGGTTCCCGGCTGGCCAGTACGGGACAGATGTCCAGTCGGCGCTCGACGCCCTGGAGCCCGGCGAGGTCAGCCAGCCTTTCCGGACCGGGTCCGGTTGGCATATCGTGCGCCTGGACGAGACCCGCGAGGCGGATCGGACCGAAGAAGCGCTGCGCGCTCAGGCGCGAGAGATGATCTTTCAGCAAAAGGCCGAGGAAGAGGTTGAGAGGTTCCTCCGCCAGCTGCGCTCGGAATCCTTTGTCGAAATTCGGCTCTGATGCCCCAGCGGCTGCTGCTGACGGCCGGTGAGCCAGCCGGCATCGGCCCGGAGCTGGCCTGTCGGCTGGCCGTTGGCCAGCCAGACCTGGTCGTCGTGGCTGATCCAACTTTACTGACAACCACACTGGCCTCGCTGGGCGATCAGACGCCGGTATTCGTCGTCGATTCAGCCGACGCGCTGGTTCCTGAAGGTCATCTGGCCTGCCTGCCGGTGGCGCTTTCGGCCCCGGTGGTTCCCGGACGACTGGATACAGCCAATGCAGCTTACGTGATCGAAACTCTTCGCCTGGCAGCGCAGCACTGCCTGTCGCAACGGGCGGCCGGGATGGTCACCGCGCCGGTCCACAAGGGCGTGATCAACGATGCCGGCATCGCTTTTTCCGGTCACACGGAGTTTCTGGCCGAGTGCGCCGGGGTCGATCGGGTGGTGATGATGCTCGCCGCCGGGCATCTGCGCGTGGCGCTGGCCACCACCCACCTGCCGCTGTCCGAGGTTCCGGCCGCCATTACACGGCATGACCTGACCCGCACGCTATCCATCCTCAGAGCCGATCTGCGCGATCGTTTCGGCGTTGCGGAGCCACGCATCCTGGTGCTGGGTCTGAACCCTCATGCCGGGGAGGGCGGCCATCTGGGCAGGGAAGAAATCGAAGTCATCGAGCCAGTCGTCGCGCGTTTGCGGGCCGAGGGTTTTTCCCTTGAGGGTCCGCTGCCCGCCGATACGGCTTTTTTGCCAGCGCGATTGAGCAACGCCGATGCGGTGCTGGCGATGTATCACGACCAGGGTTTACCGGTCCTTAAGTATGCGGGCTTTGGTCAGGCGGTCAACATCACTCTGGGGCTGCCGTTCGTGCGCACTTCCGTCGATCATGGCACGGCGCTGGACCTTGCCGGTACCGGTCGTGCCGAGACCGGCAGCCTGGCCGCGGCTATCGATCTGGCCCGCCAGTTGTCCGGGTTGCCCAACTGAGTCGGCCGGTGCAGCAGCATCGCCCGCGCAAGCGCTTCGGCCAGCACTTTCTGGCCGATACTCAGATCATTGAGAGACTGGTTCGCGCCATCGCCCCGCGATCGGGAGAGCGCCTGCTCGAGATCGGGCCGGGGGAGGGTGTGCTGACCCGCCCGCTGCTCGCCTCGGGTGCACAAGTCACTGCCGTTGAGCTTGACCGGGATCTGGCGACGACGCTGGCCGACCGCCTTGGCCAACCGCCGGGGCTTGAAGTCATACAGGCGGATATCCTGAAGGCGGATATCGCCGTCCTGGCCGGCGGGCAGGCGCTGCGTGTGGTTGGCAACCTGCCGTACAACATCTCCACGCCCATCCTGTTTCACCTGTTTGATCATCTGCCGCTGATCAGCGACATGCATTTCATGCTGCAAAAGGAAGTGGTCGATCGGCTCGTGGCCGACCCGGGAGGTCGGGACTATGGACGTCTTTCAGTCATGGCCGGCTATTTCTGCGAGATGGACTGGCTGTTCGACGTGCCGGCCGAAGCCTTCCGGCCGCCGCCGAAAGTGGTTTCGGCCATCGTGCGACTGCGGCCGAAATCGTTGTCCGAGCAGGATTGGCAGCGGCTGCCGAGCCTTGATGCCGTGGTGCGCCAAGCCTTCGGCCAGCGCCGCAAGACCCTGCGCAACAGTCTGCGAGCGTTGCTGGACGAGAGCGAGATCGAGACGGCCGGCGTGGATCCGGGCGCGCGCCCGGAGCGGCTGTCTCTGGACGCTTTCCTGCGCCTGGCTGCTGCTACCAGTCGATGATTTTCCAGTGGGCCGGGCGAACCGGTTCCATGTGCTCGTGACGCGAGTCGAAGTTGCCGTCGCCGGTGGTGTCGATCAGGTAATAGGGCGGGCCCACGGCCGGGACGATCCGGATCATGTAGACGACGCCGCCGACCGAGTACTCCTCGACCGTGCGCCCTTCCTCGCGTCGGATCACGACCTGGGGCTGGATCTGATCATCCGAATCCTGAATCTTGGGTGGCAGCGGCTCGGGGATCGGTGGTGGGGGTGGCGGCGGATCGTCGGGCGGATTCTGCGCCGGCAGCGGAGCGGCCAGCAGAACGATCAGACTGGCCAGGGTCAAGCGGAACATAATGGCAATCCTCCGTGCGCTGATGCTTCGAGTCTAGCAGAGTGCACCTTCGATCCTTATGATGGGGGCCCGAATTCTTGCTGCCGACCTGAAGCTCCCAGATGCCCAAAACCGTAGACCTTTGCCTGATCGATGGCTCGTCTTATCTCTACCGTGCTTTTCATGCCTTGCCGAGTCTGACCAATGCCGAGGGTCTGCCAACCGGCGCCATTTTCGGCGTAGCCAACATGATTCGGCGCCTGGTCGAAGAGCACGCGCCGCAGCGCGTCGCGGTAGTCTTCGATGCTCCGGGCCGCAACTTCCGCCACGCGTTGCTGGACACCTACAAGGCCAACCGGCCGCCGATGCCTGACGAGCTCAGAACCCAGATCGAACCGCTGCACGAGTTGATCGACGCCATGGGGATAGCGCGCGTGATCGTACCTGGCGTCGAGGCCGATGACGTCATCGCCAGCATGGTCGGCCAGGCCCGTAGCCAGGGCATGGAGGTGCTGATCTCTTCGGGTGATAAGGACCTCGCCCAGCTGGTCGGCGAGGGCGTCGTGCTGGAAGACACCATGCAGGGCAAGCGCTACGACCCCGCTGCTGTGGTCGAGAAGTTCGGCGTCGACCCGGCGCTGCTCGGCGATCTTCTGGCCCTGACCGGCGACAGCTCCGACAACATTCCCGGGGTTGCCAAGGTCGGCCCCAAGACCGCGGCCAAGTGGCTCAACGAGCATGGCAACCTGGAAACCCTGATGGCCCGGGCCGACTCGGTCGGCGGCAAGATCGGCGAGAACCTGCGCGCCGCGCTCGATCAGCTGCCGCTGTCGCGAGCGCTGGTCGAACTCAAGTCGGATGTGGACACAGGCCTCGAGATCGATGCGTTGTCCGAGGCCCGGCCTGATCAGGTCCGCCTGGTCGAGCTGCTGCGCCGCTTCGGTTTCAGCACCTGGCTGCGCCAGTACCAGGAAGAGGATGCTGCGCAGAATCCGTCGGAACTCCAAGTCGAAACGGTTGCTTCCCGAGCCGGGCTGAAGCGCCTGGTCGCGGCAGTGCAGGCGGCCGAGCTGGTGGCCTTTGATACCGAAACCACCAGCCTTGAGCCACTGGATGCCGAGCTGGTGGGGTTTGCTTTCGCCGCCGAGCCGGACCGCGCCTGGTACCTGCCGCTGGGGCACGTCGATCAGGAGACCGAGTTCAGTGCTGAAGAAGCAATCGAGGCGTTCAGGCCCTGGTTGGAAGACGGGCAAAAGGCAAAAGTGGGCCAGCACCTCAAATACGACCTCAACGTGCTCAAGCGCGCCGGGATCGATCTGGCAGGGGTGGTTCACGACACCATGCTCGAATCCTACGTCTACCATTCCACCGCGACCCGGCACGACATGGATTCGCTGGCCGCGCGCTATCTGGGTCGCCAGACCACAACTTATGAGCAAGTGGCCGGGAAGGGCAGCAAGCAGGTGAGCTTTGACCAGGTGCCGCTTTCAGTGGCCGCGGCCTACGCCGGTGAGGACGCTGACGTCACTTTGGCCCTGCACCACCACCTGTGGCCGAAGATTGAGGCCGAGGAGAGCCTGAAAACAGTCTATGAGACGCTGGAAATTCCGTTGATTCCGGTGCTGGCGCGGATGGAACGCATTGGCGTGGCCCTGGACTGCGGGCAGCTGGCCGCGCAAAGCCGCGAAATCGAGGCGCAGCTCGAAGAGCTGGTGGTTCGGGCACACGAAGAGGCTGGTCAGGCGTTCAACCTGGGCTCACCGAAACAGCTCCAGGCCATTCTTTTCGAGCAACTCAAGCTGCCGGTGATCCGAAAAACGCCCAAGGGACAGCCTTCCACAGCTGAGGACGTGCTTCAGGAGCTCGCGGCCGACTATGAGCTGCCGCGGACGATCTTGCGCCATCGCAGCCTGGCCAAGCTCAAGAGCACCTACACCGACCGGCTGCCGGAGAAAGTCCATCCCGCCACCGGCCGAGTGCATACCCATTACCACCAGGCCGTCACGGCGACCGGCCGGCTGTCCTCGACCGACCCCAATCTGCAGAACATCCCGATCCGCACCCCTGAAGGACGGCGCATCCGAAAGGCCTTTGTCGCTCCGGCGGGCAACGTCCTGCTGGCGGCCGACTATTCCCAGATCGAGCTGCGCATCATGGCCCACCTGTCTGATGACGAGCGCCTGCTTGAGGCCTTTGCAGCTGGGGAAGATGTTCACCGGGCGACCGCGGCCGAAGTCTTCGATTGCGCCATCGACGCGGTGTCCGGCGAGCAGCGGCGAGCGGCCAAGGCGATCAACTTCGGGTTGATGTACGGCATGAGCGGCTGGGGGCTGGCCCGACAATTGGAAATCGAACGCAAGGCCGCTGATGCCTACATCGAGCGCTACTTCGAGCGTTACCCCGGGGTGCGTGCCTACATGGACCGAGTTCGCAAGCAGGCGCGCGAGCAAGGATACGTCGAAACGCTGTTTGGCCGCCGCCTGTGGACCGACGAAATCCGTTCGCGCAACCCGCAGCGTCGCCAGGCTGCAGAGCGGGCGGCCATCAACGCGCCTATGCAGGGAACGGCGGCCGACATTATCAAGCGCGCGATGATCGACGTGGATGATTGGATTCAGGCCGAGCAGGCGCCGGCCAGGCTGGTCATGCAGGTCCACGATGAGCTCGTGCTGGAGGTTGAAAATGCGGCCCTGACCGAGGTGCGCGAGGCGGTCGTGGCCAGGATGAGTCAGGCCGCGGAACTCAAGGTGCCGCTTCTGGTCGAGACAGGTAGCGGCCCGGATTGGGACAGTGCTCATTGAGCTTGACTATAGGTTCGATCGAAAAAACTCATGCAAATTTTTTCGGACCGCCCGGAACTTTCGTCAAACAGCTTCAGTCTCACTATTCACCATGCGCATGGTTGGGGTTCGCCTCCCTCCCTAGGCGAACCCAACTGGATTCGGTTTCAGTCCCCAAACCGGATCCGACTCAAGGCCCCGGGTCCTCCCTCACCCGGGGCCTTTCTTATTGCGCCGCCGGTCACTGGTGGCAGCAGCGCTGGCTATACTGGCGCCGTTGAGCCGCAAAGGATCAGGAAAATTCTTATCCATGATTGAATTCGTCATTCTTGCCGCTGGCGAAGGCAAGCGCATGAACTCATCGGCGCCGAAAGTGCTGCAGCCGATCGGGGGTCGGCCAATGCTGCGCCATTTGGCAGCCACCGCACGCTCATTGGCGCCGGCGGCGATTCACGTGGTGGTCGGGGCCGGGCGTGACGAGGTCAAGGCTGCGCTGGCTGAAGAAGGTTGCCGCTTCGTGATTCAGGCGGAGCGCCTGGGGACCGGACACGCCGCGATGCAGGCGCTTCCGCAGATCAATCCAGGTGCGCGGGTGATCATTCTGCCGGGCGATATGCCGCTGATTCGAGCCGATACTCTCAAAGCGTTGCTCGACAGCCCGGCAGATCTGGCCCTGCTGAGCTTCCGGGCCGGCGACCCAGCCGGCTACGGTCGGCTGTTGCGTGATGCGGCCGGCAAGGTGCGCGCGATTCGTGAACACAAGGACGCCAGCGAGGCCGAAAGAGCCGTCAATGAGGTCAACAGCGGCGTGATGTGCGCGCGCGCCGGCGACTGGACTGACTGGTTGGCCCGGGTCGGCGCCGACAATGCCCAGGGCGAGTTCTACCTGACCGACTGCATCGCTCTGGCGGTGGCCGATGGCCGCTCCGTCGAGGCCGTGGTCGCCGAGGACGCCGATGAACTGCTCGGCGCCAACGATCGCGCCCAGCTGGCCCGGCTGGAGGCCCTGTTCCAGGACCGGGCGCGGCAGACCCTGATGGCTGCCGGTGTCACCCTGCTGGCCCCGGAGACCGTGCAGGTGCGCGGTATGGTCGAGTGCGCTCGCGACGTGGTGGTCGATGCCCAGGTCACGCTGGAAGGACAGGTCCGGCTTGGCGAGGGCGTGATCATTGGCCAGGGCTGTGTGGTGCGCGACAGCGACCTGGCGGCCGGCACCCGGCTGGAGCCCTACTGCGTGGTCGAGCGTGTGCGTACCACCGGCGCTTGCAGCATCGGCCCGTTCGCCCGCCTGCGCCCCGGCACTGAGCTGGCAGCCGGGGTCAAGATCGGCAACTTCGTTGAGGTCAAGAATGCCCGCTTCGCGGCAGGCGCCAAGGCCAGTCACCTGAGCTATGTCGGCGATGCCAGCGTCGGGGAACGCGCCAACCTGGGCGCCGGCACCATTACCTGCAACTACGATGGGGTCAACAAGCACCGCACCGAGATCGGTGAGGATGCGTTCATTGGTTCCAACAGCGCCCTCGTTGCGCCAGTATCGATCGGCGCTCAGGCCACCATCGGCGCCGGAAGCGTCATCGGGAAGGACGCGCCGGCCGAGCAGCTGACCCTCAGTCGGGCTCGACAGCGCAGCATTGCCGGCTGGCAGCGACCGCAAAAGAAAAGTTGAGCGACGGGAGGCGGGTTCTGGTTCGGGTTGGCGCAAGCTCGCCTTCTGCGTTATTCTGCATTTGGGACGCTTGTTTGGAATACATAAGGAAAGTCCATCATGGATGAACTCGAAACTTCGATCCCTGATAAAGACACCACGACCTGGGCGCTGATCCTGCACCTGTCGGTGCTGTCGGGCTTGGTCGTGCCGATGGCCGGTCTGATCGTGCCGGTGGTGATCTATATTCTCAAGAAAGACCAGCTGCCCGGGCTGACGCCGCATGCCCACGTGGTGTTCAACTGGATGATCAGCGTCATTATCTATGCCGTCATCAGCTTTATTCTGATGTTCGTTGGAATCGGCGTGCTGCTGTTTTTCGTGCTGGCGATTCTGAGTCTGGTTTTCCCGATCATTGGTGCGATCAAGGCCTCCGAGGGCAAGGTCTGGGTTTATCCCCTGTCCATCAAATTCTTCAAATAGGACACACGCGAACATGTCTAGCGCCAAGCCACCTCTGGTGATTTCCAACGTGATTTTCTTCGTGACGGTCAACCTATTGGGGTTTGTCGCCGCGCCCATCTATGCCTTGACCGTTGGTTTCAGCGGTTGGGCCTGGTTGGCAGCGGCGGTGATCTGGATCGCCAGCGGCCTGTCGATCACCGTCGGCTACCACCGCCTCTGGTCCCATCGGGCGTTCCGGGCGGCCTGGCCGCTGCGGCTGGCGCTGGCGTTTTTCGGGACGTTTTCGCTGCAGAATTCGATCCTGATCTGGGCGGCGCGGCACCGTGTTCACCATCGCCACGTCGATGATGTCGAGCGCGACCCGCACTCCATCCTGTCCGGTTTCTGGCACGCCCACATGGGCTGGATGACCCGGCACTGGAAAACCAGCGAGGTCAACTTTGACGAGGTGCCGGATCTGCAAAAGGATCCGATCGTCATGTGGCAGCACAAGCTGTACTGGCCGGCGGTTTGGATCCTCAACCTCGGGATTCCCGCTGCCCTGGGCTGGATGACCGGTGACGTGCTCGGCATGATCCTGCTGGCCGGCGCTTTCCGCCTGGCAGCCAGCCAGCACTTCACCTTTTTCATCAACTCGCTGGCCCACACCTGGGGCCAGCGTAACTACAGCCTCGACAACACCGCGCGCGACAATGGCTGGATTGCGCTGATGACCTGGGGTGAGGGGTACCATAATTTTCACCATGCCTTCCAGGCTGACTATCGCAACGGTCTGCGCTGGTGGCAGTTCGATCCCAGCAAGTGGGTCATTGCCATGAGTGCCTGGTTGGGCCTGGCCGCTGACCTGAAGCGGACTCCATGGTTCAAGGTCCAGCGCGCCCGCCTGCAGATTCGCTTCCGCGAGCTCGAAAAGCGCCTGGCCGATCCCGCGGCAGCGCCGACCTGGCGAGAAGTGTTTGAGCGTGAACTGCAGCAGTTCAGAGAGACCGTTAGCCAGTGGCAGGCAGTTCAGGCTGAGCGCGTGCAGGCCGGCGCGGATGCCGTGCGCGACCGCTGGCGCCAGACCGAGTTTCGAACACGCTACAAGGAGCTGGAGTACCGGCTGAAAATGCAGGCCCGACGTCTGGCCGAGCTGCAGCGCAGCCTGCAGCCGGCTCCGGCCTGAAGGGGACGGGCCTGACGCCCTGAACTGGACCGGTTTGCTGAGTCAGCCGGACTTGTGCGCCGGCAGGTCGAAGAAAGCGCGAGCGCAGGCGCTGGTCTGAGCCGCCAGCGCCGGGGGTGATACCCCGCGGCAGGCGGCTACAGTGCCCGCAATCCAGCCCAGCCACTGGGGTTCATTGCGGTGAGTGCGCACTTTGGGCCGCAGATTGCGCGGTTTCAGGTAGGGCGCATCGGTTTCGATCATCAGTCGATCAACCGGGATTTCGCCGACGAATTCTTTCAGGTGATGGCCCCGGCGTTCGTCGCAAATCCAGCCGGTGATGCCGATGTGGCAGTCCAGCTCGAGGTAGTCGAGCATGGCCTGATGCGTGTCGGTGAAGCAGTGGACCACCGCGCCGGAGAGCTGGGGTCTGAACTCGCCGAGGATCGCGAGAAAGTCCTGATGAGCATCGCGCTGGTGGAGGAACACCGGCTTGCCGCAGCCCACGGCCAGCGACAGCTGGCGCTCAAAGGCCCGGCGCTGGGCAGGGCGCGGCGAGAAATCGCGAAAATAATCCAGCCCGCATTCGCCGACCGCCACAATTTCCTCCCGAGCGTGTAGCTCGATGAGTACCGACTCGGTCTCGGTGCTGTAGTCGCTGGCCAGGTGCGGATGCACCCCGGCGGTCGCAAACAACTCGCCCGGCCGGGTCCTGGCGAGTTCGAAGGCCTTGAGGCTGCCGTCTTCCGAGGCTCCGGTGACCACGATCTGGACCACCCCGGCTGCGCGTGCATCGGCCAGCACGCGTTCGCGATCCTCGTCGAAGGAATCATGGGCCAGGTTACAGCCGATATCGATCAGTTCCATGGCGCGGCATTGTACGGCCCTCGCGCTGAAAGCGCTGGATGCTGAGCTATAATCCGACGCTACGCCGGCTTAGCTCAGTTGGTAGAGCATCTGATTTGTAATCAGAGGGTCGGGAGTTCGAATCTCTCAGCCGGCACCATTTCAAAGCCCTCAGAATCAATAATTGATCGACTTTCGGCCCTATCCAGAAGTGCCGAATTCCCAGCCTAGGGGCAATTTTGGGGCACTTTTTCTCAATAATCCCCAGCATTCTTATCAGCCCACTGCCAGCCTTTCTCAGTTGCTTATGCGATCTGAGTGGGCAATGCCCCGGAGCAAATATACGCTTAGACGCATAAAAATAACTTATCTGCCAGGGCGTATATTGACAGTTCATTCGCCATAGCGTATATTGATTACTTATACGCTATAGCGTATCTAACAGATAGGGAATTGCCGGAATGCAACTGGTCAGATCACCGAAACAGCTTGGAGCTGCGTTGCGCCGATTCAGGCGTGATCGCAAATTGACCCAGACCCAACTCGCCAGTAGAGCCGGCTTGAGGCAGGCCACTGTGTCTCAAGTAGAAAATGGCTTGGAAACAGTAAAGCTCAAGACAGTGATGGATCTGGTGCACGCTCTCGATCTGGAGTTTGTCCTGCAACCCCGCACCAAGGGGTCACACAAGGATCTTGAGGAGTTGTTCTGATGCCGCGGCCACGCAAAAGCATGCGCCTCTTGGTCGCCCTCAATGGGAGGCTGGTTGGCACGCTTGATCGTGCACCCAACGGGGCTATTTCATTCGCCTACGCCCCTGACTGGTTAAGCGATGAGCGTCGGGCCATCCCTGTGTCCCTGTCGCTGCCGTTGCGCGAGGACCGCTATACCGGTGCGGAAGTGTCGGCGTATTTTGACAATCTTCTTCCCGACAATGACCAGATACGAAGAAAAATCGCTGAAAAAGTCGGGGCTGAAGGGGTGGATGCCTTCAATCTTCTTGCCAGGATTGGCCGGGACTGCGTTGGCGCACTTCAGTTCCTACGTGACGGGGCGGATATTCCTCCCCCTGGCCCGCCCCAATACGCACCACTGGACGAGGCTGAGATCGCCGATATCATCCGTAATCTGGCTACGACCCCTCTGGGCATTCAACCCGATGGCGAGCGCGAATTCCGTATTTCGATTGCCGGCGCACAGGAGAAAACCGCATTTTTGTGGAACGATGGCTGGTGCCTTCCGCAGGGATCAACGCCAACGACGCATATATTCAAGCCGCAGTTAGGAGAATTGCCCAATGGATTGGATATGACTCGCAGCGTCCAAAATGAGTACTTCTGCCTGACGTTTTGCCGTGAGCTAGGGCTGGATGCTCCCGAAAGTCAGATCCTCGATTTCGAGGATGTCCAGGTGCTCTCCATCAAGCGCTTTGATCGGACCCAAACCACTGATGGTCGTTTGCTCAGGTTGCCCCAGGAAGATTTCTGCCAGGCGCTGTCTGTTTCTGCAACCCTGAAGTACAACAAAGATGGCGGTCCGGGGGTGCTTGAATGTCTCTCGCTGCTCACTGGCAGCGACGATCCGGAACGCGATCGCCTTGCTTTTCTGAAAGCGCAGATTGTCTTCTGGCTTGTTGCCGCAACCGACGGCCACGCAAAGAACTTCAGTATCTTCCTTTTCCCCGGTGGTCGCTTCAGAATGACCCCCATCTATGACGTCATGTCCGTCCAACCGAATTGTGCCCAGGGCAGAATTCGACGCAATCAGATCAAGCTTTCCATGGCTATTGGCGCCAGCAAGCACTATGTCTTGAATGAAATCGTTCCACGACATTTTGCACAAACCGCGAAGGCAGCTGGAATCTCCAAGCAGCAGATTCGGGAACTGTTTCACGAGGTGGAACAGAATTCTTCGGATGCCTTGAACCGCGCAGCTGCGTCTATGCCGAATGGCGTCTCTGACGGAATCATCCAGCCCATAAGGGAGGCATTAGCAAGGAAGCTCCGGACGGTTAGAACGTTTCTGGATCGCTGAGGCAAACCAATTGAGCGGCCGCACCGCAAGACGCTGCGCGATCGCAGGCTGCCCAGATCACCCCGGGCGCGAGTTTTCCAGCTGGAAGAAATGGTCGAACAGGGGTGCGACGATCACCGGCTCATATTATCATCACGGTTGTTTTTGATCCCGTTTCGTGCCCCGTGTCTCGTCTGTCGCTCTTGCTCCTGTTGTTGGTTGTCGGCCAGGGTTCCGCCGCGTCGCCGGCCTTGCCGACGGATCCCAGCACGGTCTGGCCTGCTGCCGGGGGGCAGGGTGCGCTCAAACTTCGCACGGATTATCTGCCCGACTATGGCGTTGAGGTCCTGAAAGACGGTGTACCGGTTGCCGATGTGCGCCTGGCGCCGCTGGATGTCCAGGACGGTCGCCTCTGGATGTACGCGCCTTTCGGCAACTTCGAGGCTTTCAGCGGCGGGCGCCTGGCGCTCACCAGTGCGTTGACCCTGCGGCGCGGGGGGCGCAGCGTGTCACTGGATAGGCTTTATCTGCAGCCGGCCGAACACGAGTCTCTGGCGATGCTGCAGCTCTACGATGGCGGCGGCAACCACCTGGCCAACGTCACCCACCTGCACCTGTCGCTGGATCAAAAGCGGGGGCGAATGGATGTCCGCAATGCCGAAGTCACGGCCAGCGCCGAGTTGGCGCGCATGCTGGACCAGCCGGCGCTGGCGGGCCTGCCGATTGGCGAGCTTCGCCTGGATATGGCTGTTCGGGTGCCGCTGGGGGCTGATGTGTCCGGGCGGGGACTGGACCTGAGCGGCCAGGGCTTGAGCTGTGCCGACCGGCCGCTCTGGCCGCAGGACGGTCATCCGGTGGACGTGGCGTTGATCGGCATTGGTAACGTCGCACCACAGGGCATGAATTCGGATCTGCTGAAGATCGCGCCCTCGGCCACGCTCAAGAGCGCGGGTGAGGGCGACGCGCCCTGGATCACGAAATTCCGCTCGAATGCGGACTATCCCTATGAGCCGGCCGATCAGCACCCCTACCTGGTCTGGAACCTCTACCGTCTGCACGATGGCCGCCTGGAACAGCTGGCCGCTTCCGGCGTCAAGCACGCTTTCTGGTCACAAAATGTGCGTTGCACGATCAACTGCGGCGACGGCAACATCCTTTGGCCCGGTTGCGAAGACGTTTATTCGTCCTGGACGAATGACGACAGCTCCCACCAAGGCCCGCGAAACGAGATCATCCCCCACCTGGGGTCCTGGGATTCCTGCGGCTCGTTCTTTGATCCCGGATGCACGGGTGGGCAAACCGGGTTCGCCGGCCAGTGGCTACATCGCCTGCTGGTCGATCCTGCCGAACTGCTGGTCGACGATGCCCAGTACTTCATGGATGCCTGGTACGTGGTGCAATACGACATCGATATCTGGAACAGCATGGGCTATCGCTCGATTGAGCCCGGCCTGGACCCAAAGACGGCCGGCAACATGGCAAGGGGCGACTTTCTGGCGGGATCCCCCGTTGGCGAGTGGGTGCCTGAGAACACCCTCAGCGCCACGGCCGCGCATCAAGTGATCGTGGTTGAATCGGCCACTCCGGACGCGCCGTATCCGGGCAACATGCCGCTGGGCCACGTGCGCGCGCTGGCGCGGGTCGAGGAGCTTGACGACGGCCGGTTTCGTTATCGCTACGCGATCATGAATTTCGATTTCAGCGCCGGCCTGCATGAGTTCCGGATCCCCCTGCCGGACGATGCCGAACTGGAAACGCCGTGGATGGGGGGGCCGCCGGACGTGCTGGACGCCGCCTGGCCCCATGAACGCTCGGCGGGTTGGGTGAGCTTCCGCGCGCCCCTCGGCCAGGCGCTGCCCTGGTTTACGCTCTACAACTTCGAGATTGTCAGCGATACGCAGCCCGTGACCACGTCTTCGGCCCTGCTGATCTCCGATCAAGAGCAAGGGCAGGTCGTGCTGGAGGCGCGCTTGCCGGTGCCGGGTCCGTCCTTTTTCCGCGATCGGTTCGAGTGAGCGTCGGCGATCCTTGGACTGGAGCAATCTGATGCGATGGGCTCGCGGAGACCGTCGATGAGCGACGGCGCCAAAAAGGCCGTCATCCTGCTCAGCGGCGGATTGGACTCGGCGACCACGCTCGCGATGGCGTTGGCCGCCGGCTTCGACTGTTTCGCCCTGTCGTTTCGATATGGACAGCGCCACAGCGTTGAGCTGGACTGCGCGCAGCGCCTCGTCCAGGCGATGGGGGCCAGGGAACACCACATCGTCGATTTCGATCTGCGCCATTTCGGCGGCTCGGCGCTGACCAGTGATGTGGCGGTACCCAAGGGTCGGGCGATGGCCGACATGAGCGCCGAGATCCCGATCACCTACGTGCCGGCGCGCAACACCGTGTTCCTGTCCTTCGGCCTGGCCTGGGCCGAGGTGCTGGAGTCGTTGGACATCTTTATCGGGGTCAACGCGCTGGACTACTCGGGCTATCCCGACTGTCGACCCGAGTACATCGCCGCTTTTCAGTCCATGGCCAATCTGGCGACCCGTGCCGGGGTCGAAGGCTGCGGGACCTTGACTATCCATACGCCGTTGATCGAATTGACCAAGGCCGAGATCATTCGCAAGGGCGTGGATCTGGGGGTGGACTACGCCATGACCAGCAGCTGTTACGACCCCGATCAAGACGGCCGACCCTGCGGTCAGTGCGACTCGTGCCTGCTGCGCAAGAAGGGGTTTGCCGAGGTTGGTATTCCGGACCCGCTGTACGTAAAGTTCGGGATGACTTGAATGGCGCAAGAACGGTTGATGCATGCAGCCAGCGTGCCGTTCGAGGCCGCGCGCGCGCTCAGCATCGTGCCCGAAGGGCACCGCGCCAGGGCTCTCCATGGCCACAGCTTCCAGGCCAGAATTCGGGCCAGCCTGCCGGCAGGCTGGGCGCATTTCAAAGGTGCCGAGACCGATGATCTGACCCATGCCCTGGCCGTCTGCGTCAGAGATCTCGATTACTGTTGCCTGAACGATCGGCTGTCGGTTCCTTCCGACGAGAACCTGGCCCGCTGGATCCGCGAACGCGTTGAGATTCCGGGCCTGGACAGCATCGGCCTACGGAGTACCGTCGACCAGGGCGCTGACATCGGCCGTGACGGCCAGGTCCATAGCTGGCGCCGGTTTCGCTTCGAGTCCGCTCACCAGTTGCCCAATGTCCCAGCCGGGCATAAATGCGGGCGTATGCATGGTCATGGCTTCGTGGTTGTCGTGCACTGCAACCGGGGCCTCGCAGAGCGCGACGCGGGCGTGGATTTCGACCATCTGGGCCGCTGCTGGCAGCCTCTTCATGAACAGCTCGATCACGCCTGTCTCAACGACATACCGGGTCTGGAAAACCCTACCAGCGAGCATATCGCGGCCTGGATCTGGCAGCGTCTGAAGCGGACGCTGCCGGAGCTGTCCTGGATAACGGTGTATGAAACGGCAACTGCCGGCTGCAGCCATGACGGCGAGCATTACCGGATCTGGAAAGAACTGAGCCTCGACAGCGCGGTGCGTCTGAATCATGCGCCGCAGGGTGATCGTCGCCGGCGCATCCACGGTCACAGTTTTACCGTTCGGCTGCATCTTGCTGCAGGGCTGGATCAGGTCATGGGCTGGGTGATGGATTACGGCGACGTCAAGGCGCTGTTCCGCCCGGTCTTTGAGCGGCTCGATCACCAGCCGCTGCATGAATTGACCGACCTCACCGATACCGATCCGGCCAGCCTGGCGCGCTGGACCCGGCGCGAAATTGGCGACCAGCTGCCGGCGCTTGACCGAATCGACTTTTACCAGGCCCCCGGCTGCGGCGCCATTTTGTCTTGGGGCGCGCTGGAGCCGGCCTTGGCCGTTTGACCATGACCTACTCGGCCAAGGAAATCTTCTACACCCTGCAGGGCGAGGGTGGCAACGTTGGACGCGCGGCTGTGTTCCTGCGCTTTGCCGGCTGTAACCTCTGGTCCGGGCTGGAGCGAGACAGAGCGGCCGCGGTGTGCAACTTCTGCGACACCGACTTCGTTGGCACTGACGGACCGGGCGGCGGCAAGTTCACCACGGCCAATGCGCTGGCAGAGGCCGTCGCGGCTCGTTGGCCGGGGGACGCTGAAGGTTCACGGCTCGTGGTCTGTACCGGCGGTGAGCCCTTGCTGCAGCTGGACAGCGCGGCGATCGAAGCGCTGCATGCGCGCGGCTTCGAGGTCGCAGTGGAGACCAACGGCACCATCGCCGCACCGGCCGGCATCGACTGGCTGTGCGTCAGCCCCAAGGCCAACGCCGAACTCAGGCAGACCTCGGGTGATGAGCTCAAACTGGTCTACCCGCAGCCGCTGGCCCGGCCCGAACACTTCGAGGGCCTGGGCTTTCGCCACTTCCTGCTCCAGCCCATGGACGGGCCGGACCTGGAACGCAACACCCGTCTGACCATCGAGTATTGCCTCAAGCACCCAAAGTGGCGCTTCAGCCTGCAAACCCACAAGGTGATTGGGGTCCGTTAGCGAATCTCGACCAGCCTGGCTTGAGTTCGGAAGGGTGTCTGACGTAGGATTTCGGCAGGCGTTGGGCAAGGGTAGGTCATGATGCATTCGCGAGCATTAGTCGTATTGGTCCTCCTGGGCTTTAGCTGGACGGTGAGGGCGGAAGTGCCTTTTGAAGCGTTTCAATGTCCCGAGGGAGATTCGGAGCATGTGCCGCTGCATCGCAGTCCGCCCGTCTGGCCGCACGTGGCGACGATGATGTGTCTGGAAGGGACCGTAGTGCTTGAGTTCACCGTTGCGAGCAGCGGACTGGTCAAGGACGCCAGGGTGGTGGCGGCCGACCAGCCGGGGATCTTCGACCGGGCGGCGATCAATGCCACCCGGCACTGGCTGTATCAGCCCCGCTGCGAGGGCGGCTCGCCGGTCGAGGCGCAGCAGCGCACCGCGCTGGATTTCTTCTTTGATAGCGATGAAGAACGCGAGCGCTGCCTGCCGGGTGCTGCGCTGCTGGAAGGCGAAGCGCTGCAGCTGGCCAGTTCACTCGGGCTGTTGTATTCCATGCTCGCCGAGTGGCATTTGAGTCCGAATCGCAACGATTGGCCTGAACAGATCCAGTCGGCGCTGGTTCCGGGTTTTGACGGCGACCTGGGACGGATCGAGCGATTTCATCATGAGTTCATCGCGCAACTCCTGACGGATCATCGCCATTCCTCCTTGAACGAGGCCATCGCGCATCCGCCTCGACTGATCGCGCTGCAGGACAAGCTCGACGAGGCAATGGTGCCATTGACCGACGAGGTCCTGACCGCGCTAGTCGAGCTGTTTGGCCTGCATGCGCGTTTTCAGGCCCAGAGCGACCGGCTCGCTGAACTGGCCCAGCGTCTTTCACGGCTGGAGGCCGAAGTCGATCTGGACCCCGCTCTGTTCGATGTTCTGGTGCACCCCTTTGTCGGCGATCCTGGTCGGACGGCGGACAATGGTGCGGGAGCAACAGATCCCGGCCAGCGGCTTGAAGAAGTTATTCATTTGCTGGAGGATTCCGTCGGCCAGTGGCAGTGGCGATCGGTCGGGGAAGGCATCCAATTCGAACGGGCCGAAGACCAG
This sequence comes from Wenzhouxiangella sp., assembly GCA_036353315.1. Lineage (GTDB taxonomy): Bacteria > Pseudomonadota > Gammaproteobacteria > Xanthomonadales > Wenzhouxiangellaceae > Wenzhouxiangella. The sequence continues at coordinate 15,007 of JAZBOC010000037.1, read as the reverse complement.
GCCTTGTATGAGCGCTTGCTGGCCGAGGCCCTGAAGCTGCATCTCGAACGCCGCGAGAGCTTGCAAAGATTCATGATGGGCTTTATGGACTACCGTATGTAGGCCAGCCTGCTGCGGCAAGACCGAATCCCGGGCTGACCAGTAGCGGTCTTACATGCTCCGGAAACGGGCCCGGGCACCGTCGCTGACCGGGAGCCTCTCGGCGTGGTGGCGAAGGTGGGCGTACCAGTGCCCAAGCTCGTCCTTATTGATGCTGGCCACCGCCGCTGCGGCCACCACCACTGAGCGATGGATGCGCCAGAACACCGCCGGGTCCAGCCGGTCCTCGAGTTCCTTGAGGCTCATGCGCACCAGCGCTTCTTCTTGTGCTGTCACGACCCTGACGTATTTCTCACTGGCGCGAAAGAACAGCACGTCCTCGACCGCCAGCAGCCGGACCGAGTCGCCCTGGCTTGCGGTGATCCACTGCAGACGATCTGGCTTGGAAGGTCGCAAACGCGCCTCCAGCCTGCCGAGCAGGGCATCGATGTCGGGTGGTGCTGCGGCCATGCGCTGACGCAGGCGCTCGATGCTGGCTGCGAGGCGCTCGTTGGTAACCGGTTTGACCAGATAGTCCAATGCGCCGGCCTCAAAGGCCTGGATCGCGTACTCCTCGTAGGCCGTGGTCAGAACCACGTGCGCCCGTGCGCTGGCGGCCCGGGCGACATCAAGCCCGCTGGCGCCGGGCATGCGGATATCGAGGAACAGCACGTGCGGACGTTCGCGCTCCAGCGCGCTCAGGGCGGCGTCGCCGTCGGCACAGACCGCGACCAGGCGCGCTTCGGGCCACAGTTTCTGAATCAACTCAGCCAGCTGCTCGCGCTGGGCAGCTTCGTCTTCGGCGATCAGAACACGAACGTCATTCATTGCGAGAACTCCAGCGGGACGTTGATTTCGGCGCGCACGCCCGTGCCGCTGCGAGATTCAAGGCTTAGCCGGGCGCGGTCGCCGTGGCGCAGATGGAGCTGTTGACGGATATTGCTCAGACCCACACCACTGCCGACCGCATCGCCCAGCCCCACCCCGGTGTCTTCGACGCAGACTGAGAGTCGCGATTGTCCGCCTGCAAGTTGCTGCTCGGCCCGGATCGCGATCCGACCGCCACCGGGTTTGGGTTCCAGCCCGTGGTGGATGGCGTTTTCGACCAGGGAAAGCAGCAGAAACGGCGGAAACAGGGCGGCTTGCAACGATTCGGGTAACTCGATATCAAAGGACAGTCGCTCGCGCATCCGCCCTTGCATGACGTTGAGGTATTGCCGGCAGATCTCGAGTTGCTCGCCCAGGGTGGATTCACCGGAGTGCCCCCCATCGCGAAGGCGGGGAATGGCTGTTCTCAAGTAAGTACACAGGGCATCCAGCGTTTGCTCGGCGTGCTGCGGCGATCGATGCAGGTCGGAGCGAATCGTGGCCAGGGTGTTGAATAAAAAGTGCGGCTCGATCTGGGCCTGGAGCAGGGCCAGTTGCTGATCGGCCGCCAGCTTGTCGGCCTGCATTCGGTCCAGCTGCTGCTGGCGATGAAACGCGGCCAGCCGATCGGCTTCGCTGAAATAGGCCCTAAGCGCCAGGCCGCCGCCCAGTAGCAGGTAGATACCGAGCAACACCAGGACGTTGACCAGTGTCGCGGCAGTGGAGAACTCGCGGTCGAATTCCTGGCCGATCAAGGCGGCGATCTGCCCGGAAGAAATCGCGTCGGCGACGAAGGCGATGGCCAGTCCCGCGGCCATGGCGGTGAGCACGCCCAAACGTTCGCGCTCGGGCGACCAGCGGCGATGACGAACCATCGCCGCCAGTACCGGACCCGCGTTGACCACCGTGCCCATCCCGATCAGGAACCAGCCGAACAAGCGCAGTGCTTCAGCCGGCGACTGACTTTCGGCGTAGTGTCCGAGCGCGGATAGCGCGCCCCAGGCCACAATGAACAAGCCAAACAGCAGGGCGCGCCGGCCGACCCAGGGTGCCGAGAAAACCGGGTAGCGACGATAGGCCAGCCACCAGCGCGGGCTGCCGGCTGCGATCTCGGCCGGCAGCGCCTGGTTCAGCGATGTCGAGTGCTGTGTCATTGACGTCGTCCTTCCAGGGTCAACGGTCCCTGGCGAAAGTCCAGCCCTGGAACCTGGCCTTCGGCATCGCGCTGGAACTCGATGACCAGGTCCAGGTCCTGTTGGACGAAGCGGCCGTTGCCCTCCGAGCGCAAGGGAATTTGTGGCTGCACCTGCCCACCTGCGCTGGCCTGGATCAGCAGCTCGCCGCGATGAACCGAAAACGCCAGGGTGAAATCTCCCATGAACGGTTGATCGCCGTCGTAAAGGGCAAACCTTCCCTGATAGTCGGCCAGCATCTCACCGGCGGCTGCCTCGGCCGGGCGCTCGGGCTGCCCGAGCGGATAACTGGTATCGACCAGATGATAGGCGAGGTCGGACAAACTGCCGGAGGCGATCATACTGGTATCCATCAGCACCGTCGCGGCACGCTTGCGGCCGGGATCGACCACGGCGAAGCTTGAGAAGCCGCCGGTGCCGCCGTCGTGGACCAGGACGACTCGCCCGTTCAGCGGCAGGTGCAGCCAGCCGTAGCCGACGACCTGACCCTGCGCCTCGATCAGCGGTTCGGCCGATCTTGCCAGGGCGGCAGACAGCGCGGAGTCCTCTGGCGCGATCATCGCCGACAGCCAGCGCGACAGATCAGTTGCGGTCGATCGGATCGCACCAACGCCGCCGAGATCAGGATGGAAATCCCAGTTCACCGTTGGCATGCCGTTGCTGTCATGGCCGGCCACGGTTGGGCCGTCAAGACTCGTTCGGGTCATCCCCAGCGGCTGGAATACGTGCTGATCGAACAGGACTTCCAAAGGCTGACCGGTGTGCTCAACCAGAGCCAGCGACAGCAGCATGGCGCCGAAGTTGGAATAGGAAAAGCGCTCTCCGGGACGGCTTTGCACTTCCGAGCGCGCCAGCGCTGCGACAAGGTCGCTCGGCTGCAGCGTGGCATAGGGGTTAGCGAGATCCTGGGGCGCAAAGCCGGGCGGCAGCCTGGGCAGTCCGCTGGTGTGGGTCAGCAAGTGCCGGAGTCGGATCGGTTGGTCGACAGGACCTGGCACCGATTCGGCTGCCGTCAGCATCTCGGCCAATGGCTGCTCCAGATTGATCGCACCCGCCTCGACCAGCGCTGCCACCAGCAGACCCTGCAGCGCCTTGGAGACTGAGCCGATCTCGAAGCGCGAGTCGGCGTTCAGGGGGCGTGCTGAGCGCTCATCGGCACAGGCTGAAAAATGGTCAAGCCCGCTATCGATACGGGTGGCTACCAGGCAAACCCCGGAGCGATCGCCGGCAATCCGCTGCTCCACGAGAGCGTTCCGTTCGGCTGTCCCGGCTGCAGCCTGCGCCGCCACAATCCCCAGCAGCGCGCCCAGAAGTGTCCTTGAAATCTTCATGATGCTTACCCTACAAGATGAATGGAGCTCCAGCTTGGCCGGCTATCCGGCTGTCCGCTCCGCTTTGCGACGGAGCCGGGGCTGGCTGCGACGAATCTGCCAAATTCCGGATCCGATGGCATGGCTGGCCTCGACCGATTGTCGGCGACATCCGGCGTCGTGCTTGCCGATATGATGAGTTGATGGTGACTCGAATCGAAAGCGGTCTTGCGGTCCTGCAGTCCAATCGGCCCGAAGACCTGCGCCAGTTGCTGGTCTCACGGCTTCGCCAGGCTCCGCTGGCGCCGCTGGAAGAAGAGATCATCCTGGTCCAGTCCGGCGGCATCGGTCGTTGGCTGCAGCTGGGTATGGCCGCCGGCGTGGATCAAGATTTCCTCGCCGGAGGGCTGGGCATCAGCGCCAGCGTTCGAACCCTGTTGCCGGCTCGCTTTCTGTGGGACGCCTATCGCCATGTGCTGGGCGAGCAGCGGCTGCCGGAACACTCGTTGTTTGACGCCGACCGCTTGCGCTGGCTGGTCTATCGGCTGCTGAATTCGCTGGCCGTTCGTCCCGGTTTTGAGTCGGTGGCCCGCTATCTGGCCGTGGAAAGCGGCGATCCCCGACGTCGATTCCAGCTGGCTGTTCGGATCGCCGACCTGTTTGAGTCTTACCAGTTCTTTCGCGCCGACTGGTTGATGGACTGGGAGGACGGCCATGATCAGCTGCGCCTGGCCGGCGGCGCAACGGTGCCGCTGCCGGATGAACAGGCCTGGCAGCCGGCCCTTTGGCGGGCCCTGGTCGAGCAGGCTGGCGCGGCCGGTCGGCAGCATCGGGCACGTCTGCACGCCGACTTCGTTGCAGCCTTGGAGCAGGCCGATGAGGCGTTTCCTGCGCTGCCCCGCCGGGTCAGCGTGTTCGGCATCAGCTCGCTACCGGAGCAGAGCCTGCGGGCACTTGCGGCACTGGCGACCCAAGTCGAGGTGCTGATTTTTGTCCACAACCCGTGTCGATATTTCTGGGGCAATCTGGTTGAGGCGCGCGACGACTACCGTCGCTGGAACCCGCGTCACCCGCTGAAAGCCGGCACGCCGGACCGACCGCTGGGGCAGACCGAGGTCTCTGACTGGGGCAACCCGCTGCTGGCGTCCTGGGGGAAACAGGGTCGGGACTTCATCGGGCTGCTGGACCAGATGGATCGGCCCGAAGACTACCGGCACTGGTTCGATGACCGTATCGATTTGTTCTCCGATTTCGCGGGGCGCGGACCCTCCCGCCTGCTCAGTCAGCTGCAGCAGGACATTCTCGATCTGGAGCCGCCGCCCGAGCCTCGTCGCCTGATCGGGCCGGACGACGACTCGATCCTCTTCACGATCGCCCACAGTCGCCAGCGCGAGGTCGAGATTCTCCACGACCATCTACTGGCCGCATTCGAGAGCGACGCCAGTCTGCAGCCGCGCGACGTCATCGTGATGGTTCCCGACATCGAGGCGTACGCACCGCACGTCGAAGCGGTTTTCGGTCAGTTCGCTGGCATCGATGGTCGAGCATCGTCGGATGAACGGCATATCCCCTACTCGATTGCCGATCGCAACGATCACGTCGCCTCATCGCTGCTGCGCATCGTTGAGGTTTTGCTGGGCCTGCCGCAGTGGCGTTTCACCGCCGCCGAGGTGCTGGATCTGCTGCGTCAGCCAAGCGTGCGCGCGCGGTTCGGTCTGCAGGACTCCGAGCTGGACCTGGCCGAGCGCTGGCTGGATCAGGCCGGCGTGCGCTGGGGCCTGGACAGCGGACATCGCGACGCGCTGCTGGAGATGAACGGCGCTTTCGAACAGAACAGCTGGCGTTTTGGGCTGGACCGCATGATGTTGGGCTACGCCAGCGGGAGCGCGGTCGAGCATTCCGGGATCCTGGCTTTCGACGAAGTCGGTGCGGGTGAGGCTCCGCTGGTCGCGCAGCTGGCCGGATTCATCGAGCAGCTGCGCCAGTGGAAAACGGTTCTGGAACAGCCGGCGACGCCGGCCGATTGGGAGACTCGCCTGCGCAAGTTGGTCGATGCCTTCTTGGTGCCGGGGGACGATGAGGAAGCGATGGCCCGCCACCGTCTTGACGAAGCGATGACCGAGATGTTCGACGGGATGCGCCAGGCCGGGCTGGGCGAATTGATCGGGCTTGAAGTGGTTCGCGACGCGCTTCTGGACAGCCTCGATACGAAGGGCCCGTCCAGCCGCTTTCTTGCCGGTCGGGTCAACTTCTGCACCCTGCTGCCGATGCGCGCCATTCCCTTCCGCCGGGTTTGCCTGCTGGGCATGAATGACGGTGAGTATCCGAGAACCCGCAAGCCGGTGGACTTCGATCTGATGGAAGCGCACCGTCGTCCGGGTGATCGCAGCCGCCGCGAAGATGATCGCTACCTGTTTCTAGAGGCCTTGTTGTCGGCCCGCGAGCAGCTCTATGTCAGCTGGATCGGGCGCAGCATCAGGGACAATACGGTGATCCCCCCTTCGGTGCTGGTCGGTCAACTGCGCGACGCGATTACGGACGGCTGGAACCTGGAGACCGGTGCCGCGGATGCCCCCGAGCTGGTCGAGTACCTGACCACCGCCCACCCACTGCAGCCCTTCAGCCGGGAGTACTTCCGACCCGGTCAGAGTCGGCTGCGCACTTACGCGCGGGAATGGGGCCAGGTCTGGCAACGGACCGAGCAGCCGGATGAGCACCCAGCCGACCCTGCCCCAAGTCTGCGGCTGCAATGGCCGCAGCAGCCGATTACGCTGGGTGAACTCGGGCGGTTTTACCGACGTCCCGCTTCCGTCCTGCTGCAGCAGCGTCTGCAGGTTCGTCTGCTGCGCGCCGATGATGTTGACGTCGTTGCCATCGACGAACCGCTGGAGCTGAACGGCCTGGAGCGATGGCAGCTGCTCGATGAACTGCTCGCCAAGGTTCCGGATGTCGCCGCGCCGGGGCAGCTTCAAGCGCGACTGCAGCGGCATCTCCACCAGGTTCGACTGGCCGGCCGACTGACGCCAGGGGTCGCAGGCGACGCAATCGCTGCCGAGGCGCTGGAGCAGGTCGCCGAAATCGCCCAGCGCTATTTCCAGGCGCTCGACCAGACCGGACCTCCGGTTGGCGATGTGGCCATTGAGTGGGAAGCCGACTTGCGTCTGGCGGAAGAGGAGAGTCGGGTCAGGATCGAGGATTGCTTGAAGGGTCTACGCCACGACTCCGCATCGGGCCTGGTCCGGATTGATCTCCTGGCCGGCAAGGTCGGCACCGAGGGTTCGCCGGCCTGGGACAAGCTGGCCGCTTTGTGGCCGGCCCATCTGGCCGGATGCGCTGCGGGTCGGTCGCTTCGTACCGTGTTGATTGGCCGAGACAGAACGCTGGCCCTGCCGCCGATCCCGTCGGAGCAGGCCGGGGACTGGCTCAAGGGCCTGGTCGAGGCCTGGTTGATAGCCCGGACCCGTCCCCTGCCCGCAGCACCGTTGGCCTCTTGCGTCTATCTGAAGGCACGATGCCGACACCGCGACGAGCCCGACGGGCCGTGGTTGGACAAGGCCCTGGAAGATGCGTCCCGGGTTTTCAGCGGCAATCGCTTCGCGCTCGGCGATCTCGATAAGGATCCCTCCCTGGCCCGTTTCTTCCCCGACTTTGAGACCCTGCTCAAAAGCGACGACGGCGACGGTTTCCGTCTCTGGTCGGAACGCCTGTACGGCCCCATGGTTCGGGCCTTCCTCACCCGGGACCAGCGCTCATGATTGCCCCGGTCACGAGTCTGGATCCGCTGCGGTTTCCACTGCACGGCGTGCGTCTGATCGAGGCCAGTGCCGGCACCGGCAAAACCTGGAGCATCACCGCGCTGTATCTGCGCCTCGTTCTGGGACATGGCCGAGAGGTCGAGGGTGCCTTGACGCCCCCGGAAATCCTGGTGCTGACTTTTACCCGGGCAGCCACCCAGGAATTGCGCGATCGCATCCGCCGGCGACTGGCCGAAGCGGCATCCGCGTTTAGAGTTGGGCAGGCGGGCGAAGACGAATTTCTCGGCGCGCTGCTGGCGGAGTACCCGGATCCGGCCCAGCAGGCGGCCTGTGCACGACGGCTGCAGGTCGCTGCTGAATGGATGGACGAGGCCGCCGTCCAGACCATCCATGCCTGGTCCCAAGGCATGCTGCGCCAGCACGCCTTCGACAGCGGCAGTCTGTTTGAGCAGGAGGTCGACAGCGAAGACCGGGCCCTTTTTGAGCAGGTGGTCAACGACTACTGGCGGCGCTTCCTCTATCTGCACCACCCGCTGGCCTACTCGCTGCTGAGCCAGCTGCCGTCGCCGCAAGCGTTTTCAGACCAGCTGCGCCGCTTGCTCAAACCCGGGCTGTTGATTCGCCATCGTGGTCGACCGGTGACCGGCGCCTCGCCCGCCGCGCTGCTTGACCAGGTTCAGGCGCATGATCAGCGCCTGGCCGACTACGAATGTCGCGTTTTGCTCGAAGACTGGTCCGAAGTTGGGGTCGAGGTGCGCACGGTGCTGGAGACCGCCCTGAAACAGGGCCATTTTTATGCCGATTCCAAAAAAGAGGCAGCGCGCTTCAAGAAGGACTTTCCCGCCGTGCTGGATGCGCTGGATGATTGGCGGCCGGGCCATTCGTTGCCGGCCGGAATGGACCTGCTGCACAGCCGCGTCCTGATGGCGGTCAGCAAGAAGAACAAGGCCCCATCCCACCCTTGGCTGGGGAGCCTGAGCGCGGCCTTGGACGCGGCCCCGGCGCCCCCGGAGGTGCTGCCCGCGCTCTGGGTGCATGCGGCCGAATGGATCGGCAACCGCTACCAGGTCGAAAAGCGCCGCCGAAACCGCCTTGATTTCGACGACCTTTTGGCCCATCTGGACCTTGCGCTTGACGAAGCCCGCGGTTCGGCCCTGCGTCGGCGCATTCTCGAGGCCTACCCGGTCGCCCTGATCGACGAGTTCCAGGACACCGATCCGGTCCAGTACCGGATCTTCGAGCGGGTCTACCTGCCCGAGCGCGAGAACCCACGCCACGGCTTGTTCATGATCGGCGATCCCAAGCAGTCGATCTACGCGTTTCGGGGCGCCGACATTCATACCTACCTGCGCGCACGGTCGGCGACTGGCCCTGAGGATCGCTTCACCCTGCCGATGAATTATCGCTCGACCCGGTCGATGGTCGAAGCCGTCAACGCCCTGTTCAGTGCCGGTGATGCCAACCCGCGAGGGGCGTTCGGTTTCCGCGCCCGGAGCGACGATCCGGTGGCGTTCCATCCGGTCGACAGTCGCGATCGCGACGATCGATTGATCATCGATGGTCACGAACCCGCAGCGCTGACGTTCTGGCATCAGCCGCCCGAGGTCGACGGCAAGGCGCTGTCGAAAGCGGCCCACCAGCCGCGCCTGGCCGAAATTACCGCTGGGCGCATCGCGCAGCTGCTTGACCAGGCTCGAAGCGATCCCGGTCGAACCGGCTTTCGATTGGCGAACGGGAACTGGCAGTCGCTACGGCCGGCCGACATCGCCATCCTGGTCAACAACCGCCATGAAGCGGCCCTGGTCCAGAAAACGCTGCGCGGGCGTGGCGTGGATTGCGTCTACCTGTCCGAGCGAGACTCGGTTTTCGACCAGCCAGAGGCGCTTGACGTGCTTGCCGCGCTGGAGGCAGCCGCTCAGCCGCTGGATGACCAGCTTGTTCGCAACGCGCTGGCCGCAGCCAGCCTGTGCCTTTCGCTGGATGAACTCGATGCCATGGGCCGAGACGGCGGTGCGCTTGAAAGCCAGATTGAGTGTTTCGCGAGACTGGGTCGCATCTGGCGCACGCAGGGGGTGCTGGCCATGCTGCGTGGACTGCTGATCGAGAGATCGGTCCCGGCGCGTTTGCTCGCTTCGCGGCGCGGCGGAGAGCGCAGTCTGACCAACCTGCTCCACCTTGCCGAGCTTCTGCAGGCTGAAAGCCACCACCAGGACGCAGAGCAGGGGTTGATCCAGTGGCTCCAGTCCCAGATCGCGCGCGAGCATCGGTCGGACGACGACAGCCAGGTGATCCGCCTGGAAAGCGACGCCGACCTGGTGAGGATCGTGACCGTGCACAAGTCCAAGGGCCTGGAGTATCCGCTGGTGTTTGTTCCCTTTGCCAGTTGCTATGCCACGCCCGGTGCGCCGCTGTTTTTCGAGTACCACAATGGCGCCGGTGACCGGATCGCAGAACTGGACACCCGCGATGAAGACGCCGGGACCGCCAGCGATTGGGAAGCCCTGCAGGAGCGCGTGCGCCTGTTCTATGTCGCCGTGACTCGCGCCAGTCACGCCTGCTGGGTGGGTGTGGCAGACGTCAATGGCTGTGCTGATGCCGCGCCCAATCATCTGCTCGGCGGTGCTGACTTGCGGGAGGCGCTGGATCGATTGGCGAGCGCTTCGCCTTGTGTCACGCGGGTTGAGGTTGACGACAAGGCCTGCAGTTCGCACGAACTGGGCCCGGACGAAGATCGATTCGAACCTGCACTGGCGCGCGAATACCGAGGCCTGCCGCGCGAGAACTGGTGGATTGCCAGCTACTCTGCCCTGCGCCAAGATGAGGCCGCCAGTGCGGTCCCCGACGAGGCCCGGACGCCGGTGGAGTCGAACCTCAGGGAGATGGTGCGTGAGCAGCGCGAGGAAGAGGGCCGCGCCGAGCTGCCCGAGCGCGAGCCCGAGGCCGATACGATTCATGCTTTTCCGCGTGGCGCCGCGGCCGGTAACTTCCTCCATCTTCTGCTGGAGTGGGCCGGCCAGCGGGGCTTTGCCGAAGCGCTGGATCAGCCGCAGCGGCTGCGCCAGGAGATCGCTCATCGCCTTGCGCGACGCGGCTGGGATGGCTGGGTGGGAGCGCTGGAAACCTGGTTGCATGCTCTGGTCCAGGCGCCAATCGATTTAGGGCCCACCGAACTGTGCCTGCGTGATCTTGAGCGACGAGCAAACCGGTATCGGCCGGAACTTGAGTTCTGGCTGGCCGCCGAACATGTCGATGCCGGCGCTGTCGACGCCCTGGTCAGTCGACACACGCTGGGTGGCTGTCGCCGGAAGCCGTTCGAGCCCCGCGAGCTCAACGGCGTGTTGCATGGCTTCATCGACCTGGTCTTTGAGCACCAGGGTCGCTGGTACGTAGCCGACTACAAGTCCAACTGGCTCGGTCCCGACGCGGCCGCCTACACCGCGGCCAGAATGACGGACGGTGTATTGACGCATCGCTACGACATGCAGTACGCGCTCTACACCCTGGCCCTGCATCGCCTGCTCAAGCATCGTCTGGGCGCAGGCTACCGGCCTGAACATCACCTGGGCGGTGCGGTTTACTTATTTCTCAGAGGCTGCGACAACCCGACCACCCGGGGGGTGTTCTTCGAGCCGGCCAGCCCGACGCTGGTGACCGCGCTGGATCGCCTTTTCGCCGGTCAGGAGGCAGGGTGATGCCGCATGAGGACTTGCTGAACGACCTGGGGCTCTGGCGCGAACTGGGGTGGGTCCGGCGGCTGGAAGAGGAATTCAGCCGGTTTCTCTCGCGGCTGGACCCGGCGGCCGACGAACTGGTTCTGCTCGCCGCGGCCCTGACCAGCCATCAGCTCGGGCGCGGCCACGTGGCCCTGCCGCTGGCACCCTGCCTGGCCGACCCGCAAGGTTTCCTGGGCCTGCCGCCAGCGCATGACGAGACGCCATGGGCCGAGGCCGAGCCGGCACGAAGGCACGGACTGGCGCTGGCGGCACTCAAGCGTCGCCTGCAGGCTCTCACCAGCGCCGACCTTGCTGATTTGCTGTCTTCTTCCAGGCTGGTCGATACCGGTTCCAGCTCCGGCTCTGCCCCGCTGGTCTTCGAACGCGGCCATCTGTATCTTCGCCGCACCTGGGAGGCCGAAACGGCGATCGCCGCTGCGATCGGCAACCGGATATCGACCGGTCAGCCGTCCATCGCGGTAGCCGAGGTCCGTTCGGCCATCGACGAGGTCTTTGCGCCAGCGCCTGGAGCTGAGCCGGACTGGCAGCGTGTGGCCTGCGCGCTCACCGTGCGTGGTCCGTTCACCATTGTCACCGGTGGTCCGGGCACGGGCAAGACCTGGACCGCGGTTCGCATCATTGCATTGCTCCAACGTCTGCACCACCTCCAGTCGCCGCAGCCCTTGCGCATCCGCTTGGCTGCGCCGACCGGCAAGGCCGCCCAGCGTCTGACCGAGTCAATCTCGTCCGGTTGGCAGGCACTGCAGACCGCCCAGCGTCTGGACGGGCTGGTCGCACCGCAGGCAGCCTCGACGCTGCATCGCCTGCTTGGCAGTCAGTACGGGACCCGTCGCTTTCGTCACGATCGGGCCAACCCGTTGCCGGCTGATGTGGTCATTGTCGACGAAGCCAGCATGATCGATCAGGAGCTCATGAAAAGCCTGCTGGATGCGCTCGATCCGGCGACGAGGCTGGTGTTGCTGGGGGACAAGGACCAGCTCGCCTCGGTCGAGGCCGGATCGGTTTTCGGCGATCTGTGTCGCGGCGCCGACCGACTCGACTACAGCGCCGAAGTGAACGGATGGCTGGCGCAGGTGCTGGGTCATCGGGTGGGCCCGGACGGAGCTGGTGGACCGGCTGACCAGCGGGTCATGCTGCGACGCAACCGGCGCTCAACGGCCGGCATCGCGGAGCTGGCCGAGGCGGTCAATGCCGGTGATGCTGACGGCGCAACGCGACTGCTGCGCGATCCCTCGCGCGCTGAGCTCGGCTGGGCTGAGCCGGGCAACCAGCCGGAGGCAGCCTTTTCCGCCTTGCTCGGCAAGGGCTATCTGGATTGTCTGGAAGCCATCGAGCGATCCCGGCCCGGCGTTGAGGCACCGGGCCAGGAGGAGATTGATGTCTGGGCCCGGGCATCGCTGGCCGCGTGCGCGCGCTTTCAGGTTCTTACTGCGCTTCGCGAAGGTCCCTGGGGTGTAGTCGGCCTCAATCGACGAATCGGCGAGTGGCTGAGCCAGACCCGACTTGGCCGATCTGCGGCGATTGGCGTCGGTGAGTGGTTCCACGGCAGGCCGGTCATGATGACCCGCAACGACTACGCCACTGGACTGATGAACGGAGATATCGGTGTTTGTCTGACGATCCCGCATGCCGGTCACCGGCATCAGCGGGTGGTGTTTCCGAAAGCCGATAACGAATTGCAGTATCTCAGCCCGGCGCGCGTGCGCGATGTCCAGACCGCCTGGGCCATGACCGTGCACAAGTCTCAGGGTAGTGAATTCGATCATGCGGTGCTGGTGCTGCCCGGGCAGTTCAGTCCGGTGCTGACACGCGAGCTGATCTACACCGGACTCACTCGAGCCAGGGATCGCTTTACCCTGGTTGCACCCAGCCTGACGGTGTTTTGCCAGGCGGTTCGACAGCGCACCCGACGCTCGTCGGCGCTGGCCGAGCGGCTTGGGCTGTCCGGCTAGACGGCCAGGACCAACGGTCGCCTCATCAGTCGATCAGCCCCATTCGGGAAAGTACGGTTTCAAGGTGCTGATGGTTGTCCTCGCTCATCGGCGCCAATGGGCTGCGGACGCTGCCGGCAGGAAGGCCGCACAGATTCATCGCCGCCTTGATCGGCACTGGGTTGGTTTCGATGAAGGCAGCCCGAAACAAGGGCAGCAGCTGATAGTGAATGAGGCGGGCGGCGGCAAAGTCGCCGCCTGCGGCGGCCTGAACCAGGGCGACCATCTGTTCCGGAACGAGGTTCGAAACCACCGAGATCACGCCATCACCGCCGAGGCTCATCAGCGGCAGGGTCAGCGCATCGTCGCCTGAAAGCACGTAGAACGGACGCTCGCGCGGCGCGGCTATGCGGTCGATCACGTCGGCCATCTGGCCGAGGTCGCCCGAGGCTTCCTTGACTGCAACGATGTTGGGCAGCTGGGCAATCTCAGCCAGGGTGTCGGTTTCGACATTGACGCCCGTACGGCCCTTGATGTTGTAGACGATGACCGGCAGGTCGGTCGCCTCGCAGATGTCGCGGTAGTAGCGCATCAGGCCGGCCTGGCTGGGCTTGTTGTAGTAGGGGGTCACAATCAGCGCTCCGTCGGCGCCGGACTTCTCGGCCTCGCGCGTGGTGCGGATGGCCTGGGCGGTGTTGTTCGATCCGGTGCCGGCCCAGATCTGGACCCGACCGGCGACCTGCTCGACGGTGTGGCGAATAACCGCATCGTGCTCGGCGTTGGACATGGTCGGCGACTCGCCGGTGGTGCCCATGGGGACCACGCCGGTCACGCCGGCTGAGATCTGCCGCTCAAGGATGTCATCCAGAGCGCGATAGTCGATCTGGCCGGCCGCGTCGAGCGGCGTGATCAGTGCGGTATAGACTCCTTTCAGCTGCAAGTGTTGGCTCCTGGACTTGGGATCTTGCCGAAACGGCTTGTTCTGGGATTGTACAGACAACGCCGCCTGGGCCTGTCCGGTCATGCGGGTCTTAAGGGGAATCCTTACGGTTTGGCCAGCAGGCGCGGCGTCACCGGGTCGTTCATCGTGCCCCTATCTGAGGCCGGATCGGTGAGGTATGCGGCCAGCGCTTCCCGATCCAGCGGCCCGACCGCCTCGCGCTGTAGACCGCTCAGCAGGCCGAAGCCGTCGCCGCCTTCGGCCAGGAACAGCGGCACGGCCAAAGTCAGGACCTGCTCCGGAAGAACGGCTGCCCCCTGATGCTTCAACTCGAGCACGCGTTCGCCCGGCCGTGCCTCGGGGTCGAAGCGCACCGTCAAGCCGCTGACCAGCGGGTAGGCGTTGCGTGCCGCCGGATGACCGGCCACAGCTTGTTCGATCAGGGCCCGAAGATCGGCGCCGGTCGTGCGCAGGCGCACCAGCCGGTTGTCGAACGGCAACACGGCGGCGATGTCGGCCAGGGTCAGCGCCGGTGGTTCGGCGATCAGGTCGGCGCGCAGTCCGCCGCCGGTTGCGAAACCGACATCGCTGGCCATGGCATGACGATACGCGTCGGCGACCAGGTGGCCCAGGCGAGTGTCTTCGCTGCGGGCGGTCTCGCGCGCCAGTCGCCAGCCCTGCGCGACGGCCAGCACCGGCTCGGCCAGGCGCTGGTCGAGCAGGGCGGTGTAGTGGTCGCGCATCCTGGCAAGCTCAGGATGTTCCGGCGCCGATGCATCGACCGGGATCACGCTCAGGCGCCAGTCATTCTGATCAGGTCCCAGCCAGCGTGCCCGGATCAGGCTGGAGACGTTGCCGGCCGAGCGAGCTACATAGGTGCCGGCCACATGGTCGATGCGCGAGACGGTTTCGGACACCTCTTCGCCCAGCACCAGGTCAATGCCGGGTACCTGGCCGACCATCTCCAGGTCTTCCTCGACAGTTTGCTGGGTCAGGGCGATGATCAGCTGCGCGCCGGCGCGTTCGAGACCGGCGACTGCAGCGCGGGCGGATGCGATGACGTCCTGCTCCAGCACCCGACCTTCGTGACGGGTGGTCGCCATGGCGGTGGTAATGCCAAAGATGCCGATCCGGGTACCGCCTGCCTCCAGCAGGTCGAAGCGATCAAGCCCATGAAAGGGGCTGCCGTCGGTTTCGGT
>JAZBOC010000036.1:0-10485 GCA_036353315.1 Wenzhouxiangella sp. | reverse complement strand
GGTCGATCGCCTCGATCAGCGGACCGCCCCAGGCCGCCAGAGTTTTCCCTGATCCGGTCGGGGCATGAATCAGGCCCGATTGCCCGCGCCGATAAGCCTCCCAGGCCTCGCGCTGATAGTCAAAGATTGGCCAGCCGCGATCGCTGAACAGCTTTTCCAGCTTGTTCATGGTCCGGGCTTGGCGGGTTCGAGCAGACGCTTCAGATCGGCGAGCGAATCAGCGTCCTTGATCTTCAGATCCTCGCGCCAGCGGTGAATGCGAGGAAAGCGCAAGGCAATGCCGGACTTGTGGCGGCTGGATGCCGCAATGCCCTCAAAAGCGAGTTCGAAGACATGCACGGGTTCAACCGAGCGAACAGGACCAAAGCGTTCGCGCGTATGGTTTCGAATCCAGCGATCCAGCCGATCGATCTCCTCCTGGGTCAACCCTGAATACGCCTTGGCGACCGGCACCAGATCTTGGCCATCGTGGACCGCGAACGTGTAGTCAGTGAATAGCCCGGAGCGTCGGCCATGGCCTGGCTGGGCGTATAGCAGCACACCGTCGAACGTGTATGGATCAACCTTCCATTTCCACCAGTCGCCCCGAGTGCGACCCACCCGATAGGGCGAGCCAAGGCGCTTGAGCATCAGACCTTCAACCCCCCGCTCGCGTGCCCCTGCTCGCAGGTCCGGGAGTTCTTCGAAACTCTGGAACCCGATCTTCGGTGATTGCAGCAAATCAGGCGCTGCCTCAAGCGCCTGTGTTAGATGATCCAGCCGTCTGGACAGTGGTTCTGAACGGCTATCGACCCCTTGCCATTCGAGACAGTCGTAGGCGATAAAGCTGACCGGTGCCTGGGCCAGGGTCTTGGCGCCTGGCTTTTTGCGCCCGATCCGTCTTTGCAGAACGCTGAAGGGCAGCGGTTGTTCATCGCGCCAGGCCATGATTTCCCCGTCAAGCACACAGCCATCCGGAAGGGTATCGGACGCCTGCTCGATTTCCGGGAACCGGCCGGCCATCAGCTCTTCGCCTCTGGACCAGATGAAAGTCTGTCCGTCACGTCGAACAAGCTGCGCCCGGATGCCGTCCCACTTCCACTCGGCCTGCCAGTCCTGCGCCCGCCCTAATTGTTCGGGCTCGCCTTCAAGAGCGCTTGCAAGAAAGAACGGGTAGGGCGTGGCGGCATCCAGATCGTCCTCCGAGGCCGGTGCGATCAGAGACTTGAAGAATGCAGCTGTTGGCTGCCAGCGACCCATGAGGCGATGGGCGATCAGGGTGGAGTCGACGTCTGCCACTTCGGCAAGCGCCCGGGTGACGAGTCGCTTCGATACGCCGACCCGAAAACCGCCGGTCAGAAGCTTGTTGAACAGGAATCGCTGGGTACCATCCAGCGATCGCCAGAGTTCACTCACCGCTTGTTTTCGTTCCGCGTCATCGAGATCGCGGAGCGGTTGGATGCGTTGCTCAATCAGCTCGCTCAGGCTGAAATCCGAGTCGGATTGCATCCCGGGCGGTAGCAGCAGGTGCATGGTCTCGGCCAGATCTCCGACCTGCTCGTAGCAGTCCTCCACCAGCCAGGCGGGCAATCCGCTGACCTCGGCGGTCCATGCCCTGAGCTCGCGGGTATTGACCAGACGCTTCAGGCGTTTTCCGGTCAGAAAGCGTACGGTCCAGGCGGCGTCGGCCGGTTCGGATGATCGGAAATAATCGACCAGCGCCTCAACTTTTGCGTTGGTCGCCGTGGTGCGATCCAGTCGGTCGAACAGATCAGCAAAGGCTTTCATCCGGCAGACCGCTCTCGCAGGCTGGCACGCAGATTCCAGCATTCCGCGTCCAGTCCTTTCTCCCGAAGAAAACCGGCGAGCGCCTCGCCATTGCCGTGGATGGTGATGATGCGACCGGCGCGCATGTCGCTTGCGGTATCAATCAGTGCGGGCCAGTCGGCATGATCGGACAAGACAAAGCCCTGATCGTATCCGCGTCGACGGCGATGCCCGCGTATCCGCATCCACCCGGACACAAAGCCGGCCGAATGCCCTGGAAAACGCCGCATCCAGGGCGAACCTGCCGCCGAGGGAGGCGCGATCACCAGATCCCCCTTGAACTTGTAACCCTTCTCGGCCTCG
This sequence comes from Wenzhouxiangella sp., assembly GCA_036353315.1. Classification (GTDB taxonomy): domain Bacteria; phylum Pseudomonadota; class Gammaproteobacteria; order Xanthomonadales; family Wenzhouxiangellaceae; genus Wenzhouxiangella. Next base: position 8,376 of record JAZBOC010000036.1, on the reverse strand, counting down.
CTGACGGGTCGGGTTTCGGCCAGAGTGATGCCTTGTTCTCGATAGCAGGTGGTGAGGGGGAGCATCGCGCCATGCAACCAGATCGGGCCAGGCGCGCGACCCGCCAATTCAGCGAGCACACGCTGGGCCTTGCCCAGGGCATAGCAGAACAGGACCGCGGGGCGTTCGGCCTCCCGGCAGCTCTGCCACCATTCCAGCAATTCCTCGATGACCTGCTCTGTGGACGGCCATCGGTACACCGGCAGCCCGAACGTGCACTCGGTCAACCAGACATCGCAATCGAACGGCTCAAAGCCCCGACAGGTTGGGTCCGGTGCGCGCTTGAAGTCGCCGGACACACCCCAGGTTCCTTCGTCGCCCTCGATCCTGACCGTTGCTGAGCCGAGAATATGTCCAGCCGGATACAGCGTGACGCGGGTTCTACCCAACTCGAAAGGCTCGCCGTAGTCGACGGTGCGAAACGGTCCTGTGTCACCGACACGATGGACGAGTACCGGAAGCCCATCCCGGCTACTGAAATACTCTCCGGCACCCGACCGCGCGTGATCGGCGTGGGCATGAGTGATGATCGCTCTGGGTACCGGCCGCAGGGGATCAATCCAGAAATCACCGGCTGAACAGTAAAGGCCACCGGCATCGGGGGTGAGGAGATCATTCATTAGCCCGGTAGGTTGCCGCAGGTCTGGTGAAACCCGAGCCAACGGTTCCTGGCGAGTTCGCTAGCGAAAATCTAGCGAGAAGGGCTGACCAACCAGCGCTGCATCCAGGCTTCCATCTCACGGTAGATGTCTCCGCGGTTATGCGGGTCACGGAACAGGTGGGCCTCGTTGGGGTAACTGACGGCTTTGAAGGTCTTGTCGTGCTCTTCGAGGGCTGTTACCGCTGCCTGGAACTGTGAGAAAGGCGCTCTTTGGTCAAGCTCACCGTGGGTGAGCAGCACGGGCGCTTTCACCCGCCCGATCTTGTCGAGCAAGTTGCTCGCAGCGTAGCGTTCAGGCACTTCGTCGGGGGTTCCACCGTGGCCGTAGCTGAAGAACATTTGGCCCAGCCGATCGGCTTCTTCATGGGCACCGGCAAAGTCATAAATGCCACTCATGCTCACCACCGCGTCGAAACTGCCGGGCGACTGGATTTCGGCAGCCAGCGCAAGGATGCCGCCATAGCTGTAACCGTAGGCGCCCACGCGGCCGTTTGACCACCGCTGATTTCTGATCCAGCCTGCGGCGTCAACAGCGTCCAGCGCCTGACGGTGGCCCCAGTCGCCAATGCTCAGGTCCTGAAAGTCTCGCCCAAAACCCGAACCACCTCGATAATTGACGGCCAGCACGACGTATCCAAGCTGCGCCATGAGTTGTTCGACCAGATTCAAACCGTTGTAGAACGAATGCGTACCACCGCTGTGCAGCTGAACCACGGCGGGATAGCGTTGATCAGGATCGAAATCGGGAGGCAGAAACCGAAAGGCCTGAATGTAATGACCGTCGCGGGTCCGAAAACTGATTTCCTCCGGTTCCTGCAGGTCTTTCCACGGGGTGGACAAGTCGGTAATCCGGCGCAACGCTCCGCCGTCAAGAGCTATCGCGTCTACTTCCTTGCCGCGTTGCGGGGTCGACCGGATCAGCAACAGCCGGCGACCGCTGTGATCTAAAGCCAGACCATCGATCATGCCGCCGGCGTGCGTAAGCCTTGTAGCCAGTCCACCATCGGCAGAAAGCCGCCAGACATCCAGTTCGGCCCGTTGATGGACGGAGAAAAACAGCTCTTCGCTGTCGGCTGACCAGACCGGTTGCCCGATCTCCACCGGGTGAACATTGCGGTTGATCCGGCGCTCTGTGCCCAGAACGGGGTCGAGCAGGAACAGGTCGGCCATGTGCGTGTACCAGAAACCCTCTTTCGGGGTTCCAAAGGCCGCAATGGTAGTGCCGTCGGGCGACCAGGCCGGAGAGCCCAAGGTCATGAACGAGTCTGACAGCCGCCGGGTCTGACCACTGGCAACTTCGGCGATCCATAAATCGTCATGCCAGGGACTGTTTTTGTTGGACACGTAGACGAGTCGCGTTCCATCGGGGGACCAGTCATGGCCAAAACGCAATTCACCGGGCGCCATTGCAGCCTCGGTCAGCTGCCGCGGTGGACTGCTGCCTTCGACGCTGACAAGCCAGAGGTCCTGATGGCCTGAGCGCCGGCTCGAGAACGCAATCTGTTTGCCGTCCGGTGAGGGCAGCGGTTGAGCGACATCGTGCTCATCGTTGGTGAGCCGATTGGGCTTGGTCTCGTCCAGCGCGTGCGTCCAGAGATCGTTTTGATGCACGTAGACAATGCGCCGGCTGTCTTTGAACCACTCGGGAGAACGTCCCTGCGTCCAGAAGCGCCTCTCTCCACTGCAAAGATCAAGCAGATGGATTCCTTCCCGCCCAGGCGTGTTGACACTTAAAGCGGCATAGCGCCCGTCCGGTGAGGCGCTTAGATCAACAACTCCGTCGTGACCCGCACGGTGGCAAATGGCTGATTCGCAGATCGCCTGCCAGGTCAGCGGAACGCTGTTCGGAACTGACGGCGACTGCGTGGCATGGGCACTGAGGCCAAAGAACATCATGCACAGCCAGAGCAGCCGTCTTGGGTTGCTGGGTCTCATCGAGCGCAATTATCGCAAATCAGTCAGGCGGCCTGGGCGGTCCTGATGGGCTCAACCCCAATACTCTTTAGCAGGCTTTTTGCTGCCTCCCGCCCCTCGAAAACGGCGGTGACGACCAGATCGGAACCGCGCACCATGTCACCGCCGGCGAAAATTCGCGGGTGGCTGGTCTGATAAGCGGTCCGGCCACTTCCGCCTCCGACGAGAAGCCGACCATCGTCGTGGGTCTCCACGCCGGCGTCGAGTAGCCAGTTCGGTGGATTGGGCCGGAAGCCGAATGCGATGATGACTGCATCGGCCGGCAGGACTTCCTCGCTACCAGCCACTGGTTCCGGTCGCCTGCGTCCGCGGGCATCGGGCTCGCCAAGCTTTGTCCGAACCACCCGCACGCCTTCCACAGCTTCCTCGCCCAGAATCTCAACCGGTTGTCGGTTGAACAAAAACTCCACCCCTTCCTCGCGCGCGTTTTTGACCTCGCGTCGGCTCCCGGGCATGTTTTCCTCGTCTCGGCGGTAGGCGCAGGTCACCGAGTGCGCGCCCTGGCGGATGCTGGTGCGGACGCAGTCCATCGCCGTATCGCCGCCGCCCAGGACCACAACCCGTTTGCCGCGCAGGTCGCGGTACGGGAATAGTGAGACCGGTTCCTTGAGGACGCGGTTGACGTTGCCAATCAGGAACGGCAGCGACTCGATGACGCCGTTTAAGTCTTCGCCCGGGAGATTGCCCTTGACGTATTGATAGGTGCCCATGCCGACAAAGACAGCGTCGTAGTCGTTGAGCAAGTCCTCAAGCGACTGATCCCGGCCGATTTCAACGCCCAGATGGAACCCCACACCCATTCCTTCCATGATCTCGCGTCGGGTTTCGACCACCTGCTTGTCCAGCTTGAACGGTGGTATGCCGTAGGTCAGCAGACCGCCAATCCGTGGATAGCGGTCGAAAACGTGGGCTTCGACCCCGTTGCGAACCAATATATCGGCCGCGCCCAGACCGGCGGGTCCGGCGCCAATCACCGCGACGCGTTTGCCGGTTGGAATGACATGACTCATGTCTGGCCGCCAGCCCTGGCGCACCGCTTCATCAGTGATGTATTTCTCAATCGATCCGATGGTCACCGCACCCAGGCCGTCGTTCAGCGTGCAGGCTCCCTCGCACAGCCGGTCCTGCGGGCAAATCCGCCCGCAGATTTCCGGCAGCGAGTTGGTTTGGTGCGACAGTTCAGCAGCCTCGAATAGTCGACCCTGTTTGACCAGGCGAAGCCAGTCGGGGATGAAGTTGTGAACCGGACACTCCCACTCACAGTACGGATTGCCGCAATTGATGCAGCGCGATGACTGGTCAGCCGCTGACTCACTTTCGTACTGGCCGTAAATCTCTTCCCAGTTGCGCACTCGGATAGGAATGGCCAGGACTTCAGGATCGCGGCGGGGGGATTCGAGGAAATGGAGGTGGCTGCTCATGCGGCCTCCCGGAGTGCGGTAATGAGAGTGTCGAGGTCAGCGGCCTTGGGTTTCACCAGCCAGAATTTCGGCAGCAGACGGCGGAAATCATCGAGTACTTCGGCGGCTCTGGCGCTCCCGGTCAGTTCTTGATGGCGCTGGATCATGCCTCGCAGGTGATGAACATGGTTCTCCATGACGTCGGGTGCGATGTGATGGATGTCGATGAGCTCATGGTTGTAACGATCCACGAAGTACCGCTCGGCGTCGAGCACATAGGCAAAGCCGCCGGTCATGCCGGCACCGAAGTTGATCCCGGTTCGTCCAAGGACCAGAACCACGCCGCCGGTCATGTACTCACAGCAGTGGTCGCCGGCCCCCTCGATCACCGCAGTGGCCCCGGAGTTCCTGACCGCAAAGCGCTCACCGGCAGTACCCGCGGCAAACAGTTCTCCTCCGGTTGCCCCGTACAGGCAGGTGTTGCCCATGATCGGCGTGATGGAAGCATCGTAGGCAACGCCTGGCGGCGGCTTCAGGATGATCTGACCACCAGCCATGCCCTTGCCGACGTAATCGTTGGCCTCGCCGCTCAAGTGCAGATTCAGTCCACCCGCGTTGAACGCGCCGAAACTTTGGCCGGCGGTACCGGTCAAGGCCAGGGTGATTGGATTGTCCTCCATCCCGCGGTCTCCCCAGCGCCTTGCGATCACACCGGACAGCCGCGTGCCGATTGACCGGTCCGAGTTGCGCACCGTGTACTCGAAGAAACCACCAGAGCTTTGCTCAACAGCATCAGCCGTGTCGCTGCAGATTCTTTCGGCCAGCAGGCCCTGATCGTGCGGAGGGTTACGGTCGACCATGCACTGCCGCGCAGAATCCGGGGCCAGCCCGGTGGTTGCCAGCAGTGGTTCGAGATCCAGCTTGTTCTGGCGCACCGTCAGACCTTCGATGCGCCGCAGATACTCGGTCTTGCCAATGATGTCCTCCAACCGGCGAACGCCGAGTCTGGCCAGAATTTCACGCACTTCCCGGGCGACAAACTCGAAGTAGTGAACGACCATGTCCGGCAAACCGATGAAGTGCTTCTGGCGCAGGGTCTCGTTCTGGGTCGCCACACCGGTGGCGCAGTTGTTCAGATGGCAAATCCGCAGGTACTTGCAGCCCAACGCGATCATGGGTGCCGTTCCGAAGCCAAAGCTTTCGGCACCTAAAACGGCGGCTTTGACCACGTCCAGACCGGTCTTCAGACCACCGTCGGCCTGCAGGCGAACGCGGTCGCGAAGATTGTTTTCCATCAGTACCTGACGGACTTCGCTGATACCCAACTCCCAGGGAGCGCCCGCGTACTTGACCGAAGTCAGCGGTGAGGCGCCTGTGCCGCCGTCGTAGCCGGAGACGGTGATCAGGTCCGCATACGCTTTGACCACGCCGGCGGCGATCGTGCCGATGCCCGGCTCGGCGACCAGCTTGACTGAAATCAGCGCGCTGGGATTGACCTGCTTGAGATCAAAAATCAGCTGAGCCAGATCTTCGATGGAATAGATGTCGTGATGCGGAGGCGGAGAGATCAGTCCCACGCCGGGTGAAGCGTACCGAAGTCGGGCAATCAACTCATTGACCTTGTGCCCCGGCAACTGACCGCCTTCGCCGGGCTTGGCGCCCTGGGCAATCTTGATCTGGATGACCTCGGCGTTGACCAGGTACTCCGGCGTGACCCCGAAGCGACCCGAGGCCACCTGCTTGATTTTTGACGTCTTTTCAGTGCCGTAGCGGACCGGATCTTCGCCGCCTTCGCCGGAATTGGATCGCCCGCCCAAACGGTTCATGGCGATCGCCAGCGCCTCGTGCGCCTCGGGCGACAAGGCACCCAGGCTCATACCGGCAGAGTCGAATCGCTTGTAGAGGTGCTCGGCCGGCTCGACCTCATCGATGGAGATGGGCGAGTGGGGTGATGTGAGTTCCAGCAGATCTCGCAGGAAGGCCGGTTCGCGCTCGTTGACGAGCCGGCTGAATTGGGTATAGACCTCGTAGCTGCCGCGCTGAACGGCGGCCTGAAGGGTCTTGACGACGTCGGGGTTGTAGGCGTGGTACTCCCCGCCGTGGACATAGCGGTAAAGCCCGCCATGCTCGATTGGCACGCGGACATCCCAGGCCCAGCGGGCCAGCGCTTTTTGGTCTGCGTGCAGATCGCCGAAATCAGCACCCTGGATGCGGCTGACGGCACCGGGGAAGCATTGATCGACGACTTCATCGGCCAGTCCGACGATCTCGAACAGTTGGGCACCTCGGTAAGCACCGATGGTCGAGATGCCCATCTTCGAGAGAATCTTGAACAGCCCTTTTCGGATCCCCCGGCGATAGGCCCGACCGAGTTCAAGCGAGCGGTCGCGGATTTCTCCGATCTCACCGGTCGTGACCATAGCCAGCAGGGTCTGATACACCAGATACGGATAGACCGCCGTCGCTCCAAAGCCGATCAGTGCGGCGAAATGGTGGGGATCGCGTGCCGTTCCTGTCTCCACAATCAGGCTGCAGAGGGGGCGCTGACCTGTTTCAACCAGGTGATGGTGGATCGCACCGGTGGCCATCAGGGCGTGGACCGGCAGATGACCTTTCTTGAGGTAGCGATCTGAAATCAGCAGGATCAGCTTGCCTTCGGCGACTTCGCGTTCGGCCTGTTCGCACATTGCGGTCAGCGCCTCTGACAACGGCTGATCTTCCGGTACGTTCAGATCGATAAAGGCTGAAGGGATCCCGAGTTGCGGTGCGTTGATCAGTTGCCTGAGCTTGCGCTGACTCAGAACGGGCGAGTTGAGAACAACCCGTTCGGCCAGTTCAGGTCCGGCTTTGAAGATATTGCCTTTACGGCCAATGCCGGTTTCCAGCGACATGACGATGCGCTCGCGCAAGCTGTCAATCGGCGGGTTGGTAACCTGGGCGAATTGCTGGCGGAAGCAGTCGTACAGCGAACGCACCCGAGTCGAAAGCACCGGCATGGGCGTGTCGTCGCCCATGGAGCCGACCGCTTCAGCCTGAGTCTTGGCCAGTACTTGAATGACTTCGCGCCGCTCTTCCCGCGACAGATTGAACATCTTCTGGTAAGTGGCCAGTGTGTCCTCGTCGAAGGGTTCTGCGGCCATGTGGACGTCGATCAACTCCGAGTCCAGATACTGGATGCCGGACTTCAGCCACTCCTGCCAGGGCTTGGCCGACTTGAGCTGGTTGTCGACATCGCTGCTTTCCAGCAACTCGCCACTTTCCAGGTCGGCGACCAGAATTTGCCCAGGCCCGAGTCGTCCGCGCCGCAGCACCTGCGACGGTTCGGCGTCGACCACACCGGTTTCTGAGGCCACGATGAGCTTCTGGTCACTGGTCAGCGTCCACCGAGCCGGCCTCAGCCCATTCCGATCCAGCGCGCAGACCGCAAAGCGCCCGTCGCACATGACCAGCCCGGCCGGTCCATCCCAGGCTTCCTGGTGAAAGCTGAAGACCTCGTAGAAAGCGCGAAGATCCCCGTCGAGGTTATCTGCTGTCTGCCAGGCCGGTGGAACCAGAATGCGCACGGCCTGTGGCAGGGGCATGCCCCCGATCATCAGCAACTCGAGCATGTTGTCGAGTGAACTGGAATCCGAACCGTGCATCGCCACCGGCGGGTCGATTTCGGCCAGCTCAGGCAGCAGCGGGGAGGCCAGCAGCTGGCGACGGGCCCGGGTCCAGTTGCGGTTGCCGCGAACGGTGTTGATTTCGCCGTTGTGGGCCAAGAGACGAAACGGCTGGGCCAGTTCCCAGCGCGGCAGCGTGTTGGTCGAGAAGCGCTGATGAAAAACGACGGCTGAGCACTTCATCAGTGGATGCTTGAGATCCAGAAAGAACTCGGCCAGATACTCCGGCATCACCATGCCCTTGTAAGACACGGTCTGGCTCGACAGGCTCGCAACATAAAAGCGTTCTTCAGCCGGAGTCGAGAGTTCACAGCGCCGGCGAGCCAGATACAGGCGCCGCTCAAAATCGGCCCGGTCCATTCCCTCAGGTGCGTTGACGAAGATCTGCTCAATACGCGGCAGGGTGCGCTGAGCCGGCTCGCCGCACGCTTCCGGATCTACTGGCACTTCGCGCCAGCCGGCTGGCTCCAGGCCGGCCGAAATCAGTTCGCTTTCCAGTCGGGACTTTTGTTGAGAGGCTAGACCGTCCGAGTCGAGAAAAATGGTGCCTGCAGCAAAGCGGTCGCTCAGGGCGATGGCTGCTTCGCTCGCAACGGCTTGCAAGAATTCGGTCGGCTGGCGGATCAGCACACCGCAGCCG
>JAZBOC010000035.1:0-3980 GCA_036353315.1 Wenzhouxiangella sp. | reverse complement strand
TTGGCGGCGAGAGAAATGTCTGCCAACCGCCTGGCGCTGGCGCTGAGGGTGCCTTCCGGGCGCCTGACCGATATTCTGAACGGCAAGCGTGGCATTTCTCCCGACACTGCGCTCCGGCTGGGCCATTTCTTTGGCAACAGCGCTCGCTTCTGGCTGAATCTGCAGACCAGCTTCGAGCTGGCTGTGGCCGAACGCGAGTCTGGCGACCGGATTGCGGCGGAAGTAGAGACCAGCGCTGCCTAACTGCTGTGACAAACGCCAACGAGGAGCGTCTGGGTCACGACGAAATGACACGGAAAGCGCTGGCCGACGTTGATGCTGGGCGCGTCGTCGACCATGAAGCCGCGTTGGCGTGGGTCTCACGGCTAACTGAAACCGACAACTGGCCCACAGATGTTCAAGGCAGCTGCGTCGCCAGCGCCCCCACGTGCACGCCCGGGTTGAAGTAGCGGGTCTGGATTCCGCTGGCGGCAAAGCGTTCCGGGCTGACCGGCTCAATCATTCCGCCTTTGCGGGCCTGCGTGGCCGACCACCAGCCGGAGGGGTAGCAGGGCTGTGGAAAACCCAAAGTCCGGATATCGTCGAAGCCGGCGGCCTCCACATTGGCCCGCACACCTTCAATCAGGTCCTGATGGATCAGCGGGGACTCGCTTTGCTGAACCAGAATCCCGCCCGGTGCCAGGGCAGCGAAACAATCCTTGACGAAGCCGGGGCCAAACAGACCTTCTGCCGGACCGATCGGGTCGGTTGAGTCAATGATCAACACGTCGATGCTGCCCGGGTCAACGTTTTTGATGTAGGCCAGGCCGTCGTCGAACAACAGGCGCGCGCGCGGATCGGAATTGCGCTCGCACAGCTCCGGGAAATACTGCTCGGCTAAGCGGGTAACCTGCTCGTCGATCTCGACCTGGGTGACCGACTCGACGGTCTGATGCCCCAGCACTTCGCGCAGCGTGCCGCAGTCGCCGCCGCCAATGATCACCACCTGCTTCGGGTCCGGATGGCTGAACAGGGCCGGGTGGGTGAGCATCTCGTGGTAGAGAAAATTGTCGCGAGCAGTCAGCATGACGAAACCGTCGATGACCATCAGATTGCCCCACTGGCTGGTGCGATAAATATCAATAGTCTGGAAATCGGTCGTCTCGTGGGCCAGGTGGGCCTCGATCTTCCAGGAGATGGCCGAGGCGGCATCCTTGCAAACTTCGGTAAACCACTTTTCGTTGGCGGGCAGCATGGCGCAGGCTCCAGGTCGAACGCGAAAACCGGCATCTTACCTTGGATACGCCCGGGTTCTCGGGGCGGGCGTTACAATCGCGTCCCGTGTTCTTCACCTTAACTACCCGAGAGCCGACCATGAAGCCTGATCCCGTTGCCGAGGCCCGACGCCGCTACGCCATGGCGCGCTGGTCGGAGGGGTTTTTCGATATCGATGTCTCAGGCCGCCTGCTGGCCCGGCCCAGTCTGGAGCAGGGCGAGGGCATTGCCCTGGCCGAGGTGGTCGACGCGGCCCGATCGCAGGGCCTGCGCCTGCCGCTTTTGGTGCGCTTTCCGGAAATCCTGCGCCAGCGTGTCGTGCAGCTCAAAGACGCCTTTGCCCGGGCTATGGAAGATATCGACTACCCGGCCGGCTACACCCCGGTCTACCCGATCAAGGTCAACCAGCAGGCCACTGTGGTGCGCACCCTGGCCGGCATGGACGGACTGGGTCTGGAGGTCGGCAGCAAGCCCGAGTTGATCACTGCGCTGGCGGTCAGCCGACCCGGCACCACGATCATCTGCAACGGCTACAAGGATGCCGCCTACATTCGTCTGGCCTTGAGCGGAATCCAGCTGGGCCTGAAGCCGGTCATCGTGATCGAGAAGCCGGGCGAGTGGCCGCTGATCGAGCGCGAAGCCCGGACGATTGGCGTGACCCCGACGATCGGCGTTCGCCTGCGCCTGGCCTCGCTGGGCACCGGCAACTGGCAGAACACCGGCGGCGAGCGGGCCAAGTTCGGCCTGGCCGCCAGCCAGTTGCTCGAGCTGGTCGAGGCCATGCGCTCCGCCGGCTGTCTGGACTGGCTGGGCCTGCTCCACTTTCACATGGGCTCGCAGATTTCCAACCTGCGCGACATCCAGCGCGGCGTGCGCGAAGCCGGCCGCTACTTCACCGAGCTCAGCGCGGCCGGGGTGCAGGTGCGCTACCTGGACATCGGCGGTGGACTCGGGGTGGATTACGAGGGCGGCGGCACCCGCAGCTTCTGCTCGATGAACTACTCGCTTTCGCAATACGCCCACGCCATCGTCTCCGGTCTGGCCGAGCTGTGCCGCGAGCGGAATCTTGAACCTCCCCACCTGCTGTCTGAATCCGGCCGGGCGCTGACCGCTCACCACGCCGTTCTGATCACCAACGTGACCGCCACCGAGCGCCTGCCGCGCACGCCGGGACCGCCCGGCGAGGACGATCACGCCGTCATCCGGGGCATGTTCGAGGTGCTCGACGGCATCGACCGGCTCGAGCCCGAAGAGTTGTTCCTGGAGGCCGAGCACCTGCTCGAAGAAGGCAGGAACCTGTTTTTGTACGGCGATCTCAGCCTGACCGACCGGGCCCGGATCGAGCCGCTGTACTACGCCATTCTCGAAGCGGTCGGGGCGCGCCTGGACCCCGAGCACCGCCGCCACCGCGAACTGCGCGACCGCATTCGCTATCAGCTCTCGGACAAGTACTTCATCAACCTGTCGATCTTCCAGTCGCTGCCCGACATCTGGGCCATCGACCAGGTCTTTCCGATCGTGCCCTTAAGTCGTTTGAACGAAGAACCGACCGCCCGGGCGGTGCTCGAGGACCTGACCTGCGACTCCGACGGGCGAATTGATCAGTACGTCGACCGCGGCCTGCTCGAGCCCACCCTGCCGGTCCACGAAATCGCACCCGGTGAGACCTATCTGCTGGGAATTTTCATGGCCGGCGCGTACCAGGAAACCCTGGGCGACATCCACAACCTGTTCGGCGACACCGACAGCGTCGATGCCAGCCTCGACGGCAATATCCTGCGCCTGGACAATGACCGCGCCGGCGATTCAGCCGACATGCTGCTGGCCCTGTGCGGCTACGATCCGCGCGCGCTGATGACCGCTTGCCGGGCCAAGGTCGGCGCGGCCGGGCTGGCGCGCGGCGAGGCCGACGCCCTGGAGCGTCTGTTGGCCGAAGGCCTGTCGGCCTACACCTACCTGGAGACAGACGAATGACCGAAGCCAACACCGGCTGGATCGGCCTCGGCGCGATGGGCTGGCCGATGGCCGGACATCTGCACGCCGCGGGACTTCTGAAGGCCGTCTGGAACCGGACTCTGAGCAAGTCCGCCGCATTTGCCGAGCAACATCCCGACACCCTTGCCGCGACCACTCTGCAGACCCTGGCTGAACGCTGCCAGGTGATCATGCTGTGCGTGTCGGCCGATGACGATCTGGCCGCCGTCGTCGACGAACTGCTGCCGGCCCTCCAGGCGGGCCAGATCCTGGTCGATCATTCCACGGTCAGCCCGGCCACAGCCAGAAAGCTGGCCGCAAAGCTGGCCGAACGCGAGGTGGGCTTTATCGACGCCCCGGTTACCGGCGGGGTCGAGGGCGCCATCAAGGGCCAGCTGGCGATCATGGCGGGCGGGCTCTGGGATACCTTTCAGGCCGTTCAGCCGCAGCTGTTGGCCTATGCCAGAGTGACCCACCATTTGGGCCATGCCGGCAGCGGCCAGTCAGCCAAGGCGGTCAACCAGCTCATGGTCTCCGGCATTGCCGAAGCGGTGTGCGAAGCCCTGGCCTTGATGGACAAGCTCGACCTGCCGCGCGAACACATGCTCGAACTGCTCTCCGGCGGGGCCGCCAACAGCTGGTTCCTGGAAAAGCGCGGCCGAACCATGCTGGCCGACGAGTTCGAGGTCGGCTTCGCGCCGGCGCTGCTGCTCAAGGACTTGAAAATCTGCCGCAGCCTGTGCGAAGAAACC
>JAZBOC010000034.1:0-7126 GCA_036353315.1 Wenzhouxiangella sp. | reverse complement strand
GGAGATGGACCGCCGCGAGCGCGTGCGCGGGCAGCTGGCCCGGCTCATCGGTGCCCAGCCCGACGATATGGCACTGGTGCCCAACACCTCGGCCGGGGTGATGACCGTGGCGCTGTGTCTGCCCTGGCAGCACGGCGAGAAGATCGTACTGTTCGAAGGCGAGTTTCCCACCAACATCACACCCTGGCAGCAAGCCGCGCGTCGGCATGGCCTGGAGATCGTGTGGATGCAGGCCGACGCTTTCCGGCACGACCGAGCCGGTGCGCTGGAGCGGCTGGATGATCAGCTGCGGTCGGGTGTGCGCCTTGTGGCGATCAGCGCTGTGCAGTTCACGACGGGTCAGCGCATGCCGCTGGCCGAGATCGGTGCCATGTGCCGCCATCACGGAGCAGAGCTGTTCGTCGATGCCATTCAGGCCGCCGGCGTCGTGCCGCTGGACGTTCAGGCCATGTGCATCGACTACCTCACCGCCGGCAGCCACAAATGGCTGATGGCACCGGAGGGACTGGCCGGTTTTTACGCCGCGCCCCAGGCCGCCGAGCGGCTGCAGCCCAACGTAGCCGCCTGGCTGAGCCACGAAGAGCCGTTTGCCTTTCTGACCGACGGGCCCGGCCAGTTGCGCTACGACCGGCCCATCGTGCCCAGCGCGCGCATGGCCGAAGCCGGCACGTTCAACGTGCTGGCCACCGCCGGGCTGGAAGCCAGCCTGGGGCTGATCCAACAGCTGGGTGTCGAGAAGGTCTTCGACCACGTCCAGGCCTGGCACGATGCGGTTGAACCCGGTCTGATTGAGCGTGGTTTCGAGAGCGCGCGCATGCACGATCCCGGCGGGCGCTCCGGCATTCTGAGCGTGCGCCCGGCGGATCCGCACACCACCCCGGCCTGGGCAGCAACGCTGGCCGAGCACGGCGTGAGCTGCGGCAGTCCCGACGGCTGGCTGCGGCTGTCGCCGCACTGGCCCAACGCGCTGACCGAGACAGATCGCCTGTTCGAGGCATTTGACCGGGCGGCGTCAGCGCTGAACGCGTAGAGCTTCGCCATGAGTTCGTTTCCCCAAAGCCGCTTTCTGCCGCCGGAATCAGAGCTCTCGGAGCGCTTCATCCTGACCGGCGGACCGGGCGGCCAGCACGTCAACCGCACCGAAACGGGCGTGCAACTGAGTTTTGACGTCGCCGGATCCAGTTTTCTCGATCCGGCCACCAAGACCCGGCTGATCAACCTGGCTGGCCGCCGCATCGACAGCGAAGGCGTCCTCACCATCGAGGCCAAAAGCCACCGCAGCCAGCGGCGCAACCGCGAAGACGCGCGCGCCCGGCTGGGCGAGCTGATCAAACAGGCCAGCCAGCCGCCGCGCCGCCGCATACCGACCCGTCCAACCAGGACCGCAAAGCGTAAACGGCTGGAAGCCAAGCGTCAGCGCGGGCAGATCAAGCGCGCACGGGGCAAACCCAACCTCCAGGATTAAGAATCTGCCTCAAGAACTTGGGCCGAACCACAGCTTTCATGTTTCCCTGCCGGTAACCCAAAGGTCGGCTATTCTCTTTGTCATGGCAATGCTCGAAGTGTTCAGCATTACCCTCGCCTTCGTGCTGGGATTGGCGGTCAAGCAGATCGGCTTGCCGCCTTTGGTGGGTTTTCTGGCAGCCGGATTCGGTCTGAACTGGTTCGGCCAGCGCTTCGGCCTGCTGCCCGCGTTCACCGGCGATGTGCTCAACCATGTCGCCCATCTGGGCGTTTTGCTGCTCTTGTTCACCGTCGGACTGAAACTGAAGTGGCGGCAGCTGGTCCGGCCGGAGGTGCTGGGCGGCAGCGTGCTGCACTTTGCCATTACCGTGGCTGTCTTTGCACCGGGCTTGCATTTCTTCATGGGGCTGGACTGGAATCTGGCGCTTCCGGTCGGCATCGCGCTGGCGTTTTCCAGTACCGTGCTGGCGGCCAAGATGCTCGAGGCCAAGCGCGAACTCACCGCCTTCCACGGCCGGGTTGCCATTGGCATTCTGATCATCCAGGACCTGATTGCCCTGGTTGTACTCAGCCTGGGCGGGGGACATGAACCGTCACCCTGGGCGCTGCTCATCTTCGTTGTTCCCCTGCTTCGGCCCATCCTGTACTGGCTGATCAACGCCACCGGCCACGATGAGCTGCTGGTGCTGATGGGGATGATGCTCGCGCTTGTCCTCGGCGGCATCGGCTTCGAGTCTGTTGGCCTGAGCCCGGAGCTGGGCGCGCTGGTCATGGGCATGTTGCTGGCCAACCACCCGCAGGCCGGCGAGCTGTCGGAATCGCTCTGGGGACTGAAAGAATTGTTCCTGGTCGGATTCTTCCTTCAAATCGGCATGTCCGGCCTGCCGAACCTGAACGACTGGATTTTCGCCCTGGTCATGGTCCTGGTCCTGCCACTCAAGGGCATGTTGTTCTATCTGATCCTTACCCGGTTCAGACTCAGAGCTCGTAACGCCTTCCTCGCCGCACTGAGCCTGTCGGCCTACAGCGAGTTTGGTCTCATTGTGGCCGCCGGGTTGCCGTTGCTGTCGGACTGGCTGGTGCCGCTGGCCCTGACCGTTGCACTATCGTTCACGCTGACCGCACCGCTCAATCACATGGCCCACCCGCTTTTCGAGCGCATGGAGCGTTTGCTGCTTCGCTACCAGCGCGACGATGTCCATCCCGACGAAATCCCGCCGGACCTCAGTCGCACCCGCATCATGATCTTCGGCATGGGCCGGACCGGTACGGCCGCATACAGCGCCATCGCGACGAAAGTCGGGGCCATCACCGGGATTGACGCGGATCCTTATCGAGTCGATGAACATCGCAAGGCCGGCCGCGATGTCGTTCTCGCCGACGCCGAAGACAGTGAATTCTGGAGAAGCGTGCGGCTCGACCGGCTGGAAGTGGCCGTGCTCGCCGTAGACGACCTCGAATCGAAGCTCATTGCGGCCAGGAAGCTGCGCGAACGCGGCTTCACCGGCGCCATCATCACGCACGCGCTGTTTGAAGAGAACGTCGACATGATCCGCGAGGCCGGTGCCGACGAAACTTACCTGACCATGCAGGAGGCCGGGATCAGTATGGCTGGCCATGCGCTCGAAGCGATACAGGAACGCCCGCCAGCTTGAATGCCCCCCAGGCAAGCGAACGCCGAGGCCTCACCCGCCGCGGCGGCCTGCTCGTCCGAGGATTAGCCTAGAATAAAATGTGTCTTCCAGATGTTGGCGTTGACTTGATTTCGGCATGAATCCCCTCGTCCGCCAGTTTCTGGATACCTTGCTGCATTCAGGCCGCAACCTGCTACCCATCGTGATCGTGGTGGCCGTGTTCCAGTTCGCCGTGCTGCAGGATATACCGGACGGCCTGGGCTCCATGATCATCGGCCTGGCCATCGTCGTGCTCGGCGTGGCGCTTTTCCTGCAGGGTCTGGAAATGGGCATTTTCCCCGTCGGGAAAAGCCTGGCCGACGAGTTTGCGTCAAAGGGCTCGTTGCCCTGGCTGATGATCTTCGGCTTCTGCATGGGCTTTTCTGCCGTGATCGCAGAACCGGCACTGATTGCCGTGGCCGAGCAAGCCCAGACCATCAGCCAAGGCCAGATCGATCCATGGACCCTGAGAATCCTGGTCGCGACCTCGGTCGGTGCCGTCATCGCCGTTGGCGTTGTCCGAATCATTCTTGGCTGGCCGCTGCACTGGATGATGATCGGTGGCTATCTGGCCGTGGTCACGGTCACCTTCTTCTCACCGCCCGAAATCGTCGGCCTGGCTTATGACTCCGGCGGTGTGACGACCAACATCGTCACGGTCCCGCTGATCGCCGCACTCGGACTCGGGCTGGCGGCCTCGATCCGCGGACGCAACCCGCTGATCGACGGCTTCGGGCTGGTCGCACTGGCGGTGATGGTGCCCATGATTACCGTTCAGGCCTACGGCATCGTCGTGTTCGGAGGCAGTGAGGACACCCGTATCGACAGCGCGGGACTGGGAGAGACATTGCCGGAGCCGATCGACACCGGTGCGTCCGATAGCCGCGGCGGGCTGTTCAGCGATCTGCTCAAGATGGTGCGCGACGTGCTGCCGATCGTGCTGGTCATCCTGTTCTTTCAGTATCTTGTGATTCGCAAGGCCCTGCCGCGATTGCCCATGGTGATATTCGGTTTCGCGCTGGTCATTATCGGCCTGTATGCCTTTGTCGTCGGTCTGAAAATGGGCCTGTTTCCAATCGGCGAGAGCATGGCTGAACAACTGATCGCCCACGGCAGCCTGTTCTGGCTTTACCTGTTCGCGTTTGCCATCGGCTTTGCCACCACCATGGCCGAGCCGGCCCTCATCGCGGTGGGCAGGCAGGCTGAACAAGCGGCAAAAGGCAAGATCAACGGCAACGCGATCAGGCTGGTCGTTGCTCTTGGCGTTGCCGTGGGCATTACCATCGGCGTTCATCGGATCATTGCCGGGGATTCGATTCACCTGTACATCATCGTCGGCTATGCGATGGTGATCCTGCTGACCTGGCTGGCGCCGAAGTACATCATCGCGCTCGCCTATGATCTCGGGGGCGTGACGACTTCGGAGGTCACCGTGCCCCTGATCACGGCCTTAGGCATCGGCCTGGCCACCCAGATCGAGGGGCGTAACGTCATGATCGATGGCTTCGGACTGATCGCGTTTGCCTCGATTTTTCCGATCCTCAGCGTCATGCTGTATGCAATCATGGCCGAATTCCAGGCCCGAACCAGAGGTGGATAAACCATGAAATTTTCTGTTCTTGTGGCAATCCTGGCCGAAGAAATGGAGGACAAGGCTATCGACATCGCGCGCGAAACAGGTGCCGGATCGGTCACCTTGCTGAATGCGCGAGGCATCACCTCCGACGTCAAGAAAACGTTCTTCGGCTTGACCTACGAGGGTGCCCAGTCCGTCTTGCTGTTCGTGCTCGAGAAAAAGCTTTCGCTCCAGGTCCTCAAGGCGCTGATCCGGGAGCTTGATTTGGACAACAACCCCAGCGGGATTGCATTCACCGTCCCCCTGGAACACCTCGGCGGCATTGATACGCGTGATGTCGACCAGTTCACCAAACATCTTGAAGACGAAGTCTAGGAGGAAGACCCGATGGCAGTGCAGGCCTCACGCAAATTGGTCGGAGACATGATGGTGTCTGATGTGGTCACCATCTCATGCATGGCAACCCTTCGCCAAGCCATGGAAATGATGCGCGACCGGGGCGTCAAGTCGCTGGTTGTGGAAAAGCGACACGATCATGACGCCTGGGGCATCGTCACTTACACGACGATTCTGCGCACCGTGGTCCAGGAAGAAGGCGATGTTGACCTGATCAATGTCTACGATATCGCCAGCAAGCCGGCCGTGACCGTTCCACGCCAGCTGGAAGTCCGCCATGCGGTCCAGATGATGCTTGATCTGGATATCAAGCGCGTGATCGTCTCCAGCAACAACGAGCTGGAAGGCATTTTGACCATGCACGATATCGTCAGTGCGATTCTGGAAAAAGTCGAGGACTGAGCTGGTCGACAGGGTCCGCTAAAAAAGGGTGACGCCAAAGCTGCCCGGCAAATTGCCCCAATGCTCAGGCGGCGCTATCGGCTGACTCTGTGAATTCAAACAACCGCTCGTGCCTAGCCGCAAGGCGATCGGCTTCGTCCTTGACCACCTGATAGCACTCGCAGCACCTTCGTTCCAGCCCGGCGCGATCCAGAACGGTGATGTGTCCGCGCTGGTAGCGAATCAGGCCCAGTTTCTGCAGGCGACCGGCCGCATGGGTCACGCCCTCCCGGCGCACCCCGAGCATATTGGCAATCAGCTCCTGAGTCATGGTCAATTCTTGGCCATTCAGTCGATCCAGCGACAGCAGCAGCCAGCGACAAAGCTGTTGTTCTATGGAGTGATGGCGGTTACACGCTGCGGTCTGGGCCATCTGGGTGAACAAGGCCTGAAGGTACCTCAGGACCGACATTCGCACATTTGGATCCCTGTCAAACTCACGCTTGAAGTCGGTCGAGGGCAAGCGGTAGGCTGAACCCGCGCTCTGGACGATCGCACAGTTGGGCATGCTGTTACCACCCAGCAACATCGCGATCCCCATCATGCCCTCTCGTCCAACCACGGCGATTTCGGCAGAGTGTCCATCATCCATCACGTAGAGGAGCGAGACGATACAGTCGATCGGGAAATAAACCATGTTCTCGACCTGACCCGCCGCGTACACCTCTTTACCGAGCGGAAGATCCACTTCGCGCAGCAAAGGGAAAATCCGCGCGTGGGATGACTGGGGCAGCGCCGCCAGCAACTCATTGCCTTCTGGATGATTTTTCACAGCCCACGCCTACTCTGCCTTGCCCACCCAACCCAATGATAACGCAGGAGTGATTGTTGGCTATGTGCGGTATCGCACAAAGATCCCTGTGTGGCCCTTCAACCGAACACAGCCAATGCCAAGCCTCGCTTTTGGGTATGCTGTCGGCCCAATCCCATTCGAGTTCTGCCATGCCTGCGCTGCTGCTATTTCTGCTGTTGCTGCTTAGCCCCCTGATTGTCGCCGCCGACAGCCCGTTCCTGCCCGAAACCCGCTACGTCGACGAAGCGCCGTTGTTCGAGGAAGTCGTCGGCCACAAGCTCGGCGAGCGAATCAGCACACCGGCCCAGATCCGGACGTGGTTCGAAGCACTGGCAGAAACCTGGCCGGAGCGAATCAAGTTGGTCCCCTACGCCACGAGCTGGCAGGGCCGCGAGCTGTTCTACGCCGTCATCGGCACACCGGAGCGGATCGCGAGTCTCGATGAGATCCGTGCCGATATCCAGATCATCGCCCACCCGCACCGGCACGACTCTTCAGCCGTAGAGCAGGCGCTGGCGCGTGTGCCGGGTACGTACTGGTACGCCGCCACCGTCCACGGCAACGAAATTTCTCCTTCGGAGTCAGCCATGCAGCTGGCCCTGCACCTGCTGGCCGCCGACAGCGACGCGGTGGTCGACGAGATCCTGGAACAGAGCCTGGTTTTCATCAATCCGGTTCAGAACCCCGACGGGCTGGCGCGCTTCATCCACGAGTTCGAGGAAGCCCTGGGGCTGGAGCCGATTGCCTCGCGGCTGGCGGCCGAGCACGACGAGCCGTGGCCTT
>JAZBOC010000033.1:0-13812 GCA_036353315.1 Wenzhouxiangella sp. | reverse complement strand
TCGGTGCGGTGCAGATCGGGCTGATGTATCTGTTCCTGTTCCACGCCTTTGCCCACCTGAGCGTGCCGGAGCTGTTGCTGTTCACCACGCTCACGCCGCTGTATGTGACCCTGATCGACGAGCGCCTGATCGGGCGGCGCCGGCTGCCGGCCGCCTGGTGGCTGGCCGCGGTACTGGCGGTGGCCGGTGCCGTGGTGATCCGCTTTGCCGGGGTCGGCAGCGACGTGGTGACCGGTTTCGTGCTGATCCAGGCGGCCAACCTGTGCTTTGCCTTCGGCCAGGTCTGGTACAAGCGCACCGCGCTGCCGCCGGCGATGTCGCAGGTGCAGGTGTTCGGGTTTTTCTTCCTCGGCGGCGTGCTGGTCTCGGGCCTGGCGCTGATCCTGTTTGGCGACCTGTCCCGGCTGCCGGCAACGCCGCTGCAGTGGGGGGTGCTGCTGTGGCTGGGGCTGGGGGCTTCAGGTTTGGGATACCTGGGCTGGAATATCGGCGCGCGCCAGGTCAATACCGGCCAGCTGGCGGCGATGAACAACCTGCTCATCCCGGCCGGCATCCTGGTCAACGTGCTGATCTGGAACCGCGACGCCGACTGGCCGCGGCTGATCGTCGGCGGGACGATTATCGTGCTGGCGGTGTGGCTGGCCGGGCGGGTGCGGCGCTAGTGGACCACGCCTCGCCGATGCCGTAGCGCTCCGTTTACGAATGGATTTCGGCCCGAAAGGCGTTTACGAGGTGCGAAAAGTGAGAGATTAGATCAGCAGGTCAGACGTCCTGCAATGAGTCGGAGACGAGGCATGAACACCATTGAGCTGATCAAAGCTGCAATTGCAGCACCCTCTTCGCACAATACCCAGCCCTGGCAGTTCCGGGTCGCGGACAAGTCGATCGAACTGTGGGCTGATCGGACCAGGGCGTTGCCGGTCAACGATCCCTGCGATCGTGAGCTCACCATCAGCTGCGGGGCGGCACTGCTCAATCTCAGGGTCGCGGCGGCAGCGCCGGGCATGGCCGTGGCCACCCGGTTGGAATCCGAGCACCCCGACCACTTTGCCACCGTCTGCCTGGAGGAAGGCGAAGTCGAGGCTGCGCTGGCGGGGCTTGAGACGGCGATCAGCGAGCGGTTTTCCACGCGAGAAGCTTTTCTGGATCGCGAGCTGCCCGACACTTTGCCGGCAGAGTTGGATGCTGCGATTGGTCGCGAAGGTGCCAGGCTGCATCAAGTCGGCGATGAGGATCGCAGCGTTCTGGCCGAGCTGGTCGCCGAGGGCGACCGGATTCAGTTTTCAAACTCGAGCTGGCGCCGGGAGCTTGCCAGCTGGATGCACCCGAGGAGAGACAGAGACGGCCTGGCCATGAGTCCCTGGATTGCGCCGATTTCGCGGCTGGTGGTCAGAAACTTCGATATGGGCAACAAGGTGGGTCAGGCCGACGAGGACTTGGCTCTGAACGCCCCTGCGCTGGTCGTGATCTCGACCGCCGATGAAAGCCAAAGCAGCTGGCTGGCTGCCGGCCAGGCCCTGGAGCGGGCGCTGCTGCTTGCCGCTTCCGCCGGTGTCCAGGCGGGTTATCTGAACCAGCCCTGCCAGGTCGAGCAGCTGCGCGGGCAACTGGCAGATCGCGTTTGCCCCGGACGATTTCCGCAGGTCATGTTGCGACTTGGCTTTGCCGAGCCCCCGGCCCATCGCGCGCCGCGGCGCGAGGTCAAGGACGTCTTGCTGACCTAGCCGATGATGTGCTTACAAAAAAATACCGTTTTCAGTACTGTAGAGCTTCATTGTGGTTTGAACGTGGTTGTGCCTGGATGATGAAAAAGAGTCTCCTCGAACTCCACGAGCTGCACCCGGAACACCTTCCCGCGCTTGAGTTCGGTGAACAGGCTTATCAGCGCGGCGCCCAAGGATTGATCAACTCGACCCCACTGCGCTGGAAGTTGCTGATTTTGCGCGCGCCCGCGGTGACCTAGATCAGGGTGATGTCGGCGTCGGTGTCGGGCTGCTCGTGGACGGGGAAGAACGGCCCCTCGTTCTGGTGCGGCGGAGTCGCTGCCAGCAGGTTGTCGGTGGCGGTAAGCGCGACCACGCCCAGGGAACCCTGGTCCGGGCTAAGTCAACTCACGTGTCCACTACGCCGCGGAGACAAAAGGGTTTTCCACCTTCAATTCCCCAATCAACTGTTCATGACCGAGGTCTTCGGAATACAGCCTCTCGCAACCGAAGCGAATCGCCGCCTCGACGATGAGTGCGTCGAACCACGAAAGCTTCCGGGCGCGCGAAAGTTCGTGCGCGTCGAGCACCAGGCTGGTATTGGCGGGCACGACCTCGAATTCGGCCAGTGCTTCGAGCGCGGCGCGAGTCTCGTGCCACGACAGCGCGGGCTTGAGCTTGCGCGTCAACACCGAGCGCAGTTCGATCAAGACCTGGGTGCTGATGACGATTTCATGTTCAAGCGCCAGTTCACGCAACCAGTTGCCGACGAACTCAGACTTGTCGGGCTCACGGCGATCCAGTCGGTAGGCCCACAGATTGGTGTCGATGAAGACCCGCATGACTGAAGTCAGCCGGCATTGCGCTCGTGCAGTGACTCGCGCGCCCAGCGCTCCTCGCTGGCCGAATGGGTGCGCTCGGCCACCGCGTCCAGCGCATCGAGCGCGCGCAAACGCCGCTCCCGGGCATTGACGTACTGGGTCAGATACTCGCGCACCAACGCATTGACCGAGGTGTGTTCGCGCACCGCCGCCTCGCGCGCCTTCTGCAGCAGTTCATCGTCGAGACTCAGGGTGAGATTGGCCACGTCGGTATCCTCCGAAATGCCTACGGAACACAGGATCAGTGTAGCACGTAGCCCTGTGCCGGCTTCAACACCTGTTGTCGAACGGGCTGCTCGGGCAGCTCCCGGTTGCTCAGGTTTGATCGGAGGCCGGTTTTTCCTGCGCTCTTTCTTCCAGCAGTTTTTCCAGCCGCTCGAGCTTCTCGCGCGTGCGCAGCAGCACTTTTTTCTGGATTTCGAATTCTTCGCGGGTGACCAGGTCGAGCCGGTTGAAGGCATTTTCGAGCACGCTTTTGAACTGGCGCTCGAGCTCGATGCGGGCGGTCTTTAACTCGCCGGGCACGGATTCGGCCAGGCGGCGGGTGATTTCGTCGATGGTCTGGAAGTCGGGGCGCATCTGGGTATCTCCACGAGGCGATTGGCTTTTTCGGGGACGGGGTGCTTCGGCTGGGGCAAACCACTTCAGTTCGACGCGTGGCGAGGCCCTCAGCGGCTTGCCCCAGCCGAAGCACCCCTTTGCGTTGAATTGGGGCTTGCTGTAATCGCAGGCAGTTTACTATGGGGTCTTTCCAAGCAGTGAGACGTTGGTGACACCCATGAAGCTGATTACCGCCATCATCAAGCCGTTCAAACTCGACGACGTGCGCGACGCCCTGGGCGAGGCCGGCATTTCGGGGATGACTGTGACCGAGGTCAAGGGCTTCGGCCGCCAGAAGGGCCATACCGAGCTCTACCGGGGCGCGGAGTACGTGGTCGATTTTCTGCCCAAGCTCAAGCTGGAAATCGTCGTGCCCGACGAGCAGGCCGACCGGGTCGTGGAGACCATCGTCGAGACGGCCGCCTCTGGCCGGATCGGCGACGGCAAGATCTTTGTGTCCTCGATCGAGCGCGCGGTGCGCATCCGCACCCAGGAGGAAGGTGACGGGGCGCTGTAGTCTCGTTGGGTTCCTGTTTCTTTTTCGTATTTGCAGCCCGGGAAATTCGGCCATGTCCTTCTTGATTCGCGCCACGGCGCTCATCGGTTTGATCCTTTTGTTGTCGGCTTGCCAGCAGGACGGTCCGCCGACTGCGCTGACGGCGCCGCCGGAGTTCCAGGTGGCGGTCGGCAGCGACCCGCACAGTTTTGCCGAGTATGAAAAGGTTCGCATCCGCCACCTGCGCCTGAACCTGGACGCCGATTTCAGCGCGCGCACGCTCAGCGGCCATGTGGTGCTGGAGTTGGATCGCCCCGAGCCCGGTTTCCAGCGCCTGGTGCTCGATACCCGCGACCTGGACATCCGCGACGTCAACGCCATTCAGCCCGATGGCCAGTACCTGCCGGTCTCGTGGCGCTTCGGGGCCGATCAGGGTCACCTGGGCCGACCGCTGGTGATTGCCCTGCCGGCCGGCATCCAGGAAGTCCGGATTGACTACACAACCTCGCCGGAGGCCTTCGGGCTGCAGTGGCTGGACGCTGAGCAGACCTCCTCGGGCAAGCCGTTCCTGTTTTCCCAGAGCCAGCCGCACTACGCGCGCACCTGGGTACCGCTGCAGGACACCCCGGCGGTGCGCTACACCTTCGATGCCACCATTCGCGGCCCGCGCGACCTGATGGTGGTGATGGGGGCCGACGGTAATGAGTTCGAGCGCAACGACACCGGCGAATATCAATTCACCATGCCCCAGCCGATCCCGTCGTACCTGATGGCGATTGCCATCGGCGATCTGGCGTTTGCCGAGACCGGCCCGCGCACCGGCGTCTACGCCGAGCCTGACTGGATCGAGCGTGCGGCCGAGGAGTTCGACGTCCTCGAAGACATGGTCGAGATCGGCGA
Source organism: Wenzhouxiangella sp. (assembly GCA_036353315.1). Lineage (GTDB taxonomy): Bacteria > Pseudomonadota > Gammaproteobacteria > Xanthomonadales > Wenzhouxiangellaceae > Wenzhouxiangella. The sequence continues at coordinate 9,232 of JAZBOC010000033.1, read as the reverse complement.
AGATCTCTACGGGCCCTACCGCTGGGGCCGCTACGACCTGCTGGTGCTGCCGCCGAGTTTCCCGTTCGGCGGCATGGAAAATCCGCGCCTTTCCTACCTCACCCCGACCATCATCGCAGGCGACGGCAGCCTGCTGGCCCTGGTTGCCCATGAGCTGGCCCATTCCTGGTCGGGCAACCTGGTCACCAACGCAGCCTGGCGCGACCTGTGGCTCAACGAGGGCTTCACGGTGTATTTCGAGGCCCGGATCATGGAGGCCCTCTACGGTCCCGAAATCCGCAACCAGCTGGCCAAGCTGTCCTGGGACGAGTTGACCGAGACGCTGAACGAGGTCGACGAGCGCGACCGCCAGCTGGTGCGCGATCTGTCCGACCGCGATCCGGAGCAGGCTTTCATGCCGGTGCCGTATGACATGGGCGGCTTTTTCATGGACTGGCTGGAAGAACGGGTCGGGCGCGACGCCTTTGATGCGTTCTTGCGCGAGTATTTCGACCACTTTGCCTTCCAGTCGATCGATTCCGAGGACTTCCGTGCCTACGTCGAGCAGTATCTGGTTGCCCAGCATCCCGATCGTCTGAGCATGGCCGAGATCGATCAGTGGCTGTACGAGCCTGGCATGCCGGCCTCGGCCGCGGCCATCGAGCCGGTCTCGGATGCCTTCGAGCGGGTGGACGCCGCGCGCCGTCAATGGCAGGCCGGCGAGCGCTCGCTGGCCGAGTTGCCGACCGAGGATTGGTCGGTCCACCAGTGGCGACATTTCCTGAGCGGGCTGGCCGGTGCGCTGGATGCCCGGACCATGGCGCTGATGGACGAGCAGTTTGACCTGGTCGAGCAGACCAACTACGAGATCCTGTACCTGTGGCTGATGCGCTCGATCGAGGCTGAGTACGAGCCAGGGATTGAGCGCCTGGAGCGCTTCTTGCTCGAGGTCGGGCGCAACAAGTTCACCCGTCCGCTCTACGCCGCCCTGGCCAAGAGCGACTGGGGTCGGGACTGGGCGGTCGAGATCTATCAGCGCGCCCGACCGGGCTATCACCCGCTGACCCGCCAGGCCGCCGAGCGGGCCCTGGGACTGGCGACCGACGCGCCGGCCTCTTGATTCGAACCGGCGGTCGACCGCTATAATAGGGACCAATTCAATCCTGTTTTATCCGGATCTGATTACTGCATGTTCAGCAACGCCTACACGCCGGCCCGCTTCGAGCGCGATTGCGAGGTCATCATGGTGCCCGAGGGGGTGCCGGTAGAGCTGCCCAGCGGAACCACGGGCTACATCACCCAGTCGCTGGGCGGCAGTTTCACGATCTATGTCGACGGCCGACTGTTTCGCCTGGCCGGCGATGATGCCGACGCCATCGGCAAGGAACCGCCGCCGCGTCCGACCCTGCCCGACAATGCCAGCGACAAGGACGTCGAAGACCTGGTCTGGTCGCAGCTGCGTACCATCTTCGACCCGGAAATCCCGATCAACATTGTTGACCTGGGCCTGATTTACCAGTGCGATCTAAGCCACATCACCGATGACGATCGCCGGGTGGATATCGCCATGACCCTGACCGCGCCCGGCTGCGGCATGGGCGAGATTCTGGTGGCCGACGTCCGTGACCGCGTCCAGATCGTGCCCACCATCCAGGAGGTCAATGTTGCCCTGACCTTTGATCCGCCCTGGAGTCAGGCCATGATGTCGGAGGCCGCTCGGCTTGAGACAGGCATGTTCTGACCGCGCGCCATCCACGTCCTGCTTCGGCGATCCGATCGCCGCCGCAGGATCGGCGTGACCGGATCGCCTGCTGATCCGTCTTTCCTTTAGCGTCTGTAGCTCAGCGCCACAAACAGCGAGCGACGGTGCGCGTTGAAGCCGACGGCCGGCTCATAAAACCGATCACCGGCGTTCTCCAGCCGACCTTCCAGGCGCAGCGACTCGTTAAGCTGCCAGCCGGCGCGAAGATTGATCAGCACGTGAGAGGGTAGCGCCACCCGACCGACGTCAAAGCGCCGACCGGTGTAGACCAGCTCCAGGCCCAGCCAGTGGCCGCCGGCAAACCGCCTGTCCAGGCTGACCGCAGCCTTCTCATCGGGCCGGCGCAGCAGCGCCAGGCCGCTGTCGCGGTCTTCGGCATCCTGCCAGGTCAGCTGGGCCCGACCGCGCCAGCGCTCGGTCTCGAGGCGGTAGCTCAGCTCCGCGCCCTGGATCTGGGCCCTGCGGATATTGATGGCCTGGAAGTTCTCGCCAGCAAAGTCGATCAAGTCATCGATGCGCGTCCGATAGATGCTCACGCTGAGGCCGGCTGTTGGCGCGAACTGCCAGTCGGCGCCGGCCTCCAGCGATACGGCGGTTTCCGGATCCAGGTCAGGGTTGCCGGCAAAGGCACCGAAGAAGCCGGGCGAGAACAGCTGGCTGAAATTCGGGGCCCGAAAGGCGCGGCCGGTCGAGGCAAACAAACGCCAGGCGTCATTGGGTCGCCAGCCGGCGGCCAGGTTGCCGGTCAGCGCGCTGCCGAAGGTCTGGTCACGGTCAGCGCGAATGCTGGCCTCGTAATCCAGTGATCCCCGTCGTCCATCCACGCCGGTCCAGGCCCCGAGGTTGTGGCGCGAGTCGTTCCAGCTTCCGCGCGCCACGCCCGATTCCTGCCAGGCGTCCACCCCCAGCAACCAGCGGGTATCCGGGCTCAGCGTCCGCTCGCCCAGGACGCTGGCCTGGACACGCCGGGTGATGTTCTCGGTCTGTCCGAACGCCGTCGTGGTGTCCAGCCGGTCCCGATACAGTGCGGTGCTGCCCGACCACCGCCAGTCTCCGGCGCGATCAAGATCGTAGCGCAGCGAGACGGCGTAATTCGTGACATCCGAGATGCCCCGATCGAAGGCGGTTTCACCGTCTGCAATCCGCGCGTTCCAGTCGAGCACGCCGGGGCCCAGCCGATGGGCGCCGCCGCCGGCCGCGCTGAGAATCTCGAAGCCGTCATCGTCGGGATCGAAGGCGAAACCGCGCTCGTTCTGGGCCGAGAAGCCGCCGACCCGCCGCCCGGCCAGGCGCAGACCCGCCTGCTTGCCGCCCAGGCCGGCGCTCAGGCTGCGATCGCGGTAGCGGCCGTAGCCGGCGCGCAGCTGCAGCCCATCAGGCCTGCGGGTGAAGATCTGGATCACCCCACCGATGGCGTCCGAGCCCCAGCGCGCCGCGCGCGGCCCGCGTACGATCTCGATCCGCTCGACCAAGGCCGGGTCGATCAGCTCCCAGGCAAAACCGCCAGTGCCGGCGGCGGCCACCCGGACTCCGTCGATCAGGACCAGCACGTGGTTGGAGTTTGAGCCCCTGAGAAACACGCTGGTCTGGCCGCCAGGTCCGCCGGTGCGAGCCACGTCCACGCCGGCCTGCTGGCGCAACAGCTCAAGCAGGTCAGGGGCCTGGGCCAGCTCAATGTCGGCCCGGGTGATCACGCTGGTGCGGGCCAGGGCCTGGTCCAGCGCCTGATCAGAACGGGCTGCGGTCACGACGATGGTATCGTCGGCCGACAGGGCGGCCGATGGCAGGGAAAGAGAACAACAAAGAACACCGGCCAAAGACAGGCCGGCCTTACGGACAAAGGACATTTTCAAGGCTCCTCGCGCTCACCCGCGCAGTTCATCCGGGTCTCAGAGCGAGCATGGGAGCCAGGACACCCTGGCCGAAAACGGTGGGCGACCGGAACACTCCCGATTGCCCGCCGCAACCCGGTGGATCAAAAAAGCACAGGCCGGTCTCCTGACTTTCGGCGGGCAGTCAGCGTTGGCTGACGTTCCGGGCTCGACCCTTCCCCTGTTGCCAGAGTGGTTTTTGTCGGAGCCGCGTCGAGGACATTCTTCGACGCCGATTACAGTTGCGGGGGCAGTACCGGACTATTCACCGGTTTCCCGTTTCACCCCGGCCATGACGGCCGGGACACCTGCACACGGTTGGACCCCGATCAGCTGATCAAGGTCGCAAAAAAGTATAGCTCAGGCAGCCTTGCGCTGTTGACCGCGGGCGGCATCACCGGTTGGCGTGAGCCCCGCCTGAAGATCGGCATGGTCGAAGTCATCGACCGACACGATCTCCAGACTGCGTTTGCGCACGTCGAGCAACAGCACAGCGTCCTGTTCGGAAATCACCTGCTTGTCCAGCGCCTGAGCAATCTGCTCCTCGAAGGTATAACCGTCGATCACGCCGGCCCGCAGCGCCTTGAGCAGCTTGCGTTCGACCGGCTCGGCCGCGATGACCTGCGGCAGCAGTTTTTCCATGACGCCGATCGGGAAGCCGGTGCGGTCTGACCGATACACACCGCGGGTCAGGCGATCGCGGGTCTCGGACGGCGACAGCAGCAGGGCAGCCACCTTGTGGCCAAGGCGATCGTTGGGGGTACGCTCGGAGCGCCCGATCGGGAAGACCAGTAGCCGCAGGAAGGGCCGCACCCAGGCGAAGGGATAGTTGTCGATCACCCCGGCCAGGGCGTTCTGGGTCTTGTAGATGGCATCGTGGAAGGCCCAGGCCATGATCGGCTGGTCGGCTGCCGGGCGTCCTTCCTGCTCGAAGCGGCGCAGCATGGCCGAGCAGATGTAAATCTGGCTGAGGGCATCACCCAGCCGGGCCGAGATCTTCTCTTTCTGCTTGAGCTTGCCGCCGTAGGTCAGCATGGCGATATCGGCCATGAACGCGAACGACGCCGAGTATCGGCTGAGCTTGCGATAGTACTTGCGGGTCTTGCGATCGCCTGGTACGGCGGCGAAGCGACCGGCGCTGAAGCCCAGCACCATGGAACGCACGGCGCAGGAAATGCTGTGGCCGACGTGGCCGAACAGCAGGCGATCGAAGGTCTTGAGGCGTTCGTCCTCGTCCTCGATCTGCAAGGCTTCGAGCTCCTTGAGCACGAAGGGATGGCAGCGGATCGCACCCTGGCCGAAGATCATCATCGAGCGGGTGAGAATGTTGGCGCCTTCGACCGTGATCCAGATCGGCGCGCCCTGCCAGCCGCGGCCAAGGTAGTTCTTCGGCCCCAGAATGATGCCCTTGCCGCCGTGGACATCCATGGCGTCCTTGATGACCTCGCGGCTCATCTCGGTAGCCCAGTACTTGGCGATGGCCCCGGGCACGGAGGGCTTTTCGCCGTCGTCGACCGCTGACGCGGTCTGACGGCTGAGCGCGCTCATGGCATAGGTATAGCCGCCGATGCGGGCGAGCGCTTCTTCCACGCCCTCGAAGCGACCGATCGGCATATTGAACTGTTTGCGAATGCGGGCATAGGCACCGGTGGCCAGGGCGGCGGTCTTGGCCCCGCCGGTGGCCGAGGAGGGCAGCGAGATGGCTCGGCCTACCGACAACGATTCGACCAGCATGCGCCAGCCCTGGCCGACATAATCAGTGCCGCCGAGCAGGTAGTCCAGCGGGATGAACACGTCCTTGCCGATGATTGGGCCGTTCGGGAACGGGTTGTTGAGCGGGAAATGGCGCCGGCCGATCTCCATGCCCTTGGTATCGCGCGGCAGCAGCGCCAGGGTGATACCGATGTCTTTGGTGTCGCCAAGCAGACCGTCGGGGTCATACAGGCGGAAGGCCAGTCCGACCACCGTGGCCACGGGCGCCAGGGTAATGTAGCGCTTCTCGAAGTTCAGGCGGATGCCGAGCGTTTCCTTGCCCTTGTACTGACCCTTGCAGACCACCCCATAGTCGGAAATCGAGGTCGCATCTGAACCGGCCGTGGTGCTGGTCAGGCCAAAACAGGGGATTTCGCGGCCATCGGCCAGGCGCGGCAGGTAATGGTCCTTCTGGGCCTTGGTGCCGTAGTGAAGCAGCAGTTCGGCGGGTCCAAGCGAGTTGGGTACGGCGATCACCGAACCCAGGGTCGAGCTGACCCCGGCGACTTTCTCGAGGACGGCGCGATGGGCTACGGCCGAGAACTCGAGTCCGCCGTATTCCTTGGGAATGATCATGCCAAAGAACTTGTTCTTCTTCAGGTGCTCCCAGACCGCTTCCGGCAGATCGGCACGGTAGTGGCTGACCTCCCACTCGTCGGTCATATCGCAGAGCGCTTCGACCGGGCCGTCGAGAAACGCCTGCTCTTCGACGGTCAGTTCATGGAGCGGTTTCCTGATCAGCCGTTGCCAGCGCGGCCGACCGCTGAACAATTCGCCTTCGAAGCCGACCGTGCCGGCCTCCAGCGCGACCCGTTCGGTCTCCGAAATCTGCGGCACCATCCCGGCAAAAGCCTTGAGCACCGGTTGGGTCAGGAATTCGCGCCGCCACGGCAGGTGGTTCATGGGCACCGCCACCACCAGGAAGACCAGCCAGGACAGCGTCAACACCAGCCAACCCGGCTGACCGGCCAGGCTGAAGACCAGTAACACCGCGCCGACTGCGCCGGTCCAGACCGGCACCCGGGTCTTGAAGTAGGCACAGGTCAAAACGGTCGCCAGCACGGCGGCGAAGAACAGCAGGGTGATCATGGTGAACTTGCTCCTTTTTCTGCCTGACGACGCAGGAACGGCGTGATCGCAGACAAAAAGTGGTCGTTGGCGTCGCCGGCGACCATGTGGGCGGCGTCGCTGACCTCAACGGTTTCGGCGTGCGGGGCCAGCTTGCGAAACTCGGAGATGTGCTCGGCACCGATGAGTTCGCTCATGCCGCCGGCAATCAGAAGGGTCGGGATCTTCAGGCGCCGGCTGGCCGACTGCAGACGCGACTGCAGGTTGGACGATTTCTCGGCGAGGGCCAGCATGGCCGGATCCCAGTGCCAGTACCAGCGCCCGTCGCGCGCCTGGCGAAGATTGCGGTTGAGCCCCGTCGAGCGGGTGTTGCGGCGTCGGTGGGGCAGGAAGGCCCGCACTGCCTCCTTGGCCTGGTCCAGGGTGGCAAAGCCATCCGGGTGCTGGCGCATGAACGCGAGCATGGCCGCGACCCCGCGCTCGTCCCAGCGCGGCGCGATATCGACCAGCACCATGGCTCGCAAATCCACCTTGGGTTTTTCAGAGTGCGCCAGCAAGGCGGTCAGACCCCCCATGGAGGCACCGATGACGATCGGCGTATTCGGCAAGGAATCGCACACCCGTCGAAAATCCTCGACGAACTGTTCGAAATCGTACTCGCCGCTGGGTGCGCGATCGCTTTCGCCATGGCCGCGGGCGTCATAGCTCACAGCTTGCCAGCCGGCGGCCGCCAGCTGCCAGCCGGTGGCCTCCCAGGCGTACTGGGTCTGGCCGAAACCGTGGGCCATGAGCACGCACGGCGCTCGATCATCGCCGTAGTAACGAAGATGAAGACGGATGCCGTCATCGGTCCAGATCTGACGGCGGCGGATGTCGTTGTGAAGATTGCGCACTGCTTCCATACGCTTCAGTATGGGGTTAGCCTTCATGGGAGTCAATGTCCATCAATGGCGGAGATGGCGCCGCTTTTCAAGCCGCTTCGCCGGTCCGCAGGAAGATCGGCTACCATCTTTTCATGAGTAAAGCCGCGACTGCAAGAAAAACAGGCACCGACAGGGTCTCATTGACGCCTGAAGACTGGGAAAAGGCAGCCCTGGCGCTGATCGCTGACAAAGGCGTTGCTGCGCTGGCGGTTGAGCCGCTGGCCCGGCGCCTGCAGATTACCAAGGGCAGCTTCTACTGGCATTTCCCTGGCCGCGACGAGCTCCTTTGCAGCGCGCTCAAGCGCTGGGAGCAGCAGGACGCTGATCACCTGGAGCGGTCGCTGGCCGCCGACGAAAACCCGGCCGAGCGGCTGGCCCGGTTTGTCTGGCGGACCACTCGCCAGACCCTGACCCACCGTGTCTACCTGGCCCTGTGCGCGCTGCCCGACGATTTCCGCATCGGCCCGGTACTCAAACGGGTGACGGCGCGCCGCATCCAGTACCTGGCTGCAGCCTTCGAACAGCTGGGCCTCGGCCCGGAAGCCGCGCAGCGTCGAGCCACCCTGGTGTACTCGGGCTATGTCGGTTACCTGCAGCTGCAGGCTCAGAAAGTGGTGCCTGAGCGCGACGAGCCGGCTTTCGATGCCTATGTCGAGCACGTTATCGAAACATTGATTACCCCCAGCGCCTGAGGGTTTTCGAACATGTCAGGGTCGGTGGGGCAGGCCGAGATAGTCCAGGCTCTGCATCTCGATCAGTCGCGAGACCGTGCGCTCGAATGGCGAGGCCAGGCGCTGGCCCGAATAGAGCTGTTCGATCGGCACGGCGGCAGCAACGATCAGCTTGACGGCGCGGTCGTAGCATTCATCGACCAAGTGAACAAAGCGTCTGGCGGCATCGTTGTCGATTTCGCCCAGCGCCGGAACGTCCTGAATGATGACGGTCGAAAAACGCTTGCTGAGTTCGATGTAGTCGGTGCTTGATCGATGGCCCCGGCACAGGGTGTCGAAGTCGAACCAGACCACCGACCCGGCATGACGTTTGGATGCAACATCGCGGCCGCGAATCCGCAGCGGTTCTGTTTGAACGCGTTCGCCTGTGGCCAGCGTCTTGAACTCGGCGGCCAGTTCAGTCAGTTGGGCGTCAGTCTGGGGACTCAGCCACGTCGGATGGCGCGCAAGCTCGCGCAGGCGGAAGTCTTCGGCCGCTTTCAGAGCCACGACCCGACAATGTGCCTTGATCGCTTCAATGGCGGGCAAGAAACGATCGCGCTGGAGCCCGTTGGCGTAAAGCTCATCGGGTGCGGTATTAGACGTGGCCACCAGGATGACGCCGCGGGCAAACAGCGTCTGCAGCAACTCGCCGAGCAGCATGGCATCGCCGATATCACTGACGTGAAACTCGTCGAAGCAAAGAACCTTCACGCGCCCTGCAATCTCGGCAGCAATGGCCCGCAATGGATCGCGCTCACCCTCGCGTTGCTTGAGCTGACGATGCACGCGATCCATGAAGCGATGGAAATGAATACGCTCTGCGGCCACATCGGTGCTTTCCAGGCTGGTCGCCAGAAGGTTCATCAGCAGGGTCTTGCCGCGCCCGACTTTGCCGTGCAAGTACAGGCCGGGTATGGTCTCGCGCCATCGCCGAACGCGATAGACCAGTCCCGGGCGGACCTCGGACAGGCGATTGAACAAATCGTCGAGATCTTCCACCAGGCGCCGCTGAGCAGAATCCAGCTGCAGTTCGCCGGCTTCCACCATTGCAAACCAGCGTGCCAGCGGACCGGATCGATCGGGCTCGGACATGCCCAGGACAGGCTCAGCCAGGCAGGTTGGACTGGACGTGATTCTTGATCAGGCCGCGCAGGTCCATCAGGC
>JAZBOC010000032.1:0-12304 GCA_036353315.1 Wenzhouxiangella sp. | reverse complement strand
CGGGCTTGTTGCCCGGGGTGCTTAGCTCAGCTGGGAGAGCATCGCCCTTACAAGGCGAGGGTCGGCGGTTCGAGCCCGTCAGCACCCACCAGGTTTAGGAGTGGTAGTTCAGTTGGTTAGAATACCGGCCTGTCACGCCGGGGGTCGCGGGTTCGAGTCCCGTCCACTCCGCCACTAAGCTGCAGGGCGCCTCCAGGGCGCCCTGTTTGTTTGAGCATCCGGATCGTTCCACCGTCCCATCGACCAGGGTTTTCGTATACGTCATGCTTCAGGCCATTCGCGAACGCGTTACCGGCATTGTTGCCATCTTCATTCTCGGCCTGCTGGCCGTTCCCTTCCTGTTCTTCGGCCTGGAAAGCTACATCAGCGCCGTACCCCAGGACGCCGTTGCAACGGTGGGCGACCAGGAAATCAGCACCTCCGAGTTCCAGACCAGTTTTGCGCGCTACCGGGCCGAACTGCGTCAGCAGCAGGGAGATGCCTACGATGAAATCGCCACCAATCAGCCCGTGTTCCGGCGTCAGCACCTGGAGCAGATGATTGACGAGCGCCTGCTGCGTCACCATACGGAGGCCATGGGGCTGACGGTCAGTGCCGCCATGCTGCGCGACATCATCGCCCAGATTCCGGCCTTTCAGCTTGACGGCAATTTCGACAGTGAAGCCTATCGCCAGGCACTGCGCGCCAGCGGGCGCACGCCGCGCGGGTTCGAACAAGAGCTCCGCGATGATCTGCTGACGCGCATGCTGCCGAGCACCGTGTCGTTCTCGACCGTGGTCACCGAGAGCGAGATTGATCGGATGCTCAGCCTGGAAAACGAAACGCGCCAGATCAGCCTGATCGACATCCCGGTTGCCCCGTTTCGTGAACAGGTTGAAGTGACCGAACAAGCAGTGGCCGATTACTATGCCGCCAACCAGAGCGACTTCCTGACGACCGAACAGGTCAGCATCCGCTATATCGAGCTTGATACCGTGGCCCTCACGCGCGATCTCGAGCTCAGCGAAGAGGAACTGCGCCAGCGCTACGAGGCGGCCAGCCAGCGTTACCTCACGCCCGAGGCGCGCCAGGCCTCGCATATCCTGATCGAAACCGGCGCCGACCGGGACGACGAACAGGCTCGCGCACTGGCCATGGAGCTGTATGAGCGGGCTCTGGAAGGCGAGGACTTCGAGGCCCTCGCGCGCGAGTTCTCCGATGATCCAGGTTCGGCCGACATGGGCGGTGAGCTGGGCTGGCTCGAGCCGGGAGACATGGTTGAACCGTTCGAGAACGCCTTGTTCGCGCTGACCTTCAGCGGCGAGTTGAGCGAGCCGGTTCGCACGCCTTTCGGTTGGCATCTGATTCGCCTGGATGAAATCCGCGAACCGCAGGGCATGAGTTTCGAAGAAGCCCGGGATGAAATCCAGGCCGAGTATCGCGAACGCGAGGCCGAGGCGCTTTACATCGAGCTGTCCGACCGTCTTGTCGACCTGGTCTTTGCCGACGCCACCAGCCTGGAGCCTCTGGCCGAGGAACTCGCGCTGGAAATTCGCCAGACCGGGCCGTTTTCGCGAGCGGGCGCAGTCGAGGGCATTGCCTCGAACGAGCGGGTCGTCGACGCGGCATTTTCCGATCTGGTGCTGCTGGACGGCGCGGTTTCGGATCCGATCGAACTGGATCGTAATCAGCTGGTCGTGATCGAAGTCGAGGAACACTTTCCCGCCGTGCCTCAGCCGCTTGAAGCCGTCGCTGACCGGATTCGCGAACGCCTGATCGCCGACGGTGCTCGCGAGCTGGCCCGCGAACGCGCCGAAGCGCTGAAAGAGCAGGCTGCCCAGACAGACCTCGCAGAGCTCGTGGCTGCAGATGACGCCCTGGAACTGAACGAGCACCCCAGTGTGGGTCGCTTCGATTTCCAGCACGGCCCCCAGTTGCTGGGTGAGCTGTTCCGTCTGCCTGCCCCGGGCGACGAGCCCAGCCTGCATGTGCTGCCGCGCAGCCAGGGCTACGCGCTAGTCCGCCTGGAAGCGGTTCGACCCGGCAACCCGGTGGAGGCCACCGAGCAGGAGCGTAACCTGGTCCGCCAGCAGATTCGATTCCGCCAGGCCAATGAAGAGGTCCTGGGGCTGCTGGCCTATCTCCGCCAGAACACCGATATCCAGGTGGTCGAAGACCGGCTCTAGGGTCGTTGCCGGCCGGTCATTCCAGGCCGGCCATGCCGACGATGTTGTAGCCGGCGTCGACGTAGGTGATCTCGCCGGTGATGCCGGCGGCCAGATCCGAGCACAGGAAAGCGGCCGCGTTGCCGACGTCTTCGATGCTGACGCTGCGCCGCAGAGGCGAGGTCTGCTCGACATGGTCCAGCATGGCCCGGAATTTCGGGATGCCGGCTGCAGCCAGCGTCTTGATCGGGCCTGCCGAAATTCCGTTGACCCGAATGCCGGCGGGCCCCAGGCCGTGAGCCAGGTAGCGCACAGCCGCCTCCAGCGAGGCCTTGGCCAGCCCCATGACGTTGTAGCTGGGCATGGCCCGTACCGCGCCCAGGTAGCTGAGGGTCAGCAGCGCACCGTTTCGTCCCTCCATCAGCTTGCGTCCGGCCCGCGCCAGCGCGGCGAAGCTGTAGGCCGAGACGTCGTGAGCGATGCGAAATCCTTCGCGGTCAACGACATCAACAAATTCGCCCTCCAGCTGCTCGCGCGGGGCAAAGCCGACGGCATGGACGATAATGTCAAGACCGTCCCAGTGCCTTGAGATCTCATCGAAGACCGTGGTGATCTGCTCGTCGCTGGCGACGTCCAGCGGCATCACCAGTTTTGAGCCGGTCTGTTCGGCGATCTTGTCGACCCGACTCTTGAGCTTCTCGTTCTGGTAGGTGAAGGCCAGTTCAGCACCCTCGCGCGCCATGGCCTCGGCGATGCCCCAGGCGATAGAGCGCGGGCTGGCGACACCAACGATGAGGGCTTTCTTTCCTTGCAGCATGGCCATGTTGTTTTCCCGGTTATTGTTTTGGTGCCCCGGGCAGGATTCGAACCTGCGACCTGCCGCTTAGGAGGCGGCTGCTCTATCCCCTGAGCTACCGAGGCTGGACAGGATCAGGATTCTAGCAGTTCGGACACCAGGGGGCCGCGCCAGCCATCGAGCCAGTCCGGGTGCTCGCCGCGCGCGATTCGGGTCAGTTCGCGCTTGCTGGCGATCAGGGCCGGGTCGATGTTGAGATCCTCGGCAATCTTGCGCACGCCCTGCTGGGCTCGGCTGATCCAGTCGCGCTGGTTCGGGCTCAGCGGCATGAGTGCGGCCGGGCGAGCAAAGTCGGGCGGGCTGTCCATCTCGAGAATCTCGATGAGGTGGTCCTTGTGGCGCCGACGGACCGGGTCGGGCAGGGCGCGCAGCGCGTCGTCGATGCGCCCCTTGACGGCGCCCTCGGCCAGCCGCATCAAGTCCTCGTCCCGAATCACGAAGCTTTTCGGCAGGTCGCGCGCCCGGGCAGTGCTCTCGCGCCATTCGGCCAGCCGCTGCAGGGCGGCCAGAGCGGGATCCGACAGTCGTCCAGCGCCTTTGACCTTCAGCAGCGGTGGTGCTGCCTCGTCGCTGCGCGCCAATGCCACCAGCCGGGCGCAGTCTTCGATCAGCCAATCCAGTCGCCCAGCGTGCTCAAGTCGCTCGCTCAGGTAGTGCTGAAGTCTGGGCAGCCAGATCACGTCCTGGGCGGCGTAGGTCAGCAGGTCTCGGCTTAAGGGGCGACGGCACCAGTCCGAACGGGCTTTGCCGCCGGCCAGCTCCACGCCCAGGGCCTCGCCGACCAGTTGTTCATAGCGAAGCTGAAGCGGGTGGCCGAGCATGGCCGCGGCGATCTGGGTGTCGAACAGCGGATCCGGCACGGTGCCGGTCAGGATCCGGAACACCTCCATGTCCTCGCCAACGCTGTGAAGAATCTTGATCTGATCTCGATGGTCCAGCAACTCGGCCAGCGCCGGCATCTGATCCATCGCCACGGCATCGAGCAGCCAGACCTGGGCTCCATCGCTGGCCTGGATCAGCCCCGGTCGGGGGAAAAACGTTCGTTCGCGCACAAACTCGGTATCCAGACCGACGGTCGGTGCCGATCGCCAGGCCGATCTGGTGACGTCTAAATCGTGAGTGGCAGAGAGCAGGCGGGCTTGCTCGACGGCCTGGTCTGCGCGCTGCCGTTCGCTGTCGTTGACTGGCTCACAAGCGGCCAGGTCGGTCGAATTCAAGCTGGGCCTGCCGGTCGTGCCGCGGTTTCGGCCTCGAGCAGTCCCAGGCGCTGACCTTCCTCAACGACCTTGGCGGCGTCGTCCTCGTAACCTGCCTTCATCAGCGCCTCGACCAGGTTTTTCCAGATGACGGGTTCTTGCGGCTGAAGCTGCAGTGCTTCGTGAAGTAATCGCGCAGCGTCCTGGAAATGGCCGGTGCGATAAGCGATATCGCCGAGTCGGTGATGAACGTCGGGATGGCTGGGGTCATCTGCGAGGATCGCCCGATACAGGGTTTCGGCTTCGGGCAGCTGACCGGCCTGGTGCTGCTCGATCGCGCTCTTGAGTCTGGGATCCGGCATGGCTATTCCTTATGCGGTCAGGGCCAGGTATTGTTCGGTCGCCCAGGCCACGGCTTCGAGGTAGCTGCGGCGCAGGCGCTCGACCGGAAACAGCTCCGAGTTGATGTCGTCCCACTCGCCGCGCTCGTAGCTGACCACGGTCTGCAGCAGCCGGCCATACGGGCCCTCGCGACGGACCAGGGCGTCGACCAGATCATCATCCAGTGGCAGCAGGTCGATGACTTCTTTCATCGGCGCATCCATGAGCGCATCGAGCAGCGAAAACAGCCCGGCGGTAAACGCCATGTCCTGCGTATCCTTCGCCATCTGCTCGGTCATCATTTCGCACATGCGAGCCCGGATCAGGGCCAGTCGCATCAGCTCGCTGGGACGGTCATCGACGCCGGCCATCACCTGCAGCCGGGCCCAACTGCGGATGGCCGGGATTCCCAAGTAGACGATGGCGTGCTGCACCGAGCGAATCTTGACCGCCAGTCCGTAATAGGCCGAGTTGACCGTGCGCAGGAGTCGATAGTGCAGCGCGACGTCGTTGCGGATGATGGCTTCCAGTTCGTCTGGCGCCACGTCCGGATTCTGCAGTTTCCTGACCAGGCGCATGACGTTGATCTTGCTTTCCGGCAGGCGCTTGGCGGTCATCGTCGTTGGCCGGCACAGGAAAAAGCCCTGGAAGTACTTGAAACCCAGGCGTCGACATTGCTCGAACTGCGCCCGGGTTTCGACCGACTTGGCCACCATGTCGACATCGTGATCTTTCAGTTTCTTGATGATCTCGATCTGGGCCATGACATCGTGTTCCAGGATGTCGATCTTGACCAGACTGGCGTTCTCCAGGAAGCGCTCGACGCCCTCTCGCCAGATGAAGTTATCCAACGCGATGGTGTAGCCGAGCATAGAGAGTTGGGCAACGGCAGACACGGTTTCATCGTCGATCGGCACGTTTTCCATGATCTCGATGCCGATGTGTTCGCTGCTGAAGGGCAGGTCGGTGCCGGCGAGCAGGAATTGACGATCAAGGTTGAAAAAAGCCAGGCGGTTTCCGACCAGACGGCTGAGATCCAGCTCCATCATGGTGTTGAGCATGACCTTGGAGGTGGCGGTCGCGCCATCGCTGTCGAGACGGGCGCGATTCTCCCGCGAGTCCCGGAACAGCAGTTCGTAGCCATAAATGCCTTGCTCGTCGTCAAAAATCGGTTGACGAGCCAGATAAATCAGATTTTCGGGGCCGTCTTCCCTGTCAGCGGCCTCGCCGGGCGGCGTCGCCGCCGGATACTGTGTGCTCATGCCTGACCAGCCTGCCGTAATTGTCGTTTTTCCGGCGACTAATGTCCCCGGCTATGCTGGATGGACTGTCGTTCCAGTTCCAATACCAGTTTGCTCAGTCGGCGTTCCTGCAGGGGTTCCAGCTCGACAAACCGCGCACCCAGTCTCCAGAACCGGGTTCCCGGCAAATCGTCGAAACTTCGGACGGTCGCCTTGACGATCAGCCGTTGTCCCTGCAAGTCCAGGGAGCAGTCTAGCATCTCGCCCGGAATCAGGTGGGCCTCAGGGCCGATGAGAGCGCCGAACCCGCCTACCGACAGATCAACCACCCGACCGCTGTGCTGTTCCTCAGCGTCATCGAGTTCGAGCACGACACCGGCGCGGCCGCCGACGACCCGGACGCGAAAGCAGCGGCGCCGTTCGTAATGGTGCACTTCGGTTGGCCATTCGCACAGCAGAGCGGGATAGTTTTCGTAGCGGCTATGTAGCTGAAGACGGGTTCGAAAGCGGACTTCGGTTCCCTCGAGCTGCGATCGAATCTGGAGTGATTCACCGGGATGGTAGAGCTTGATGACGGATTCCGGCGGAGCATCCAGGTAGATTCCGCTGACCGGCTTGAGGCCGACGATCGTTGAAAGATGGCCCTCCTGCGCATCGGGGTGCCAGATGTGGACCAGGCAGCGGGCGTCAATCAAGCGCCGCAGAAGCGCCTGAACCTGCTCAGGTTCGCGAATCGGTTCCGGATCAGGACTGGTTTGAGGCGTCAACCCGAGGCCAGCAGACGCGAGGGTGAGGCACTGCTGGTGCGGCCGTCCGGTCCATAGACGCCACCGCTGCCGGGAGGCGCACCGTTGAGCACATCGAGTGCGCGGCGCACGTAGCCGAGCCGGTATTGCACGGTCAGACCATTGCGCTGATTCAGTTCGCGGCAGCGCTGGAGCCGCCGCCCCAGGTCCTGGCGCTGCTCGGCAAGCTCGCGATTCGGGTCGCACCAGGCCAGCGCCTGTTCAAGCCCGCTGCCGCTGCTGTCAAACTCAAGCTCGGACAGCAGACTGACCTGATCTTTTCCAAGCTCGTCGAGACGGCCGAGCAGCACGGACTTTTCGCCGGTCAGCGCATCCAGCTGATCGGCGTTACCGGCCTCGAGCGCGGTGCGCTCGGCTTCAAGCGTTCCGAGCAGTTCATCGGCGCAGCCTGACTGCAGTTGCAGCAAGCGTTTCAGCGCATCCCGAAACTGTCCCGGCCCCTGCAGCATGCGGGCTATTCTCCGATGTTGTCGTCCAGCGCCAGCAGGCGCTCGGCAATCTGTCGCGGATCGATTTCGTAAACGCCTTCGTCAATGGCCTGGCGTACTGATTCGACCCGCCCGATGTCGACCGCTTCACCGGCGGCGGCCTCGCTGGACAACTCGCTCAGGCGCCGCGCTGACTCGGTCAGGCTGACCGAATCGGTTGCCGGCGCCCCGGGCTGGGGTGCTTCAGGTGCCGCCGAATTTGGTCGACCTGCGGGCTCTTCCTGTCGGCCGACCCGCCCATTGGTCTGGGTGCCGGGCGGCCTCATAAAACCGTCAATTCTCTCAGGCATGATGCCTTCTCCGCTCTTGGCGTTTGACCAGTATAAGGTATAGCGACCTGGCGTCTCGTTTCTTGAGGCCAAAGGGGCCGAAAATCCGCTCTGGATCACGTTTCGGCTCAGGGCGCATGAACCACCACCGTCCCGGGTCCGCGCACCACGCCTTCCACGATCTGTTCCGACGACAGGTTGCGGACCCGGATCAAGTCGCCGATCTGCGCGTCCGCCATCGCCCGGCCGGACGCTCGAATGGCGATACCGGCGCGTTCAGCCAGCAACGTCACCTGCTCGTTCTTGCGGACCGTGGGTGGGATATCCACCAGCCCCGGGGTAATCACCGTGCCGGCGGTTGCGGCCCGCCGCAAGGTCCGGCCGGTCACCTGGCCCAGATCGTCATAGTAGCCGAAGCCCAGCGTGGTGGTGTCCAGGCGCTGCATGCGAATCGCTTGCCGATCCAGCGTGGCGCCGCGCGGCAGGCTGCGGGCCAGCACGGCAACTTCGGCCTCGCGGGTCACCTTGACCGGCACATAGATGCTCCATGGCCGTGATCCTTGGCAGCGAACCCCGATGCTGCTGTTGCCCCCGAGTCGGTTGCCAGCCGCGTGGAAGGCCTCCAGCGGCTGATCGCAGGCGGCCAGGCGAAGACGAGGGTCCAGCCGTCCGGCCTCGGCCGACACGCCTGCGTGACCCGCGCCGAGCTGGGCCAGAACGAAGGACTCCGCCGCTGAGCGAATGCCGTCCAGCGACTGGATGGCTTCGCCGTCGGCCGCCAGCGAGCCGATCAACATGAATGCCGCCAGGGTCACCGGCACGTACTTTGCTGGGATCACGGTGTTCGAAGGCTCCTTGGGGTGGATTCAAGTGTCGCGATGAATGACACCGCGATGAATCAACCCGCAGCAAAAAAGATGCCAAGCCCCGCGCTGGTTCGCCCGGCAAGCGCTTGCCGGATTTATTGCAGTCGGCGGCAGAGCCGGCAGAGCCTTGCCGATCGGCGAAGCCATTTGCCGGGCTTTCAGGGTGTCGGGCAGGGCTGGCACGGACTTTGCTGCTTTCCCGGCGAGTCATTTCGCGGCCACACGAGAGGTGCCGTCCATGAGTCTGAACATCGACAAGCATTTTGGCGTCCACGCCCAGGCGGTACAGCTTCGCAGCCAGCGCACTGAGCTTTTGGCCGCCAACATCGCCAACGCCGACACGCCGGGCTACAAGGCGCGCGACCTGGACTTCCAGTCCGTTCTGCGGCGCACCGCCGAGACCGGAGAGGGGCTGCGGGTTACGCATGAGCGCCACATGCTGCCCAACGGCGCCGCGCCCGGCCAGGCGCCGGTCCTGTATCGCGTCCCGATCCAGCCATCCCTGGACGGCAATACCGTTGACGTCCAGCAGGAGCAGGCCGCATTTGCCGAAAACGCCGTGCGTTATCAGGCCAGCCTGGAGTTTCTGAGCGGCCGCGTGCGCGGCCTGATCACCGCCATCAAGGGTCAAAGTCAATGAGTCTGTTCAAGATTTTTGACATTGCCGGGTCAGGCATGAGTGCCCAGTCGGTGCGCCTGAACACCACGGCATCCAACCTGGCCAACGCCAACTCCGTCTCGACCACCGAAGACGGTGCCTATCGCTCGCGTCAGCCGCTGTTCCAGGCAGCCCTCGACCAGGCATTCGAGAGCAATGGTGCCGCGGTCGGCGTGCGCGTGCTGGGGGTGATGGAATCCAGTGCGCCGCCGCAGCGACTTTTTGAGCCGGGTAATCCGCTGGCCGATGCCGAAGGCTACATCTACAAGAGCAACGTCAACATCGCCGAGGAGATGGCCAACATGATCTCGGCCTCGCGCTCGTTCCAGAACAACATTGAAGTTCTGAATACTTCAAAAGATTTGATGTTGCGCACCCTCCAAATGGGCCGATAAGACAGGAGCCTCCTTATCCATGGATATCAGCAGTCTTTCAAACATTCGCCAGTTTGGTGGGCAATCCGTCGTGCCGCCGAACCAGAACAACGAACTGGGCCAGGAAGAATTCCTGAGCCTGATGATCGCTCAACTCCAGAACCAGGATCCTTTCAAACCAATGGAAAACGGCGATTTCCTGGGCCAGATGGCGCAGTTTTCGACCGTTTCGGGGATCGGTGATCTCAAAAACAGCTTCGAGGCCACTGCTCGATCTTTGCAGGGTGGGCAGGCTCTACAGGCTGCCTCGCTGGTCGATCGTTCGGCGCTGGTGGTCAGCGATGAAGTGTTCTATGACGGCGAAAGCTCAACTCGAGGCGCCTTTGTCATGCCCGCGGGCGCGCTCGAAGCGCAGGTTGAAATTCGCGATGGCAGCGGCGCGCTGATCCGGCGCGTGCCTGCCACGATGGGGGCGGACGGACGGGCCAGCTTTGTCTGGGACGGGTTCGACGCCGATGGCACCCAGCGCGCGCCCGGCAACTATTCGATCTCGGCGAGCGTGCGCGTTGGAAACGAAATGCAGGCTGCCGAAACGATGGTCTGGGGTCGCATTGAAAGCGTCACTCTGGGCACCTCGCAAAACGGCAGTGCCGTGCTCAATATTGCGGGCCTCGGGTCCGTGCCCCTCGGCCAGGCCAGGGAAATTTCTTGACAGCTTCATTTCATTGACCGGACTTAACCTAAGGAGTCGAACACCATGCCTTTCCAGATTGCACTCTCCGGCCTTAACGCGGCCTCGACCAGCCTGAATACAACGGCCAACAATATTGCCAACGTCAACACCACGGGTTTCAAGAGTTCTCGGGCCAACTTTGTCGAGCTCTTCGCGACCGGTCTGCAGAACGTTCAGGAAAACGCCACCGGCCTCGGTGCGCGCACGTCTTCCATTCAGCAGCTGTTTTCTCAGGGGTCGCTGGAATTCACCGACAACAACCTGGATCTCGCCATGATTGGCTCCGGATTTTTCACCCTGGCCGATGACCAGGGCGCGTTTTCATATACGCGCGCAGGGAACTTTGGTGTCGACCGGGATGGCAATATCGTCAACGACCAAGGTTTGAAGTTGCAGGGTTTCCCTCCGCTGGACATCGGTGGTGCAGACGATGTGTTCAATACCGGTCAACTTGTTGATCTTACATTGAATACCACCAATGCTCCGCCCTCGGCAACAGGGACCATCAACATTGGCCTCAACCTGCCATCGGATGCCGAGACACCGGCTGACCTCTGGGTTGGTCCAGACGAAACCGACCCTGCCGATATTCAGCCTCCGCTTCCGAGCACCTATAACCATACAACCTCGGTGACGCTGTTTGACTCGCTGGGCGGTGCCAAGACAGGCACTTTCTACTTCAGAAAAACCGCCAATGACAACGAGTGGGAAGCCTATCTGACCGTTGACGGGAGCGCGGTAAACACCACACCGGTTGTGCTGCAGTTTGACCAATTCGGAAGCCTCTCTGCCATCGATGGGGATACGACTGCCACCAGCTTTGACTACACGGCTTTTGCTTCTCCGCCTGCTGCAGACCTTGAGTTGACCGCCAACTTTGCCGATCTGACCCAGTATGGAAGCGCGTTCAACGTGAACAGCCTGACTCAGGATGGGTTCGCAAGCGGCCGCTTGGCCTCGATCCAGATCACCGACGAAGGGGTTGTTTCTGCCCGTTTCACCAACGGCCAGTCGGAAGCTCTGGGCCAATTGGTGATCACCAACTTTGCCAACGCACAGGGTCTTGAAAACGTCAGCGACACGCGCTGGGCCGAAACGGCTGATTCCGGACAGGCGCTTCGCGGTGCGGCCGGCACCGGCAATTTTGGTGAGATTCAGTCGGGTGCGATTGAAAACGCCAACGTCGATCTGGCCAGAGAGCTGGTCAACATGATCACCGCGCAGCGGACCTATCAGGCCAATGCCCAGATGATCACCACCGCCGATCAGATCACTCAGACGGTTCTCAACCTCCGATGATCGCCCGGACGCAGCCGCAGGACGCGGATGAGGCCGGCAGCCAGCGCGTCCATTAGGGCGCGCGGCTGACCAGGCTTTAGGGAGTCATACCATGGACAGATTGCTTTACGTCAGCATGACCGGTGCCAACCAGGTCATGAAAGGCCAGGCGGTCACCGCCCACAACATCGCCAACATTTCGACGACCGGCTTCAAGGCCAGCCTGCAAGAGGCCGTCGGTCAGGAGATCGAGGGTCGCGGCCTTCGATCCCGAGTCAACGTGGTGTCCGATCACAGCCGGGTGGATTTCGCGCCCGGCACGCTTCAGGCGACCGGGCGCGATCTCGATGTCGCTCCGCGGGGCAATGCCTGGATGGTGGTGCAGGGCCCGGACGGCGATGAGGCGCTGACCCGCCGCGGTGATCTGCAGGTTGATGCCACGGGTCTGGTGACCACGGGCGCCGGTCATCCGGTGCTCGGTGACGGCGGCCCGATCGCCGTGCCGCCCAACAGCAAGCTGACCATCGGCCAGGACGGCACGATATCGGTGGTGCCGCTGGGTCAGACCGCGGCCGTGCAGGCGATCGTTGATCGCATCCGACTCGTGATGCCCGAGACCGAGACCCTGGATCGTGGCACCGATGGTCTGTTTCGTCCCCGCGACGGCGAAATCCCGCCGGCCGATGCCGCCGCCACCCTGATCTCAGGCCACCTGGAGACCAGCAACGTCAACATGGCCCAGGCCATGGTCGAGATGATCGAGCTTTCGCGCCAGTTCGAACTGCACGTAAAAATGATGCGTACGGCCGACGACAACGGAGCGCGCGCAGCCGAGCTGATGCGTCTGGGTGGCTGAGGCATGTCATTCATCACCAAACTTATTCAAGGACTTGCAGTATGAAGGCACTGTGGATTGCCAAGACCGGGCTGGATGCCCAGCAGACCAAGATGGCCGTGGTGTCGAACAACCTGGCCAACGTCTCGACCACCGGCTTCAAGAAAGGCCGGGCGGTG
>JAZBOC010000031.1:0-51130 GCA_036353315.1 Wenzhouxiangella sp. | reverse complement strand
GTGGTGCGCGAGCGCGAGGTCATCTACATCGAACCGGCCCGCCGCGAGGTCATTTACCTGCCTTACTACAACCCTGGCGTGGTCTACGGTCGCTGGCACTGGGTCGATTATCCGCCCGTGGTCTGGCACTATCCACGTCGTCACCGCAGTGCCTGGTCCTTTTACTGGTCGCCGGCCTACCGTGTTGCTCCGACCTTCTTCTTCAGCTCCTTCCACTGGTCGCGGCGCCAGGTTGTGGTCGTTCATCACCATCACCACTACTATCGTCCCAGCCATTACCCACGGCCGCGGAGCGTGGTCCACCAACCTGTCTACAGCGGCCGGGATCTGGCTCGCCACGAGGCTGCGCAGCGCTGGCAGCACGAGCCGAGCCATCGACGCGGGGTGGCCTACCGGACCGGTGTGCCCGATCGTCATCGCCAAACCCTTGTTCAGTCCAGCCGGCAGACAGCGCTGGCCCGTGCCGGGCATGTTCCGGTGCGCACCGCAGAGACTCGATCCCAGCAGCGCCAGTGGGCGGCAGAACGCCGTTCGGCGCCGAATCGTCCAGCGCTCTCGGCTGACCAGCCGCGTGCCGATCGGGCGAGTACGAGCCAGCGAAACGTTGAGCGTCGCCTGGGGACCCTGCGCTCATCACGCCTGCAGTCGACCCAACCGGTGCGCGGAGCTAGCACGCCGCCGCAGCCTGTGACCCGTCGCTCGGATCGAGGTGGCGCCTTGGCAACGACTCGATCGACTCAAGCGCCCTCCAGGGCGGTCCCGGATCGTTCCCCGATGGTGGACCGGCGAGTCTCGGAACGCTCGACGCGTCCGGCCCCGTCGGTTCGCCGCACGGCACCGACCGTGTCCCGATCGATTGCACCGCCACGTGCTGCACCGCCCAGTGCATTGAGGACTCAGGAAGCTTCGCCCTCTCGGTTCACTGAGCGCTCGCGGGGCAGCTCGGTCGAGCGTTCCGCACCGGTGCGGAACGCCGCCCCTCGAGCGGCCGTGCGGGACCGTGCGACGACGCGTCAGGTGGCTCCTTCGTCCCAGCGCTCCGGCGTGCGCGCCGGAATGGACCGGTCTTCGGTTCGGTCGACAACGCAGGCGCCACGCGCTCAGGCCAGCCGCATCCGGGAGCGCTCCGCGGCCCGGCGCCGAGATTGACCGGTTCGCGATACCGCCTGCCGGACTGACCGGAAAAGCGGGTGACAGTGCTTATTGGCGCAGCGCGACCACGATTGGCACGCGCGCGGCCCGGATTGCCGGCGCCAGCCCGCCGAGCAGGCCGATTCCGAGCGCCAGGATCAACCCTTGAACCAGCAGATCCGGGGTGACGGCAAAATCGAACACCACCTGGGTGAAGCTGGCGAAATTCAGCGTCGACACCGTCATGCCGTTAAACAAAACCCAGGCCAGAACGGCGCCAATTGCGCCGCCGAGCAGCGCCAGCAGCAGCGCCTCGGCCATGACCGAGATCACCACGGCGCCGGGTGAGAAGCCCAGGGCGCGCAGCGTCCCGATCTCACGAGATCGCTGAGCGACCACGTTGTACATGGTGTTGAGCGCGCCGAACAGCGCGCCCAGCGCCATCAATGCAGCAATCCCATAGCCGGCCACGGCGATGAAGGTGGACAGGGCCTGCGACTGTGCCGCCAGATAGTCGCTTTCGCGCTGGACCGTGACCGAAAGCCGAGGATCGGCCGTCAAGGTGTCGCGAAAGTCCTCAAACAAGTCGGCGTCCTTCAGCTGCCCGTAGATCGAAGAAAAACTGTTGCCGCGCCGGTAAGCGCCCTGAAGTACCGCGCTGTCCGTCCACAGCTCCGAGCTGGCCGCACCGCCGCCGCTGAACCGACCGACCACATCCCAGCGCTCGGTTCCGAACTCCAGGGTGTTGCCCACCTCCAGCCCGGCGAACTGGCTGGCCGCACCGCTGCCGACGATGACTTCGCGACGACCGGGCTCAAACATCCGCCCCTCGACCAGTGCCAGATCGGCGCGGATACCAACCGCATCGGCACCGACGCCGCGCAGCGGCACGTTTGCGGCAGTGCCGGTGGCGGCTTTGGTCAAGTCAATGATGACGTAGACCTCGGCGGAGATCCGCTCCAGCTGTGCGGCTTGCGCGATCAGCCGGGCCTGCTCACCGCTTAGACCGGACTCCAGTTCCGAGCCTGCACCTGATCGCATCACGATGACGTTTTCCGGCAAGGCGCCGCCTTCAAGCGAGCGTTCAAAGCCCCGAGCCATCGACAGCACGGCGACCAGAACAGCCACGACCCCGGCGACGCCGATGATGGCCACCAGCGACGGTCCCAGCCGACCCGGGATGGCGCGGAGGCTGGCCAGGGTGATTGCAATTGCCTGACGCATGATTATTGCCTCCCCAAGGCGTCGATCACCCTAAGGCGCGACGCCTGCCATGCCGGCAGCGCGCCGGTGACCAGGCCAAGCACCACGGCCAGCAGCAGACCCCAGCCCAGCGCGCCGACGCTGGGAGCCAGTCCTGGAAAAAACTGGGCCATCACCGAAGCCGCACCCTGCACGGCCAGTGAACCCAGCGCCAGTCCGATGACGCCGCCAACGATCGCCACCGTGAGGCTCTCGGCCAGCACCAGGCCGAGCACGCGGCGATCGCTGAAGCCAATGGTC
Organism: Wenzhouxiangella sp.; assembly: GCA_036353315.1. Classification (GTDB taxonomy): domain Bacteria; phylum Pseudomonadota; class Gammaproteobacteria; order Xanthomonadales; family Wenzhouxiangellaceae; genus Wenzhouxiangella. The sequence goes on along the minus strand of JAZBOC010000031.1, from coordinate 48,496 downwards.
TTGAGCACCGCCAACTCGCCGGTGCGCTCGCGCACCGCCTGGGCCATGGTGTTGCCGGTGATCAGCAGCAGGGTGAAAAACACGCAGCCCATGATCATCTGGACGATCAAGCCGATATTGCCGAACTGGCTGGCAAAGCCGGCCGCGAATCCGGCCTCGGTCGATGTCTTGGTCTCGGTCGGCGAGTTGGCAAAGCGCCGATCAATGGCTTGAGCCACCTCGTCGGCTCGATCGGGATCTTCGATCTGGGTGATCACCCAGCCGACCGAATCGCGCCCGAAGGCGCGGCCTTCGTTGAAATAGTCGTAGTGCATGAAGGCCTGCTGCTCGTCGGCTTCGTTGCCGGCGCCGGTAAAGATGCCTTCGATCACGAACGGCCACGAATAGCTCCCATCCTGTCGCGGGTAGATGCTTGAAAAGAGCGGAACCTGATCGCCGACCGACCACCCGTAGGATTCAGCCATGGCGCGACCGACCATCAGGCCGGTCTGATTGTTCAGCAGCGCCTGCCACTGATCGACCGGCATCTCAAGCTCCGGATAGATCCGGCGGAGCTCCTCGAGCTCGGTCGGGAACAAGCCAAACTGGGAGCGCGGGTCCTGGAAATAGGCGCCGAACCAGGTCTGGTGGGTGGCGTCGATCACGCCCTCGATGCCGCGAATGCGCTGGACATAGCTCAGCGGCAGCGGCTGAATGAACGACACCCGGTGCAAGGTGATCAGTCGGTCGGCACCGGCCAGTTCCACGCCAACGCTGAAAGCGCGGCTGATGCCGCCGAGCAGCGCGAACAGCATGAAGGCGATGATCACCGAGGCCAGCGTGAACAGCGTGCGCAGCTTGGTTCGGGTCAGGTTCTTGCCGACCAGCATCAGCGATCCCATCATGCCGCCTCCGCCAGAGCGCCTTTGTCCATCTGCACGATTCGGCCGGCCCGCTCGGCGGCAGCCGGATCATGCGTAACCATCAGGATCGTCTTGCCGTGGCGCTCGTTGAGCGTGTTGAGCAGGTCCAGGATGTCGTCCGCGGTGGTTCGATCCAGATCGCCGGTGGGCTCATCGGCCAGCAGCAGGTCGGGGTCTGAGACGATCGCCCGGGCGATCGCCACGCGCTGCTCCTGGCCGCCCGAGAGCTCGCGCGGCAAATGCCTGGCGCGGTCGGCCAGGCCGACAATCTCCAGCGCGGTCATGGCGCGTTCCCGACGCTCCTTGCCGGACATTTTCTTCAGCAGCAGAGGCAGCTCGACGTTGCGCCTGGCGTTGAGCATCGGCATCAGGTTGTAGAACTGGAAGATGAAGCCGACATGGCGGGCTCGCCAGCCTGCCAGCTGACGCGAGCTCAGCTGCTCGATCCGTTCTCCGTTGACGCTGATCCGTCCCGAAGTCGGCTGGTCCAGTCCGCCGATCAGGTTCAACAGCGTGGTCTTGCCCGAGCCGGATGGTCCCATCAGTGCGCAGAACTCGCCGCGCTGAATTTTCAGGTCGAGGCCGTGCAGCACCTCGACTTTTTCTCGGCCTTTTCGGAAAGTCTTGACGACCTGATCCAAATCAACGATGGCCTCGCTCATGTCTACTGCTCCTTCGTTCAGTTCAGGGCGGCCGTTCAATCCGGCTGCCGGACTTTCATACCCTCAGCCAGACCGTCCTGGCTGGCATCGGCGACGAGGCGGTCGGCTTCGCTCAAGCCGGCCAGAATCACCGCCCGGTCCCCTCGGCGTGCGCCCACGCTGACTGCCCGGCGCTCCAGCCGGCCATCGACGATGCGCCAGATGTTCTGCCGTGAGGCCATCTCGAACAGCGCCGCCGACGGCACGGTCAAAACCGGCCCGGGGCTTTCGGCTGCCTCGCTCCCGTCTGTCGTCTTCCGATCCATGGCCTGATCGTCCAGGAACCTGACGCTGATGCCCATTTCGGGCAGGATGCGCGGATCGCGCTCCAGGAAAGCAACCCGCACCCGAACCGTCGCTTTCTGGCGATCGGCGGCCGGCACCACCGTGTTGACCGCAGCCGGGATCGACCAGTCGGGATAGGCGTCCAGGACCGCGGTCACCCGCTGACCGGTCCGGACCCGATCGATAAAGCTTTCGTTGACGTCGACCTCGATCTCGAGCGAGTCCATATCGACGATGGTTCCGATTCCGGTGCGGGTGAAACCACCGCCGGCCGAGATCGGCGAAACCATTTCGCCGGCTTGTGCGGCCCTTGCCACGACCACGCCGGCAAAAGGCGCCCGAACGGTCAGTTCTTCGACCAGCTGGGTCTGGAGCGCGACCTGGCGGCGGGCGACCTCGACCTGATCGCGGCCGCTGGCCAGGCGCGCTTCGAGCGCGCGGACTTCGGTTTCGGCACGGTCGAGGTCAGACTGGCTGGCCAGCTCGCGATCACGCAGTTCGCGCTGACGGTCAAGCGACCGGCGCGCGTCATCAAGCTGGACCTGTATTTCCTGCAGGGCTGACTGGGCAGCCTGCAGCCGGGCCTGGGTGAGCGCCAGCTGGGCCTGTTCGGTTGCATCATCCAGCCGGGCCAGTACCTGACCCTGCTCGACGCGCATGCCTTCCTCGATCAGGACCTCGGCCAGCTTGCCGGTGACCTCGGCGGCCACGGTGGCCTGGCGACGTGCGACGACATATCCGGATGCGTCGAGCACGCTGACCGATGCTGCCGGTCCGTCCACCGTCTCGCGCTGGGGCTGAACCGTCGCGACCTCGATTGCCTCAGGCGCGGCGAGCCAGTACCAGGCGAGACCGGCCAGCAGCGCGAGCAGCACTCCGCCGAGCACCCAGGGCCACGCCCCGCGGCTGGTTTCAGAGTGCCGCTGGGCATCTTCGATTCTCAGACGGTCAATTAGCGGGTCGGACTCGGCCATCGGATCGCTGTCAAAAGAAAGCTGAGCCTGACTATAGCGCCGCGTCTGCCTGTACAAAAGTGACATCAGTCACTTTCAACGGACCGGGTACAATTTTTTTGGAAACCACCGGATCTTGGCTGCCATGAGCTTCTTCCACTGCCCCAATGCCGACTGTTCAACGCCCCGCGATGGTTCGGAATTCATCGAGCAGGTCATCGTTCCGCGCACGCGCGATATCGGTGGCTTCGAAGTTCGCAGGGTGCTGCCCTCCAACGAGCGACGAACGATTGGGCCGTTCGTTTTTTTCGACCAGATGGGCCTGGGACACTTCCGGCCGGGTCAAGGCCTCGACGTGCGGCCGCATCCGCACATCGGGCTGGCCACCATCACCTATCTGTTCAGCGGCGAGATCATGCATCGCGACAGCCTGGACACCGAGCTGGTGATTCGGCCCGGCGCCGTCAACCTGATGACCGCAGGACGCGGTATCGTTCATTCCGAGCGCAGCCCGGATGAATCACGGGCGCGCGCCAGCGAGCTGTTTGGCCTGCAGGCCTGGATCGCCCTGCCCGCAGCAGATGAAGAGATCGCTCCGGCGTTCTCGCACCACCCGGCCGAGGATCTGCCGATCATCGAAGCCGACGGCGCCCGGGTTCGCATCCTCACCGGAGCGGCCTACGGACAGCGGGCGCCGGTTCCGACCCGGAGTGAAACGCTGTATGTCGATATCGAGCTCAAGCCCGGTGCGCGGCTTCCTGTCGATAGCCGGCACGAAGAGCGCGGCCTGTATATTGCCCAAGGTTCGGTTGATCTTGACGGTCAGACCTTCCCCGCCGGCCAGCTCTTGGTGCTCAAGCCGGGTGAGCACTTCACCCTGCGCTCCCAGGCCGGCGCCCGAGTGGCGCTGCTCGGAGGTGAGCCGCTGGACGGTCCGCGTCATCTCTGGTGGAATTTCGTCTCATCCCGCAAGGAGCGCATCGAGCAGGCCAAGCACGATTGGTCCGCCGGCCGCTTTGCCCAGGTGATTGGCGATTCGGAACGGATGCCTCTGCCTGACCCGTGAATCGCGGCCGGCGATCTTGATGCGACGTTTTTTCCTCCCTGTGCGTCTCTGAGTGATGTGTCAACGCATAAGGAGATGCACCATGAAGCCATGGATCTTTGCCGCTTCGGCACTGGTTTTTATGCTGCTGCCGCTGAGCAGCCCGGCGACGACGCTGGATTTCGCGCGCACACCCTATGGCCTGCTGTTTGTCGACATTTCGGTCGATGGGCAGCCGGTCACGGCCATGATTGACTTTGGCGATCCTTATCCGCTGCAGTTGGCCAGCTCGTTCCTCCAGGCCCATGACCTTGAAACCCGGGCGACCGGCAAACGTGCTGTGTACGCCGACGGCACAGAGTTCGAGCTGCTGGAAGGCACGGCCGGGGAAGTGCGGATCGGCAACATCGTGCTGAAGGACTTGACTTTCGGCTCCGCACCCGGCGAGATCGATGCCGTGGCCGAGCAGATCGGCATGCCATTTCAGGCCGCGCTGGGCTGGGGGTTTTTCGGCGGTCGCAGTTTTGTATTGGACTATCGGGCCGGTCGAATTGACCTGGATATCCAGGCCTGCCCCAGTGACGCTGAAGCGGTGGTGCGTGAACCCGGCGCCAGTCATCTGGTGGTTGGTGCGCGCGTGGACGGACGCGAAACCCGCCTCCTGATTGATACTGGAAACCCGGTCAATGTGCTCGATCAGACCGCGTTCGGTGCGGCCGGCGAGCCGACGGTGATCGAGCACGTAGCTGGTCGCTTGGCGGGACGGGCGATCGACTTGGTGTTGAATGGTCGCCGATTCTCTCAGGCCTTTGAAATGGCCGACTTGTCCGCGCTGGCGCCGCTGGGTGCCGAGGGCATTCTGGGCGCACCTTTTCTGGAGTCGGTCCGGCTTTGCCATGATCCGGGCGTCGAAATGCTGGACTCCTAAAGGGTCCACTGGAGCGCACAGGCTGAATGAATGGCTCGAGTTCTCGCTCTGTATAATCCGCCAAGACACGGCGGCCAGCGAGTTCGAGAACAGCCATGACCGAGCGGGAGACGTTCTTCAAGCAGCTCATGCGTCGGCGAGTGCCGCAAATCGTCGGGACATATGTCGCTGCGCTCTGGCTGGTCGTCGAAATTGGCGGCTGGGTCATCGAGCAGTTCGGCCTGCCAACGGCTTACGCGCTCTATCTGTTTGTACTGCTCATTGTCTTGTTGCCGAGCGTGATCCTGCTGGCCTGGCGACACGGGGCGCCCGGCCCCGATACCTGGGGACGGATGGAGCAGGTGGCTGTGCCGGTCAACGTGCTCATGGCGTTGGCCGCACTGTTTCTGGTCATACAGGTCCGTCCGCCGGTCGTCCCGACCGGGGCGGTGTCCGCGCAACCGGTGGTCGTTGAACGCACGCTGCTTGACGAATCGGGCCAGGAGTTGGTTTATCAGGCGGCACGGGAGGGGTATGGCATCTCCATCCTGACCCTGTTCTGGCCGGCCGCCGGTGAGTCCTCCGCTGAGCCGTCCTGGGAAAGCTACGCGGCGCCCTGGCTGGTCAGCGCTGACCTGGGGCAGGACCCCCTGATCACTGGCGGGGTGGCGTTTGATCGGTCCGTGATCGAGCGCCTTGCGGCGGCCGGCTTTGAAGATGGCGTCGGCGAACCACTGTCCCTGGGTCTGAGTATTGCTGCCGACAACGGCACCGACTTCCTCATTCGTGGCGAGTATGAGCGTCAGTCTGATGGGTATCTTTTGCGGGCCGAGGTCTATGCCGTTGCCGACGGCACGCGGGTCGACCGCGCACAAGCGGCGGGTCCGACGCTGGTTGCCGCGGCCGACGCCCTGGGAAGCGAGCTCGGTGAGTTGCTGGTTCGCGGGCTGGATCGCGGCGAGGCGAGCTACCGACCGATGAGCCTTGAGGAGCGAACAACGACGGATCCGTTGGCGATCGAACCCTTTATCCGAGGGATCCGTTCGATGTTGTTTGACTCGGATTTCGATGCCACCGTTGAGTTCCTTCAGGCTGCTGTCGACATCGACCCCACCTTTGCGCCGGCCTGGGCATGGCTTCACCAGGTGCAGAGACTCAGGGGTGATTTGGCCGCATCCAACGAGGCGATTGAAAAAGCGCTTGCGCATGATTACAAGCTCGATACGGAATCACGTCTTGCCCTGCGAGCTAACCAGTATGCGATTGCCGGAGACCTGGATCGAGCCATACGCGTGATCCGCATGTGGACCGAGGTTCAGCCTTATAGTCTGCGTGCCTGGATAACCTTGACCCGAAACCTCTTGCTGATCGGCGAGATTGATGAGGCGAGAGAATCGAACAAGCGGGCCAAGTCCATTGATCCGGATCGGGCCTCGCTGGATCGGACGCGGGCACAAATCGAGGAACTGGCCGGTAATTTCGAGCTGGCTTCCGAGGTCCTGGTGGCCTATTTGGACGCCGAGCCACAGGATGATACCGCTTGGATTTCTCTGGGAGATGTGCGCCTGCGGGCGGGTGACAGCGATGGTGCGCGCGAGGCTTACGATCGTGCCGGTTTTGTCGCCAGTAACGCTTTTCGATCGCGGGAACGTCTGCTGAGACTTGAGGCCAGAAGCGGTGACCCGCAGCGCGCGGTCGCAGGATACCGGCGCGCCTTGCAGGGTGGGCTGCAGCCCACTGAGGAAGCTGCTCTGGTACAGGAGTTCATCTACGCGCTGGACAATCTGGGGCGGGTTGAGGAGGCGCTGAGCCTGATCGATAATCATGGTTCGGCGCTTGAACAGACCCTGGCACCCATGGTTCGCACGCTGACGATCGAGGGTATGCGGGCCGGCTTGTTGACCAGCCTGGGTCGCTTTGAAGAGGCCCTGGGTCTCATCGATCGCGCTCAGCAGCAGGTGGCTGGACCCTTTGGGGCGCTGTTTGCGCTGGTGCGTATTCCGATTTTCGAGGAGACCGGCAACCTGAATGCGGCCCAGGCATCGCTGGAAAACCTGCGCGAACTGGTCGAGACCTTCGACATGCCGGGCCAGCGCGCGCAGCTCAACGCGGCGGCGGCTCGAGTGCTGGCGATGCAGGCTGATTACGAGGGCGCTTTGGCTCGGCTGGGTGATGCTAAGGATGCGCTGCACGGCACTTCGCTGAGCCTGCTCAGCCCGGTTACCGACCCGCTGACGGCGCAGGCGGCCGAGTACAGGATCGACAACGGCCAGCCAGCGCAAGCACTGGAAATTCTCGATGGGTTGCTTGCGACCTACCCCAATTACGGTCAGGCGCGTTTGCTTCGCGCCCGCGCGCTGCAGGCGCTTGGCAGGTCAGAGGACGCCGCAGCTGAATTGACCGAGGTCAGTGCGCTCTACGAGTCCGCGGACCCGGATTACCAGGCGCTCATTGAGGCGCGCCAGCTGGCCGATCAGTGGGGCATTGCGCTCGCCAACTTTTAACCGGTTTGGATTCAATCGGGTGAAGCACCGGGCGTCGGGACCGACCTGCCATCTGCTTCAGCCCAGCCAGATCGAGCCAACCTGGTAGACGATAAAGGCAGAGGTGTAGGCCAGGATCGACATATAGCCGAGCTGGAACAGGGGCCAGCGCCAGGTGCCGGTTTCGCGGCGAGTGATCACCTGCGTCGGCAGGCACTGCATGGCCAGAACGAAAAACACCAGCAGACTGAGTCCGGCCGCGGGCGAGACGTTGTCGCGCAAGCGCTCGCCGATGCTGTCGGGATCCTCTTCGGCGTCGCCGCCCATGCCGTACAGCACCGAAAGCGTCGAAGCGATGACCTCTCTGGCGGCAAACGAGGCCAGCACGCCGACGCTGATCTGCCAGTCGAACCCCAGCGGCGCGAACACCGGCTCAATGGTCTTGCCCAGACGTCCGGCGAATGAATGCTCCAGTTGGGCGGCGGCAATCACGGCGTCGATGCGCTCCGGCTCGGCCTGTTCGACGTGCAGTTGCTCGACCTGTTCGGCGGTGGCGGCCGGCAGCTGCTCCAGGTCCAGGCGCGGGAACGTTCCGAGCGCCCAAAGAATCACGCTGATGGTCAGGATCAGGGTGGCGGCCCGACGCAGGAAAAGCCCGCTGCGGTCGATGGCGGTCGTTAGCGCCGTGCGCAGGTGCGGACGCTTGTAGGTCGGCAACTCGATCAGCAGGGGGTTGGGGCGGCCCTTGAGCAGGGTGCCGCGAATGACCACGGCCGCCGCGAAGGCGGCCACGATGCCGAGAAAATACGCGCCGGCAAAAACCGCGCCGGCCAGCAGCGGGCGATCGGCAAACAGCATCGCCGTGACCATGATGTAGACCGGGATGCGGGCCGAGCAGGAAAACAGCGGCAGGACCAGCATGGTGGCTAGTCGATCCCGCGGATTGTCGATCGTGCGCGTGCTCATGATGGCCGGAATCGCGCAGGCGTGGGCCGAAAGCATCGGCACGAAGGCTCGCCCGGGCAGTCCGGCGCGGGCCATGTAGCGGTCGACTACGAAGGCTGCCCGCGCCAGGTAGCCGGTATCTTCAAGGACCGAGATCAGCAAAAACAGGATGAAGATCTGGGGCAGGAAAATCAGCGTGCCGCCCAGCCCGGCGATGACCCCGTCGACCACAAAGCTGCCGAGCAAATTATCCGGCAGCCAGCCGGCGGCAGTCGCACCCAGGCCGGCAAAGCCGGTGTCGATCCAGTTCATCGGCGTTTCGGCCAGCATGAAGATGGATTGAAACAGCGCGGCCATCACCAGGATAAAGGCGACCAGTCCGAAGACCGGGTGGGTGAGCCAGTCATCGAGCAGTTGGGTCAGGCGCGATTCGCGCAGAAGGCCCTTGCCGCCGGCGCGTTCATTGACCTGCTCGGCCCAGGCATAGCGCGTGGCCGGTTTGCAGCCGCTGCACGACAGGCAGGCCGGGCAGGCGCTGGCAGCGCACTGGGCGCCGTGGCTGAGCGCAGTTCGCAGTTCTTCGAGGCCTTCGCCGCTGCGGGCCGAGACCGGTACGACGCTGGCGCCGAGCTCGATGGCCAGGTGCTGGCAGTCCAGCTCGATGCCGCGACGGCGGGTCAGGTCGGTCATGTTCAGTGCGATGACCAGCGACTCGCAGCGCTCGCGCAGCTGCCCGGCCAGGTACAGACTGCGCTCGAGGTTGGTGGCGTCGGCGACCATGACCACGGTCAGGTCGATCTTCGGGTCTTGCAGCGAGGACTCGATGTACTCGGCCGCGACTCGCTCCTCGGCGCTGTGATTGTCCAGTCCGTAGAGACCGGGCAGGTCGACCATCTCGATCGGCGCGCCCTGCCAGGTGACGCGCGCCTTGCGGACTTCCACCGTGGTGCCGATGTGGTTCGAGGTTCTGGCCTTCAGTCCGGTCAGGCGGTTGAACAGGGTGGTCTTGCCCGCGTTGGGGTTACCGGCAAACAGCAGGCGCCGTGTGACTGAGCCCTGGCGACTTTGCTCGGCCACCGGTAACTCGATCGCTGCCGCAGCGGTCTGGCTCATAGGTCCTGCTCCACTTCAATGGCCTCGGCAAGGCGACGGTCAACGCCAATTCTCACGCCGGACAGCGAGACGATCATCCGGCTGCCGTGGCGAACGACTTCGATTTTCCGGCCCTCGCAAAGCCCCATGGCCCGCAGGCGCTGAAACGGCTCATCTTCCTCTGGCAGCGCGCGCACGCGCGCTGGTTGGCCGGCTGGGAGGCCGCTCAATCGGTCGCCTTCCACGGGCGATGTGCCATGAACTGGGATCGTCATGCGAACAGGTTGTGGGGAATGTCTCGAGAGCAAACTAAATGATTCTCAATCGGTGGCCTTTGACCCTGATCAAGTTTGCCGCTTTCGTTGCGCCGGGCCCGGTGCGCTCGGCTACCATAGCGCACCTCGAAATAACTGCTGGAGACTCCATGAATCCGTCAAGAGCTTTGTCCGCGCTTTTCCTCGCGGCGATCATTTTCGCCTTATCCGTGCCGGTTCCGGTTCTGGCCTGGAGTCGATTTGCCCACGAAGCGACCGGGTATCTGGCCGAGGGTGACCTTTCGCCGACAGCGCGGGCAGCGGTGGCGGAGTTGCTCGATGGAAGGACCCTGGCCGATGTGGGTTCCTGGGCCGATGAAGTTCGTCCGGATCGCCCGGAAACCGTGCCCTTGCACTACGTCAACGGGCCGTTGGACACGCTGGTACCCACCGAGGTCGACTTCGATCTGCCCCAGGGCAATGTCTACAGTGCGGTGTTGGGCTATTCCCAGATCCTGGCCGACGTCGACCAGCCGCGCGCCCAGCGAATCGAGGCGTTGAAGTTCCTGGTGCACTTTCTGGCTGACCTGCACCAGCCGCTGCACTCGGGCTTTGCCCAGGATCGCGGAGCCAATGACGTTCCGGTACTCTATCGCGGCGAGGTGATCAACCTTCACCGCTATTGGGACAACCAGATTTTTGCCGTTGTTCAGGCGGACTTCGACAGCCGCGAATTCGCCGCCGTGCTGCGCGCCCGCCACGGCGACCACGAGCGCCGTGCCTGGGCGATCAGCAGCCCGCGCGAATGGGTGATCGAGGCCCGGCGCCTGATCTTCAACGGGCTTTATCCGCGACCCCGCGGCGATGCGCTGCAGCATCTGGCCCCGGCCGAGTTGCCGCCCGGGATCGAACCGCCGATCGCGGTGCTCGATGAAAGCTATCGCTCGGTCTGGCAGCCGGTCGCCGAGCAGCAGATCGCTCGGGCAGCCGCCCGGCTGGCGGCCGCGCTCAATCACATCTTTGAATCCGGACGCTCGCCGTTTGAAGCCCCGCCGATCCCGTTTCCTCCCGCCCCGATTGGTCCTCGGTAGGAGAACATCGATGCGCCCGTGCAGACCTGTTCAGAGGTTCCCTAGTGGGCTATGCGGCTAATTAGGTAACGCTCAGCCGTATGGCCCACTAGTGCTTCGGCATGATCAGCACTTTGCCGCCGCGCTCGCCGCGCGCGGCGGCAGCGACCGCCTGCTTGACCTCGAGGATATCGAAAGTATCCGCGACCGGGGCGCTTAAGTGTCCGCCGGCGATGCGTCGAGTCAGGTCGGTGTAGAGACGCGTGCGCTGCTCCTGGCTGGCGCGGGCGTACCAGGTGGCCAACCAGAATCCGGTCAGCGTCAGTCCGCGAAAGATCAGATGAGTGGGTGAAATCTGGCAGGGCTGGCCGCTCATGACGCCATAGTTGACCAGGGTGCCGCCCTCGGCGAGCGCGCCGGCCAGACGCTCGGTCGCTGCGCCGCCCACCGCATCGATGGCCAGGCGGATTTTGGCGCCGCCGGTAGCCGCGCGCACCTGGCTTGGGAGGTCTTCACCGTCGATCAGAACCGCGTCAGCATTCAGCGCCCGAATCGTTTCAGCCGCTCCCTCCCGGCGCACGACATTGACCGTGCGAAGGCCGCGCTCGGCGGCTAGCTGGATCAAGTAGCCGCCGACGCCTGAATTGGCCGCATTCTGGATGACCCAGTCACCGGGCTCAAGATCGACGTATTCCGACAGCAGCAGGGAGGCGGTCGGGGGGTTGATCGCCAGCATTGCCAGCTGTTTCGGATCGGCATTGTCTGGCAGCGGCACCAGATCGTCGGCGGCGGCCAAGACGTGGCGCGCCCAGGTGCCGCAGCCCAGCGGCAACAGCACGGTCTGGCCCTGGCGAAGTCCTTGCACTTGTGCGCCGAGCTCAACGACCCGGCCGACACCTTCGTTGCCGCCCGTAGCGGGCAGTTCGGGCAGGATGCCGTAGGCGCCGGTCAGGGTCAGCAGGTCTGACGGATTGATCGGGCTGGCGATCACCTCGACCAGCACCTCACCATCGCCTGGATCGGCCAGATCGACCTCCACCGCTTCAATAAGTTGGTCGGGCCTGGGGCCGCGGCGGGAATAGCGTGCCTGGATGGTTTTCATGAAATCTCCTGCAGAAGGCGGCAAATCAAGAACAGAGGATACGCCAGGCGATGCGCCCGAATTGATCAATATCAAATACTTCTATTCGCAGCTGCTCATAATGAAGACTGATTTCAAAGCCGTTCGTCGGCAGGGACCTCAAGCGATGCGACTGACCCAGTATTCCGGATATGGCCTCAGAGCGCTGATGTACGTTGGTCTGAAGGGCGAGGAATTGTCGACCATCGCCGAGATCGCCGAAGCCCACGGGATTTCCCGGAACCACTTGATGAAGGTGGTCCAGCAGATGGCAGCCGAGGGATTCGTCTACTCCCGACGCGGCAAGAACGGCGGTATCCGGCTGGCGTCGTCGCCGGATCAGCTCACGGTCGGCGAAGTGGTGCGCAAGCTGGAGCCCAATTTTGGGGTGGCTGACTGTATGCGCGCCGATCGTAAGTGCGTACTGGTCGGCGTCTGCCGCCTGCGCGCCAAGCTGCGCGAAGCCAGCGAAGCATTCTTGCGGGTTCTGGACGACGTGTCCCTGGCTGATCTGCTGGATGGACCGGCCCATCAGCTGGTCATGAGAGAGCTGCTGGGCCAGGAGCTCATGCCAGGTAGTGCGGCTGCGAGTCAGGGTACCGGCCGCCAGGCATGCTTCGCCGGCTCAACGCCGTGAACATTCTGGAGCAGGTGGCTGCGCTTTGAAGCTGACTCAGCACTCTGATTTCGGCATTCGGATCCTGACTTACCTGGGGCTGCGTCCGCAGTCGCAGTCCACGGTTGGCGAAATCGCTGCGGCCTTCGATATCTCGCATCACCACCTGACCAAAGTTGTTCAGCAGCTGGTCGGAAACGGGTTCGTGACGTCCCGACGGGGCAAGCAGGGCGGTTTGCGTCTGGCCTGCTCACCGCGCGAGATTCGCATTGGCAGCGTTATTCGTGCGCTGGAAAACGACTTCCACCTGGTCGAGTGCATGCGCCGTGAGCGCGACTGCAAGATTGCCCCGGCCTGTCGGTTCAGCGACATTGTGAGCGAGGCGAACGGGGCCTTTCTGGCCGTGCTGGACGGCTATACCCTCGACGACATGCTGTTCGGCAGCGCCCGCCGCCGTCACCTGGACCGGCTCTTGATCGCCGACTTGAGGGTGTCGGAAGCGCACTGAGTCCCGGGCTCCAGTGCGCCGGTTGACCTACTTGCGATTCCAAAAAAAGAGGCGGCCTTCACCAGCCCGACCCCAGCGCCTGCGCCTGCCGCTGCCGCTGCTCCCTTCCGGGCCTGACGGGGTTCACGGCAGAAACAGCGTGGGAAGACCGGCAAAGACCGCCAGCGCAAGATTATCCCAGAATTGTGCTTCGCTGTGGTTGAATCATGAACTGCAGTCAGCTGATTCGTTCCAGGCGCTGCAGTTTGAGGTCGTCATCGGTGACCAGACGAAAGCGGCCGTGGACACCGTTGTGACCCACATGGGAGCGTAGCGCGTTGGCCGGGAACCGGATGGTGCGGCCAAGGCTGTCGGTGACGACCACGGCCACGGCCTGCCCCTGATAGTAGCGAAGATACTCCTCGGCGCTGATGTTCAGGGAAAAAAGGTACTCCTTCACTGATGCACTCCGGCTGGGTCGCGCGCGTGGCCTGGGTACTAGCTTAGGCCAGATTGATCGTTCGGGAGAAGGGCTGGTGTACACTTCCTGGGCCTGTTCCCACCCCAACAGGAAACGGTCAGTCAAAGCGTACTCCGGAGAGAAAGTTTGAGTTATCAGGTACTTGCTAGAAAGTGGCGTCCCCGCGACTTCGCTGGACTGGTTGGTCAGTCGCACGTGGTCCAGGTTCTGAGCAATGGTCTGGCCAGTGGCCGCATTCATCACGCGTTTCTGTTTACGGGTACGCGCGGGGTGGGCAAGACCACGATCGCCCGCATCCTGGCCAAGTCGCTGAACTGCATGGAGGGCGTGACCGCCGAGCCCTGCGGTGTGTGCGAGCACTGCGTGGCGATCGATGAAGGACGTTTTGTCGACCTGCTTGAAATCGATGCGGCCTCGCGGACCAAGGTCGATGACACTCGCGAAATCCTCGATAATGTGCAGTATGCCCCGGCTCGCGGTCGCTTCAAGGTCTATCTGATCGACGAAGTGCACATGCTCTCCACCCACAGCTTCAACGCGCTGCTCAAGACCCTGGAAGAGCCCCCGGAGCACGTCAAGTTTGTTTTGGCGACCACCGACCCGCAGAAGATTCCGGTCACCATCCTGTCGCGCTGTCTCCAGTTCAACCTGCGCCGGCTGCGGGCCGATGAAATCGCCGGGCAGATGCAGCAGATTCTTGCTGCCGAGGGTTTGTCGGCCGAAGGCGAGGCCTTGAGCCTGTTGGCTCGCGCAGCCGACGGCAGCATGCGCGACGGGTTGAGCCTGCTCGATCAGGCGCTTGCTGGAGGCGAGGGGCTCAACGAGACCGCCGTGCGCGAGATGCTCGGCAGCGTTGAGCAGCGCCATATTCACGAGTTGTTGCAGGCACTGATCGACCGCCAGCCCGGTGCGGCCATCGCCGCCATCGGCGAGGTGTTTGCACAGGCGCGCAGTCTGTCGCGTCTGCTCCAGGACCTGGCCGAAGCGCTGCATCGCATAGCGCTGATCCAGCAGCTGCCGGATTATCGAGATGACTCCCGCACCGATTGGGAGGAGCTGGTTGCCATGGCCGCGCGTCTGGACCCGGAAGATGTCCAGTTGTACTACCAGATTGCGGTGACCGGCCGCAGTGATCTGCACCTGGCGCCCACCGAGCGTTCGGGCTGCGAAATGACCTTGCTACGGATGTTTGCCTTTGCCCCGGTCGCGGCGCCGGATCGCAACGAGATTGGGCACGCCTCGATATCGCAGCATTCTGGTGCTGGAAATGCCGGTCCATCGGCGGCGGTTGTGTCACCCCGTCAGGATCCGGGTCCAGCGCCGCCTCTGTTGCCGGCTCAGGAGGATCCGGCTTCGCCTTCAGCCGCGCCCGAAGAAGCTCCGGCGGTGGCCGAAAGCGGGCGGAGCGGAAGGGCCGGAGTGACGGTTGAGAACTGGCCGGCGGTGCTGGCGCGGCTGGGCCTGAATGGCTCGGTTGGGAGCGTGGCCGCTCTGCTGGCGCTGGGCGAGACCGGGGAGAGCCACGTCGACTTCACCGTCGGTCGCGATGATCTGTTCATGGTGACGGATCGCTTCAAGGCGGCGCTGACCGGCGCCCTGAGTGAATACCTCGGGCGCGATGTCCGAGTCAGTATTCGGGCCGTCAATCCCGGCGAAATCGACACGCCCGCCCGCCAGGAGCAGTCGCGCCGCGACGCCAGCCAGGCCGAGGCCGAGGCCGCCATCGCGACCGATCCGCTGGTTCAACGCCTGCGCAGTCGCTTTGATGCCGAGGTGCTTAAGGATTCCATTCGACCGCTTGATACGAGAAGCCACTAAAGGAAATCATGATGAAAGGCAATATCGCGCAGCTGATGCAGCAAGCGCAGAAGATGCAGGAAAACCTCAAGCTGGCGCAGCAGGAGCTGGCTGAACTTGAAGTGATCGGTCAGGCCGGCGGCGGTCTGGTGGAGGTCACCATGAGCGGTCGCCACGAGGTCCGCCGGGTCAAGATAGACGAGAGCGTGGCTGATGACCGCGAAATGGTCGAAGACCTGGTCGCCGCTGCGGTCAACGATGCGGTCAATCGCATTCAGCAGGCCAGCCAGGAAAAGATGTCGGGTCTGACCGGGGGGTTGGGTTTGCCGCCAGGATTCACGCTGCCCTGAACTGCGGGACCGACTGATCATGGCGGCCGATCCTTTCGACGAGCTGCTTGCGGCCCTGCGCTGTCTACCGGGCGTGGGCGCCCGCTCGGCCCAGCGTATGGCGCTGCATCTGCTCGAGCGTGACCGCGACGGTGGCCGGAGACTGGCAGCAGCGCTCGAAACGGCCATGCGCGACATCCGCCGTTGTGATCAGTGCCGCAACTTCACCGCGAAGGATCTGTGCCGAATCTGCGCCGACGAGCGGCGCAGTCCCCAGACCCTGTGCATTGTCGAAAGTCCTGCCGACGTGCTGGCGATCGAAGCGGCGACTGGCTACCAGGGTCGCTACTTCGTGCTGCTGGGTCGGCTATCGCCACTGGATGGCATTGGGCCCGGCGATCTGGGTCTGGATGGCCTGGAGCGCCAGCTGGCTTCGGGTGCAACTGAGGAGATCGTGATTGCCACCAACACCACGGTAGAGGGTGAGGCGACCGCGCATTACCTCAGGGAGATGGCCGCGCGCCACCAGATACGCGTCTCACGGCTGGCTCAGGGCGTGCCGCTGGGTGGCGAGCTCGAGCACACCGACCAATCGACACTGGCCCATGCGTTCAGCTCTCGCCAGCCGATGCGCTGAAAGCCGCCGGCCAGGCCTCAGCGTCCGACAAATTCCGGCTTGCGTTTTTCCAGGAACGCGCTGGTCCCTTCCTGCATGTCTTCGGTCGCGCAGCACAGGGCAAAGCGAGCTGTTTCCAAGGCCAGGCCGGCCTCCAGATTGATCTCGGCACCCTGCAGTGTGGCCTGGAGAATTCCGCGCACCGATTCCGGTGCCGCCTGAACCAGCGGCGCGGCCATCGCCTGGACCGCCTGGTCCAGCTCGTCGGACTCGACAACCTGGTTGAGCAGCCCGATCTGATGCGCCCGTTCGGCCGTGATCGGTTCGCCGCCGAGGGCCAGTTCCAGGGCCAGCGTGCTGCCGACCAGGCGAACCAGGCGTTGGGTGCCGCCGAACCCCGGCATGATGCCGAGCTTGATTTCCGGCAGGCCAAGCCGGGCGTCGCGGCTGGCGATGCGCAGATGGCAGGCCAGGGCCAACTCCATGCCGCCGCCGAGAGCGTAGCCATTGATGGCTGCAATGACGGGTTTATCGAGGCTCTGGATCATGCTCATCAGATCCTGCCCGAACTGGGAGAAGCGGCGCGCTTCCAGCGGCGTTTGTTCGCGAATTTCGCTGATGTCGGCGCCGGCCACAAAGGCCTTGTCGCCGTAGCCGGTCAGGACGACGACTCGAACCTTGTCGTTGCCGCTCGCGTCGATGATTGCGCCGAAAAGTTCCTGCAGCGTCTGGTGGTTCAGCGCGTTGAGTTTGCTGGGACGCTTGATGGTGATGGTGTGCACCCCGCCGCGGGTGACGACGGAGAGATTTTCAAAGGACATGGCCGGCAGTCTCGAAGACGGATCAGGCGTCGGATTGTAAACCACGCGCCAGGAGGATGAGGCTGGTCAGCAGCAGCAGCGCGCCGCTGGCCACGAGCGCCAGCCCGGTGCAGGCCGGCCATAACGACTGACCGATATCAATCAGCCGCGCGACCTGCGCGGACAGATCGCCGCTGCTGGCTGCCAGATCACTGAGTCCGGCCGCGATCCCGGCCAGGGCGGCCGGGATCAACAGCAGGGCAGTCAACAGTGTCAGGATCAGGTGCATGTCCTCGATCCTCGTCGGCTCAGTCTCGCAGTTCGCGGTCGATGCGGTACTCGCTGGAGGTGATCCAGGCCTCCATGCGCTGGAGGCGCTCATCCAGTCCGCGAAAGCGGCGGTTGAGGTGACCGACCGAGTCGCGCGGCGAGCGGCGAACTTCCTGCCAGAACTCCGCCTCATCCTCATCCCGATAGAGGTCTCGCGGCCGTTTCGGCAACAGCAGCCAAAGCACCAGGTAGCCGACCACCATGACGAAGGTAAACGGCAGGGCCAGCAGGACCACCACCAGGCGCAGGCCGACCCGGTTGACTCCGGTCCAGTCGGCCAACCCGGCGCAGACGCCGGCGATGACCGCCCTGTCCTTGTCGCGATAAAGCCGGTTGCGGCTGACGTTGTCTCTGATCGTATTCATGGGCGGTTCCTCCAGTCCGGGCTGTCGGCATCAAGAATGCGTTCCAGCGAGCGAATGCGGTCTTCCATACGGCGGGCGTTGTCGTTGAGTTCCTCCAGCAGCGCCTCGTCCTTGCTGTTCAGCCGCCGGCTGGCCGAGTTCCGGGTCGTGTAGTGCATGACCAGCCAGATGGGCAGGACAATGACCAGGAAAATGACCAGCAGCGGAAAGATGAAGTCGGGAAACATGACGTCTTATCCCTGTTGCTTCTTGGACTTCATTTCTTCCAGCTCAGCCTCGATGCGCTCATCGGTTTCGAGCTTGCGAAACTCTGACTCCAGCGTCTGGCCTTTGCGGCCCATGTCCAGCGACTCGGCCTCGGATTCAATCTGCTCGATACGCTGCTCGGCAGAATCGAAACGATGCAGCATCTCGTCGATCTTGTCGTTGTGCAAATGCTTGCGGGTCTTGAGCTGATGGCTGGCCGAACGATGGCGCATGACCAGGGCGCGCTGCCGGTTGCGGGCATCGGTGAGCTTGGCCTGCAGCTTGGCGATGTCGCCGTCGTACTTGCCCAACTGTTCTTCATACTGCGCCAGCTCTTCTTTCAGATAGCCGATGCGATCGGTCAGCGCGGTCTTTTCGACCAGGGCCGCCCGGGCCAGGTCCTCACGGTTCTTGTCAAGCGCGATCTCGGCCTTGCGGGCCCAGTCGATGTGCTGTTCTTCCAGGCGCTTGAGCAGGCGGCTGCGCTCCTTCTTTTCGGCGATGCACTTGGCGGTGGCCGAGCGCACCTCGACCAGCGTGTCTTCCATTTCCTGGATCATCAGGCGGATCATCTTCTCCGGATCCTCGGCTTTTTCCAGTGCTGCATTCAGGTTGGCGTTGATGATGTCGCCCATGCGAGAAAAAATACCCATTGCTCGTACTCCTTGAGTGTGGTTGCGATGATGGCTAAACTAATTCAATATCCATGCCAAAAATATATTTACAATCAAAACAGCGACTTGAACGATGGTGTCGGAGTCATCAAGGTAAAAAATACCTCAACATTGGTAAAATTAACCTGTGAATGACGGGAACCCGCTCTTGCGGCCGGAGTCTGAACTGCCGTTGACCGATCGCGCGACGGCGTTCTGTGCTGGCGTGAAGGTCGCAGAGTCGCAAGCGACCTGACCGACTCGCTTCGAGTGGTTTAAAATGCCCGGTCGGGTTTTTCTTCGCCCTGTTTACTGCACCCATCTGGAGGCATCATGCAAAAGGTATTTCTGATTCTGGCTTCGGCTTCACTGCTCAGTACTTCGGTGATGGCCCAGGACCTGGAGTCCGAACCCGGGAAACTGGGTTATTCCATCGGCTACGAATTCGGCGCCGAGCTGCGCAGCTACGATATCGATCTGGAACTGGAGTCAGTCTTCCAGGCCATTCGCGATGCCTACGGCGAGACCGAGCCGCGCGTCGAGATTGCGGAAATGCGTCGCCTCATGACGGAGCTGCAGGAGCAGATCCGCCAGGAGCGCATGGAGGCCTTCGAACAGCTGGCTGAAAACAATCAGCAGCTGGCTACCGAGTTTCTCGCCGAGAACCGCGGCAAGAACGGCATTGTGGCGCTTCCCAGCGGTGTTCAGTACCGCGTGATCGAAGAAGGCGAGGGCGACCGCCCGGGTCTGGAAGATGTCGTCACCGTCCACTACCGGGGTTCCAAGATTGACGGTCGCGAGTTCGACAGTTCGTTCCGTCGCGGGGTGCCGGCGGTATTTCAGGTCAACTCGGTGATCGAGGGCTGGCAGGAAGTGCTCCCGCTGATGCGTGAGGGCGCCATGTGGCAGGTGTTCCTTCCGCCCGAGCTGGCTTTCGGTGTTCGCGGTGACCCGCCTATCATTGGGCCCAACGAAGCGCTGCAGTTCGATGTTCGGCTGGTCCAGATCGGTGTGCCCGAAGGCTTCGAAGAAGGCGCCCCGGCCCCGGGACCGTAACCCGCATGGGCGAGCCCGCTGAGTCGATACCCGATATCGACTCGCCCTGCATCGGCACCTGTACGCTCGGCCCGGAGGATCTCTGCATCGGCTGCTTTCGCTCGGCAGATGAAATCACCGCCTGGTTAAGCTACAGCACTGAGCAGCGGCGCAGCATCATGCAGTCTTTGCCGCAGCGCGCCGCCTTGTTGTTTGATGATGAGTGACCCTGATGACAGGCTTGACCGCCTGTCATCAGGGTTGTTCTCGCCCGACACGCCGCTCGACCAGCTGGCCGTTGACGGCTATCGCCCTCCCGGTGAGGTGGTTTGGCGTCCCAGACCCGCAGCCGTCCTCGTCGCCCTGATTCGCTCGCCGGAACCGTCTCTGGTGCTAACCGTGCGGAGTGACTTCCTGGCCAGTCACGCCGGTCAGGTGGCTTTTCCGGGCGGCAGTCGGGAGGGCGACGAGCCCTTTCCGGTCACAACGGCCTTGCGTGAGGCGAATGAAGAAACGGGTATCGAGCCCGTAAGCGTTCGGGTTCTCGGCCTGATGCGGCAGTTCGACACGATCACGGCCTACCGCGTTGTTCCCGTGGTAGGCGTGCTGGAGACGGCACCGCGGTTCAAACCATGCCCGCAAGAAGTGCGCACGGTCTTTACCGTACCGCTGGATCGGGCGCTGGATCCGGCATCCTACTGTCGCCATCAGGTCAGGCATCGCCAGCGCGAATACGAGGTCTGGTCCATGCGCAGCGAATGCTGGTCGGTCTGGGGAGCGACCGCCGCGGTTCTGGCTGGCCTGGCGGATCTGGCCGCGGCCGGCTAATCCTCTTCGCGCAGGCCGAACAGCAGCTCGACCGTGCCGCGGTGTTCGGGCCGCAGCATCACATGGACGTGGTCGCCGGCCAGCAGCACCGTATCGTCGCGCACCGGCAGGGCCTCCTTCCCTCTGACCAGAAGCAGGATATCCGCGCCGGCCGGCAGCGGCAGAACGCCGGCCGGATTGTCGGTGACCATGGCCGCCGGATCCAGACGAAACGAAAGAATCTGGACCGGAAGAGATTCGATTGCGGTGATCTCGAGCACCGGCGCTGGTCGCTCCTGTCCGCTCCGGTCAACCTTGAACCGCCGCACCGCCCAGCGCACCGTGGCGCCGGGAATCAGCGCGTTGACCACGACGACGAAGAAAACCAGGTGAAACAGCTCCAGCGCGCCCGGCACGCCAGCCAGGACGGGGAAAGTGGCCAGCAGGATGGGTACGGCACCGCGCAAGCCGACCCAGGCGATAAAGCCCGACTCGCGTAACTTGTAGCCGAACGGCCACAGACCCAGCATCACCATCAGCGGGCGGGCGACCAGGGCCAGGCCCAGCGCCAGGACCAGACCCTTGAACGCGGAGGCGGCCAGCATCTCGGGTACCGCCAGCAGACCCAGGACCAGGAACATGGTGATCTGTGCCAGCCAGGCGAGCGCGTCATGCACCCGCAGAATCCCGGTTCGATAGGGTAGACGCCGATTGCCCAACATGAGGGCCGCCACGTAGACGGCCAGAAATCCGGAGCCCATGAACAGGGTCGGCAGGCCGAAGGCCAGCAGAGCCAAGGCCAGGGTAAGGGCGGGATAGAGACCGGCGGCCGGAACCCGGATGGCGGTCAGCAGGCGGCTCCCGAGCCAGCCAATGACGACGCCGGCGCCGAGGCCAACGCCCAGCTGGATCAGAATCTCCAGCCCCAGAGCGCCGACCTGGAACGGTCCGGGTTCGAGCAGCTGAGCGGTCAAGCTCAGGGTCAGGATGACGGCGATCGGGTCATTGAGGCCCGATTCAAGCTCCAGCGTGGCGCCCACCCTGCGCGTCAGCTGGACGCCCGAACCGCGCAGCGAGGAAAACACCGCCGCGGCGTCTGTCGATGACACGATCGCACCCAGCAGCAGGGCCTCGGTCCAGCCCAGGCCCAGCAGCCTGGCGATCAGGGCGACCACGACGGCCGTGCCGACCACGGCCAGCGTAGCCAGGACTGACGCGGGTGCCAGGTAGCGGCGGACCTGGCGGAACGGCGTATTGAGCCCGCCATCGAAAAGAATCAGAACCAGCCCGACCGTGCCGATTCGAAAGGCCAGATCGAAATCGACGAAGTGCTCGGGCAGCTGCGCGCCGACCAGTAGCCCGATCAGCAGGAAAACAAGCACAACCGGAACGCCGATGCGTTCCGATGGCCGACTGAACAGGACGCTGAAGACCAGCAGAAGGCCGGCCGCGACCAGCAGCAGGGCCGTCGTGGCCGGCTCATTTTCAAACATGGTCGCCGATCATGCGTTCGGGGCGGGGCGGGTGGAGCGGCTCAGTCCACCATCGAGGGCCGATTGCGCTGGCGAATCTCAGAGACCAGGGGGTGGTGATCTCCCTGGTCGTCGATCAGGGTGATGTCGATGGTGTCGCCCAAGGCAAGTGGCTCCAGCGGCTCGATCAGCATCAGGTGCAAGCCGCCGGGCCGCAGCTCGACGCTCTGGCCGGCCTCAATCACCAGCTCTTCAAGGCGGCGCATGCGCATGACGCCCTCATCCATGATCATGGTATGGATCTCGACGTGTCCGAACAGCGGGCTTTCACCGTCGACCAGAACAATGGCTTCATCGCTCTGATTGTGCAGCTCCATGAAGCCGGCCATCATTCGACCTGGCGGGGCCTCGGGCGACCAGGCATCGGTGATGACCAGCGCTTGCTCGGCCAACCCGACGGCGGGCAAAAGTAACAGCGAGGTCAGCATCATCTGGAAACGGTTCATTACAGGGATTCTCCGTGAGAATGGAACGACACAGCATTATCGCCCAGGCTGCGGTAGGTCGCGCGAGGAGACGGTCCATCGTGTAAGCTTTGGCCGCTGATTCCTACCCATCCTTGGCTCATCATGCTGGAAATCACCTCGCACGACCACGACGTGGCCGAAATCCGCCTCGACCGCCCGCCGGTCAACGCCTTGAACCCCGCCCTGGTCCAGGCGCTGAATGTCGCCATGGAAGAACAGATCGACGCTGGCGCCCGGGCGCTGGTGCTGTCTGGACGGCCAGGGCTGTTTTCGGCCGGTCTTGACGTTCCGGAGCTGCTGACCCTGGACGAAGACGGGATGCGCCAGTTCTGGCGCCACCTGTTCGGCCTGCTGGAGCGCGTGGCCGCCAGCCCGGTGCCGGTCGTCGCCGCCCTGACGGGCCACAGCCCGGCTGGCGGCACCGTGATCGCGCTGTATGCCGACTACCGTGTCCAGGCGGAGGGCGATTTCCGGCTGGGTTTGAACGAGGTCCAGGTCGGCCTGGTCGTGCCGCCGGTGATCCACCAGGCCCTGGTTCGCTTGATCGGCCCTTACCCGGCCGAGCGTCACCTGGTGGCCGGTGAAATGATTCCCGCTTCGTCAGCTTTGGAGCTGGGACTGGTGGATCAAGTGGTTCCGGTCGACAAGGTGGTCGATGAGGCGGTGGCCTGGTGTCAGCGTCATCTGGCCTTGCCGCGTCGCGCCATGCAGGCGACCCGCGCCCTGTGCCGGGCCGATCTGGTTCGGACCTTCGAGGACGCGCAGGCGCTGGATGTGGAAGGATTTGTGCGCGGCTGGTTCTCCGACGAGACCCAGGCAACCATGCGCGGTCTGGTCGAGCGACTGAAGAAAAACGCCTGAGCAAGAACGCCTGAGCAAGAACCCCTGAGCGGGCAATCAGGCTTTGCCGGCCAGCTCTCGAAGTGGCAACGGCAGCGGAACCGACTCGCCTTTCTTCCAGTCGACCCAGACGATGGTCGTGGTGCCGTCTGCGTGGAGTTCCAGGCGCTTACCGTCGGCTGAGAGAGAGTGAATTTCGTGTTCCAGGCGGATGCTGGAGCGCCCTGGGGAGTTCGGCTTGAGACTGATTTCGACCCGCGCCGGCCACAGCAGCGGTCGACGATAGTTGAGGTTGACGTTGGCCACGACTGGCCCGGCCTGCCCATCCTGCCAGTGGCTGGGCACGGAATCCAGCCAGGCGGCGCGACACTCTTCGATGTAGCGCAGGAAGGTCACGTTGCTGACATGATGGAACGCATCCAGATCACCCCAGCGGACGTGCAGTTGGATTGAGAACATGGACATGATGATGATCGGTGAACGGAGTTTGTGCGCATCATACGATGTTGCTGGAGTTTTCGGGCGGCCAGGAGGCTCTCAGTGAGCGAGTTTCCACCACCGCGGCGGCCCGAGCCGGCAGCGCAGATGCCTGTCCGCCAGATGCTTGGCTTGCAACTTGGCATTGTCTTGCTGGCGCTGGTCTTGGGAATGATTTTCCGGATTGACCTTTTGGCCGATCTGGAGATCAGCCTGGCAGCGCTGAACCTGAGCGGAGCGGGCACCGCAACGCTGCTGCTCGGTGTGTGGACCTTGAATACCCGACGCTGGGGATGGGTGGTTGAGCTCAAGACCTTCATGCGCGAGACGCTGGTCCCGCTCTTTCGCCATGCACCGCCGGGCACGCTGTTCCTGGTTGCGCTGCTGGCCGGGGTCGGCGAGGAACTGCTGTTTCGTGGCGTGATTCAGGGCGGTCTGGACGGGGTGTTGGGGCCCTGGCCGGCGCTTGTCCTGGCCTCGATACTGTTCGGGGCCATGCACGCCCTGAGTAAGGCTTATTTTGTCCTCGCCACGGTCATGGGCTTCTACATGGGCCTGATTTATCTGTGGACCGGCAATCTGTTGATTCCTATACTGATCCACTTTCTCTACGACTGGATTGTCTTGCGCTACTACGTCGACGCCCATGAAAACGCCTAAACGCCTGCAGCCGCTGCTCGACGACGGCCTGATCGACGACGTGCTGGCCGAGCTCAAAAGCGGCAAGGAGGCCGACGTGTTCATCGTCCGCTGCGGTGATGAGCGAGTGTGTGCCAAGGTCTTCAAGGAAGCCGACAAGCGCAGCTTCAAGCAGGCGGTGATGTACCAGGAAGGGCGCAAGGTGCGAAACACCCGGCGCGCCCGGGCGATGTCGCGCAAGACCAGCTTTGGCCAGAAAGAGCAAGAGAGGGTCTGGGTCAGCGCCGAGGTTGAAGCGCTCTACACGCTATCTGCCGCCGGTGTTCGGGTGCCGCGACCGCGGTCTTTTGTCGACGGCGTGTTGCTGATGGAACTGATCACCGATGGCGAGGGCCGAGTCGCGCCGCGGCTGGATGGCATGGTGCTGGATGCTCAGACCGCCAGAAGCTACCACGAGCGGCTTGTCGCCGATGTGGTGCGCATGCTTTCTGCCGGACTTATCCACGGTGATCTGTCGGAGTTCAACATCCTGGTTGACGAGCATGGGCCGGTGATCATCGACTTGCCGCAGGCGGTCAATGCGGCAGCTAACAACTCGGCGGCCATGCTGTTGGTGCGCGATGTCGATCGCCTGCGTCGGTATCTGGGTCGCTTTGATCCTGAGCTGCTTCAAACCGATTACGGCAAAGAGATGTGGGCGCTGTACGCAGCCGGCCGGCTGCAGCCCGACAGTCGCTTGACCGGGCGCTACGAGCCCGAGCATGCCGATGTCAACCTGGCCGAGCTGATGGGGATCATCGATGCCGCGCGCGAGGAAGAGCGCGAGCGCCGGGCGCGCCTGCAGGCCGACGACAGCGACGAGGACTAGGCGCGGGCGGGCTCTGCGCCCGGAGTGCATCCCGTTCAGGCGGTTTTCTTGCGCTTGCTCTGCGTGCCCAACAGCGGCGCCAGATATTCCCCGGTCCATGATCCCGGCGTTTGCGACACCTGCTCCGGCGTGCCGCTGGCGATGATCTGGCCACCGCCGTCGCCGCCTTCGGGCCCTAAGTCGATGATCCAGTCGGCGGTCTTGATCACGTCCAGGTTGTGCTCGATGACGACCACGGTGTTGCCGTGGTCGCGCAGGCGGTGGAGGACCTCGAGCAGGGCCTTGATGTCGTGGAAATGCAGACCCGTGGTCGGTTCGTCGAGGATGTAGAGGGTGTTGCCGGTGTCGCGCTTGGACAGCTCGCGGGCCAGCTTGATGCGCTGCGCCTCGCCGCCGGACAGGGTGGTCGCGCTCTGGCCGAGCTGGATATAGCTCAAGCCCACGTCCATCAGCGTGGTCAGCTTGCGCGCCACGACCGGCACCGGCTCGAAGAACTCCAGCGCGTCCTCGACAGTCATCTCCAGGACTTCGTGGATGTTCTTGCCCTTGTAGGTGACGGTCAGGGTCTCGCGGTTGTAACGCTTGCCGCCGCAGACGTCGCAGGGCACGAAGATGTCGGGCAGAAAGTGCATTTCGACCCTGATCAGGCCGTCGCCCTGGCAGGCTTCGCAGCGCCCGCCCTTGACGTTGAAGGAAAAGCGACCGGGCTTGTAGCCGCGCGTGCGTGCCTCCTGGGTGCCGGCAAACAGCTCGCGGATGGGCGTGAACAGGCCCGTGTAGGTCGCCGGGTTGGAGCGCGGCGTGCGCCCGATCGGGCTTTGGTCGATGTCGACGACCTTGTCGAACAGCTCCAGTCCGGAAAAGTCCTGCATCGGCGCCGGGTTTTCGGACGCGCCGTTGAGTTCGCGCGCCAGCAGCCGGTACAAGGTGTCGTTGATCAGGGTCGACTTGCCCGAGCCCGACACCCCGGTCACGCAGACGAACAATCCGGCCGGGATGTCCAGATTGACCTGCTGAAGGTTGTTGCCGCTCGCCCCGGTGATGCGGAACTGGCGTTTGGGGTCGGGCTTATGGCGCTTCTTGGGAATCGCGATCTGGCGCCGGCCGGACAAGTAGTCACCGGTCAGCGAGCCCTCGCACTCCAGCAGCCCCGCGGGCGGGCCGCTGTAGACGATATGGCCGCCGTGCACGCCCGGTCCAGGGCCGATGTCGACGACATGGTCAGCGGTGCGGATGGCGTCCTCATCATGCTCGACGACGATCACCGTATTTCCCAGGTCGCGCAGCCGGGTCAGGGTGCCGAGCAGCCGGTCGTTGTCGCGCTGGTGCAGGCCGATCGAGGGTTCGTCGAGCACGTACATCACCCCGACCAGGCCGGCGCCAATCTGGCTGGCCAGGCGAATGCGCTGGGCTTCGCCGCCGGACAGGGTATCGGCCTGGCGATCCAGGGTGAGGTAGTCGAGGCCAACATTGACCAGGAACTGCAGGCGCTCGCGCACTTCCTTGAGAATCCTGCCGGCAATCTCACCGCGCCAGCCGGGCAGGCGCAGCTGCTCGAAGAAGTCCAGCGAGCGCTGGATCGACCAGCTCGCGATCTCGGGCAGGTTGTGGCCGCCGACGAACACGTGACGGGCTTCGCGGTTGAGACGCTGGCCATGGCATTCGGGACACGGCTGGGTTGAGATGTAGCGCGATAATTCCTCGCGCACGATGCGCGAGTCGGTCTCGCGGTAGCGCTTTTCCAGATTGGGGATGATGCCGACAAAGGGATGCTTGCGAGTCTGACCGCCGCGCTCGGACAGGTAGCGAAAAGCGATCGCCTCGTCGCCGCTGCCGTAGAGCAGGATCTGCTGGAGCTTTTTCGGCAGCTTGCGAAACGGAGTCTCGACGTCGAAATCGTAGTGCCGGGCCAGTGACTGGATCAGCTGGAAGTAATAGGCATTACGCCGGTCCCAGCCGCGGATCGCGCCGCCGGCCAGCGGCAGATCACGGTTGGCCACGACCCGGTCCGGATCGAAGAACTGGGTCACACCCAGCCCGTCGCAGCTCGGGCAGGCGCCGTTGGGGTTGTTGAACGAGAACATCCGCGGCTCGAGCTCGGTCAGGCTGTAATCGCACACCGGACAGGCGAACTTCGAGGAAAACAGCAGTTCGGCCAGACCTTCGTCAGGGTCCATGGGCGCGACCACCGCGCTGCCGTTGGCCAGCTTCAGCGCCGTTTCAAAGCTCTCGGCCAGCCTCTGGGCCATGCTGGCGCCGTCCTGGGAATCGGGCGCGCGCACCTTGAAGCGATCGACCACCGCCTCGATCGAGTGCTTGCGGCGCAGGGCCAGCTTCGGCAGCTCATCGTCCAGGTCGATCACCCGGCCGTTGACCCGGGCGCGCACGAATCCCTGGGCGCGCAGGTTTTCCAGCAGCTGCACGTGCTCGCCCTTGCGATTGCGCACGATCGGCGCCAGCAGCATCAGCTTGGTTCCCTCGGGCAGGGAGAGCACGCTGTCGACCATCTGCGAGACCGTCTGGGCGTCGAGCACCTCGTCGTGATCGGGGCAGCGCGGCGTGCCGACCCGGGCAAACATCAGGCGCAGGTAGTCGTGGATCTCGGTGACCGTGCCGACGGTCGAGCGCGGGTTGTGGCTGGCCGCCTTCTGCTCGATGGAAATGGCCGGGGACAGACCCTCGATGTGGTCGACGTCGGGCTTTTCCATCATCGACAAAAACTGCCGGGCGTAGGCCGAGAGCGATTCGACGTAGCGCCGCTGACCCTCGGCATAAATGGTGTCGAAGGCCAGCGAGGACTTGCCCGAACCCGACAGCCCGGTGAACACGATCAGCTTGTCGCGCGGCAGCTCGAGATCGATGTTGGCCAGGTTGTGGGTGCGCGCACCGCGAACGGAAATCGATTTCATGCCGGCAAGCCTGTGGCGGGTTCAGCCGACCATTATCGCCCCTGGGGTGAATGCGGCGCAAAAACCTGCAATATCCGACCAATCCACTGGCCTACCAGGCGACTTCCCAGGCAGTCGGGCGCTTTCGTCTCTTGCGCCAGGCAGCAAACCAGGCTCGGGAGGGCTTGGTCAGCAAACAACTGTAGCCAGTGAGCAAAAAGAGCAGGGAAAAGGCGGTCCAGAGCGAGTCGGCAAGGCTTAATGGCTCCATGTCAAGGTTGAGCGGGATAATGCCCAAGATCGCCATCGCACCAATCAATAGAACGACGGTACCGAGCAGGAAAAGCGAGATTGACACCAGCAAAGCCCACCTGCGACCGGTCGCGATCAGGTAGATCAACAGCGCCCAAAGAAGCGAGCCGGCTAACGAACCGATCATGGTGGCCCATGAGCCGCCCTCTTGCCCTTCCGCCATAGGCACCCAACCCAGAGCTGTCGCTACGTTTGAAACAAGCCACTCGAGGCCAAGAAGAGCAACCCCGACCATGGCCACCCGCGGCATCTCAGGCTTTGTTTCCATTCTTGATACCCCACCAACTGCGCCGCCATCAGCTTACAAAAAAATGGAAAGGCCCGCAAATGTTGACAATAGGCTTACATGGAACCCTTTTTCGCTTGGGCCGCTGGTCACCGGCGGCGACTTGCACCCTGCAGTAGCGGTTCGCTATATTGCCGTTTGGGGTTTGGCGAAAAGGTGTGAGCGATGGCGTTGTTCAAGAGGCTTTGCATATTCGGCCTGGCCTGGGCGGTGTTGGCCGGGTGCGCATCGACCCGGGTGGATTTCGGTGGCGTGATGAACCCGCAGCCGGTGCCGGCCGATGCCGTCGCGTGTGCTGATGTCGAATGGCAGGCGGTTCATCGCGTCGCGCCGGCCTACCCGCCTGCGCTGGCGGCACTGCACATCATGCGTCAGGATTCCAGCACCGTGCGCTCGTTTCTGATGCATTACGACGTCGATAAAAGCGGCGCAACGGCCAATATCCGCTTTGTCGAGCCGGAGGCCTTTACCCGTCACGCGACGTTTCGCAAAGCGATCCTGGCATCGGCCGAGGCCATCGCCCAGTGGCGTTTCGAGCACGCAGATCAGCGGTTCTTCGCGACCGGATGTGCCACGGCTATGGATTTCGCCTATGAGACAGGATAAGGCCTGTTCTGACCCTGCCTCCTCTCCACTCGGTTGTGGGCATGAAGTTGGCGGTGAACACGACTGATCCGCCTGACTTCAGGTTACGCGTGATGATGAGCACAGAGGCGGGCAGGCTCAGGCCACCATCGCTGGAATAGACGCTGGTGAAGCCATCCGGGTAAAGGAGCTGACCGCAGCCGGGCCTGAGGTCGAGGATGCAGCCGCTAGCAACGCCGCTGGGAATGGAATTCGCGTCGTTCCAGGCCTGCTCCACCTCGTTGGCACTATCAATCACGCTTTGTACAGCGTCCATGCGCGTGTTCGCCTGCTTGAAATCGGAGGCGCTGGGTAGATCGCCAGCGGCGTTTTGTCCCGCCTCGAGCAGGCTTGGTCCGATCATCGTCACCGTGTTGTTCGGACTGAGGGTCGAATCGAAGCCGAAGCCCTCGATCACCGAGTTGGGGATGTCGAAAAGATGTATTGCAAGGCTGGAGCCCGTGACGATGCCGACGGCCTCCGCGCCCCCCATCTGACCCTGCAACAAATCGGCCGCGATGATCGAGCCCATGGAGGTGGCCACATCGATGACGTAGGGCGCATAGAAGTCCCGCATGATTCGGTTGCGGATACGCGTGGCGCTCATTAAGCCAAATAGGGTGAAACGGGGGCTGCGGAGCGTCCGTCCGCCGGTCAGTCCGGCCTCGGTTAGCTCTTGCCGAATCGCCTGGATATCGGCCACCAGCAGCCTCGGCGCATAGGTGCCGGTGATCGCGATGATGGCACCGGAAGCCTCCAGTACACCGGGCACGGACGGCTCCAGGGTTGCCAGTGCTGCGGCCGCTGCGGCCAAATCCTGGTTGAGCTGGTTGATGACGACATCCGGGGCTGTACCCTCTCGCACGATCCGGTCCAATTCTTCGAGCAGAGTCGTCAGTTCCAGACTGATGTCGCTGTACGCTGTGTCGTCGGGCGAAGCCGGCAAGCCGCCGGCAATGGCCTGAGCCGGTGTGGGTGGCACGCCGCCTTCCGGCGCGATCACGGTCATTGTGCGCAGACGTCGTAGGTCGATTGCCTGTTCCAACTCGGACAGGGCTAGATCAAGCGCGGAGATCGTGCTTGTGTCGCCTGTAGTGATTGCGGCTTCAAGTGACGTGACAATCGCACCGAACTGGTCAAGCTGGCGCGTGAAACGGCTGTAGAGGTCGCGGTTGGGCCCGTCGCTGATCGGTGCCAACACGGCGAACTCGGCGCTGATTGATTCGGCATCGGGTGCCGAGTAGTCCACCACAAGCTCGAACGCGCCCTGCGTATCAGGCGAGGTGGTTATGGAGAAGCCGGACAGGACGGGTGGGGTGCCAAAGCCGCCGCTGGCCGGATCACCGCGAAGCGACAGCGATAGCATCGGCTGCGGATTCAGCGGAGTGCCGTCGACGTCGCGCACTTCGACCAAGATCGTTGCCGGTTCCCCTGCGGTGATCACTGGGGGATCAATCGTGATTGCGGCCCTTGGCCCGCCAGAGACAACGATGGCGACGCTGGTGTCTGGAGCAACCGCTGTTCCAGGTGCTGGATCTTGGGAAACAATGGTGTCTTTGGGGACGTTGGGATCGTTGCGGCGCTTAGTGTCGGCAACGCCAAGACCGGCTTCAGCCAAGGCGGCCAAGGCGTCAGCTTCATCGAGACCCGTCAGGCGAGGTACTCGGACCGGGACCGGACCTCTGGAGATCTCGATGCGTACATCGCTACCGGCGGCCACGCTGGTGCCTGCGACCGGCGACTGTAGGGCCACCTCGCCTACGGCCACCGTATTGCTGAAGGTGTCGCGAATTGGGTTGGCGTTCAGCATTAGGTTGCCAAGGTCGGCCACGGCCTGCGCTTCGGTCCGGCCGGACAGGTCGGGCACTACGACGGGTGCAACCACGTCGATGACATAGTTCTGGCTTCCGCGCGCGCCCTGCGAGTCGACGGCTTCAACCACAACCACGTCTGCGCCGAGGTCGCCGGTATCTGGCGTCCACGTCACAAGGTTCTGCGCATCCACGGACATGCCGGCTGGACCCTCGGCGACCGAGATCGTCAGCGTTTCGCCCGGATCGCCGTCAGCGGCGAGTACGGGATAGACGTATTCGAAGCCCGGCGATGCCAACAGAAGCGGCGTCGACAGAATGCGCGGCGTGGAATTGGGCGGTAGCACCGTGATTTCGACTTCAGCGACGTTCGACGTGAACTCACCGTCCGATGCGGTGTATTCGAAGCGATCCGTTTCTTCGTCGCGCGATTCGGGCAGGCGCGCATTGACCAGCGCGAGATTCAGCCCCGGCACGAGCCAGTGCGGCGCGGGATTCGCCGGAATCGTCAGGTCATCGTTGACGTTCGTGACCACATAGCTTCTCTGGTTCCAGATCGACCGCATTGGGCCCCAGTCGTCCAGCGAACTCTCCCAGACGCGGAGTGCGGCGCGGGTGCCGAAGGCGAACGGCATTGGCGTGATGAATTCGGCCTTGCCGTCGGCATCGATATCGGCGAACAGGAGAAGGGTGTTGTTTTGGGGGGACCCGCCGACGCCGGGGTTAAGCTCGAACGGAGGGATCTTCTCCGCGCCATCGCGACCGTCCCAGACGTGCACCAGGGCGTCGTCGTCGACGAAGATGACTTCATTGAAGCCGTCGCGGTCGAGATCGAACACGGTGATGGCGGACCGGCCCGTATCGGCAACGGCATTGGACCACTTGAGCGCCCCGTCGATGCCGTTGAGCACATCGAGGCGGTTTTCGCCGTCACCTTTCGGGATCAGGATCTCTGCGCGACCGTCTGCGTCGAGATCCGCGGCGATCATCGGCGAGGCGTTGAAAGGCCCGGAGTCGCCCTCGACCCGCCACTGCTCGATGCCGTTGTGGTCCCAGGCGACGATATCGCCTCTTGACGGATCCCCGGGCCCGGTATTGCCCTTGTTGCGAATCAGCTCGGGGTAGGGGTCGTCGTCGATATTGACGATGATCGGCGCGTCGGATGGGCGTGCGTTGACGACGTCGGTATTACTCCAGAGCAGGTCGCCGTCGTGCGACCACGCCGCCGAGCCCACCACGATCTCCGGATCACCGTCGAGGTCCAGGTCGACCACGTCGACGCGAGGATAGCCGGACACGGTCGCGCCGCCAGCGGCTTCGCCATAGTCGATTTTCCGTCCCTCGGCGTTGAAGACCTGGTACCGAGGCCCATCGAGCGTTGTAAATCCACCATTCATGGCCACGAGAATCTCGGGAATGCCATCCTGGTCGAGATCGGCAATGGTGATCGAAGACTCCTTAAACGTCCCGTCGCCGTCGCCGCGGAGCACACCTTCTGCGTCGTAGTAGCGCTCGGGCAAGGGTTCACTGACCCATTTGACGCCGCCGTGGTGCTCGAAGGCATAAAGCAGGCGGTCTGACCGGGTCAGACCGGGGCTCGCCGGTTCGGCGCCGATGTAAAGAATCTCCGGGCGACCGTCCAGATCGATGTCGGCGATCGCACCGGTGGTTTCCGTGGTCAGATCATCCCCGGTAAACACGCGTTGCCATTCGATCTGTCCGGTGACACCGTCCAGGGCGATGAGTTCTCGATCGGCTCCTGATGTTTCGAAGATCACGATCTCGGATTGAGGGTCGTCATCGAGGTTGCCGATCAGCGGCATGTACTCATTGCCGCCCTGTCCATCAACGTGCTCCCACTTCACCTGGAAATCGAGTGTGCCGGCCGGGTTGTCCGGCGTGTAGTCGAAGCTGCCGTCCACGTTGAGCGTTAGCGACCCCTGCGTTGGTGGAGTGACGAGTTGTGTCGTCAGCGGGTCGTTGTTCGGGTCCTCATCGTTTGCGAGCACGCCCGGGGCCGCGACTTCCAGCGTGTCGCCGCGCTCGACGCGATAATCACCGTCGTCGACGGCGACCGGCGGGCGGTTGAAGTCGACCTGAATCTCGAAACCGGTCTGGTCGCCGAAGCCTTTCGGATCTCGAACTTCGACCACAACAGTGTGCGGTCCCAGTTGCTGGGTGACGGGCACCCATGAAATCAATCCGCTATCCGGGTCAATCTGCATTCCTGATGGCCCTTGGACCAGCCAGTAGGTCAGGCTCACGTCGTCCGCGTCGCTGGCCGTAACCTGAATCGCCACGTCCACGCCCGGCTGGGCGCCCCGGTCGGCGATCGGATCGATCACCGGTGCGGTGTTGGTTTCGAATACGCTCAGCGCAAAGGCTTCCGTGTCGAACTGGCCACGATCATCGGTGGCCCGAACCACCACACCGTTGACGCCGACGTCGGCCAGCGAGGCCGTCCATTCGATCAGGCCGCTCTGGGCATCGATCGACATGCCCGTCGGGGCCTGATCCAGACTGAAACTGACGCTGTCTTCCGGGTCGGGATCGGTCGCATCGACCTGGACGCTAAAGGCCTGGCCCACGAGCATTCCCGTATCTCCAATCGCCGCAATCAGCGGCGCTGCGGCGTCGTCGATCACCTCGATACAGAAAGTATGGCGATTGCGCAGGCCCTGAGCATCCGTGACCAGGACGGTGGCGGCGATAATGCCGATCTGCAGCGGACCAGGGTTCCAGCTGATCAGTCCGGTCGCGGGGTCAATACTCATGCCTTCCGGCGCTTGGCTCAGAGCGAAGTTGAGCCCGCTCTGGTCTGATGGCGAGGTGGTATTGATATCGAAGGCGAAGTTCTGCTCGACGCGGATGGCCTGGTCGAACACGACCTGAATCACGGGCCGATCGGTCAGACCCTCGAAGCGGTCAATGTGCAGAACGCAATTTTGTTCGATCTGGGCCGTGGCTGCACTGCTGAACAAGAGCAGACCGAGGGCGTAAAGCGTGGTGAGCGCGCGGTCGGTCATCTTAGCCCTCCTCTCCGGTGCTACCGCTGCCGCCGGCGAGCGGGTTCGGCGTTCTAAAAATGTCGCGGGCCCCGTTACTGTCGTTGGCGACGAGGTTGGTAGCATCCGACTCGAAGACGATCCATTGGCCGTCGCCGGAAATCGACGGTTTGTGACTTGTGCCGTTCGACTCGCCTGATGCGGGACGCGAAACGATCTCTGTGTTTCCGCTGACCCGATCGTGAATGAAGATGTCGGCGCGGTTGTTTGTGTCGTCGCTGACGAGGTTGGAGGCCAGCGATGCGAAGACCACGAAACGACCATCGTCGGACAGGTCGGGATCGGTACTGTTGTTGTTCCCTTCAATGCCTGTACTGGCAACGCTCACTCGTTGCGTGGTTCCCTCACTTCGATCGCGCACGAAGATGTCCCAGCGGTCGTTGTTGTCGCCGGCAACGAGATCGCTGGCTTTTGAGCGGAAGGCGACGACCTGCCCATTGCCGGAAAGGGCAACCTGCACGCTATCGTCATTGCCGGGAAAGCCCGATGTGTTGATGCTGATTAGTTCGATGGCCGTCGTATCGCGGTCCTTGACGAAGACGTCTTCGTGGCCGTTGCTGTCGTCAGCGATCAGGTCATCGGCATAGGAATGAAAGGCTACCCATTGGCCGTTATCCGAGATGCTCGGTTCGATGCTGTCGCCGCGCCCTTCATTTCCGTCACCGTCGCGGCTGATCCTGTCAATCGCTGGTGCACTTGTATTCGAGACGTCATGGACGAAGACATCAAACGCTGCGTTAGTGTCGTCGTCAATGGGCTGCGCGCCGACATCGAGCAAGCGTTGCAAGGTGCTTAGGCTGTCAAAGGTGACAAATTGACCGTTTCCGGAAATGGCCGGGTTGAGTCGGCCTTGGTCGGGTCTGGTCACAAAGCCCGCCTGAAAGTCCTCGAGAAGAAACCGGCGTGTGCCCTGGCTTCGATCGAACAGCACGGAGATCGACGTCCCATCGGTACTGGGGTATCGGGCTGAAAACACCACCCGTTGGCCATCATCGGAAATATCCGGGCGGTGGTTGAGACCATTGTCCAGCGGATCGCCGTTTGGCTGGAGGCTGACCAATTCTGTGGTCGAAGTTTCCAGGTCACGGAGAAAGATGTCGCTCCAGTTATTGCTGTGTCCCACAACCAGGTTGGATGCGCTGGAGCGGAATGCCACGACCTGTCCGTCGTCCGAAATCACGGCCTCGTAACTGTCGGAGTCGGCTTGGCTCCCGTTGTCTGCCACGTTGATCCGTTCAATCTGTGCCGATGCAGCGGACGTGGCGAGTAGGGCGACTATCCCAAAGCTCGCCAGCCAAGGCCGGGATAACGGTCCTCGGACGGTGGAACTGCACAAAGGCTGGATCATCATGAAGTTGATTCCTGCGCTCAGGTCGGATGCATCTCTAAAAGCGCAGCTCGGCGGCATTTCGTGTCAGCCTTGAACCTCGTCGATCCGGGCCGATTGACGACTGATTAGGCCAGTCAGTCTCACCTGAAGAGGACTGGCTGGCCGCTCTTCAGGTGCCCCTCGTTTGAGCCAGAGTTGAAAGCACAACCGAACATCCTCTCTACTCGGTTGTGGGCACGAAGTTGGCGACAAAGACCGCTGAGCCTGCGGAGACCAGATTACGGGTGATGATGAGGACCGGCCCCGGCAGGCTGAGTCCACCTTCTTTCTTGTAGACGCTGGTAAAGCCATCCGGATAGACCAGCTGGCTACAGGCCGGGCTGTTGTCGAGGATGCAGCCCCTGACCACGCCCACGGGGATCGAATTGGCATCGCTCCAGGCATCATCGAGTCCATCGGCCGCATCGAGAATGCCGTTGATCGCATCGAAAGCGGAATTGACGTCCTTGACGCTGCGCGCGCTCGACAGCGCGGATGCAGCATCGCTGACCGCTTCCAGCAGGGCGGGTCCGACCATGATCACCGCGTTGTTCGGGCTCAAGGTCGGGTCGAAGCCCAGACCCTCGATGACCGAGGGCTGGATGCCGAAGACGTGGATGGACTGACTGGCCCCGGTGATGATCCCGGAAATCGCGCCGAAGTTGGCGTAGGTCTGGAGCGCGTCGGCGGCGATCACGGCGCCGAGCATCCGGGCGGCCTGGCCGAGATAGGGCACGTAGAAGTCGGTGATGATGCTCTGACGAATCTGGCTGGCGACCATGATGCCCGGCAGGGAGAAACGACCAACCCGGGTGCCTGCCTGGCCCGGCAGCAGCCCCTGGTCGGCCAGCGCCTGACGCACGGCCTGAATGTCAGCCACCAGCAGACTGGGGGCGAGGGTTCCGGTCAGCGCGGTGATGGCGCCGTTGGCCTGCAGAATGCCCGGTACCGAGGGCTCCAGAGCCGCCAGTGCTGCAGCCGTAGCGGCAAGGTCCTGGTTGAGCTGGTTCAGCACCCGGTCCGGTGTTGTCGCGTCACGAGCCAGGGCATCCAGGGTCTCGAGCAGCGCGATCAGCTCCAGGCTGGTATCCAGATAGGCGCCATCATCGCTGCTGGAGCCCAGTCCTGCGGCCTGCGCCGGGCTTGGGAGCGCGCCGTCTTCGGGTGCGACTGCGGTCATCGTGCGCAGGCGGCGCAGATCGATCGCCTCGGCCAGTTCGGCCAGGTCCGCATCCAGTGCGGCGATGGCCGCGCTATTGCCCTGGTCGACGGCGGTGATCAACTGCTCGATCAGCGTGCCGAACTGCTGCTGCTGGCGGCTGAAGCGGCTGTAGAGGTCGCCGTGAATGCCATCGCTGATCGGGCCCAGTACCGCGAACTCGGTACCGATCGACTCAGCGTCCGGTGCCGCATAGGAAACGATCAGTTCGAAGGCGCCCTGGGTATCGGGTGAGGTCAACAGGGTGTTCCCGGACAGGCTGGGCGGGGTGCCGAAGCCGCTTGCGGGATCGCCGCCCAAAGACAGCGAGAAGGTCGGCTGTGGAGCCAGCGGTGTGCCGTCGGTATCGCGAATCTCGACCGAAATCTCGGCGCTGCTGCCGGCGGTGATCACCGGTGGATCCACAATCAGGCTCGCACGCGGCCCGCCCGACAGCGTCAGGTCGACCGTGCTGCCGGGTGAGGCCGACGCGTTGGGCGGCGGATCCTGGGCTGCCACCGTGCCGCGCGGGATCAAGGGATCATTGAC
The DNA here is from genome assembly GCA_036353315.1 of Wenzhouxiangella sp. Classification (GTDB taxonomy): domain Bacteria; phylum Pseudomonadota; class Gammaproteobacteria; order Xanthomonadales; family Wenzhouxiangellaceae; genus Wenzhouxiangella. The sequence continues at coordinate 11,252 of JAZBOC010000031.1, read as the reverse complement.
CCAGACCACCGAGCCGGTGCTCAGCCCCGCCGAGGCCAGTTCGGCCTGGGCATCGTCGAGTTTCAGACCGAGCACGCGCGGGACCGGCAGCGGCACCGGCCCGCGCGAGACCTCGACTTCCACCCCACTGCCCGCGGCGGCAAGACTGCCTGCCGGCGGATCCTGGTCGGCGACCTGGCCTGCGGCAACCGAATCGTTGAACACATCGCGCAGCGGATCGGCACGCAGTGAAACGGCCTCCAGGGACGCTACCGCAGCGGCCTCGTCCAGACCTTGCAGGTCGGGGACGGTCACCGGCTCGGTCACTTCAAGGATGAAGCTCTGGTTGGCGGTCACGCCGAGAGAATCGGAGACGCTCAGGACAACCGTTTGAGGGCCGAGATCGGCGGTCGACGGAGTCCAGCTGAGCCGACCGCTGCCGTCGATGGCCATGCCGGTCGGACCTTCAGCAATGGCGAACGTTAAGACCTCGCCGGGATCGGCGTCCACAGCCAGCACGGTGTAGACGTACTCGAAGCCCGGTGAGGCCAGCGGCGGCGGCGTTGAAAGAATGCGCGGCGCTGCGTTGGGCGGCAGGATGCTGAGCGATACGGTCGCGGTGTTGGACGCCAGTTCTCCGTCGCTGGCGCGGTAGGTAAACGAATCCTGTTCCTCGATACGCGTCTCGGGCAGGCGCCCGTTGACCATGGCCTGATTCAGACCGGGCAGCAGCCAGTGCGGGCGCTCGCGCTTCGGAACGCTGAGGTCTTCGTTGATGTTCGTGACGCGATAGCGATGCTCATTCCAGATGGAGCGTCCCGGCGCCCAGTCGTCGGCCGGGCTTTTCCAGACCGAAATCGCCGGCGTGTTGCCGAACGTGAAGCCCATGCTGGTGAGCAGCTCGGCCTGGCCGTCGGCGTCGATATCGGCGAATACCGGCAGCGTGAAGTCCGGCGGCATGGTAGCGCCGCCGTCGGCGTCGAACACCAGTCGCTCGGTGCCGTCGCGACCGTCCCAGACATGCAGATCGCTAACGGCATCGAAGAATACGACTTCAGGGAATCCGTCGCGGTCCATGTCGAACACGGTGGCGCCGCTCGACCGGGTCGGCACCGCCTTGCTCCATTTCACCGAACCGTCGCGACCGTCGAGCACGTCGAACTGATCGGACTCCGATCGCCATGGCAGAAGCACGTCGGCATCGCCGTCACCATCAACGTCGGCAATCGAGATCGGCGCGGTATTGAAGCCGGAAGGACGCGCGAACTCCCAGGGAACTCCCGCGGGAGTCATCATGTCCGTGCCGTCGTGGTTCCAGGCCACCAGATTGGCAGGGCCGGAGAAGCTTCCGCGGGTTCGAACCAGTTCCGGGAAAGGATCGTCGTCGAGGTTGGCGACCAGCGGAAAATCCGACGCTTGAATGTGGCGGAAATTGCGACCGGTGCTGCTATCGCCGATTTTCCGCCATAGCTCTTGTCCTGAATTGGACCAGGCGACGTTACCGACCACGATTTCCGGCGTGCCGTCCAGGTCCAGGTCGACAACCGTGACCCGTGTCGCGTTGGTCTGGATTTGCGTGCCTTGCGCCTGCACCGTCTGGAGCGTTCGGCCCTCATGATCCCAGACGTGGTAGCCGACCGGCCCGTTGGAGGGTGCGGCGAGTATTTCAGGCAGTCCGTCACCGTCCAGGTCGGCCACGGTCAGCGCAGCCCGCCCCATCAAGAGGCCGGATCTTCGCGCGCCGTCCAGATAAAACTGCAGCGGCAGCTCGTCGCTGATCCACTTCAGCGTGCCGTTGTGCTCGAACGCGTAGATCTTGACCACGGCCGTCGGCGAGGCATCCGGTTCGCCACCGAGTATCAGCAGTTCCGGCATGCCGTCGAGGTCGATATCGGCCACGACTGGCGGCGGCGGATTGGTTGAAAGCTCGCGATCTCGGAAAAGGACTTGCCAGTCGATCTGCCCGGTCAGGCCGTCCAGGGCGGTGACCCTGATGTTGAGGGAATTTCCCTGGCCGCGGGCAATCAGGACTTCGGACTGCGGATCGTCGTCGAGATCGGCAACGATCGGCAGCCATGCGTTGTTGCCGTTAGGCACCACGTACGACCATTCCGAGGCAAACCCGATCGTGCCCGCCGGGTTGTCCGGGGTGTAGTCGAAGCCGCCGTCGGCGTTGAGCGTGAGGGTGCCTCGAACGGGATCGGAGATCCGCTGGGCCGAAAGCGCGTCGTTATTGGGATCGGTGTCGTTGTCCAGCACCCCGGGGGCGGGCAAGCTCAGCGTGTCGCCACGCTCGACGCGATATCCATCGTCGTCGACGGCCACGGGGGCGCGGTTGAAGTCGACCTGGATGGCGAACTCGGTCTGGTCGGCAAAACCCAGCGGGTCGGTCACTCGTACGGACACCGGATGGCGGCCCAACTGCTGGGTCACCGGCAACCAGCTGATCAGGCCGCTGGCGGGCTCAATCACCATGCCGGCCGGGCGCTCGAGAAGAGAGAAAACCAGGTCGTCGCCATCCGGATCGCTGGCGTCGATCGGCAAGGCCACATCCACGCCGGGTCGGGCGCCAAGGTCTGCAACTGGGGCAATCATCGGCGGCTGGTTGGACTCGACCACCGTCACCTCAAACGACTCGAGATCGAACTGCGCGGTGCGGTCGGTGGCCCGGATCACCACCGTTGATGGTCCTGTATCTTCGGTGCCGGGGCGCCACTCGATCAAGCCGGTGGAACTGTCGATGCTCATGCCAAGCGGGGCCTGATCCAGACTGAAAGTGATCACATCGCCCGGGTCGGCGTCGTTGGCCTGGACGGTCAGGGAGAAGTTCTCGTCGACCAGAACGCTGGTATCGGCTATCGGGCTGATCCGCGGGGCGGCCGACGGATCGATGACCTCGATGCAGAAGGTGTGGCGGTTGCGCCGCCGCTGGGCATCGCTGACCACGACCGTGGCGCTGAAAACGCCGGTTTGCAGGACATCGGGCTGCCAGCTGACCAGGCCGGTGGCCGCGTCGATGCTCATGCCCTCCGGGCCCCGTGCCAGCGCGAAACTCAGCCCGGTCTGCTCGCTGGGTCGCTGGGTGTCGATATCAAAACTGATCAGCCCGTCCACGGTGGCGACCTGGTCGAAGACGGGGCGAAACTGCGGCAGTTCGGTGGTGTCCTCGAAGCGATCGATCAGGATCACACAGCGCTGTTGAATCTGAGCCGTTGCCGCCTGTGCGCTCGCCAGCACGATGAGCGTCAGGAAAAGAAACAGCCTGCGTTCAAGGCCCATGTCAAAGCCCCTCCGCGTTCATGGCCGGAGCGTCCAGCAGGGGATTGGGCGCGCGAAAAATATCGCGTGTCCGGTTGGTGTCGCCGTCGACCAGATTGGTCGCGTCGGACTCGAAGGCAATCCAGGCCCCGTCTGCGGAGATCGCAGGGTTGGCGCTGTTGCCGTTGGATTCATCGTTGGGCGGCTGGCCCACCCGCACGGTCTGGCCGGTCAGGCGGTCGTGCACGAAAATGTCTGCGTGCTGGTTGCTGTCATCGGACACCAGGTTGGAAGCGGTTGAGCGAAACGCGACAAAACGCCCGTCGTCGGAAATCGACGGCTCGGCGCTGTGATGATCGGCCTGCTCGCCGCTGCTGGAAACACTGACCCGCTCGGTGGTGCCGGCAACGCGGTCGCGCACGAAGATATCCCAGCTGCCGTTGCTGTCGCCGGGCACCAGGTCGTCGGCGTCGGAGCGGAATGCGACGAATCTGCCGTCCCCGGAGATGGCCGGATCAAAACTGCTCCCGTTTCCGGTGGTGCTTCCCGGCGTGATGCTGATGACCTCCAGCAGGCCGGTATCGCGGTCCTTGAGCACGACGTCGGGCCGGTTGTTGGCGTCGTCGGGGATCAGCTCCGAATAGGTCATGAAGGCCAGGAAGCGGCCGTTTCCGCTGATCGCGGGGCGTCGGCTGTCGGCGTCGAGTCCCTCGTCATTGGAAAGTCGGCTGATGCGCTGCACCGGCGGCGCGGGCTGGGTCTGACGGTCGTAAACGAACACATCGAAGGTCGTGTTCAGATCGTCGTTTTCGGGCCGGATCGATGGGGGGTGGAGAACCTGCAAAGTGTCGCGAGTGCGAAAGGCGACGAACTGGCCATTTCCGGAAATTGCGGGCTCGAGACGGGCGGTTGCGGGCGGGACCGGTAAGCCGCCGCTCCCTGTGCTGGGCAGGATATGCTCGACCGTACCGGCAGCGCGGTCGAACACCGACACCGAGGTTCTTCCGCCGGGACGGCTTTCGTAGACGACGATATTCCCGTCGCCCGAAATCGACGGCGCCTTGCTGTAGCTCTGGGTTTCGCTTCCGTCAGGCTGCAGGCTGGCGATTGTGGTGCTGCCGGTGTCCAGATCGCGCACGAACACGTCAACCCAGCCGTTGGTATCGGCAGCGACCAGGTTGGCGGCGTTCGACTGGAAGGCCACCACGGCGCCATCGCCGGAAATCGCCGCCCGGTAGCTGTCCCCGCTGGCCTGGCTGCCATCACCGGCGACGCTGATGCGCTCGATCTCGGCCGCGACGGGGGCGCCGGCTCCGAGGCACAGGAGCAGAGCCCAGGTGGCTAGTGCTCGCCGTCGATTGATTGACAGGTTGTCGTTCATAAGCTCAGAGTTTTGCAGTCCTTAGAGCAGAAGCGCAGGTCAGCGCGTTTTCGTGTCAGCGGCGAACTTGGACATCCGCGCTTTGCTGAGTACACTTGCTTCAATGCCAACCGGCCAATGCTGCCTCGACGATGGCGGATGCCATGTCCAACGATCGACTGAAAGGGGATTTGACCGGCCATCTTCACCGCTGGGCGGGTGGAGATGAACTGGCGCGTGAGGCGGTCATCGAACGCGTTTACGTTCAGCTCAAGCAGCTAGCGCGGCATCGGCTGAGCGAGGAGCGCGCCGGCCATACCCTGCAGCCCACGGCGCTGGTTCATGAGGCGTGGCTGAAGATGGCTCAGGGCGAGCCTGTGGACTGGCGCGACCGAATCCACTTCATCGCCGTGGCTGCGCGCGCGATGCGCCAGATTCTGGTTGACGCCGGCCGTCGCCGAAGCGCGGTCAAGCGCGACGCCAGCAATCTGACCACGGTGCAGCTGCAAGCCCAAGCCGAGTCGCCGCAAACGGTCGAAATTCTGGATCTGGATGGGGCGCTGATCGAACTGGAGCAGCTGGACCCGGGCCAGGCCAAGGTGGTTGAGCTGCGCTATTTCGGGGGTCTGACCATTGAGGAAACCGCCGCGCTGCTGGATTTATCAGTGGCTACGGTCAATCGCGACTGGCGCGCGGCGCGCGCCTGGCTGTTTCTGAAGCTTAGTGAGAGCGGCCGCCGATGAGTTCGAATCAAAATGCTCAAGCGGCCCTGGCGCTGTTTTCCAAGGCGTTGGATTTGCCGGAATCAGAGCGATCGGATTGGCTGGACGAACAGACGGCAGGAGACGACTCGCTGCGGGCGGACGTGCAAAGACTGCTGGAGGCGGACCGCGATAGCGGAGATTTTCTGGAGTCTTCGGTGGCGTTTTCGGCCGATCGCAGCGGCGAGCAGCTGGGCGCCTTCGAGATCATCGAACTGGCGGCGACCGGGGGCATGAGCCAGGTCTATCGCGGTCGCCGGGTGGACGGGGCTTTCGATCAGCAGGTTGCCATCAAGCTATTTGACGGCCGCCTGCTCAGTGCCGACGCTCGGGCTCGCTTCGAGGCCGAGCGCCGGATCGTCGCGGCTCTGGAGCACCCCGGGCTGGCGCGGGTGATTGATGGTGGCGCGACTCCGGATGGCACGCCCTACCTGATCATGGAGTGGGTGGACGGTGAGCCGATCACCCGCTACTGCAGCGCCAACGCGCTGGATCTTTCCGCTCGAATCGCCTTGGTCATCGGCCTTTGCGAAGCGCTCGAGGTCGCCCATCGACGCGGCATCGTCCACCGCGACATCAAACCGGGCAATGTGCTGGTGGATCGACGGGGTCATCCGAAGTTGATTGACTTCGGTGTGGCCAAGGTGCTGACAAGTTCGAAGATCGAGGTGGAACTGCCGGAAACCCGGGTCGGGACAGCCATGATGACGCCGGAGTATGCCAGTCCAGAGCAGCTCAAGGGTGGCGAGGTTGCTCCGACCAGCGACGTGTATTCGCTCGGTGTATTGCTGTACGAGTTGCTGACCGGAGTTCGCCCGAATCGGCTGGCCGGAATGAGTCCGGCCGAGATGGAGCGCAGCGTGCTCGAAACCGTGCCGGCAGACCCTAGCCAGGCCGTTGCCCGGCAGCGGCTTGCGCCGCCGCAGGGACTGGGATCGGCGCGCGCTCTACGCCAGCGGCTGAGGGGTGATCTGGACCGGATCGTGATGACCGCGATGCGACGCGAGCCGGAGCGCCGCTATGGCTCGGCCCAGACAATGGCCGAAGACCTCGCACGCTATCTCGAAGGCAAGCCGATCGTGGCCCGCGGCGCATCGCGCGGGTACCGGGCCTGGCGTTTCGTGGATCGGCACCGCGCCGTGGTCGGTGCCACGGCGCTGGTGATTGCGGCGCTGTCGGTCTCGCTTTTCGTGGTTCGTATGCAAGCCGAAGAGACCCGTCTCCAGCGCGATCTGGCGCGGCTGGAGGCCGAGCGGGCCAGGTCCGCGCGTGATTTCCTGATCGAGATGATCGGTCGAGCGGATCCGTTCGAGAATGCCGCTGAACCGACCCTGGCCGGATCGCTCAAGCTGGCCATACCGGGCATCGAGGATCGTTTCGCCGGTCAGCCGGTGCTGGAGGCTGATCTCAGGCATGCCATTGGCTATGCGCTTCAGAATCTCGGAGATGTCGGGGCGGCGCGGGAACAACTCGATCGGTCTCTGCAGCTCCGCGAGGATACCGGAGGGGCATTTGGCTTGGCCGAGGTGCATGCTTCGCTCGGCCTGGTTGACTGGTGGGACAGCGATTTTGAGGCGGGTGAGCAACGCTTTGAGCAAGCCCTGGAACTGTTGCAGGGCAACACGGAGCAGACGGCGCAGACGCTGCGGGTCCAGACGCTGGCCAACTGGTCCGCGATGATGATCGATGCGGGAGAAAATGCCAAAAGCGAGGCGCTGGCGCTGGAGGCTCTGCAGGCGGCCGAGGGAGCCGAGAGCGTGAGCCAAGAAACGCTGGCCTCGATCTGGTCCAGCATCGCAACGGCGCGCGACGGGCTTGGCCGCTCGGAAGAGGCCCTGGAGGCTTTCGAGCGCACCCGCCAGCTCCAGCTCGCGGCCACCGGTGAGATGCACCCCAGCTACGCCATCGTGCTGAACAATCTGGCCCTGATGTATCACGGGATGGGGCGTCTGGAAGATGCCACCGAGGCGATGCAGCGCTCGGTCGAGATCCGGCGCGCGACCCTGGGCAGCAGTCATCCACAGACCGCCACAGCGCTGTTCAATCTGGCCCGGCTTCAGACCTTGGCCGGGCGCCTCGATGCTGCCGAGCAGCACGCCCGTGAGGCCCTTACGGTGGCCACCAACGGTTATCCGGCTGGACATCCCCGAATCGGCAAAGCCCATGAGGCGCTGGCCATTGTTTTGCAGGCCAAGGATCGCGCGGCCGATGCGATCGGCCACGCAGAACTCGCCTTGTCCATTTATCAGGAAGCCCCGGGGGTTGATCCGGCCTGGATCAGCGCCGCGCAATCCTTGATCGCGGCTCTGAGAACGGCCGATTCGGACTAGTTTGTCTGTTGCTGCGCCGGAGACGCCGGTCTGTCGAACCCCTATAATCGTGGACTCTGCCGTGAGCATGGACCCTGAATGACCCTGCTGCTGTTCTATCTGTTTCTCGCCATCGGCGTTTCCTTTCTTTGTTCGATTCTTGAGGCGGCACTGCTTTCGATCACGCCGGCTCACATGGCCGTGCTCAACGAAAGGGGAGGGCGAGTTGGAAAACACCTGCGCGAACTCAAACGCGACGTGGATCGCCCACTGGCCGCGATTCTGAGTCTGAACACCATTGCCCACACCTTCGGCGCAGCCGGGGTCGGCGCTCAGGCACAGGTGCTGTTCGGCAGTGCCTATGTGACGATCTCCTCGGCTCTGATCACGCTGGCGATCCTGATTTTTTCCGAGATCATTCCCAAGACCCTGGGCGCCACCTACTGGAAGAAATTGACCCCGTTTACCGTCTGGGGCTGCCTGGTCCTGATCTGGATCATGTTGCCGCTGGTGTGGCTGTCGAAGCAGATCACGCGCCTGCTCTCACGCGGCAAGCCGACCTCCAGCGTCAGCCGCGAAGAGTTCCGCGCGCTGGCCCAGATCGGCACGCGCGAGGGTGTGTTCGAAAAAGACGAGTCCAACATCTTTCTGAACGTCATTCGCTTCGGGGCGATTCGGGTGCAGGACATCATGACCCCGCGTGTCGTGGTCAAGAAGTTTCGCAGCGAGATGCGCCTGGCCGAGATGCTGGAGGGCGACGACGATCTGGTTTTTTCCCGTTATCCGATCTACGGCGACAACGATGAGGATATTCAGGGCTACGTGCTCAAATCTGACGTCATCATGGCGCTCATCCGGGGTCAAGGCGAGCAGACCTTGTTTGATCTCAAGCGCGAGGTGTTGTTTGTTCCCGAGTTCATCTCGCTAAGGGTGCTATTCGGTCAGCTGCTGGCCGAGCAGGAGCACTTCGCCGTGGTGGTCGATGAATACGGCGGGTTTTCCGGCGTGGTGACCATGGAAGACGTGCTTGAGACGTTGTTGGGTATTGAAATCGTCGACGAAAGCGATGCCGTGGAGGACCTGCGCAAGGCGGCGCGCGACAAGTGGACGCGGCGGGCAAAGAAGCTGGGTCTGGAGTTGCCTGATCCGCTGGCCGCCGACGGTCCTGAGACGCCGGGCGGGGCCCGCAGCTGATTCGCCGCCGATCCGATGGCAAGGTGCCAATGAGCGAGAGTCACCGGGACTGGGTCAACTGGGCCATCCGCAGGATCGAGTCGGACTTTCAGCGCTCGGCCGACACCCATCTGATCAAGGTGGATCTCCCGGCCTTGCCCGACATTGACCTGTATCTGAAGGACGAGTCCACCCATCCCTCCGGCAGCCTCAAGCATCGCCTGGCGCGCTCGCTGTTCCTGTACGGCCTGGCCAACGGCTGGATCGAGGAGGGCACGCCGATCATCGAGTCATCATCGGGCAACACGGCGGTGTCTGAAGCCTATTTCGCCCGTTTGCTGGGTCTTCCGTTTATTGCCGTGATGCCGCGCGACACCTCGCAGCGCAAGGTCCGTGAAATCGAGTTCTACGGCGGGGAATGTCGCATGGTCCCGGGGCACGAGATCTACAGTGCCGCCGTTGAGATCGCCCGCGCGGTGGGTGGCCACTATCTGGACCAGTTCACCAATGCCGAGCGGGTGACCGACTGGCGCGGCAACAACAACATCGCCCAGTCGATTTTTGAGCAGATGCAGCGCGAACGCTTCCCCATCCCCGAGTGGATCGTGGTCAGCGCCGGCACCGGGGGCACGCCGGCCACCATTGGCCGCTTCATTCGCTACCGCTGTCATCCGAGTCGGCTGTGCGTGGCCGATCCCGAGAACTCGGTGTTCTATGATTTCTGGAAAACGCGCGATTGCGCTCTGACCAGTCAGACGATGTCTCTCATCGAAGGGATCGGTCGGCCGCGGGTTGAGCCGTCGTTCGTGCCTGATGTTATCGACCACATGATCCAGGTGCCGGATGCAGCCAGCATCGCGACCATTCATTTTCTGGAAAGCATCCTTGGGCGCAAGGCGGGCGGTTCCACGGGGACCAACCTGTATGCCTGCTTCCAACTGATCGAGCGCATGATGACCGAGGGTCGGCGGGGCAGCGTGGTCAGCATGTTGTGCGACACCGGAGACCGTTACCTCAACACCTTCTACGATCAAACCTGGCTGGCCGATAAAGGCATTGGACTGCAGCCCTGGCTGGATCGTCTGCGGAACTTTTACCGCAGCGGGCGGTTGTCCTGACCGGGTTTGGGTGTCCGGCCGATTGGCGGTAGACTGAACTTCGGCCACCTCCAGCAATGCCCATGCGATCAGCAGCCCTGCAGACTGCACAACGGCAGTCTGGCTTTAGCCTTCAGCGACTGTCGCTGCTGATCGGCAGCGGCGTGCTTCTGGCCGTCCCGCTGGTGCTGTTCGAACCCGCCGCCTACTGGGCCGACGACCCCGAACTGTTTCGCCTGCTGCGCGGCATGGCGACGCTCAAGCTTGTGCTGGCTGCTGTGGCCTTCGCCGCCGCGTGGTGGCGCCTCGGCGGGCAGCCCGGGCCGCGCCTTCAGGTCGCGTATGTCGGCGGTGTCTGGGCGTTGAGCCTGGCCACCGGCCTGATCTGGCAGTTGGCCCTGGTCATTCCTGCCTCAGGGCTGTTCCATGGAGCAACCCTCGCGCTGCTGATCGCAGCCTGGCGCGACATGGAACCGCGCCCGGACGCTCGGCGTTCTGCGGCGGCTGTTACTCGGCCGGGCGATCGTGTTGCGCCTGCTCGACGAAGGGCCGCTCGAACGGCTCAGCCGGACATCTGCGGGAATACGACGGCCAGCGTCCAGCCGAAGGCCACGGCGCTGGGTAGCGCGCTCACCAGCGGATCGCCGGTGGCCCGATAGACCCAAGCGCCGATCAGCCCGTAGAGCAAAAAGTAAGGCACGATCACCGCAGCAATGATCAGCAGGAAGAACAGGTCTTCAAACGACAAAGCCACCGCCAGCCCGAGCGATAGCAGGAAGCAGAAGCGGGTCAGCAGCTGCGCGCCGCGCGGTACGTTCGCACCCCGGGTCAGCCACTCATCGGCGAGAAAATAGCTCAGGGTTCCGCCGAGCATCACCACCAGCAAAGGCAGGCGGGGCCCGGTCACGGCGAACGACGTGACGACCTGGTCCATGGCAAGACCGATCAAGCCTGCCGCGTACAGGGTGGCGGCCACGGCAGCCAGCGCGGCGGCGATCGTTCGACGCCGACCGGAGCTCCCGCCGTCAGGACCTTTTCCGCGCTTGAGCCATAAGCAGAAACCCGCCGTGATCAGCCCATAAAGCCCGAAGTGCGCGGCCAGGTAGCCGCCGACAAGCACCCCGAGGAAGTCGGCAGGGAAGGCGACCAGCAGCAACGGGGTGGCCAGCGCCGGCACCAGAGCGGCAGGCAGAAGCTGGCGCCAGCGCGGATCAAGGCCTGCCGGGGGCTCGACCGCGCGCGGCAGCAATCGGCTCAGAGGCCAGGCCAGCAGGACCAGCCCGGCCAGCAACAGCGGGATGGCCAGACCGCGCGG
>JAZBOC010000030.1:0-21703 GCA_036353315.1 Wenzhouxiangella sp. | reverse complement strand
ATGGCCGAGCTGCAGCACGGCCGCATCCCCGAACTGGAAAAGCAGCTCGCCCAGGCCGAGTCTTCCGAGACCACCGATCACTTCCAGCTCCTGCGCAACAAGGTCACTGAGGAAGAAATCGCCGAAGTGGTCAGCCGCTGGACCGGGATTCCGGTCTCGAAGATGCTCGAAGGCGAGCGCGACAAGCTGCTGCGCATGGAAGACGCCCTGCACGAGCGCGTCATCGGCCAGGACGAGGCAGTCAAGGCCGTGGCCGACGCGATCCGCCGCTCGCGCGCCGGCCTGGCCGATCCCAACCGGCCCAACGGCTCCTTCCTGTTCTTGGGCCCCACCGGGGTGGGCAAGACCGAGCTGTGCAAGTCACTGGCCTCGTTCCTGTTCGATACCGAGGAAGCCATGGTCCGCATCGACATGTCGGAGTTCATGGAAAAACACGCCGTGGCCCGCCTGATCGGCGCCCCGCCGGGCTATATCGGCTACGAAGAGGGCGGCTACCTGACCGAAACCGTGCGCCGTCGGCCGTATTCGGTCATCCTGCTCGACGAGGTCGAAAAAGCCCATCCGGAAGTCTTCAACATCCTGCTGCAGGTGCTCGATGACGGCCGCCTGACCGACGGTCATGGCCGCACCGTCGATTTCCGCAACACGGTGATTGTGATGACCTCCAACCTGGGCTCGGACCGCATCCAGGAACTGCAGGGGCAGGGCTATGACGTCATGAAGCAGGCGGTGATGGACGTGGTCGGGCGTCATTTCCGGCCCGAGTTCATCAACCGGGTCGACGAGATCGTCGTTTTCCACCCGCTCGATCGCACGCAGATCCGGGCCATTGCCGCCATCCAGATCGGGGGGTTGCGCAAACGCTTGACCGAGCGCGACATGAGCCTGGAGATTTCCGACCAGGCCCTGGATTTGCTCGGCAATATCGGTTTCGATCCGGTCTACGGCGCCCGCCCGCTCAAGCGCGCGATTCAGCAGAAGCTGGAAAACGGCCTGGCCCAGCGCATCCTGGCCGGCGAGTTCGCCCCCGGCGACACGATCCGGGTGGATGCGGAGCAAGGAGAGTTGGTTTTCGGTGCGTGAAGACTGATTAACCGTTCACAAAGCGTTTGTTTGATCGATTTCGTACAGGTCTGGCGCATCAAGCGACTTGGTGTGGCCATCTGGCCAAGGGATGCCCGGGTGTTCGGTTGATCGTTCCACCCTACGAACATTCCTTATATCGATTCTAGGCATCTGTTCTTGGCAGCCCCGTCCAAAAACGGCTTGCGGCTTTAAGCTGGCATGCTGCTCGGATCGAAGTTGCGTATAGGCCTTGGTTGATTCGACACGCACGAGTCACGACGGAAATCGCGTTTTCCGGAGCGCTGCTTAAACGGATTGCTGTAAGGTCGTGGGCGTGATGGACAGATCGCGTGCCTTAACGATCGGTTGTGTATTGTGCTTATTGGTACTACCCAGCGTTGGTGCAGGGGCGCAGGGGAGTACCAGTGAACGCTGGTTTCAAGTTGACGCCTTGAACACCGGTTTGGAACCCGCACCGTCTCAGCTTGATCGAAGCACACCGCGACAAACCGTTATCGAGCTGCGCCGATTGACACAGGCGCAGGCAGACAGGGGAGCGGCACACCTGTTGAATCTTCAAAGCTTCCCGGCGCATGACCAAGCGGATCGTGGCCTCGATCTGGCGCGCAAGCTTGATGAGGTGATCAGCCGAACGATGGTCGTCGACTGGAGCGCGCTACCGGACCGGCCTGACGCTTTGTTAGAACGATCAACGGCTGACATGCCGTTGGCCGGCGAGGCCCGTCGCAGTTTAGGGCTTAGCGTTCTGGAGCTTGATGACAGGCCAGCCGAAATTCGTCTCAACCGGATCAAGCCGGCTGACGGGGCTCCGGTTTGGGTGTTTTCATCTCAGACTGTGCAGGACATCGAGTCCTTGTACCAACGCTATGGACCAGGCTGGCTTGAGGAGCGCTTGCCCGCCTCGCTGCAGAGGTCGGCGGTTCTGGGGACGAGACTGTGGGAGTGGCTTGCTCTGCCATTACTGATTGGCCTTCTTGTTGGGCTCGGACGGATCACTTACGAGGTCTTGGGGTGGCTGGGGCGCCACGTTCGTTTTGCCTGGATCAACCGAGCCGCTGACCGAGTCCGTGGGCCGTTGACTGTTGCGCTTATGGCGATCCTTGCCCAGCTTCTGACCGGCTGGGTTATCAGTTTCTCCGGATTTTTCTATACGATTTTTGTGCCGTTACTCTTGGGGTTAACCATTGTCGGCTTCACGGTCGCGGCGCTGCGCAGTATCGACGCCACCCTGGAGCGGATTACGGAACGCTTTGTCAACGACATTGATGACAGCAGTGATAAAGACCGACGCAAACTCTACACGTCAATTTATGCGCTGCGGCGTTTTGTCTTGCTGGTTGCGGTGTTAATCAGTGTCGCACTGTTCGTGGCACAGCTCAGGATTTTCGACAATATAGGTTTGTCGCTTTTGGCGTCAGCTGGCGTCATCACCGTTATTCTCGGTATCGCGGGTCGCACTGTGTTGGGGAACATCCTGGCCAGTCTGCAGATTGCGATTTCCAAGCCAGTGCGAATCGGCGATGCGGTTCATTACGAGGGCCAGTGGGGCTACGTAGAATCGATTTACTACAGCTTTCTCGTGCTGCGCACCTGGGACGGTCGCCGACAAATCGTTCCTGTTCAGTACTTTATCTCCTATCCATTTGAAAACTGGTCAATGGTCGATGCCAGCATTACCCAAACCATAACCTTGAAGCTGGATCATGCTGCCGATCCAGCCAAGCTGCGAAAAGCGTTTGAGAAACTGGTGAAGAAAGATGAACGTGCGCTAGACAACGAATTACTGATGACGGCTGTGACTGACCACAGCGAGCACTTTCAGGAGCTGACGTTTTTCGCGACGGCGGCCAATCCCTCCGATGCCTGGTTGATGCAGCTGCACTTAAGGGAGGCGGTGGCCGATTGGATACGTCGCTATCACCCCGAATGGTGGCCGATTGATCGCCTGCATCTGGAGCGTCAGCGCGCGAGCTAAGGATTGACTTTGGTCGTGATGAGGAGGCGCTAATCATGGTTGCAGAGCGCTGCAGAATTGGTCGATCAAGAAAAGCTGAATATTGAATTATGTAGCAATTAAAACCAAAGGAGACTGAAATGGAAAAGAATCAAGCCGAAGGAAAACTGGACCAGATTAGCGCTCGTTTAAAGCAGCATTGGGGAGAGTTGACTGATGATGAGGTGGCCAAAGCGGAAGGAAATCGAGATGAGCTTATCGCCAGAATTCAGGAAAAATATGGCGAAGGGCGCGAAGCCATTGCCAAAAAGCTGAACGAAATTTTTGACTGAGGTTTGGGGCTTTGGGTAACCGCTAACAGAACAGATGCTATCGATCACCGTCGATTTCCCATCTACCCAAAGGCGCAGAACGATGGGCGATATCGCTTTCCCGACATCAAGGAGAGATTCTGATGCTTGAGTGGCTGGTGCCTGAGCTCGATTGGTATACGATTTTAGGTCATCTCAGGGATCTGCTCTTGGCCTATGCCTTGGCTGTTCCCATTGGCTGGGATCGGGAGAAACGTGAGCGTACCGCCGGCCTGAGAACGTTTCCGCTTGTGGCGGTCGCAGCGTGCGGCTATGCACTGATTGGCACTGCGGTCTTGGATTCCGACGCTGCCCAAGCGCGCTTGATGGAGGGTCTGATTACCGGTATTGGTTTCATAGGAGGCGGTGCGATTTTGAAGGAGAATACCAGGGTGCAGGGCACGGCTACCGCCGCGAGTATCTGGTCGACAGGTGCTATCGGTCTGGCCGTGGCAACCCACCGAATCGAGATCGCGTTGCTGATCAGTATCGCGACATTTTTGACCCTGCGATTCCTGAAGCCCTTGGCGGAGGGGAAGACGGCGACAGGTTAGGCTCCTGTCGGAGATGATTTGCGCGTTTTGGCTGCGCCGGCCGCCGATCTTGGTTATGCTTGACGGCTGTTCTGACCATTGGAGTTCCAGATGAGGTTTTTAATTATTGCATTCTTGGCTGCTTTCGCTCTTTCAGGGTGCCAGTCGCAAGAACCGGAAGATTCCATGGACGAGGCCGGACAGGCGATTGAAGAGGCGGCAGAAGAAACCGGCGATGCTGCTGAGTCTGTTTATGATGAATCGATGGATGCAGCCGAAGACGCTGGCGATGACATGCAGCGGGCAGCGCAAGATGCTGCAGAGAACGCCGAACAAGCCGCTTCAAGCATGACTGAGTCTGCTAGAAACATGGCAGAAAGCGTTCAAGCGGGGGCGCGCGAGGCTTGGCAGGAAGCGGCCAGTGCCGCTGCTAATGCTCGCATGAAGAGCGAGGCTTTGATGAATTCGGGCCTGGAGCGGGGCAGTGAAGCGTGGAATGAATTGAGACAGGAGGCCGCTGATGCGCGCGAGCAAGCTGAGGCGGCGCTGTCCCAAGCGCAGGAGTTTGGTGGGGATGCATGGTCTGACCTGCGCGAGCGCACCAATAGCGCCATGCAGGATGTGCAGGCTCGTTGGAATGAACTCACTGACGAGTCGGCGGGTTGAACCGGCCCTGATGGCTTGGCCCCGTTGTGGGCGGGGCTGAGCCTGACTCTTGAAAGCCCTGTTTAAAGTTTTCCGGGCCTTGGGCAGTCACGCATTCACTTCCAGCGCGGTGGTCGCCGAATAGGCGGCGCGGCGCGAGCCTATTCGACGCCTCTTTTCAGATAGTTTTCCAGCCACTCCTGCTGTTCCCAGAGCATGTGCAGCAGGGAAGCGCGGGCCCGGTAGCCGTGAGACTCGTAAGGCAGCATTACGAGGCGCGCCCGTGCGCCGAGGCCGTTCAGGGCGTCGAACATGCGTTCGGACTGCATCGGGAACGTGCCGGAGTTGTTGTCTTCCATGCCGTGGATCATGAGCATGGGTTCGTCGATCTTCTCGGCGTGGAAGAACGGGGAAACGGTGGCATAGACGTTCTGTGCTTCCCAGAAGTCGCGCTCTTCACCTTGAAAGCCGAACGGGGTCAGCGATCGGTTGTAGGCACCGGACCGGGCGATGCCGGCGGCGAACAAGTCGCTGTGGGCCAGCAGGTTGGCAACCATGAACGCGCCGTAAGAGTGGCCGCCAATGGCGATGCGATCCGGGTCGGCAATGCCGCGTTCCACGAGCACCTCAACCGCGGCCTCAGCGCTGGAGACCAGCTGCCGGCGAAAGTTGTCGTTGGGCATGGTGTCGCCCTCGCCGACGATCGGCATCTTGGGATCATCGAACACGGCATAGCCCAGCGCGAGATAGGCCAGCGGACCCCAGAAGCTGATCTGGTTGAACTCGTACGGGGACTCACGCACCTGACCTGCCACGGAAGAATCGCGGTACTCCAGCGGATAGGCCCACATCAGCGTCGGCAGCGGGCCATCTTCCGGCGCATGTCCCGGTGGCAGGTAGAGCGTGCCGCTCAGGTCGACGCCGTCTGCGCGCTTGTACTGGATGAGTTCCTTGGAGATGCCGGTCATTTGCGGGTGCGGGTGCGGGAACTGGCTGATCTGGGTCAGCGTGCCCTCACCGCGGTCACGCACGAAGAAGTTGGGCTGCTCGTCGCGCGCCTCGCGAAGGGTCAGCAGTCTGTCGCCGGTCTCATCCAGAACGGCAACAACCCGCTCGTAGTAGGGCGCCTCGGACCGCCACAGACGCTCGGTTTCACCGGTCGAAAAATCCCGCCGATCCAGAAACGGGATATTGCCTTCCGGCGACGCGCCTTGTCCGGTCAGGAGTACTTGGGTGCCATTAACGATGTCGATCACCGAAGTGCCAAACGCGCTACGCGTGGTCACCGGCTGTCCGGGATCGTTGTAAGCGTCGTTGAAAGAGCGTTCGTTGAACAGCACAAGCTCGGCGTCGGGGTTTTCGGGTTCGAACTTCCAGACGCGTAGCTTGCGATCGGCAAAGCGCCACTCGATCAGCATGGCAAAGTCACCCTCCGTCCACTGGATGCCTGCAAAGCGTCTTTCGGTGGCGATCATTTCTTTCGGTGCGTCACTGAACGGCGCAGGCCATTGGTAAACCTGGTCGTGCTTCGGCACATCGGCACTCATGTCGCCGCCGTCTAGCGCTTCTGCCCAGACCAGCGTGGCCGCTGTGTCGGCTCGCCACTGGATGCTGCGGCGGCCGGTACGAACCGAATCGAATCCTTTGGGGATGTTGTCGGCCACAGGCAGCTCGGCGACCTTGGTCACCCAGTTGCCTTCCTGATCGATGATGTCGGTACGCGATGCGAAGCGGGAGTACGGCACCGCGTAGGAGAACGGCCGCTGGAGCTGCTCGACCATGATGTAGTGAGTATCGGGCGAGGCATCGAAGCCGGAGATCAGGCCGGACTCGCCGAGTGGGGTGAGTTCACCGTCGAGGTCGATGCGCGCGAGCCTTGCGGAGGCCAGGAACTCGAATCGATCACCGTCTGCCGGCGTTTGCAGCAAGTCCTGGTAGGTGCGAACCGGGGCCTTGTTTTCGGGGTCGGTTTCCTGGATGACCGGGGCTGCCGCCTCGATACCGGGCTTGGGCAGATCGCGTCCATGGTTGACTGCGAGATTGACCAGCAAACCGCTCGAATCGTGGATCCAGGCGTAGGGTGTTGCGGTCAGTACCCCATTGAGCGGTTCAGTGGAGATCTGACGAGCGGTGTTATCGGCAACTTCGTATACCCAGAGGGTCCGCTTGCCTTGATGGTCCAGCGTGAACGCCAGGTGCGAAGAATCCGGCGACCAGGCCGGCGAGGCGATGCGTGCGCCGGCGGGCAGGCCGTTGATGGCAGTGATCTCGAAGGTGACCAGATCGTGCAGCACCATTGCGTCGTAAGTGCCAGAGCGGGAGCGTGAAAAGCTGACCGGATCGATCCGTATTCCGGCCAGCTTGAGTTCGTCTCTTGCGACCTCTTCAAGCGGCTTGACCCACTTGCGCTCGAACGCAACCAACCAGCGCTGATCCGGCGAGACCGCAGAGGCAGGCTGAAGCGGTGCATCGACCAGCGCCGTCAGGGCCGGATCGGGCATGCGGTAGTTGTCGTTAGCCACGGCTGCCGTCGCGACAGCGACAAGAAGCAGGGCAAGCATGGGCAGTCGAATCATCGATGTTCTCCTCGGTCAGTTCTAAAAAAGGTATTCGGGCGGCGATGCCGTAGCGGTCCATTCGGGCTTCGGTGAAACCCCCCGGTCTGCTGCCTGTGTTGAGACCGGCTCGACGCTGGACCAGATTCTGGCACTCATGGTGACGTTCTCGCGGGTGGTTGGCTGACCCACCTGCAGTTGCCCTCAAGCGACATCAGCTCTGAGTAACAAGCGTTCAACGGCTGAAACATTTCACATCACTATTGCAGAAGGACAAACGAGACCTTGCTGCCCTTTGCCAATCATATGTCTAAAAAACTGTGTTGGCGGCTCGGCCTGCACCGAGGGCAGCCGACCCCGTCTGATCGCTATCCGAGTTGGCGATCAGGAGCAGACGCTCAAACGATCAGTGTTTCAACTCATATGGCACCGGAGGGCTTGTAGGCCAGTCGATGCTGTCACTTAGGACTCGAGACGATACCGATATCGTGTCCACTTCCCGTGAGTTGGACCCACGGATAACTGGGGTTTTCGGCATGAATCCCGGCCTCGGGGCTCATTGACTTGGCTGGGCTCGTGGCTGCCCATAGGGTCGGCCTCTCAAAGACTTTGAGTTGATGACTGCCTTCGATGATTGTCTAGATGACGCGCCCGTTCTTGATGACTCACGGCGCTCTGGTACTTTCAAGCGACCCAGCAAGCCCCACGTCCCATTGATTTCCAGGAGCGCGCCCATGTTGACCAGTCTGAGCCTTGCCGTGATGCTGACGCTCAGCGTCTCTCCGGACCTTGACGATTACCTGACGCGCGCCATCGAGCGCGGCGTACCGCTGTTCAATGCCGGCAATCCCGAAGCCTGCGCGGCGGTTTATGCCACAGCACTTGAGGGCATTGCGGCCAACGCGGGGTGGGGTATGGACGACGAGACGCGCGCCAACCTGGCCGACCGGCTGGAGATGAGTTCGGCCATCCCGGACCCGGCGGAGAGGGCCTGGGCCTATCGCAGCCTGATTGATCGGTTGCTGTCCGGCGAGCCGATCACGGCGCTCGAGCTGGCTGAATCGCTGAACCTGTTCGACTTCTCCGACCCAGGCGAGATCGAACCCTGGCGCGTCGTTCTCGACGGCGTCATGGGTGGGCTGTCGACCGGCAACCTGAAGGTAGAAAACGACCGCCTGATCTTCAGCGGCGATACCTCGCTGCGCAACAACGGCGGATTCTCGTCGATTCGCGCGCGCATTCCCTCGGGCTCGCTGGCGGGCTACAACGCACTACGTGTCAATGTCGCAGGCGACGGGCGCACCTACATCCTTGGCGCCAGCAGCCGGACCGGAAGGGGCGACAGCTACTGGGCCCGCTTTGAGACCCAGGCAGGGGAAACGACCACGATCACCGTACCGATTGCCGAGATGGTCCGGCAGTACTTCGGCAATCCCATTCGAGGCCGACTACTGCCGGCCCAGGTGGCTGGTCTGGAGTTCTACATCTACGACGGCCAGGAAGGTCCCTTCCGGCTGGAAATCGAGCAGATCGAGGCGATTCGCTGAAACGAAGCCTGCTAGACGAATCTCGGCCAGCCGACGACGATGCTTTTCCAACCTTGACCTTGCCGGGAAACGGATCCCAGGGACGACCCCCGGTTTAGCGATTGACCTCGACCGATTCCCGACTGTTCCCCCGATCGAACCCGTCGCTGCCAGCCACGGACTCGACGCTCATTGGCTGCGTGCTCGGCATCGTCGATCGGGTCAGCGCCGGGTGCCTGATCCGAGAAACCGGCTTCAGACGGCAGTGGGCTCTAGTCGAGAATGTATTCGATGGTGGTCACCACCCGCACAACTTTGACTTCCGGCGTGGACGGGTCGCGCTCGTTGATCGAGAAAAAACCCTGCCGGGCCGAGCGGATCGCCCCGATCCGAGCATCGGAGTCTGCCGCGAACTGGTTGGCTGCGCGGCGTGCGTCCGCGGTGGCCTCGGCGATCATTTCGGGCTTGATGTCTTCCAGGCCTGTGAACAGGAACTGCGCGGCCTGACCCCAGCCGGGGGTCAGGACCACGCCCTGGCCGACCAGCTCGGCGGCATCCTGCAAGGCCGCTCGGGTGGCCTCGACGCGGTCGGTTTTAAGGGTCAGGCCGCGCTCGGCGGTGAACCGGTTGGCCGGTCGCTGGTTGCCTGAGGCATACATCCACTGGTCGGTGATGCGGGGTGGATTGCGGGTGATTTCGCCGTCACTGAACCCGCGCAGTTTGAGAAAGGCAACGACCGACTCGTCGGCCTGCTCCATGACCAAGCGCAACTCGTCGAGCGAATTGGCGGCCAGCTGATAGTTGATCGGCCAGATCGCCAGGTCGGCGGCCACCTCGCGCTCGGCCAGGCCCTTGACCTCGACGTATCGGTCGCTAATCCGGAAGTCGCGAATTGCACCCCCGACGACCACGCTGGCCAGGACCAGACCGAGAGCGATAACGGCAGCGGGAATCCATTGTTCGTTTTTCATGGTGTGACCATAATACGCTCTCTTTCCCGTCGGCTGCTGCGCTTCCTTGCGCGTCTGGCAGCGCACTCTTATCCTTGGGGGTCTGCGAATTGGAGGTAAGGCCTCATGACCATCAGAAAGCCGCTGATTGCCGGGAACTGGAAGATGCACGGCAGCCGTTCGGAAACCCGTGAGCTGCTGTCCGGCATTCAGCACGGTTTGGGAGAGGGCTTCGAGCCGGAGGTGATGGTGATTCCGCCGTTTCCGTATCTGGAGCTCGCCGCAGGGCTGATTGAGGGCACCGAACTGATTCTCGGGGCACAAGACCTCAGTCCGCAGCCCTCTGGCGCATTCACCGGCGATGTGTCCGGGGCCATGCTGAGAGACTGCGGCTGTCGGGCGGTGCTGGTGGGGCATTCCGAGCGGCGCAGCCTGCATGGCGAGACGGACGCGGACGTGGCCAATAAATTGAGGGCTGCCTTAGCCGTCGGCTTGACGCCGGTATTGTGCCTTGGCGAGACTCTGGCCGAGCGCGAACAAGGTCAGACCCGTGACGTGGTGGCGCGGCAGCTCGGGCGGGTTCTGACGGCGGTCGGCATCGAGGCGTTGGGCTCGGCTGTTGTGGCTTATGAGCCGGTCTGGGCGATTGGTACTGGCGAGACGGCCACACCGGCGCAGGCGCAGGAAGTACACGCTGCAATTCGGGCGCAATTGACCGACGAGGATGCTACAATAGGCGGTCTGGTTCGGATTTTGTACGGTGGCAGCGTCAAGCCTGACAACGCCGCCGAGATTTTCGCTCAGCAGGATATCGACGGTGGTCTGATCGGAGGGGCGTCCCTCAACGCTGACTCGTTTGTGTCGATCTGCCGAGCGGCCCAACAAGGATGATGACGGTTCAACATCGATGCTGTATACGGTTCTGATTGTCTTACACGTGGTTCTGGCAGCAGGCTTGATTGCTCTGGTGCTGGTTCAGCGCGGGCCCGGCGCGACCATGGGCGCGGCATTTGGCGCGGGCGCTTCGGGCACGGTGTTTGGTTCGCGCGGTTCGGCCAGCTTTCTGACCCGACTGACGACCTGGATGGGCGTGGGCTTTTTCGCCATCAGTCTGTCTATGGCCGTGATCGCAGCGCGCACCGGTGGAGTGACTGTCGCGCCGGATGATCTTGGCGTGGTTGAAGGGATTGAGACGATGCCGAGCGTCGAGCAGGTCGATGAGCAGGCGACGTCGGATGACGAGTTCCTGCCGCTGCCGGAAGAGTCCGAAGTTCCGCAGGCTCAGAGCGAGCCAGAGATTGCGGACGAGCCGGTGCAGCCGCCGCCGGACTGATTTTCTGGCCACCTACTGGCCCGTGAGTTGTTCACCTGATCTTGTTGCCGAAGTGGTGGAATTGGTAGACACGCTGTCTTGAGGGGGCAGTGGCGAAAGCCGTGCCGGTTCGAGTCCGGCCTTCGGCACCAAATTCAACAGGAGAAGGGGTTGGACGGTAGCTTGCTGTTGTGGCAACGCCTGCCGGCCGGTTTTCTTCCCCCGTCTCGAAGGATGGAGAGCGCATGCTGACCGATTACCTGCCAATCCTGGTCTTCCTTGTCGTCGGGATGGGGATGGGCGTCGTGCTGTTGCTGGCCGGAGGGATTTTGGGCTCGCGCAACCCCTCTCGAGCCAAGGACTCAGCGTTCGAATGCGGCTTCGAAGCCTTCGATGACTCGCGCATGCGGTTCGATGTCCGCTTTTACCTGGTGGCCATTCTGTTCATCATTTTCGATTTGGAAATTGCCTTTCTGTTTCCTTGGGCGGTGGTGCTCGACGAGATCGGCCTGACCGGATTGGTGGCCATGGGCGTTTTTCTGCTGATTCTCGTGATCGGATTCGTCTACGAGTGGAAGAAAGGAGCGCTGGAATGGGAATAAGCACGCTGCTTCACAACCCTGAGCCGGACGGCATTGTTGACGATATTCTGCGCCCCGGCACTGATAACCCGCTGATCGAGCGCGGTTTTGCCACCACCAGTGTTGATGCGCTGATCAACTGGGCGCGCACAGGTTCGATGTGGCCGGTCACGTTCGGCCTGGCCTGCTGCGCGATCGAAATGATGCATTCGGCTGCCTCCCGGTACGACATCGATCGCTTTGGCATGATCTTTCGGCCCAGCCCGCGTCAGTCGGACGTCATGATTGTTGCCGGCACGCTGGTCAACAAGATGGCGCCTGCCCTGCGCCGCGTCTATGACCAGATGGCCGACCCGAAGTGGGTCATCTCGATGGGTTCTTGCGCCAATGGCGGCGGCTATTATCACTATTCGTATTCCGTCACTCGCGGATGCGACCGGATTGTCCCGGTCGATGTCTATGTGCCCGGCTGCCCCCCGACCGCTGAAGCGCTGGTTTACGGGATCCTTCAGCTGCAAAAGAAGATTCGTCGCACCAACACGATTGCCCGGGCATGAACGCGGTCAGCTCCTATAACGAACTCCTGGCCCAGCAGCTTCAGGATGTTTTTGGCGACAAGATCGCCGAGCTGATTGAGCATCGACGCCAGCTCACGGCTGTGATTCCGGCCGAGCACTGGCTGGACGTGGCCTGGCAGTTGCGCGACGATCCGCGCTTTGCTTTCGAGCAGTTGATCGACCTGTGCGGGGTTGACTACCTCGGCTATGGCGACGACGAATGGGAAACCGCAGAGGCGACCGGCTCAGGCTTTTCGCGCGGTGTCGATGCGGCCGGCCCCGGCCGTTTCAGTTGGGAAGAGCGGCCCGAAGCCGAGGATTTTCCGAATCGCTTCGCTGCCGTCGTTCAGTTGCTCAGCCTGGCCCACAATCGGCGCCTGCGCCTGCGCTGCTATGCGCCGGTCGATGATCTGCCGATCCTGCCGTCGCTGATCGAGGTCTGGAGCTCGGTCAACTGGTTCGAGCGCGAGGCCTTCGACCTCTACGGCATCATTTTTGAAGGCCATCCGGATCTGCGCCGTATCCTGACCGACTACGGCTTCATGGGTCATCCCTTCCGCAAGGATTTTCCGCTGGTCGGCAACGTAGCCGTGCGCTACGACGAAGAAAAAGAGCGCGTGGTTTACGAACCGGTGGAGATCGAGCCCAGGGTTGGCGTGCCGCGCGTGGTTCGGCGTGACAGCCGATATGTGGATATGCCGCGTGGGGACCGCGAGGATCAGCCCGCATGAGCGAAATTCGCAACTTCACCCTGAACTTTGGTCCGCAGCACCCGGCCGCTCACGGTGCGCTGCGCCTGATCCTGGAGCTCAACGGCGAGACCGTCGAGCGGGCCGACCCGCATATCGGCCTGTTGCACCGGGCGACCGAGAAGTTGGCCGAAACCAAGCCTTTCAATCACTCGATCGGCTACATGGACCGACTCGACTACATGTCGATGATGTGCAACGAACACGCCTATGTGCGCGCGATTGAGCACCTCCTCGACATTGAGGCGCCCGAGCGGGCCCAGTACATCCGCACCCTGTACGATGAGATCACACGGATTCTCAACCACCTCATGTGGGTGGCTTCCAATGCGCTTGATCTGGGCGCGATGACGGTTTTTCTCTGGGCCTTCCGCGAGCGCGAGGGCCTGCTGGATGCCTATGAGGCGGTCTCCGGCGCGCGCATGCATCCGACCTACTACCGCCCCGGCGGGGTGTACCGTGATCTGCCCGAGCAGATGCCCAAGCTGGCCGAGTCACGCTGGCGCAAGGGCAAGGACTTGGAGCGCATGAACCGCTGGCGCAATGGCTCCCTGCTCGATTATCTCGAGGCTTTCACTGCGGACTTCTTCGACCGTGTCGATGACTACGAGACCATGTTGACCGATAACCGGATCTGGAAGCAGCGCACGGTTGGGATCGGCGAAGTGTCGCCGGAGCGCGCCCTGCAGATGGGCTTTACCGGTCCGATGCTGCGCGGCAGTGGCGTGGCGTGGGACCTGCGCAAGAAGCAGCCCTACGCCAAGTATGCAGAGGTCGACTTTGATATTCCGGTCGGCGCCAACGGCGACTGCTATGACCGCTACCTGGTGCGCATCGAAGAGTGCCGCCAGTCGGCTCGCATCATCCAGCAGTGCATCGCCTGGCTGCGCAGCAACCCCGGTCCGGTGATGCTGAAGAACTTCAAGGTCTCGCCGCCGACCCGCGCCGAGATGAAGGACGACATGGAAGCGCTGATTCACCACTTCAAGCTGTTTACCGAAGGCTATTGCGTGCCCGAGGGCGAGGCTTACGCTGCTGTCGAGGCGCCAAAGGGCGAGTTTGGCTGCTACCTGATCTCCGACGGCGCCAACAAGCCGTTTCGCGTGCACTTGCGTGCACCGGCTTTTGTCCACCTATCCGCCATGGATGAAATGGCCCGTGGTCACATGTTGTCCGACATCCCGGCCCTGATCGCGACTCAGGATATCGTGCTCGGGGAGGTCGACCGATGACCCTTCAAGCGACTGAGCGCCCGGCAGATGGCAAGGCCAGACTGCTTGACGAGAAGACCCGCGCGACCATCGATCACTGGGTGGGAAAGTTTCCGGAAGGGTCTGAGGGACGCCGCTCGGCCCTGATTCAGGCGTTGTATGCCGCGCAGCAGCAAAACGGCGGCTGGCTGTCGAGCGAGTTGATGGATGCCGTGGCCGACTACCTTGACCTGCCGCCGGTGTGGGCCTACGAGGTGGCCAACTTCTACTCCATGCTCGAGACTCGGCCGGTGGGTCGACACTCGATTTCGATCTGCACCAACATCTCTTGCATGCTGTGCGGTGCCGACAAGGTGGTCGAACAGGTCGAGAACAAACTGGGCGTCAAGATGGGTCAGAGCACGCCGGATGGCCGAGTGTTTCTGAAAATCGAGGAGGAGTGTGTCGCTGCCTGCGTCGGAGCGCCGATGATGATCGTCGACGGTCACTACCACGAAAACCTCACGCCCGAGAAGATCGACAAGATCCTCGACGGACTGGAGTGATTTTTCATGACTGAACCGCATGTCGTTTTTACCCACCTGGACGCAGAGCGCTGCTGGTCGCTGGAGGCCTATCGCGCCATCGGCGGCTGGCAGTCCTGGGAAAAGGTGCTGGAAGAAAAGACGTCGCAGGAAGAAATCATCGAGGCAATCAAGAAATCCGCCTTGCGCGGTCGCGGCGGTGCCGGTTTTCCGACGGGTTTGAAGTGGTCGTTCATGCCGCGCTCGGCGCCGGTGCAGAAATACCTGCTGTGCAACTCCGACGAATCTGAGCCGGGCACCTGCCACGACCGCGACATTCTGCGCTTTAATCCGCACGCGCTGCTCGAGGGCATGGCCATCGCGTCCTATGCGATGGGGGTGACCGTGGCTTATAACTATCTCAGGGGCGAGTTCCACCATGAGCCCTTCGAGCGCGTTGAAGAGGCACTCAGGGAAGCCTACGAGGCCGGCTATCTCGGCAAGAACGTCAAGGGTTCGGGCGTGGATATCGACATCCACAACGTGCTCGGCGCGGGCGCTTATATCTGCGGCGAAGAGACGGCATTGATGGAGTCGCTGGAGGGCAAAAAGGGCCAGCCCCGTTTCAAGCCGCCGTTTCCGGCCAATTTTGGTCTCTACGGCAAGCCGACGACGATCAACAACACCGAAACCCTGGCCTCAGTGCCGGCGATCCTGCGCAACGGCCCGGACTGGTTTCTCGATCTGGGCAAGCCCAACAACGGCGGGGTCAAGGTGTTTTCAGTCTCTGGCCATGTCAACCATCCAGGTAACCATGAAGTACCGTTGGGCACGCCGTTCGCGGAACTGCTCGATCGAGTCGGGGGGGTGCGCAACGGTCATGCGCTCAAGGCCGTGATCCCAGGGGGTTCGTCCATGCCGGTGCTGCCGGCCGAGACCATGATGGACATCACCATGGATTACGACGCCCTGCAAAAAGCGGGTTCCGGCCTGGGGTCAGGGGCGGTGATCGTCATGGACGAGACCACCTGCATGGTCTCGGCCTGTACCCGGATCGCGCGCTTTTACTACGCGGAATCCTGTGGGCAGTGCACGCCCTGTCGCGAAGGGACCGGCTGGATGTACCGAGTGCTCCGTCGTATTCAGGACGGCAAGGGCCGGCCCGAAGATCTCGACCTGCTGCTGTCGGCGGCGGGCCAGATCGAAGGCCACACGATTTGCGCGTTCGGCGAGGCGGCAGCCTGGCCCGTGCAGGGGTTTCTGCGCCATTTCCGACCCGAGTTCGAGTACTACATTGAGCACGGGCGCTCGATCGTGGCCGACAAGCTGGGAGCGGCCGCCTGATGGCTACCGTCAATCCCGTACAAAGCGATCTGGTCACGCTGCAGATCGACGGTCAGTCGGTCCAGGCACCCAAAGGTTCGATGATCATCGAGGCGGCCGACCGCATCGGTATCGATATCCCGAGATTTTGCTACCACCACAAGCTGTCGATTGCGGCCAACTGCCGCATGTGCCTGGTAGACGTGGAAAAGGCGCCCAAGCCGCTCCCGGCCTGCGCCACCCCGGTGGCTGAGGGCATGAAGGTTTTTACCGAGTCGCGCCGCGCGGTCGACGCCCAGCGCGGGGTCATGGAGTTTCTGCTGATCAACCACCCGCTGGACTGTCCGATCTGCGACCAGGGCGGCGAGTGCGAACTGCAGGACCTGGCCATGGGCTATGGCCGATCGGTATCGCGCTTTGCCGAGCGCAAGCGCGTGGTCAAGGACAAGAATTTGGGCCCGCTGGTGTCGACCGACATGACCCGCTGCATCCACTGCACCCGCTGCGTGCGCTTTCTTGAGGAGATCGCCGGCACGGCCGAACTCGGCGGCATCGGGCGAGGTGAGCACACCGAAATCTCGACCTTCGTCGAGCGCAACATCAATTCCGAGCTGTCGGGCAACATCATTGATCTGTGTCCAGTCGGGGCGCTGACCAACAAGCCGTTCCGGTTCTCGGCCCGGCCCTGGGAGATGCGCGCCCGGCCGCTGATCGGCAGCCATGACTGCCTGAGTTCCAACCTGTTCTATCACGTGCGCGGATCGAAAATCATGCGCTGCGTGCCGCGCGATAACGAATCGATCAACGAGTGCTGGCTGGCCGATCGGGATCGCTACTCACATTTTGGCCTGGAGGCGCCGGATCGACTGACCGGGCCGAAGATCAAGCGCGACGGCCAGTGGCAGGACTGCAGCTGGGACACAGCGCTGGCGGCGGCGGCCGACGCTCTGCGCTCGGTGGTCGATCAGCACGGCCCGGAGCAGCTGGGCATGATGGTTTCCCCGCGCGCGACCACCGAGGAGCATTTCCTGCTTCGGCGTCTGGGTCAGGGCCTGGGCTGCGCCAACATCGACCATCGTTTGCGTCTGGTCGACACGAACCACCCGCAGGCCGGCCGGGCGCGGATGGATATCGCCAGTGCTGAGCTCTCGAACGCCGACGCGATTTTTCTGATCGGGAGCAATCTCCGTCAGGATCAGCCCATTCTGGGTCATCGCGTGCGCACCGCCTGGCGGCGGCATGGGGCCGCGATCATGGATCTGAATCCGGCAGCCTATGATTTCCATTTCGACCTGGCCGAACGGCTGACGGTCGCGC
Organism: Wenzhouxiangella sp.; assembly: GCA_036353315.1. Taxonomy (GTDB): domain Bacteria; phylum Pseudomonadota; class Gammaproteobacteria; order Xanthomonadales; family Wenzhouxiangellaceae; genus Wenzhouxiangella. Next base: position 4,551 of record JAZBOC010000030.1, on the reverse strand, counting down.
CGCAGGCCATGGTTGAGACCCTGGCGCGCGTAACCCGCGCCGCGATTGATGCGAGCGGGACAGGTCTTCCGGATGGACCGCTCGGCGACCTGCTGGGCGGGACAGAATCCGACGCGGCGGCGGTCCGCATGGTCGCGGCACTCAAGGCTGCAGAGCGGTCAGTGATCCTGTTGGGGGATGTCGCGCTGAACCATCCCCAGGCCTCGTGGCTGCGCGCGCTGGCCGAATGCCTGGCCCAGCGTCTGGACGTGTCACTTTGCGTGCTCCCAGGACCCGCCAACAGCCAAGGGGCCTGGAGCGCGGGGACGGTGCCCGGCGATCAGGGTCTGTCGGCGGACGCCATGCTGTCGGAACCGAGGCGAGGCTATCTGCTGGTCGATCTGGAGCCTTCGCTGGACACGGGACATCCCTACCGCGCCATGGGCGCGCTCCGGGCGGCAGAGACCGTGGTGGCCATGACCACCTTTGCCGGCCCCGACCTGCTTGATGCGGCCGACGTACTGCTGCCGATGGCCGCGGTCGCCGAAACCGCCGGATCCTACGTCAATCTCGACGGCACTCGTCAAGCCTTCAACGCTGCGATCAAACCGCCCGGCCAGGCCCGCGAGGGCTGGAAAATCCTGCGTCGCCTGGGCGAGATGCTGGGCCTGGACGGGTTCGATTTCGTGGCCCTTGAGGCAGTGGTTGACAGCCTGCAGGCCGATGCAGTGTTGCCGCCCGAGACCAGCGTGCAGGCATCGGCGCAGGACCTGGCCGATCGCGCCGGCAGCGATGCCGATCTGGCGCGCATCGGGGACGTGCCGATGTTTGCCGGGGACGCTCTGGTGCGTCGCTCGAAGCCGCTGCAGCAGACGCATCATGCCGATGCGTCAGTGGCGCGGATTCATCCAGCCACCGCCGAACGCCTGGGTTTGAGCCAGACAAGCCGGGTGCGGGTGCGCCAGGACGAGGGCAATGGCGTGTTCGAGCTGCAGCAGGATACGGCCGTCGCCGTCGATGCGCTCTGGCTGCCTTCGGCGACGGCGGAGGCGGCCTCGCTGGGGCCGAGTTACGGTCCGGTGTCGGTAGAGGATGCCGGCCAGTGATGGAGCAGATCACGACGCTGCTGTGGACCCTGGCCAAGGTGCTGATGGTGGTGTTGCCCATCACCATGAGCGTGGCCTATTTCACCTACTTCGAGCGCAAGGTCATCGGCTACATGCAGGTCCGGCGCGGGCCGAACCGGGTCGGTCCGCTGGGTTTGCTGCAGCCGTTTGCCGACCTGTTCAAGATGTTGTTCAAGGAACTGATCATTCCGGCCAACGCCAACCGCTTCCTGTTTCTGCTCGCGCCGGTGCTTGCCCTGGCTCCGGCCCTGACCGCCTGGGCAGTGGTGCCGTTCAACGACTGGATGGTGCTGGCCGACATCGACGCCGGTCTGCTGTTCATCCTGGCCATGACCTCCATGGGGGTTTACGGCATCCTGATCGGCGGTTGGGCGTCGAACTCCAAGTACGCCCTGCTGGGCGGGCTGCGCTCGGCAGCCCAGACGGTCAGCTACGAGATCGCCATGGGTTTTGCCCTGGTCGGCGTGGTCGTGCTGTCCGGGACCCTGAACCTGACCGGCATCGTCCAGGCCCAGTCCGGCGGTATCTTGAGCTGGTTCTGGCTGCCGCTGCTGCCGATGTTCGTGATCTACTTCATTTCCGGCGTGGCCGAGACCAACCGGGCGCCGTTCGATGTTGCCGAAGGCGAGTCCGAAATCGTGGCCGGATTCCACGTCGAGTATTCGGGCGCTGCGTTCGCCGTGTTCTTCCTGGCCGAATACGCCAACATGATCCTGATTTCGGCCCTGGCTGCACTGCTGTTTCTGGGCGGCTGGCTGTCGCCGTTCCAGGGAGTGCCGGTCCTGGGTGATACCCTGCTAGGGCAGGGCGGCCTGCACTGGTTTCTGGCCAAGACCGTGATTTTCTGTTTCTTGTACCTGTGGTTCAGGGCGACGTTCCCTCGCTATCGCTACGACCAGATCATGCGGCTGGGCTGGAAGGTCTTCATTCCGATCACGATCGTGTGGGTCATGGTGGCCGGTGCCTTGCGCGTGGCCGGGTTGTACGGAGGCTGATCGAGATGCATACGGTAACCCGATATCTGAAGTCGTTGATGCTGCTGGAGCTGTTCAGCGGCCTGGCGCTGACCCTGCGATACTGGAAGAGTCCGAAAGAGACGCTCAACTATCCGGAAGAAAAGACCCCGAAGTCGCCGCGCTTTCGCGGCCTGCACGCCTTGCGCCGCTACCCGAACGGAGAGGAACGCTGCATCGCCTGCAAGCTCTGCGAGGCGGTCTGTCCGGCGCTGGCCATCACCATCGATTCGCACCAGCGTGAGGACGGCACGCGGCGCACCACGCGGTACGACATCGATCTGTTCAAGTGCATTTACTGCGGGTTCTGTGAAGAATCCTGCCCGGTCGATTCCATCGTCGAGACCGACATCAGCGAATACCACTTCGAAAATCGCGGCGAGAACATTGTGAGCAAGGATCAGTTGCTGGCCATTGGCGACCGATTCGAGGAGCGCATTGCCGCTGCGCGACGCCAGGACGCGGCTTTCCGCTAGCGCCGACGTCTAAGGGATATCAAGAGTCAGGGCATGCCAATCATCGAGCTGGTTTTTTATTTTTTCGGCGCCATTCTGGTGCTCTCCGCGCTCAGCGTGGTCACCGTCGGCAACCCGGTCTATGCGGTGCTTTTTCTGGTGCTGTCGTTTTTTTCGGCCGCCTGTATCTGGCTGCTGCTGGAGGCAGAGTTTCTGGCCATCACCCTGGTCCTGGTCTACGTCGGGGCTGTGATGGTGCTGTTTTTGTTTGTCGTCATGATGCTTGATGTGCGTACGCCCTCGCTTAAGAGCGCGAGTCTTGCCCGTTTTTTGCCGGTGGGCTTGCTGGTGGCCTTTGCCATGGCGCTGCAGATGTTTCTGGTGATCTGGACGCGTGGGCTTGAGGCGGTTCCCATGCCCGAGCCACGCCCGGAGGGATACAGTCACATCGGCGAGCTGGGCCTGCTTCTGTATACCGAGTACCTGTTCGCCTTCGAGATCGCCGCCGTGCTGCTGCTGGTGGCAATTATTGCTGCGATCATGCTGACCCACCGGAAGCGCGACAAGACCAAGTATCAGGATCCGTCTCGCCAGGTGCGGGTCACGCGCGGCGAGCGCGTGCGACTGGTCAGCATGGCCGCCGAGGGCGACCAACCGACAGCGGCCCAGGCCAGCGAACGGCGCGACGGGGAGGGCGGCTGAGCATGCTGACACTGGCTCACTTCCTGAGCTTGAGCGCGCTGCTGTTTTGTATCAGCGTGGCCGGCATTTTCCTCAACCGCAGGAACGTGCTGATCCTTCTGATGTGCATCGAGTTGATGCTGCTGGCGGTCAATATGAACTTTGTCGCCTTCGCTCATTTTCTCGGCGATATGCACGGCCAGGTGTTCGTGTTCTTCATTCTGACCGTGGCGGCCGCCGAGGCGGCCATCGGCCTGGCCATCCTGGTCGTGCTGTTCCGCAATCGACGCTCGATCGACGTCGAAGACCTGGCCGATCTGAAGGGGTAGCGCGGTGACCATTCAGACGATACTGTTGCTGATTCCGCTGCTGCCGCTGGCCGGATGTCTGGTCGCGGGCTTGCTGGGCGGGTTCATCGGGCGGGCCGGCGCGCACTGGGTCACCATTCTGGCCGTGGCGGCCTCGTTCGGCCTGTCCGGCTTCGTGGCCTGGGAGGTGTTTTTCAATGACCTGCCGGTGCTCAACTACACCGTCTATACCTGGGCGGTGACCGACGGCTTCCGCTTCGAAGTCGGGTTCCTCGTTGACAGCCTGACCGCGCTGATGATGGTGGTGGTGACCTTCGTGTCGCTGATGGTGCACATCTACACCGTCGGTTACATGCACGACGATCCCGGCTACCAGCGCTTTTTCGCCTACATCAACCTGTTCACCTTCGCCATGCTGATGCTGGTCATGGCCAACAATTTCCTCCAGCTGTTTTTCGGCTGGGAAGCGGTCGGGGTGGTGTCCTACCTGCTGATCGGATTCTGGTTCAAGAAAGAATCGGCCGTGCGCGCGAACCTCAAGGCCTTCCTGGTCAACCGCGCCGGCGACTTCGGCCTGATCCTGGGCGTGGCCGCCGTTTTGATGTACGCCGGCTCCCTGGACTACAGCACGGTCTTTGCCGCCGTGCCGGCCATGGAAGAACAAACCATCAGCGTATTCGGCGGTCTCGAGTGGTCGGTCATGACCTTCATCTGCATCTGCCTGTTCATCGGTGCGATGGGCAAGTCGGCTCAGGTCCCGCTACACGTGTGGCTGCCGGACTCCATGGAAGGCCCGACCCCGATCTCGGCGCTGATTCATGCGGCAACGATGGTCACGGCCGGTATCTTCATGGTCGCCCGCCTGTCGCCGATGTTCGAAGCCTCGGTCACGGCCTTGAGTTTCATCCTGGTCATCGGTGCGATCACCGCGCTGTTCATGGGCTTAGTCGGGATCGTGCAGACCGACATCAAGCGCGTGGTCGCTTAT
>JAZBOC010000029.1:0-5216 GCA_036353315.1 Wenzhouxiangella sp. | reverse complement strand
CTCAGCGATCCCCCCATTTTTACACAACTGAGAAGAGACCATTGAAGGATTTCTCTTGTTGAAGGATGTCGCCGTATCGGCCCATGAGAGCGGTGAGGCGGTCTTCCGGCATATTGGGGATGAGGTCGAACCACATACAGCCCTGGCGGAACAGCGAGTGGGTTCGCTTTGGCGACGTGTTGGATTTCAGCATGCGATCAAAGCCCAGGCTTTCGCCGGCCGCGCCCAGCAGGGTCAGGAGCACCACGGCGAAGGCATTGAGCAGGAGCAGACGGTCGCGGCGCATCGGGTCACCGATGCGGCAGGTGTCCAGCCCCATGCCGAAGCGCAGGTCCTTGGTGTCGCGGAAACTGGGCTCGATGCTCCATCGCTTGGCGTAGGCCTTGACGATCCGGGAGGTTGGCGCCTCGCCGTCGCTGACCGCCAGACACCACGCGTCCTTCATGCCCTTGGCCCGGACGCAGACCACGGCCCCGACCGTCTCGTCGGCATCGGCCGTCAGGCGGGCGTGGCGGAGCTTGCGGGCCCGCCCACCCTTGCCGACCCAACCGGCCGCCGGCCGGCATTCCCCGCGTTCGTCGGTGACCAGGATGTTGGCGCGAAAGCGGATGTTGAACCCGAAGCCCAACTCTTTGAGAAACGCGAATAATTTCCGGTCGCCAAAGCCGCGATCCGCCAGGATGGTGACGTCAACGCCTTTAGGCAGCACCTCGGCCAGCCGATGCAGGCAGGCGTCTTCGATGGCGTTGCGCTGGCCGGTCAGTTCATCCTTCCACATGGTCAGCCAGATCAAGGGCGTGGCGCGACCATGGTCGGTGATCAGGTTGAGCGCCAGGGTCGACTGGTTGTCGGCATCGTAGTCCGTCCAGTCCATCGCGACCCAGATGCTCTTGCGCTCGCCGACCCGCTGAGGCACCCAATGCGCGAAGCTGTTCCAGGTGTCGATGCCCTCGTTCGACAGCAGCCGGTCCACCTGCTTGATGGCGTGTTTCGTGACCCGACCCCGCGCCTGCGCGAGGGAATGCCCAATCACGCCGACCGCCAGCGAGGCGCCCTCCATGACGCCCAGCGTCGCCCCCGCCAGGGAATTCACCCGTTTGGCGTGAAGCGTCCCGCCATGGACCTCGTCAATAAACGCCCGAATCTCGTCCAGCTTGCGTTCAACGCGGCTGTCCGTGCCATGCATCGCGATCCCCCCGGAAACAAAACGCACTATATGGTGTGTTCCGAAGAGATAGGCCCTATATACGCTCAGTCAAGAATGAGGGGATTCCTGAGTTAGCGATCCCCATTCCTTTTCATAGGGATGCGACAGATTATCGAGACGGGCGCGGATGCTTTTGGAAGCGAAGCCTTCAACCAGCATCTGATCAAGGATCAGGATGGAATTCCCCCATTCGTCTGGAGATGTCGTGATCGGATAATGAGCTGTTGCCCGTAGGTCTTTTCCGCGAGGCTCCCACCATGAAGGCTTCGACTCATCAAGTTTTTGTACCTCCGCGACTAACTCGGCAAGCGGGTCCGGAATATCTGTCCACTGCCCTTGTATGTCGGTCTGGTAGGCGCGCTTCGATATCGAGGCTTTAGGCCACTCGTTGAATGCCTGCCAATAAAGCTGCTCCTGATAGGGGAGGTCGCCCAGGTAGTGCAGATACGTGTGGACTTGGCCGGCTTCGTTTATGTCGTAGGTTTTGAGGGACCAGCCGGCCCGGGAATAGACCGACCGATGCTCAAGCGTATACTTCTCGGGATCGGCCTTGTAACGCTGGAGTACTTCTGGCCGGAAGAATGCCGGTGTAATCTGGAATGGCAGCGGGGATTCCGGCTCGAAATAGCTGGCTAACGCTGCCGGTGCGCAAGAAATCACCGCTATCCGTTTGTTCTTCCAGTCGTAGGCCTTGAAGGTGGCATATTGCTTGTCGTCGTCATTCCATCGCCTTTGGTGCTCCCGCACCAGGTCGGCATTGGTGAGTCTGGGGCGGCTGATGACGATGCCATTCGCATAGCTCGCATCCTTTTGCGAGGTTGCGTTGTAGAACACGTCTTCGCCCTGCTCACGATATTCGCCGTGCTGCGCCCGCATTATAAACGAGCCTGGAATGACGCGTGTAAAGTCGAATTTCTGGACCAGGACAGCGTTAGTCACCACCATGTAACGTTCAAGGTCGAGCGCCTTGATCGTCACAAGAATATCGAATGGCCGGCCCGTATGCCGTTCGAGGTCGATGACGCGTATGACGGGTTCTATATCGCCATGTTCGTCCAACCGGCAGAACGCGCTTTCCTCGTCCATCCAATAGAGGTCCAGCGCATGGACCAACCGCTGATTCACCTCGATCCGTGTTTTGCCTTTGTCGACCGAGTCGAAACGGCGCCGAGCAACCAGGCTCTCGGCACCGGCAAGCGTTTCGCTGCCGGGGTGGTCGTGGGGAGGGGCCAGATAGACGCGATCCGGCTTCCCGCCGCCCGATACATGGGTGATTGACCAGGTGGAGTCCGGCCTGAGCGTTGCGCGCAGCATGTCCGCGTGATCTGGAGGCATGACCTTGGCGCGATCCACTAGCACGCCATGCACCAACGTGCATTGCAGGTGTGCGTAGAGAATCGTTTCATCGTTGCAGAGCTGTGAAACGAGGTACTCAACCCCGACCTCGGCCTCGGGCAACCATTCCTTCGGGTCTGCCGGAGGAATAGAAATGGTCATCAGCTTTGCAAGGTCGATCATTGGGACACCTCACCTCTGAGCTGCGGAGCTCGTCAACGTTACTTCACGGGAAACTTCATTGCCTGGCCAATATTGGATCGCAATGGCTTGCCGAGAGGTCGCCTAATTGCTTCAAGGCGATACGATAGCCGTTGACGTGGGCTTGCCTAGCATCGTCAAATCATAGATGCGTCGGGCAAAGAGCACACTCATAAAGCACAGCTATGAATGGCAGCAGTTGGGGCCGGTGGTGTGACGGCTGAACGACCTATAGGGGCGGATTCTGTTGAAAAAGTGAGGATTGCCGCAGGGCAGGCTTCCTGATTCAATTCTCCTGGGAACAGGAGGACGCGGCGATGATGGGCGAACGGTTGGTGATGCAGCAGGCGCTGTTCTACGAGTTCAATCTCGAGCGCCATGTCCCCGCCGACCATCTTCTGCGATCGATCGACCGCTTTGTCGATCTGTCCGACCTGCGCACCCATCTGGCCCCGTTTTACAGCGAGACCGGGCGCCCTTCGATCGATCCTGAGCTGATGATCCGGATGTTGATCGTCGGCTACTGCTTCGGCATCCGATCGGAACGGCGACTGTGCGAAGAGGTCCATCTGAACCTTGCCTATCGCTGGTTCTGCCGCCTCGGCCTGGAGGGGGCCGTGCCCGACCATTCGACCTTTTCGAAGAACCGCCATGGCCGCTTCCGCGACAGCGACCTGTTGCGGCGGCTGTTCGAGACGACGGTGGCGCGTTGCGTGGCGGAAGGTCTTGTCGGAGGCGAGGGCTTCGCGGTCGACGCCAGCATGATCAAGGCCGACGCCAACCGGCAGCACTCGGTACCGGGCAACGAAGGTCTGCCGGACGAGGCCGCGGGCCATGCCGTGCAGGAGTATCTGGCGACGCTTGACGATGCCGCGTTCGGTGCGGCAACGCCGGTCGTGCCCAAGTTCATCTCGCTTTCGGATCCGGCATCCCGATGGACCGGCGCCAATGGCGGTCTCGCCTTCTTCGCCTACTGCACCAACTACCTGATCGATCTCAAGCATGCCGTGATCCTGGACGTGGAAGCGACCACAGCGGTCCGTCAGGCCGAAGTCACCGCCCAGCGCATCATGATCGATCGAACTCAGGAGCGGTTCGACGTTTGGCCCGAACGGCTCGCGGCGGATGCGGGGTATGGGTCGGCTGAAAACCTCGCCTGGCTCGTCCATGAGCGGGGCATCGAGCCACACATTCCGGTCTTCGACAAATCCGCTCGCAAAGACGGCAGCTTCGCGAGGGCCGATTTCACCTATGATCACCAGCGCGACCGGTACGTCTGTCCCGCCGGCAAAGACCTGAAGCACTATCACCGCAGCTATGCCACCCCGCGGTCCGGTATCGATAAGGACGGCTTCATGCGGTATCGCGCGAGCAAACACGACTGTGACAGGTGCTTGCTCAAATCCCAGTGCTGCCCAGGCCAACCCGCCCGGAAAATCCCGCGCTCGATCCACGAAGGTGCTCGCGACATGGCGCGCGATATCGCCAAAACCGATGCCTATGTCACCTCACGGCGCGAACGGAAGAAGGTCGAGATGCTGTTCGCTCACCTCAAGCGCATCCTGAAATTGGACCGATTACGATTGAGAGGCCCAGATGGTGCTCACGACGAATTCCTCCTCGCTGCCACGGCCCAGAACCTCCGGAAACTCGCCAAGCTGATCCCGATGACGGAACCGGCACCGGCATGAGAGGGGGACGCCCCCTCTACTCCCATCACGCTGCAATCCTAACGCCGTCGACATTGCCGACTTTTTCAACAGAATCGGCGCAAATCTGACGCTGATGAGTCGTACCCGTTTTGGGCTGCTGATGCATCAGTTTTCATACCAGGATGGTGGCGCCCGCGCGGCTTGGCCGCCGCGCGCCGGGCTCTCGTGAACCGAGCCGCCTTGCGGCGTCTCGGCCTTCGGCTTCGATCCCGTGGCGCAAGGAAGACAAAGGAAACTTCGGCGCGGTGCGGGTGGTAAGGACCGTTCGCGTTACCGCGATACCGGCGCACGGCAGGGCAACGTGAGTGCCGGTATCAGCACCCGCCGCCTCCCGAGTCGGCGGTTGGCCCGACCGTCTTTGGGGGCGGGCTTGACCCGCGACGGACGGGGCGGGTGGGCCGTTCAGGGCACGCGGATCGGTCTCAAGGCAGCGCGCTGGACAGCGAACCCGGCGGCTCCCGACATCCTCGACACCGCTTACGTCCGCCCATGCGAAAACGCGTATGGACCCGATACCGTCGCCACCAACCGGCCCCGAATGCCGAGGATGGCGACGGTGCAGGCGGTCTGCGGCCGCCCAATGAAGCCTGTCGTCTGTCCGCTGAAAGCATACCCGAGGATGGCCTTTTCGGTCTCCCATGGCATCCGTGTCCTGCGCGCGGAACCATCCCTGCGTGTCTCCTGAAGGCCGTGAACCCGCGCCGCGCCGGTCCAACCCCGCGTCCCGACAAATTTCCCCTGGGCCCTTCGGTCCCATTCCT
>JAZBOC010000028.1:0-4658 GCA_036353315.1 Wenzhouxiangella sp. | reverse complement strand
GTAGCGGTCGACGGCATAGGCGCTAGCGAAATCCCGGTTGGCCTCGACGATGGCGTCCAGAACAGCGGGATGGGCGGGGGCTTCGTTGTCGCTTTTGAAGTTCACGATAGGGCTCTGAATTGCGTGGGCGGCTCTATTGTCGCTCCGGCGGCAGGGCGATGGTGGCGCTTCAGACGATCGAAGCGTCCGGAAGGACATCTTCTTGCGGGGTGCGATTACCGCGAAACAGTGCCTCGGACGGCATCTTCACAATCTAGCCTGTGTTTGGCGTGGGAGCGTCAATGATGGCCCTCCAACCTCGTCCACGCACTGCCTGGTAACGCCGGTTTGGCGCTTGCTTTCACCCCGCGCCGGATTGCGCCCGTCAAAGCGATCAAGATAGGCATACTGATTGTCGATCAGATCAAAAATCCAGGCGGCGTCCGCACGGAAGGACTCCACATCGTCTTGTGCAGACGCGGAAATGGGCGCCAAGCATGCAAAAGTAAAAAGCGCGGCCGCCAGGCCGCGCTTAAAACCAGAGAAATTGCACCAAATCGTCAGACCAGACCACGACTCCACGGTGGCTTCGGCCTTTTTCCATTCTTGGGCTGCGCCGCTTCGGTGGATAAGTGCCCATCAGTCGCCTAGGTCTGACTAGGGACAACCTGCCGAGATTCCAAACTTAGGGAAGCGTCATCGTGGTTGTTTCGGTTCTACAGGCCGCAAATTCGCCCTCAGGCGCGTTCCGGGAAACGGCGGGCTCACCCTTCCGACTACCCGAGACCCCTTCGAAACGTCCGGTTCCTGATATCAATCTGGCCTCCGAGCCGCCACCCGGCAGGCCGTTGCCGCCACTCATGATTGTGCTGTCGTCGTCATAGTAGTGAACACAGGTCCAATGATCTGACCTCTCCCCATCAATCCTCTGGGAAGAGCCGATGCAGCGGTTAAACGTGTTGTACTCGGCACTCTCATCATCAGTATAAACTGAGGTGAGTTCCCAGTTAGACCACCAGCCCGCATCAGAAGAGAGCAAGCCCGTGTTCTCCCCGGTCCAGCAGGTTGTACCCCCGATCTTGACCTCTTCGGCCAAAACCGGTCCTGCAACAATCAGAGAAAAAGCCAGTGCAAGGTAGGTTGTTTTCATTGTGAGGTGTCCTGTCTTTCCTGATTAATGTCAATAGCGAGGATGGAGAGTAGCACCATGCTTCCGGCGCCTCGAACAATCGGTCATGTTGTTTGATTCGTGCCTGTTCTGGTTTGTTTGCATGCAGGCCTGCTGGGAAACTGGTCTGGACTTGAGACTGGGTCAGAGGCAGGGCTGGCGCGGATTTGAGTAGTGCTGGAGATCAGCAAATCGGAGTTTGCATGACAGCTCCCGCGAAAAGCGATTGATTGAAGTCATCGGGAGCTCATGGGGCCGGCGCAACGCCCTGGCACTCGGCATCCAAACGCATTCAGGGCGTGAACTGCCCCACCCGGGGCACGACGACTTCGAAGCGATCTTTAAACAGTTCGTTGCCGGTTGGGCCAGTGGCGCCACCCGGGTCGATGATCTGGCCGTTGACCGTGCCGTCCTGATCGTTCGGGCCGCCGTCGGTGATGCTGAAGCTGACCGCCGGGCCCTGTACCGCCGCATTGATGCGCTCCCAGGCCCCGCCGCGCACCTTCCAGTACTCCGTGTCTGCTGCGAGCGTGGCGCCATAGTTGACGGTCACAAGGATGCTGGCACCCGGCGTGCAGCCGCTGACCGTGAAATCAACCACGCCGTCGACAAACTGCAGGTTGGCCGGCGGTGTCGGTGTCACGGCCTGCTCGTCGAGAAATTGAGGATCATCTGCGAAGGCGCACCCGGGGTCCGTGGTCGTAAAGGCGATGTTGCCCGGCGTGCCGCTGGGCAGCGTGCCGCTGAAGCTACGACTCAGGTCTGAGCAGCTCACGGTCACGTCCGTAACCGGTGCGTCCTGGATCGTGCCGCTGCCGTTTGTCACCGTGCACTGCTGGCCAGCGGGTTGGGTGGCGACGCTCACGGCGTAATCCGCGCCCTCCGCGACGGGAGTGGGGAATTCAAAGTTGCCATTCATGGTGATGGGTAGGGTTTCACTATTGTTTTCCAATGTCAGCCCATTACCGGTGAGGCCCGAGACGGTGCCGCCCACGGTCTGGCCGGCGGGGGCTGAAAATGCATTCAGGCAGTCGGTCGGACTCTGTGCACCCAGGCCGTTGCTCGTATCGATGGTTACGTCCCGGCCGACTGAGTCGGCGTTCGGGTCATGCGGTGTTACGGGATAGCCAAGCACCGGCGCCAGCGCCGCGCAGTCGGTCAGGCTCAGGTTGTCCTGAACCGTTAAAAACAGGCGGATGCTGCCGAGCTGTTCGAGGCCGTCCAGAGTTTCCAGTTGCGAATTGTTAACGATACGAACACTGCCATCCACTGTCATAAGGCCTTCGAGGCCTGAGAGGTTCGTTGCCCTGATGTTGTCAAGCGTCAGGTTGCCGTCGATCTGCGTGATATTGCGCAGACCCTGTAAATTGCTCAACGCGCCATTTTCGAAGAGGATCAGGTTTCCGCCAACCGTCGTCAAACCGGCCAGGCCGTCCAGATTTTGCAAGGCTGCGCTGTTAGAGACTTGAACGCCGTCGACGCTTGCCAGGTTTGTTAGCGCATCGATGTTCTGCAGCATTGGATTGTTTCTCAGCACTAGAACGGAGCCAATCGAGGTGAGCCCGGACAGCCCGTCCAGATCCATGAGACTGTCGTTGTTCTGAATGCGGACGGCGAGACCTACGCTCGCCAGATTTTCGAGGCCGCTGAGATCAGTCAACTCGGCATTGCGCTCGACGGCCAGATTGCCTTCGATGTGGACCAGATCTGATAGCCCTGCGAGGCTCGTGATCGTATCACCGGCTTCGGCAATCGACAGTCCTACAGGAACAGTATCGCAAGGCCCAAAGTCCGCCTGGAAGTTGTTCACCTGTGCCTGTGTAAACAACTGCAAACTGGACCCGGTCACGTTGCAAACCTGCGCGAGCGCCTGGCCAGCCGGCGCCAGGGCGAGACCGACAAGCCAAGCCAGGGCGACAAAGCGAAAGGACCGGCGAGTTTGGACGACATGCATGGAATGGTCTCTTGAACAGGCTTTCAGAATTTAACGTCGACTTGTCACAAAACCCGCCAACTTGATATCGACCCTGAGCGACAACGCTGATCACGACGCGGCCGCCGTGGAACCATCAAGCGCGTCGCCGCCCCCTCGGCCTTGGGCGGATTCCACGTTCTTTCCATAGCTGGCGGGTCTTTCCAAACAATCGCGTTAAGTCAGATAGTCGGCCCGAATTCCGGGCCCTTTCTGAGACCGAGACGGATTGATTATGGATTTACGAGCAACAGCGACGAACGATGAGACAGCCCTTTACACGCGCCAAACCGGCCGCCGGCTGCGACGGCTTGCGGCTCGCCGACAGCGTATCGCCATGACCCTGTCTGTAATGCTGCTGGGCGCTGCGGCCTTCAGCCCGGCGGCAGCGGATCTTGACTTCCCCCTGCAGGACCAGGTGCTGCTCACTGATATTGACCCGGAAACCGACGCCGGCTTGCTCGGATGGTCCGTGGCGATCGGCGACGACCTCGTCGCCATGGGCGCGCCGTTCAAGGACGCACAGATTGGCGCGGCCTACCTCTATCGCATTGATGGGAACCGGGACCTGCAGTCCGTCCGTGAGTTCGACGGCGGACCGTCGCTCCCACTCCGCCGCTATGGCTTCGCCATGGTGGCCGACGGCGATCTCCTCGCGGTCGGCAACGGCGGGCGCGTCCCGGTCCAGATTTACCGCCAATCCGGCAACGATTACGTCCTGATCAAGAGTCTCGAGATACCGGATCTCACGGACCAGGGGGTCAGTCTTTTCAGTTTCGGTCCGGTCATCGATCTTGAAGACGGCCTGCTCATCGTGGCGGACAGCTCGGCCACGGTCGACGGCGTGGGCAACGCCGGCGTGGCCCTGGTGTTCCGGGAAGACGCCGGTGGCCCCAACAATTGGGGGCTGGAAGGGGTCCTCAAGAACCCGGACGGGAGGGGCGTTTTCGGGCGAACCGCCGCGATCGGCAACGACATCGCCGTGATTGGGGACAACGTCGAAGAGCGCGCGCTGTTGTTTGAGCGGGATGGGATGACCTGGAGCTTCAGCGGATTCCTCGACCCCGTGAACCAGAATGCGCAAGACCGGTTCGGCTCTTCGGTCGCGGCCGAGGGCGACATCATCGCGGTCGGCGCTATCGTCGGCAACGACGCCAGTTCTCCGACGGTCTCAGGATCGGTGCATATCTTCGAGCGGGACGCGGGCGGCCAGAACCAGTTCGGCGAGGTGGCCGAGGTGGTGGGCAGCCAGGCATCGTTTATCGACGAATTCGGCGCAAGCGTTCGCTTGCGCAATGGCGTGCTGGCGGTAGGATCGCCCAACGGGAACCGCGCCTACCTGTTCGCCGTGCACGGCACCACCAACACCTGGGGCGAGGTGGCCGTCGTCGAGCCACCACCAGCGGCGTTCATCGCGAATTTCGGCCGCTCGGTCGACTACCTGCGCGGCTCGCTGGTCGTTGGCGCGGAACGCTGGGACAACAGTAGCTTGCTCAATTTTGGCGCGGTGTTCCTGTTCGAGAACGAAGTGGTCCGGCG
>JAZBOC010000027.1:0-29888 GCA_036353315.1 Wenzhouxiangella sp. | reverse complement strand
GCCGCATCACGCAGACGCCTGCCGTGCTCGGCAGTGGCCAGCTCCGAGCGCGCGCCCATGCGCCCATCGGGGTGCCTGCGCCGAAAATCCAGCGCATCGCGAATCGGCCCGATCGGCGGCTTTTCCGGCGTCAACGCAACATCCCGGGCGGCCTCGCGGTAGCCCGACAGCACCAGCGAGATCTCCGAAGGCGTGGCGTGACAGCCCTCGTCGTCGCCGAAAATCTCGCGGGACAGACCCATCACGCGCCGACCCTGGAACCAGTTGTGCAGCTTGAGGTTCAGCCCGCTGTCGCAACGCGCGAAGCTGGCCTGCGCCCAGTACTCGGAAAACGCGGCCTGGACCGTGGCGATATTGCCGCCGTGGCCGTTGAGAAAGAGAATCTGCTCGAAACCGTGACCGGCCAGCGACTCGATCACGTCGACCACCACCCGAATCAGGGTCGAAGGCCGCAGGCTGATCGAGCCGGGGAAAGCCAGGTGATGCTGCGCCATGCCGATGCTCAGGCTGGGCGCAATCAGGAGTTCGCGCTGCTCGGCCATGCCGTCGGCAACGATCTCGGGACACAACGCGTCGGTACCGATCATGCCGGTCGGTCCATGCTGCTCGGTCGAACCGATCGGCACGACGATGCAACGCGTGCGCTGCAGATAAGCCTCGATTTCCGGCCAGGTCGAGAGCTGGAGTTTCATGCTTGGCTCCTCAAATAAGGCTCAGGCGCAGTGCCAGGCCTCGATTTCCATCAGCAGGTTGCGTCGGCAGATATCACCGTGGAAGCCGGCCAGGGCCAGGCTCGGCCAGTGCTGGCGCAGGCGGTGGTAAACCGCAGGCCAGTCGGCAGCATCGCGCACGTAGACCCTGGCCGCAGCCTCTTCGCCGAAGCGGGCCAGCCCCGGCCGGTCGAGATCCGAGGCCGCTTCGGCCAGCAGCGCGGCCAGGTTGCTCACCGCCTCATCGGTCTGGGCCAGCACGTTGCCCGGATGCGCGGTGGCATGCCCGACCACGCTGGCTGTGCCTGATACCAGCAGAGCGATCCGGCCATCGGCCAGATCCACGGCCGTGGCCCGGGCAAAGGCAGGGCTTTTCGGGCCGTAGAGGTTCGGGTACTCCCAGGAACTGACCTGCCGCGGGTTTTCCACCGACTGACCAGGTGAGCGCCCGGCAATGGCGAACAGCCGGAAATGCCTGTCGCGACTGCCAATGGCTGTGGCGGCACACATGCGCGCATCCTCAAGGCCGGCCTCGGCCAGCGCCTGGCCACGACCAACGCAAAAGCGCCGATAGCGCTCATTGTCACCGTTGCCGCCGTTGATGTCCGGTAAGTAGTTCCAGATGCGCAGCAGGTGCGGATAGCCAGCCGAACGGACCGTGCCAATCAGTTCCCGATAGAACCGTGCCGTGGCTTCGGCCGGATCGCCGGCATCGGGCGCACTCAAGGCCACGGCCAGAAGATCGGCGTTGCGCGACCAGTGCCACTGATCCCCGTTGCCAAAGCGGACCGGCGCACCGGCCAGCCACTGCTCGCAGCGCAGGTCACCTCCCAGCCACGGCAAGCCGATATCGCAGGACGGCCAGACCGGCCGCCCTCCGTCAAACACGAAGTTGATCAAGGACTGCTGCCCCGCATCGTGGGCGGCCAGGTGCAGGGCATGCTGGCCGTTGCGGTCGGGCAGGGGCTGAGGCGCATGAGACATGTCGACATTCTACCCCGCAACCGGCGAAGCGACCGCGACAGCAGCAGGCAGGGTCGACTACTATTGACCGCATGCCTGCCGCTTCCCTCAAACCGGTACAGCAGCGTCTGGAACATCTCGACATCCTGCGCGGTTTCGCCCTGTTCGGCATTCTGCTGGTCAATTTCCAGTGGTTTACCCGACCGCTCCAGGCGGTGGTCCTGGGCGCCGAACCCGGGCTGCAAGGGCTGGACCTGGCTGTCGACTGGCTGATCCGTGCTCTGGCCGAAGGCAAGTTTTACCCCGTCTTTTCGATCCTGTTCGGTGCCGGATTCGCGCTCATGTCCGAACGCGCGGAGTCGCGGCACGCGCCGTTTTGGGGAAGGTATCTGCGTCGACTCTCGATCCTGCTGATCTTCGGTGCAGCCCACCTGCTCCTGATCTGGTCCGGGGACATTCTCCTGGTCTACTCACTGACCGGCTTTGTGATGGTGCTGCTGTTTCGCAAAACGCCCGCCCGGCGGCTATGGAAGTGGGCGCTGGCTTTCATCGTCCTGCCGCTCGTGCTGATGTGGGCGGCCACGCTGTCCATCTGGGCGACCCAGGGTGATCCGGAACTGCATGCCTCCATCATCGAAGATATCCAGTCCGACGCCGAGGCGCTGGAGGAAACCGTAGCCAGAGCCGCGCAGATTCATGCAACCGGCAGTTGGGTCGAAAACGTCCTGCAGCGCCTGGACGATGGTCGCTTCATGCTGGCCAATTTCGCCTTCTGGATTCCGCCGATCTTGGGCTATTTCCTGCTGGGGCGCTGGCTGATCATTACCCAGCGACTGCTGCAGCCCAATAACCATCGACTGTTTTTCCGACGTTGGCGCTCGCGCGGACTGCTGTTCGGTCTGCCGCTCGCGATCACGGGTGCCTGGGTGATGCAGGGCGCCAACGCCAGCGTTCCGACCGTGACCGTGGCGGCCGGCATGACCTTTGCGATGTCTGGTGCCTTGCTGCTTGCCCTGGCCTACGTATCGCTGGTGGTGCTGGGCAGCGAGCGGTTGCGTTTCCTCGCGCCGGCCGGGCAAATGGCGCTGACCAACTATCTGTGTCAGTCACTGATCTGGACCTGGATATTCTACGGTCACGGGCTTGGGTTCTGGAACGAGATTCCGCGCGCCGCGCAGCCGCTGATCGTGGTCGGTTTTTTTGCCGCCCAAGTGATCTTTAGCCGGTTCTGGCTGAAGCGATTCCAGTTCGGGCCAGCCGAATGGCTGTGGCGCAGCCTGACATACGGCCAGCGCCAACCCATGCGCCAGAATGCCGCTGCGACCCGGTCATGATCCCGGTGGATCTTCCGGCGGGGGCTGATCGCGCTCTCGGCGCTCGAGCAATGAGCGCAGCAGCAGATCACCGGTGCGTTGGCGGCCTTCTGATTCCGACTCAGTTTCTTCGGAGGCCGTTTCGGACGACGCTTGCGGTGTCAGTCGATCAAGCAGACGATCTTGCAGTTCACGCTGCAGAGCACCTTCGGCGATGGCGGCCAGGTCGACTTGGACGAGCGGTCGGCTGATCGGCCCAGCGATGGATAGCGGAATCCTGCCGTTGGTCGCCCGCGCCAGGGCACGCGGCACTCGATCGAGCAAGGCCTGGCCCAGGGCAAGATCAAGCTGGTAGGCGATCTCACCGGCGGCCAGGTCCATCGAGCCCGCGCCGCTCAGGCCGAACCCTTCGGCCTCCAGGCGCAGCTCCGGCAGGGTCAAAACGCCGGCCTCGGCCCGGATTTGGCCACTCAGCGAACGAAACGGCGTCTCTCCACCGAAGGCCTGCTGGATACTGGCAAGATTGCTGGCAGTCATTTCCTCGTCGATCAGGCGCTGCAGGTTAATTCCCAGAAGTGCGCCTTCGTTCAGGCTGAACCGTCCTTCGCCGTCGAGGGTGGCGAGAATTTCGGTCGCGCTGAGACCGCTGAAGCGCAGGTCGACATCCAGATTACCCAGACCCCGCAGGGGTGCCGCCGGGCTGAGCAGACCGATCAGCTGCTGCACATCGATCCCACCCAGCCGGGGGTTGACCCGCACCTGAGGCGGTGCGGCGCCGAAGTCGACCGTTACCAGACCCGTGAAGCGACCGCTCAAGCCTTGTGCCACCATCGGGTCCAGGGTCAGCACCCCGTTGACCAGCCTCGCCTGGCCCTTGACCTCGGTCAGAACCAGGTCGTCGGCCATAACCAGCTCATCAAGCGTCACTGCGAAACTCACCCGGGGACCGACCAACGGTGAGAAATCAGCACCGCCTTCGGAGGAGGAAGATTCACCGGCAGCCTCTGCCGGACCGGGCGAAGACAGCCAGGGCCGCAGGTCCAGCGACTGGCCGGTGATGTCCAGCTCGGCCGTTAGCGGGTCACCCAGCGCGAATCCGCCCGACAGGGTCAGCGGCTGGCCGTTGATGTCCAGCTCCAGCGCCTCGAACCGGGCGTTGATCGGGTCATTCAGGCGCAGCGCAAGCGCTTCGCCGGCCCGGAATTCAAGCGACTGCCCATCAAGGTTCAGCGCGGCGAGCAGACCAGCAAGCTCGAGAAGGGCAGACTCGCCGGAAAGACTCAGCGTCAGGCTGGCGCTACCCCGTCCATCGATCCCGGCGCCGGGCATGTCGAACTCGGCGCGAGCGTCTTCCAGCTCGATTCGGGTCAGATCGCTGGCCACCCGCAATCCGCTTTGGAAAGACAGCCCGATCTGGACTTCGCGAGTCCCATCCAGCACGCTGACCCGGAGGCTCAGCGGGACGCGCTCGCCCGCCCGAAACGCACCCAGGTTCAGCTCGTCGATCCGCAGCTCACGCGGACTGCCGGCACCGGACTCGAACGTCTGCAGGGACACGTTCTCCAGCGTCAGTCCAGCCAGCGAAAGGCGCGACAGATCCGGGCTCGGCTCGCCCTGCGGATCGGCTGCCGGCTCGGCAAACAAGCCGTCAAGATTGCTGCTGCCATCGGTGGCAGTGACCAACGACAGCGTCGCGTCGCGAAGAAGGACCTGGCCAATCTCGAGCTCGCCGCGAAGCAGCGGCCACACGGCCACCGAGACCGAGGCCGTCCCTACGCGGGCCAGCGCCGGGGCATTGGCGAAATTCGCCGGGTTGGCAACGACCAGGTCGCGAATCTCAAGGGAAAGGTTTGGCAGCAGACGCAGACGCAAGGGCCCGTCGAGCCGGACCTCACGTCCCAGCGCCGTGCTGGCCCGCTCTGCGATCTCGTCGCGATAGTCGTCTGGATCGACCAGCGTCACGACGAGCAGGACAACCACCAGCAGCAGCGCCACGACGCCACCAAGAACCATCAAGACCTTGCGCAACATCAAGAAACTCCCGTCAAAGATCGGTTCAGCCCGCCTGAACAAGCGGCGGCCGAAACCGCTTTGACCTCCGCCGGCGCGCAAGGTGCCGGCGGATTTTTTGGGTCTACGGGTCTACATGCCGAACCAGGCCAGCGCGTAGCCCTGCATCAGTTCCTCGCGATGGGGTCGAACCATTTCGAGCACATCGTCGGGCAGCTGCCGCACCATCGGCTCCTGACCCTGGTTACCAAAGCTGGCCACGGCGATTTCTTCGCCCAGCGCTCGGAAGGTAACGTTGCGCACGTAGAGATACTCCTGCATCGAGAAGTCCTGAGCCTCCAGCGCCTGAACCTGATTGCGCTTGGCTTCGAGAATGAGATCACCCAAATCTCGATAGGCCGTGACCATTTCGATGATGTTCGCATCGCGCTCCTGGCTGTCGATTTCGGCCTGCATCTGCTCCCACCTGGCCTCGAGTTCGCTCAGCCGACCTTCCATGCCCGCTCTCATTTCGCGCTGGGCAGCAAGGAAACGCTGGAACTGACTGGCGCTGAGCATGCCCTCCAGCGGCGGCTGGTAGCTCGGTTCGCGTTCGATCTGCTCATTGAGTTCAGCGAACTCGGTGGCAAAGCTCCCGACATCGGAAGCGAACTGGTAAGCCGGCTTGACCAGCAGAAAGTAGCCGGCGGTACCACCGCCCACAACCGCCAGGGCCAGTACGATCAGACAACCCAAAAGAATTTTCGGCATGCGTGCATTGCTCCTGTTTACTTCCCGATAACAACGGAAACCGCCGGCGGCAAGTGCCATACGCGGTGAAAAAAGTCTAAGGGCTTTTGCAAACCTGTCATCGACCGGCGCGACTATACTGGGAATTCATGCCCGGAACCTTCTCGCATTGTCATGCATCGAGCTCTGATCGTCGTTAGCCTGCTTGCGCTGCTGCTGGCGCTGAGCGCCTGCCATGGCACCCGCGAGCTGCCGGAATCGGATCGTCCAGCACCGCTGCTGCTGATTTCCATCGACGGCTTTCGCCATGACTACTTCGACCTCGCCGAAACACCGGCGCTGGATCGCCTGGTCGCCGGCGGCCTCAAGGCCGACAGCCTGCACCACGTGTTCCCGACCAAGACCTTCCCGACGCACTACAGCGTAGTCACCGGCTGTTACCCAGGGAGGCACGGCGTAGTCGCCAACAGCATGTGGGACCCGAAGCGCGATTCGCTGTTCTCGCTCGGCGATCGCGATGCCGTCAGCGACGGCTACTGGTACGACGGCTGCGAGCCCATCTGGGTCACCGCCGAGAACCAGGGCCTGACCGCAGCGACCTTTTTCTGGCCGGGCTCCGAGGCGCGCATTCGGGGTGTGCGTCCGACCCATTGGAAACCTTATGTCCACGAAACCCCGCACCTGGACCGGGTCCAGACCCTGCTCGACTGGGTCGATCTGCCCGCCGATCAACGTCCCGACCTGCTGACCCTGTACTTCAGCGTTGTCGATTCGGCCGGTCACCGCCACGGGCCGCGGGCCGACGCCGTGCGCGATGCCCTGATCGACGTCGACCGTCATCTCGGCATTCTGTTCGATGGGCTCAACGAGCGCGGACTGTTTGATCGGATGCACATCATCCTGGTGTCCGATCACGGCATGAGCCGGGTCGACTTCGACCAGTACATCATGCTTGACGACTACCTTGACTTAAGCCGCGTGCGGGTCTCGGACTGGGGCCCAGCAGCCCAGATCTGGGCAACCGGCATGCCGGCAGAGGAGATCGTCGCAGCTCTGGACGGCGCCCATCCGCACATGCGTGCCTGGGCGCGCGAGGACATTCCGGCCCGCTATCGGTTTGATCAGCACCGGCGCGTTCCCGACGTGCTGGCCGAAGCCGACCTGGAATGGATGATTTCCAACCGCCCGCACATGATGGGCCGACGCCAGTTCTCCCTGTACGGCATGCACGGCTGGGACCCGGCGCTGCTGGAAATGCACGGCGCCTTCGTGATTCGCGGGCCCGGATTCGCCCCGGGCAGTAAAGCGCCGGCGGTGCGCTCAGTGGATGTCTATGACCTCATGGCACAGCTGCTTGGTCTGACCCCAGCTGACAACGACGGCTCGCCGGCTGCCTTCCTGCCGTACCTGGAAAGCCCAGAGCCGGTGATGGTCGAGGAACAACTCTACGACTGCGCTGCAGAGACGCTGCGGGCACGGATGGGCCCGGCCCACATGGCGCTGCACTTTGGTCAGCAGGTCCACGTGCTCGATCTGATCACCGACGATGGACCGCGGGCTTTCGCGGACACCGACCTGTCGTTCACCACCGATGGCCGGCGGGCCAACGTCGAGATCGACGGCCGCCAGTTCCGCAACTGCCGGCTACTGATGGCCAACCGCTAGCGAGCCGACCGGGCTTTTCGCGCCCGGGGGCGGAGAATTCAGAGCCGCCGGCGTACGCCCAGCGTGATGAAGTTCGACCCGCCGCGCTGGTCGTGGAACAGCCCGAACGCGTCGGAGCGATGGTGCAGACGAACAAACCCCGACCAGTCGCTGCCGCCGGGCGGGGCCAGTTCAATCTCCACGGCCACGTAGCCGAGAAATTTCCGGCTCTCGCCTTCTTCGAGCTTGGCCCGTGGCTCGACCACGGGGACTTCAGTGGCGTACGACACGCCCAACCCCAGCGCAGCGCGGGTATCGACATACCTGTCCCACGGAAAGCGCATCCAGCGGGCCAGCCAGGCGGCGTTGAACTCCCAGTGATCCTGATCACCGAAATGCTTGACCGCCTGGCCTTCGACTTCGAAGCGCCAGCGCGCGGTCCGGCGATAGACGTAGCCCGGTGCGACGGCCACCAGCCAGGAATCGCGAAACCCGGTGTTGAACCGGGTCAGGATGTCGAGCATCCGCTCTTCGCCGGCCTTGCCGCCGTAGACACCCAGATGCCAGTAGTCCTCATCCGTCGTATCGGCCACGGCACTGCCGGCCAGCAAGAACCAGAGCCCGGCGCCACGAATCGCGGCAAGCCAGGATGGCGTTAAGCAATACTTCATCGGTGAATTCGTCGCCTTATCAATGCGGTCAATGGCGACGCAGGTGGGCCACCTCGCTTTCGCCGATGATCGAATAGTACAACAGGGGAATAACCAGTACGGTCAGGAGGGTCGAGACCGCCAGCCCGAAAATCAGCGAAATTGCGAGACCGCTGAAAATGGGATCAGTCAGGATGAAAGCCGCCCCGACCATGGCCGAGATCGCGGTCAGCGCGATCGGCTTGATTCGCACCGCGCCGGCCAGGATCACCGACTCGTCGAGCGACTTGCCTTCCTCAAGCAACTGGCGGATGAAGACCACCAGCAAGATCGAGTTGCGCACGATGATTCCGGCCAGGGCGATCATGCCGATCATGCTGGTGGCGGTGAACTCCTTGCCCAGAATTGCGTGGCCCGGCATGATGCCAATCAGCGTCAGGGCGATCGGCGCCATCACCACCAGGGGCATGACATACGCCCGAAACTGAGCGACCAGCAGAAAGAAGATCGCAAACACGCCCACCGCGTAGGCAATCCCCATGTCGCGGAAGGTCTCGTAAGTAATCTGCCATTCACCGTCCCACTTCAGCGCCGCCCGATCGGGCCAGTCCGGCTGGCGAATATAGTACTGATCAGGGCCGTCAGGGTCGGCCCGCAGGTCAGCGGCCAGGCGGAACATCCCGTAGAGCGGTGAATCGACCTCGCCGGCCATGTCGGCGGTCACGTAGGTCACCGGCAGCAGGTTCTTGTGATGAATCACGCCAGGCCATTCGCTCGGCTCGAAGCGGGCGATGTCGGCCAGCCGCACGAGCTCGCCCTCGCGGCTGCGCACGGCCAGCGACTGCAGCGCCGCCATCTGGGCCTTCTTGCCTTCGTCGAGCATCACCCGAATCGGCACGGCGTGCTTGGCGTAGGGGTCGTGGAGGTAGCTGACACTGCGACGGCCCAGCGCGGTTTCAAGAGCCTCGACCACCTGGGCTTGGTGGACGCCAAGGCGGGCAGCGCGGTCGCGATCGATCACCACCTGCCAACGCTCGCTGGACGCTGCGACGGTGGTGTCGATATCGACCAGCCCATTGATGTTGTGCATGCGCTCGGCCAGCGCCAACGCTAGTTCGGTGCGGGCCTGGTGGTCGGGTCCATAGACTTCAGCCACCACCGGCGAAAGCACCGGCGGGCCGGGCGGGACTTCCACGATCTTGACCGCCGCCCCGAAGGCCTGGCCGATTTCAGTCAGCGGCGCACGCAGCGCGAGCGCGATGTCGTGCGACTGGCGATCGCGCTCATCGACCAGATTGATCTGCAGATCACCCTGCCAGGGTTCAGCGCGCAGGTAGTACTGGCGAACCAGGCCGTTGAAGTTGATCGGCGCGGCCGTCCCGGCGTAAGCCTGCCAGTCGGAAACCTCGTCCACGCCTTCGAGAAAGGCACCCATTTCCGTCAGCACGCGCAAGGTCTGCTCGACCGGGGTGTGCTCGGGCATGTCGATGACCACCTGCAGCTCGGACTTGTCGTCGAAGGGCAGCATCTTGAGCACCACGGCCATGAACACCGGCAGCGAGGCGGCCGCCAGGGTCAGGAAGACAATGCCAGCTGCCAGCCCGCGCCGGCGCCAGGCGTTGTCGCCAAGAAAGGGACTCAGGACGCCGCGGAAGAAACGCAGCACGTGCGCGTTGACGCCGCGCGCAGCCGAACGGCCGCCGTCGTCGCCGCGATCAATGCCTTTTTCGTGGCGCAGCAGGCGCACCGCCAGCCACGGCGCCAGTACAAAGGCCACGATCTGCGAAACGACCATGCCGGCCGAGGCGTTGATCGGAATCGGACTCATGTAGGGGCCCATCAAGCCGGTCACGAACGCCATCGGCAACAGAGCCGCCATCACTGTCAGGGTTGCCATGATGGTCGGCGTGCCGACCTCGTCGACGGCTTCCGGAATGACTTCGCGCAGACTCCGGCCGGTCGCGCGCAGTCGCCGACTGATGTTTTCGACGATCACGATGGCGTCGTCGACCAGGATGCCGATCGAAAAGATCAGCGCAAACAGCGAGACCCGATTGAGGGTGAATCCCCAGGCCCAGGAAAACACCAGGGTCACCAGCAGGGTAACGATGACCGAGATGCCGACGATCAGGGCCTGGCGCCAGCCCATGGCCGCCAACACCAGCAGCACCACAGAGACCGTGGCCATGATCAGATCGCTGATGAGCTTGCGCGATTTTTGGCCAGCGGTTTTGCCGTAGTTGCGGGTCACGAGCACGCCGGTGTGGTCCGGGATCACCCGGCCGCGCAGCATCTCAACCCGCGCCTGGATCGCATCGGCAATCACGACCGCGTTTTCCCCAGGCTTCTTGGCAATGGCCAGGGTCACCGCCGGAAACACATCGCCCCTGTGGGCTGAAGCGCCGGGCCCAAAACCAACCTGAACCATGCGGTCAGGCACAGTCTGGCCGCGATCGATCGTGGCCACGTCCCTGAGGTAGACCGCCGCACCGTTGCGCATGCCGACCACCAGGTCGTCGATGGCCTCGACTTCCGTCAGCGGCGTGCCCGGCTCGATCGGAATGGACAAGCCGTCGCGGGTCACGCGAACCTCCGACCCGGCCGCATTGGCCGCTCGAATGGCCTCGCCGAGATCCGTCACGCTCAGCCCGAAACCCGCCAGCAGCCCGGGGTCGAAGCGCACGTCTACCCGATCCGGCACGGCGCCGATGGTATAGACATCGCGAGTGCCGGCAACGCGTTTGAGCTCCACTTCAAGGGCGCGCGCCAGTCGGGTCAGATCCTCTGCGCTCTGGCGACCGACGGGATCGTAGAGGGTCAGACTCAGAATCGGCACATCGTCGATACCCAGCGGTTTGACCACCGGCGGGCTGGCGCCCAGATCGGGCGGAAACCAGTCCTGATTTGAATAGACCTGGTTGTAGAGCCGAACGAGCGCCTCCTGGCGCGGAATACCGACCTCGAACTGCACCGTGATGATCGCGCGCCCGTGAGCAGACATGGAGTAGATGTGCTCCACGCCCTCGATCTCGTCAAGAATCTGCTCGCCGGGCGTCGCGATCAGCTGCTCGACCTGCAGCGCACTGGCACCGGGGAAGGCAACGATGACGTCAGCCATGGTGACGTCGATCTGCGGTTCTTCTTCCTTGGGCGTGATGATAACGACCAGCAATCCGGCCAGCAGTCCTACCAGCGCCAGCAAGGGGGTGACATGGGCATCCTGGAACAGGCGGGCAATACGCCCGGAAATGCCCAGGGATCGAGTCGCGTCACTCAAGGTGCGGACCTTTCGGCAGCCTGCCTGAAGACCTTGCGCGGATCGAGCGCGATGCGCTCGCCGGCATCAAGTCCGGCCAGCACTTCCAGTTGTCCCTCGACCGAGCTGCCGATCCGGACCTGACGCAGGCGAGCCCGGTCCTGATCATCGAGTACGTAGACTGCCCGCAGCTCGCCCCGTCGGAACAAGGCAGACTCGGGAATCAGCAGTGCCTGACGTTCGCTCACCGGGACGTTGACTCGGACCAGCATGCCCGGAAACAGGGTGCCGTCGGGTTCTTCCAGCTCCATGCGCAGGCGGAAGGTATGGGTGGATGGATCAGCGTAGGGGAAGAAGGTCATCTCTCCGGTCGACAGCACCCGGCCGTCGTCAAGAGAAACTTCGGCCCGGCGCTCGCGCCGGGCCAGCTCGGCGTATTGCTGCGGGATCGCGACGAGCACGCGCAGCTGTTCGAGCGAGAAACCACTGACCAGAGGCGCACCGGCTGCAACCGCTTCGCCCAGCTCGACATGGCGCTCGGTCACGATGCCGCTGTACGGGGCGGTGACGCGGGTGTAGTCCAGCTGTTCGCGGGCCTCGGCGACCGCAGCCTCGGCCTGGCTCAAGCGAGCCCGGGCAGCCGCCAGAGCGTTGCGGGCATTATCGAACTCGGCCTGGGTGGCAACGCCTCGTCCCAGCAGCGACTCGATGCGCGAGAACTGTCGCTCGGCGTCATCCAGGCTGGATTCTGCCTCGTTCTGCGCCGCCTGGGCCTGGTTGAAGCGCGCGCGCTGCTCGCTGTCGTCGAGGCGGGCAATCAATTGACCGGCATCCACCACATCATCAACATCGAACGGCAGTTCGACCACGGTACCGCTGGTCTGGGCCGAGACCGTGCTTTGCTGGACCGCTTCGATGACGCCGTCCAGGCGCAAATGCTCGACCAACGGCGCGCGCTCCACCGCGATCCAGTCCGCCGCCTGCAGGCTGCCTGCCAGCAGCAGGGCCGGCAAGAACAGAATTCGTTTATCACGTGTTTTCATCATCATTAAATCATTATATTAGAGTTTTCTTGTATAAGCCAGCGAATCGAAAGGATTAAACCGCCAGGCATAGTTGAGCCGCGAAGGATGACGGGGATGCCCTCCCTTGGAAAGTGGTCCGAAATGCAGCCAGCGCCCGCCCATTCCGCTGATCGCGCGCGCCAGCCGGCGACAGGAACGCGACAGGTAAGGCCGACGCGTGATGCCGCTGCCCCAGGCCGCCCAGACCTGCAGATTGACCTGACGGGCGGCCAGTTCGAGGATCGCGCGCTGGTTCTGGCGCAGCTGGTAGGCGCTGATCTCGGCCGGCAGCGCCTCGGGATCCGTGCTGCGCAAGGGGCAAAGGTTGGCCATCGCGAAGCCGTCGAAACCATGGCCCAGAGCCACCCGTTCCACTTTGCTGGCGGTCACGTCCGACCGCTCCCGGGTCGCGGTACTGGGATTCAAGCCCACGACCAGTAGCATGCGTTCACCGGCCTTGCCCAGCAGGTAGCGGGCGCTGTCACTACGATTGCAGAGGTAGACGTCAAACATCGTCAGCCTTCGGGTTTCCCGAGCAGCCTTTGCCAATATCCGACGTCCAGCCAGCGTCCGAACTTGAACCCGACCTGCTGCAGATGAGCAACCTGGACAAACCCCATCTTCTTGTGAAACGCCGCGCTGGCCGGATTGGGCAGAGTCACAACGCCGATCAAGCTGTGCTTGCCCAGGTGAGCGAGTTGTTCGATCAAGGCCTCATACAACAGCGATCCGCCGCCCAAGCGGGACTGATCAGGCCGCACATAGGCGCTGATTTCCACCGAGTGGCGATAGGCGGTGCGTTCCCGCCACGGCGTTGCGTAAGCGTATCCCTGGAGCACGCCCGCCCGTTCGTTCAACAGCCAGGGCAGACCGGCCCGAGCAACAGACTGCATTCGATCCGCGACCTGCGCCGCGGACAGCGGCTGCTCCTCGAAAGTCGCCGTGCTGTGCTCGATGTAGTGGTTATAGATCGCCGCAATTTCGTTTGCGTCATTTGCGACAGCAGGGCGAATCACCGATCGGCCATGTTCGACCATTGCGCCAGTCTCCAGCCTTCACTCTAGTCTGCCAAGCCTAGCTCAGTTAGCGGATGTTCAATGATCAGCGCAACCAAATCGCGCAAATGACGAAAGTGGCGACCTCCGGGCGAAGGGGGATTGGGGTCGGAGGTGATCACGATGGTCAGCGCAGATTCGGGCACCACGAACAGGGCCTGGCCGCCAAAACCGCGGCCATAGTAGGCGGTCCGATCGGCAATCTCGGTCATGAACCAGCCGTAGCCGTAATCATCCCCAGTCCAGGGTGAACGGCCGTTGGCTGTCCAGGAAGCTTCGATCCAGTCCGCCGACAGAATCTGGCGACCCTCAAGCTGGCCGCCGAGACGATACAACTCGCCGAAGCGAGCCAGCGCGCGCGGGCTCAACTGCATGTCGTTGCCGCCGAAATAAATCCCCTGCGGATCGGTCAGCCAAGGCGGAATCCGCACGTTCAGCGGCTCGCCCAGCCACTCGCGCGCCAGCGCCAGCGTGCTTTGACCGCTGGCTTCGCTCAGGGCCGCCGACACCAGGTGGGTGGCCCCGGTTGAGTAAATCATGCGGCCGCCCGGACGATCCACCATCGGGCGGGTCAGGACGTGACCGACCCAGTCGTCGCTTTGCACCCAGCGCCCGTAATTGCGCCCGGACGTGCTCTGCAAACCCGTCTGCATCGCCAGGGCATGGCCCAGCGTGATCTCGGCAACCTCTGGGGCCGTCCCGATCGCCGGGACCCGTTCGCCGAGCAGCTCGACCATCCGCTGATCGGTACCGGTGAAGACGCCGCGATCAATGGCCATTCCGGCGAGCGCCGACAGCACCGTCTTGGACAGTGACTTGATGTTGGCCGGCCGATCCAGACCCGGGCCGGCGCGCACGTGCTCAATCACCGGTTTACCGCGCTGCAAGACGAGCAAGCTGTGCAGCCGGTCTATGCGCTCGGCGCGTTCGATCGGCGAGGGAGGAGCTGCGACCGCAGCTGCAGTGCCAGCCGCCACCGCCAGCCATAACAATGGTTGCAAAAGGCGCGAAAGCGAAATCATGACGGCAAGTCTGACACGGCCGCGTCGTCGAATCCGGCCACAGACCGGGCCTGGCCGATATCCGGGTATCGACAGCAGATCAAAGCGGCGTCATGTAGGCTCTGACCCCTTATCGGTCCGATCGCTTGTGATACCAGTCGCTGGATCCGTCCGGTCTTGGTGTCGCTCCGGGCCGATTGACCCAAATAAAAAGGAACCCCGATCATGGATTACGATCCCGAGAAAGGTTACGTCGCCCTCCTGGGCTGGAGCCTCAATGCGGTCGAAGCGGCCGCGAAGTTCGATCGCCGCTACGTGGTGGTGGCTCCGGACTGGGCCGAGGAATACTGTTCCCAGCATGACATCCCCTATTTGGCCTGGAACTTCGAGCGGCTCAACGATCGCTCGATGGAAGTTGCTGAACAGCTGCAGGACATGGGCGTCGATGTCGCGATTCCGCTTTATGAAGAGACTGTGGAGTGGGCCGGCGCCATCAATTCCGTGCTGTTGAACAATCCGCGCCTGCTGGGCCAGGCCATGCTCATGCGCGACAAGTCGCTGATGAAGCGGCGGGCGCAGCTTGGCGGCATCCGCGTCGGAATTTTCGAAGAAGCGCACGATCGCGATGACGTGATCCGGTTTTTGCGCCGGGTCAACCAGACCTTGCTCAAGCTCGACGGTGACCCGAACGATCCGATCCATTTCAAAGCCTTCGACAAGGCTGGCTGCCTGGGACATCGAGTCATTCGAACCCCGGATGACGTCGACTCGATTCCGGAAGACGAGTTTCCCGCCTTGATGGAATCGCATCTGGACGGCTGGGAGTTCGCCGTCGAGGCCTGGGTCCACGACGGCAAGATCCGCTTTCTCAATATCTCTGAGTACGTTTCTCTGGGCTACTCGGTTTACGTCCCGGCCTCACCGGAGCTCGAGGCCTACCGCGAACAGATCACCCGAGAGGTCGAAAAGCTGATCAAGACCTTCGATATCGAGTTCGGATTCATTCACCCGGAATATTTCGTAACCAGCGACGGCGAAATGTATTTCGGCGAAGTCGCCTATCGCCCGCCGGGCTTCAAGGTGTTCGAACTTCTGGAGCGAGTGTATGGTTTCAACGCCTATCAGGCGCTGATCCTGGCCTTCGACCCAAAAACCACCGGCGAGGAGATCGAGGCGTTCTTTCCGCGCGAAGTGGTCGATGCCAAAGGCCATGCGGGCTGCTTCGGCGTCTACCCGCGCCTGCGCGTCGTCAGCCGGCTGGAAATTCCCGAAGAAACAGAAAATCACCCCTACTTCGAGTCGCACGAGCTCACCGCGCCGATGGAAGAGACGGTCACCAAGCGCACCGCCTTCGGCACCCACTGGGGTCTGGTGTATTTTGTTGGCGAAGATCCGAAGCAACTGCATCAGCTACTCAAACACCAGGAAGAGCTCGATTACTACGTCTGACGATACAGGTGACCACGACGCGGTTAGCACCACGATGGCGCGTCTGGATGACGCCATTGCGGTGCTGGCCGACGCGCTGGACTTCGCCAAGCCCGCGCGCGTGCAGCGCGTGCTCGACGCCGCCCGGCGCGTCCTGCTGAGCGATGGCGGGTGCCGGGCCATTGAGGAGCGCGCCGAAGCGATTGAGCAGGCCGGACTGTTTGCCGGCTCTGACTGGGCCAGCCCGCAAAGCCTGGTGCCATCGCTGACCCAATATTCGCTCACCAGTAGCAACGCCAACACGCTTGTCATTGAGGCCATCAGCGAACTGCGACTGCTGGCTGTCGCTCGCGGCCGCTACCGACATCCACAGATTTCAGCCGAGCAGGCCCACCACTACCTTGCCCAGGTTCTGGCGACCAACCTGACCCTGCTGTTCACAGCGCCAGGCGAGGCGCAGCGCGTCGGGCAGGGTCGGATGGCCGGCCTCGCCCAGTCCGTGCTCGAACACCTGGCCGACGGGATCGGTTTCGAGCACATCATCGAACATCTGATCGACGAGATCTGGCGAATTCTCCAGCAGCGTCCAATTCAGACCGCGCCGGTCCGCCAGATGATCACCCAGATCGCGATTTGCCAGGCCAACCCGGCCATCGACCTGGGCAGCAGCGGTCAGGGCGCCGACCGCCTGATCAGCAGCCTGTTCGGCCCGACCCAGGCCAGCCGCGAAGATCCTGGGCTCGACATTTACCTGGAGCGTCTGCAGTACATGGATTCCGGCGGTCTTCAGGCCGAAGCGGGCGGATGCGCGCGCGCCATGCACGATACCGGGCTGGTCTCGGCTTATCATGCCGTCCTCATTCGACACCTGCTCGAGCACGGCGATCACCTGCTGGCCGAGGCGCTGGGCCTCTCTTCTACCGGACGCGATTGCCTGCTGTGCTACCGCGACCTGGTGCATGCCCTGATCGAGGCCGCCGTCTCTCCGTCGACGTCGCAGGCAATCTACGGGTTGGCGCTGATGCTCGAACGCGGCATTCTCTACCAGCAGCCGCTGGCCCCCGCCCTGTGGCGTCAGCTCAATCTGCAGCTGTGCTCCGGGGCGCGGGACCGACTAATCGCGAGCTTCGGTGAGGCCGTGGAAGCCAACGTCCGTCTGCTCGAAGGCGTACTGTGCATCCTCGGCCAGCCGCTCGGCGTCGGCCAGGGCAACAACCCGACCTGCCAGTCGGCCCGCGCGCTGTCCATGTGGGCCTACAACGATCCGGACTACCTCTTGCAAATGGTCGCCTGGGCCGCCCGCGACGGCGAAATCATCATGCACTTCGAGGGCCAACCGATTTCGTCCCTGAGCAGCGGTGAAGGCCTGGCTGCGGCCGCGCCGCTGGACCTGGATCCGGTATCCACGCTGGTCGTGCCGCATCTCGACCGCATCTATGCCGAGATGGGCCGGCAGTGCGTCGATCGCGAGGGTGATCCGCATCGCTGGGTCAACCCCGAGTTTCACGGCTGGTGGTGCGGACGGGGTTTTCGCATCAACGTCGATGTCGCCTCCGGAAACATCGTCGATCTGGGTCATTTTTTGCGGCATTTCTACGCCAGTTATCACCCGTTTCACAACGGCAACCAGCCGCTGATTCATCCCCAGCCGGCCGGCATCGCTGTGACCGACAGCTCGGCCCGATTCGTCGGCTGGCACGCTATCACGATCTTGCGTGTGGCGCTGGACCCGCAGCAGGTGATGCGGGTGTTCTTCTATAACCCCAACAACGACAGTGGCCAGGACTGGGGCCACGGGGTCGTCGTCAGCACCGCCGGTAACGGTGAGCGCTATGGAGAATCTTCTTTGCCGTTCGAGCAGTTTGCCTCGCGCCTGTACATCTTCCACTACGATCCGCTCGAGCACGGCGAGCTGGCCAGCGTTGGCGCCGAAGAGCTCCAGCAGGTCGCCGAGCACATGACCTCCAGCTGGGCCGCAGAGCGCTGGAGCGAGTCAACAACCTCAGATCTGCAGACCGCCGCAGACTGACAATCCTTCCCGGCACGCTCAAAGCCAGCCCGCCAGCATGGCGGCACCAAGCCCGATCAGTAAAACGCCGGAAACCGCCGCTCCGATTGCCTCGTAATGCCTTTGCACTCGGTGCCCGATCTGCAGTCCAAGTGCCGCTGCCGACACCGAGAAAATCAGGATGGTGCCCGCCAGAAGGAGCGGGGCAGTGCCACCCAGGCCAAGGCTGAAACCGACCAGCAGGTTATCCAGCGACAAGCCGGCCGAAAGCATCACCAGGCCTTGCCAGGTCGTGACCGATTGCGCTAGTTTCTCGCGATCCTGCCCGGAGGCGCGTGCCGAGAAGAGGGTGAAAAGACCCAGGCTTATCAACAAGACTGGGCCCAACCATTCGGTGTGTTCGGCCAGGGCCCCCGCCAAAGTCGAGCCCAGCCAGACGCCGATCAGCGGCACGAGAAACTCAAACGCGCCGAACACCAGCAGAATCCTGGCTCGATGGCGTTTCTGCTGCATGACGCCAAGCGCCAGCGCCACCACCAGGTTGTTGATGGCCACGACAACGCCGATGATCAGCAGCTGAAGCAGCATATCAATCCCTGCACGCCGGGCCGCACTGTAGCCCGACCTGGCCCGGAATCAGCGCGGGCCGGGCGTGAGCGGCAGCTCGCCGGTTTCCTCGACGCGAATATCGGGTATCCAGCGGCCGACATCCAGCCTGGCCTTGAAACTGTAGGACAGCCGGTCACGCTGCCGACCCATCAGATCGGTCAGAAGGCGCGCGCTACCCAACAAGTCAGGACTGAGATCGACGGTGAAGTCGGCCGAGCCGTAGGCCGGCACGAGCGGCAGCTCGGACGTGGCCCCATTGAGGATGCGCGTGCCTTCCAGTTCAACCGAGTAACTCATGCCAACCAGCGTCAGCTCCCGCCGGTTTGGGTTGACCACATTCAGCCCGACCCGGAAACGCGGCGTCATGCCGGCCGACTCCGGAGCCAGGGTAAACGAGGTCACATTCACGGTGGGCGGATCGGGGTAGGGCGAGACAGACGCACACCCGGCAAGAATCAACAACGCGCCAAGAATCGCTATACGCATCCATTTATTCTCCATCGGCAAGTTCCGCGAGTTTAGCGCGCTCATCTCGAAGCCGGCGCGCTCATGTTGCTTCGGTCTGTGTTCTCGGAGTCTCGAACCTGACCAGACGGGCCAAACCCGGGTTGCGCCAGCTCGTCCCGCTCAGCTCGATGGCGAGGAACGCACAGGTCGGCAGGTGGCCCGGACCGGGCTGGAGCAGGCTGTCGGCGAGGTCCTCCAGGGCCGGATTGTGGCCGATGATCGTCAGGCGCTCTTCGTCATGCTCGGCCAGCCAGTCGAGCAGGTCCTGATGGTCGAATGTGTAGAGCGCTGGATCGAAAGTCACCAACGGCGGCTGAGCCTTGTCGAGCAGGCCGTCCAGAGTCAGCCGGGCACGCAGTGCCGTGCTGCAGAACACCGGCCCAGCAAAGGCGCCCGAGGCGTGAATCACGCGGCCCATCACATCAAGCTGTCGTCTGCCGCGACCGTTGAGCGGCCGGTCATGATCAGGCAGGCTCGGGTCGGTCCAGCTGGACTTGGCGTGGCGAATCAGAAACAGCCGTATCACGGGGAATCTGCAGCCGGGGCGGTGTCAAGCGCGGCCCGCCCCTTCCAGTCCTCGAGATCGAGCTCAGGGCGTTCGGCGCGATAACGGGCATACAGCTCGATTCCGCGCGGATCTTCCAGCACGTCGACCTGGATGCCTTTGTCCCGCAGCATCGACTCGTTGCCCGCGGCGTTGGTGACATCCCCGACCACGACACGCGTAAATCCACGCATGTAGAGCAGGGTGGCACAGACGTCGCAGGGGCTCAAGGAGGTATACAGCGTGGTCGAACTGAAATCGATCCGACCGGCATCGCGAATGGCCGCAGTCTCGCCGTGGTTATAGGGATGGTCTTCCTGGACCAGCGTGTTGTGGCCCTTGCCGACGATCTGTCGACTGCGGTTGTCGACGATGACCGCGCCGATCGGACAGCCGCCCTCATCGAAGCTCTTTTGCGCCAGCCAGACCGCGATACGCATGAAGTCCGCATCCCCGAGTTGCCGCGTGACTTCCTCGTCCATCAGCACCGGCAGGCTGCGGGTCGGCATGTGCGCGATGGCTGCAAGGGCTTCGTCGGAGACCTCAAACGCCGATGTAATGAGCTTTTTCATACCTTGATCTCATTGCCGCAGTACGGCCTTTTCATAAAGCCCCGGAAAACGCTCCTCGGGATCGTATTGCTGCTCGAGGCTGTCATCGGCGAGGCGACCATTATTTTGCCAGAGCGGTCGCTCATCATTGGTGAGCGACGGCAGGCACCTCGATCCCGGCGCTGGAGTGACCGTCGGGTCCACCCGCGCTCCAGCGTCTGTCAGCCGATCAGGACAGCAACCCCGAGGGCCAGGAGGTAGACACCCAGGACCAGTGCGCTTTCAAATCCGATCCGACCGATGCCGTAAGTCTGGCGGCGCACCATACCCAGCAAGAGAATCGCAGTCATCAGGATGCTGACCAAACCCCAGATCATCTGGATCGGACTCAAGTCCTGGTAGATCGAACCACCTGGATAAGCTCCATCGGCCGCGGCAATGACGAGGATATTGAAGCAGTTGGTGCCGAAGATGTTGCTGACCGCCAGGGTCAGGGCGCCTACGCGCACCGCCGCTATGGTCGTGACCAGCTCAGGGGAGGAGGTCGCCAGCGCGGTCAACAAACCACCGACCACGGTCTCGGAAAGGCCGGTCTGGTCACTAATGACCTTGGCTGACTCCATCACCCACCAGCCGGCAATCGCCGTGACAACCGCAAGTCCAGAAAACCGCAGCCAGGCGCTCCCCAGACCACCGCGGGCATGTTGTTCAGCTTGGTCCTGAACCGTTTGGCGAGTGCGCCGAGGAAACCACATCGGATGGTCTTGCGCGCCGCGCACAAGGTAGAGCCCGAACAGGTAGGCCGCAACGATGACCGGCGTAATGGGATGCAGGCTCCACATCGACGCCGAGGGCGTGGCGATGGCCAGCAGGGGCAGGGTTAGCAAAACGATCAGCAAGGTTGCCTGCATCAGCGTGCTGGACGAGGCTGCGGCATGTTCGAGGTTGGCTTTTCGATAGACTGCATCGGCAACACCCAGGAACATGAGATTGGCCGCCATGCTGCCCATGACGTTGCTCATGGCCAGATCGGGCCGGGCATCCATCGCCGCGCTCAAGGTGGCGGCGAAATCCGGCAGCGAGGTGACGCCGGCCAGCAGCAGAATGCCGAACATGGCCTCGCCCAAACCGGTGCGGTCGGCCAATTCGTCTGCAGTTCGGGCCAAATAGGTGCCTGCGACGACGATAACCGCAGCAGCAGAAAGGAACGACAGCAGCGCAGGCATCAAGGACGAAAACACGGCCTAGCGAGGCGGTGGTTTTTCGGCACTGGAATGCACGCTCAGTGCCGTGACTGCAATCAGAATCAGCCCCATGCCCAGGGTTTGCAGCAATGCGAGCCGCTCACCCAAGATTACGACGCCGAACAACGAAGCGGTAACCGGCTCGGCCATAGCGATCACGGCTGCTATTGCGGGGGCGGTGTATTTCAAGCCCAGGTCATAGAGCACAAATGACAGACCGGCACCCAGAAAACCCAGCGCTGTAAACAGCGGCCAATCCGACGTGTTCAAGGCAGACAGCAGCTGGCTACTGTCTGCAGGGCCAATCAGCAAAAACGCCAAAACCGCAAATGCGATTGTCAGCGTGGCCTGCGGAGTGCCGTGGACGGAAGCCGATTTCAGGCCAAAAATGAACAAGGTATACGACAGCGCAGCGAGAAGTCCTGCGCCTACAGCAAGGCCCGTGACGCTTCCACCGTCCACGTCGTAGATTTCGGTCAGCAACGCAATGCCGGCGGTCACGAGCACGACCGCCACCCATTTCAGCAGGCTGGGCCGCTCGATCTTGAGCGCGAAGGAAATGAGATAGACGAACACGGGCGCGCAGTACATCAGGGTCGCGGCCACAGCAATGCTGCCATGCGCAATGCTCAAGAAATAGAAGCCGAAATTTCCGGCGATTCCGACGCCCGCGAGTACTGACCAGAACCACAACCATGGGTCGTTCAGGCCACTTTGCTGAGAACGCAAAGCCAGCCAGCCACCCACAAAAACCAGTCCGATCACCCCTCGATAGAAAGACACGACCAGCGGATCCCAGCCATCGGCAATAAGAACACCGCCGATGCCGCCGGACAGGCCCCAGAAGAACGCGGCTAGCAGCACAAACACCGCACTGATGTTCACCGTCTGCCCTCCGGTTCGTCTTTCCTGGGCCGCTGAATGTGCATCCAGCTTCTACCCATGGCCTCAGCCTAGCACGGGCAGAACTCCGGACTCATCCATAGCGGCGAAAGCGGCCAGGTCGGCTGACTCGCCACCCAAATCGGAGAAGATTCGCGCGGCTGATGACTGCGTTAAGGATGGTCCGAAGAATGGCGTTTTTTGGTGATCATGGTTGTGATCAGCCCAAAAGCGGCAGTTCGGATCGATTGTTTTGGCGTTTTTCGTTTCCTTTTCGTCCGATTCCCGCCTCTTGGGCGGTCATCGGACGCTGTAACTCTACGTTGGCTGATAGCGCTGCCCAATCAGGAGGTTTGAGAAAGCCGCCAGAACACTGAATCGATTTCGGTTCTTGGTCAAGCCCCGATATGGACGCTGGCCGGCGTCGTCTCCAGACTGTGGATCAGGCCCAGGGTGTCATCGACGCCAATGTGCATCTTCATCCCGAAGTACCACTGCTTGCCTTTCCGGGTCTGGTGCATCTCTGGGTCGCGCTTTCCTTCCTGGTTCTTGGTCGAGCCGGGAGCGTTGATGATGCTGGCATCGACGATCGAGCCTTCTCTGAGCATCAGCCACTGTTCCTGCAGATGGTGATTGACCTTCTGGAGGATCTTGTCGCTCAGTTTGTGGCGGTCCAGGAAGTGACGGAAGTTCAGGATGGTGGTCTCATCCGGCAAGGCATCTGACAGCTTCAAGCCCGCGAAGCGGCGCATGGACTCGATCTCATAGAGAGCGTCTTCCATGGCCGGATCGGACAGGTTGTAAAACAGCTGCATGCAGTGAATCCGAAGCATCGTCTCCAGCGGATAAGGGGGACGGCCCCGAGCACCCTTTGGATAGTGCTTCTTGAGAAGCTTGACCAGCAAGACCCACGGGATCAGGGCGTCCATGCGCTCCAGGAACTTCTCGCGCCGCGTCTTGCGCTTCTTGTTCTCGTATTCCAGGTCGGCAAAGCTCAGCTGGTCCATCGAATTCAGTCCGGTGAGAAGCAATGTCGATATTGTCGCAGAACGGCGATTAATTCAGAGAATCCTTAGGCCTCGGTGTGGATCGCGCGGCCAGTCTTATTCCGACATGGGTTCAATCGGCTCCTCTGCCTGTGTCGGGTAGGTAAGCAGATAGAGCAACACTAGAAGCCCGCCAACTGGCACCAAACTGATGAGCTGCCACCAAGGGCTGATCCCAGCGTCGCGCAGGCGCCGAGTACATGCCGCGATCCATGGCAGCAACACCAGCAAGGAGGCAATCTGTAGCGGGAGTGGGCCGAGTGCCTCGGCGAGCAGCGTCGCAAAGGCCAATAGCATCGCCACAGCGAGCGCGAACCACCAGAAATCCGCCCGTGGTGTAGTGCCGTTGAACTCCAAGCTACGTAACGCCCCGCCTCGAATTGCGTTAATAGCCGGTTGGCTGGGTGCAGGGTCGCCCACCAGTAGACTCTCGGCGGGAACCTCGAAGACGGCGGCGAGTGCTCGCAAGGACTCGGATGAGATTTTGGCGCCG
Organism: Wenzhouxiangella sp.; assembly: GCA_036353315.1. Classification (GTDB taxonomy): domain Bacteria; phylum Pseudomonadota; class Gammaproteobacteria; order Xanthomonadales; family Wenzhouxiangellaceae; genus Wenzhouxiangella. Next base: position 6,181 of record JAZBOC010000027.1, on the reverse strand, counting down.
GATTCCAAGCGCTGGATGGTTCGCAGGTTCAGCCCAGTAAGTTTGGACAATTGCTCCTGCGACCACTGACGTGCGGTGCGTAGCTCTCGTAATCGGGCACTATTGGCTTGCATGGATGTTTCTCGAATTTGGTGTTCGGACTCCCGACATCATCCCTCTGATCGCTCGCAATCAGTGACGACATTACCGCGACATGGAGACGACATGAGACCGCCTACGAATTGTCGGGCCGGGCCTCGCCACCCTCAAAGTGCCGCGGGGCCTAACGTTGGAGCTAACCTGCGCGCCACGGGTGCCGGTGACGGGCCAGAATGAAATGGGGCCCGGGGCCGGTACGCCGTGGCGCGCAGGTTGAGCGACCGGTTAGGCATCGCTTGTCAGCGGGTAAGGTAGAAGAGGAAGAAGGGAAGGAGACCAACCGCTGCCGTGAACAGCATGCCTCCGCGACCCGGCAGGATCAACACGCTCTTGCTTGGCCGACGCGGGTTGAAGTACACCAACACTTTGCCGCTCTCATCAAAATCCACGCCTCGAAGCTGCACGCGCAGAAGCGCACGCAGATTGTGACTGGCAACTACGTCCCACGGCGACACCCGCGTACTCGTGTACTCGCGGCCGTCAACCTCGTAGTGGTACTTGGCTTCGACCTTGTAGTTCCGTTCGGATGGCGGCCTGCTTGACGTATCGAATAGCGCAACCTCATGCTTCTCAAGCTCGCCATGCGTCTGCGGCCACCTTCGCATTCGAACTTGATGAATGAAGGAGTACGTGCAAGTAACAAGTGCATAGGCAGCCGCAAGGAACCAGATAGCTCTTGTGTCTCCTGCTACCGCGCTCCGAAAGATCTCCAAGAGTTGATCCACGTTGGACGTTACCTGTGATGCCTAACGGAGGGCCGCTCAACCGCGAAAGGCTGAGGGTACAGCAGCGCAATGAAGCAAAAGGAGCGCCGACGCTCGTAAAAGCTGAGAACGCTGACGCCCTTCGTAGGCTTGCAGCGGCGGGTTATACTGCTTCATGAGTATGGAGTGTCTTTTCCATGCATTTAAACGGATGCGCGCGTCGCGGGAAGCGAACTTCACCAGCTACTGAATAGCCTCTGCGAGCATAGAGCCCAACCGCTTGGGGGTTGCCCGTGTAAGCGTCGAGTCGGATGCTAGCGTACCCAAATTCTGCGGCTTTTGCCTCGGCGAAGTCCATGAGCAGAGACGCCACGCCACGTCTTTGCTCGGATGGGGAGACACAAAGTCGATGCACGACGAGAACAGGTTCGCTGCCGGACCATCTCACTGTTTTGTACGCCTCATCCTGCTCCTCGCTCAAACACACGGAACCGAGACAGCGATCGTCCTCAAGCGCCACGTAAAGGGTACCATCAGCGACGTTCTGCTCGACGGCTTGGAGGTCAGGATAGACGTCGTCCCATTGGTCGATACCGTCACCGCGCATGTGTTGGACGCATGCAGAGATTACAGCGCGCACAGCCGCGACGTGATCCGTTCGTGCTCGTGTGATGTTGAGGTCATGTCTTGATGATGACATATCAGGCAGAGAACATGGAGAGTACGTTGGCGGTCGGCAAGATTTTGGCTGACTCGTCTTTGAGCGCCACGAGGGAAACCGCATGAACGTCCTCGGCTGAGAATTGGCGTCCGTCATGCCCTTTCAACTCAAACGCCGCCGCGGCGTCAGCTACGACGAACGTCTCGAATCCGAGGTCTCCTGCCATGCGGGCTGTCGTCGAGACGCAGTGGTCTGTCGTCAGTCCCACGATAACAAGGAAATGGATCTCCCGCTGACGCAGGAACCGTTCCAAGCCCGTGCCTATAAACGCATTGTTGACACATTTCCGGAACAGAGGTTCTGAGTCAAGGGGGGCAGGCTCCGGTTTGATCTCGACGCCGGGTGAGTCTGCCCGAAGTGGAGAGAATTCCGAAGTTGAAAGGTGCTGTATATGGATAATCGGCGATTGAGCCTCGCGCCACGCAGCAAGCAGCCGGGCAATATTTGCCTCAGCCTCTGGGGTGCTCCGGCGACCGTACTTCGGATCGTCGAGGCCGCGCTGTACGTCAATGACCAGGAGAGCGCACTGCGGTGTAATCATGAGTACCGACGGAGAAGCTGCATAACGAATAGCTAAGCGGCAGCCCGACAGGGCCGTCCGGTGGACTCCCGCCAGGCCGGGAAAGAACTTGAGCGCCTGGTTAGGCGCGTCATGGAGAGGGCAACGACTGATCTTGCGACTTGCCTTGGTTTTCGGATGGCTTGCGGGTAACAAGACGAATGGCACCAGAAACCACTCCGAAAAGGAAGACAAGAATGCCAAGCCAGCCTACGATGGTTGCGTTGTGGGCGATGCGTACAAAGTCCACCAGTTCTGGTCTGCCAGAAAACGCCGCGGCGAAGCTGAAGCCCCCCAACGCTAGCAGGCAGCCGCCGATGATGGGAAATAGAGGCCAGAATCGCCGAATGGCGGCTGCCCATCCAACAAGGAAGACGGCAACCCCACACCAAAAGAGTCCCGAGCCGATGCGGGTATGAAAAGCAACGCTTGCCATCAGCTCTGGCGTTGGGTCCTGGTATCCCCATGCTCCGCCATAGAAGAGCTTATACAAGAATCCCGCAACTACGATCAGCACACCGCCAACAATCAGAAGTAGGGGCCAGAATCGCTTCATAGCGTTCGTCCGCCTAACAGTTAATTATGTGCTCGTTTCCGAAATATGTCATAGCGCATGCGCAAGCCAGTAGGTCATGATGGCCAAGAAGCCGAAGAGCAAAACGAATTGGGGCGCTGCTGTCTTGTACTTGAGCGACCAAGCTGAACAGACCGCGCCTAGTATTGCCAAGGGTCCGAACATATTGACGCCGAAGATCGCTCGGCTTTCACAGTCAAGCCCCATTAACCTACCAGAGCAAAAACCGGAGAACGGCCAAGCGGCCAGGCCAAGCAGGACGATCGATGCCAGGACCTCGATCCAAGCCAATACTTTAAGCATTTCGATTTGCACCCTAGAAACATAACGTCAAAACTCAGTGGCGCGGCTTGTCCGCGTCCGCTGCAGCGCCTTGTTGGGCACCGATTGCTACCAAGGCATCACGAAACTGAATAGCTTTATCTGTGTTGAATCGGAATTCAATAACCCCCCGCCATCCATCTCGGAAGTCAGACGATTCAAAAGAAAGATACAATGTTTGGTCGTTTGGAACATCAACATACAGCTTCGCCATCTTAGGATCTTCAACAGAGATGTTGATCTGGCGCTTTCCGTAGGTATAGCAAATTACGCGCGCTTTCGTTACGGAAATACAGCCAGAGAACCCCTCCGACCGGTTACGATATCGTTTTCCTGGGCCGTCAACGTGTTTTGTTATGAACCAGCCTCCAATACCTTCGTCAAGAACAACGACTCCTTCTGTCTCAAGCACGGGAAGCAGTTTTTTTGGAACAGAACCCACGCCGAATAGCCGATATAGCGTTGTCTTCTTCATTAGATTTCCTTCCGACGCCCAACGTCTAAGCTAAGCGGCGCGGCTTTAGCTGCGTCCAGTGTAGGCCGAAGGCCGGAAGAAAGTTAAGCGCTTTGTTAGCTTTCAGCGCTCCAATCTCTCACCAGCTTGCTGCGACGAAGCCTTTGCTCACTGCGCATGACGTGCAAAATGTATACGCGACCCTGCACTTTGTCGTGCCGATAGATGATGCGGCATGGGGGCTCGATAAGCTGACGGTAACGCCACCCATCAAATTCCTGGGGTTTCGAGCCACTGTCCGGGTGTGCTTCGAGTTGATCCACATGCTCGAAAATTTGCCCAACGAGCTTTTTTGCCGCCGCTAGATTTTCAAGTGCTATGTAATCTGCAATAGCATCCAAGTCTGCCAGCGCGGGGTCAGACCAAGTTACTTCAGCCATCGGGCCATCTTGGCCTTGGCTTGATCGTTCGAGACGGTGCGCCCTTCATCCACAGCGTGCTCTCCCCGGGCTATCCCTTCCAACAGCTTCATCCTGGCCTGGAGCCTTTCGTAGCTGGCTACATCAATGAGATACGCCGAAGGCAGTCCATGCTGCGTGATCAGGATTGGCTCCTTGTCCTTGGCCAATTCTGACAACAGATCTGTGGCTTTTCGTTTCAGAGTCGTGACGAGTTCAGTTCGCATACAGTGATACTAAAGTATCACAACTATAAATGGAAGCGCCCTGAAAGCTAACGTTTGGGTTAACCGGCCCCGCCACCGAGTTGGCCCGGCTTGACCGGCCCGGAGCTTTTCGGGATCCGGTTGAACCCTTTGTTAGCGGAAACTGCGAGATCCCCAGTAGCCAGGCTTGCGCCTGCCGTGAGCAACAGCCAAGACAAAAAGCGAGCCTTGATAGGGTGCGTAAATGATGGAGTACGGAAAGCCAGCAACTACGAAGGATCGTAGCTCACCATTGAGCCGCGATCCGATCTCGGGATGCTCCACTATGATTTCCAGGGCTTCTTTTACGGCTCTGCCAAATCTTCGGCCAAGCCCAGGGACTTCTCTCTCGAAGTGAGCCGCTGACTCGATAAATTCGGCCTCAGCCTCGGAATGGAAGACCCATTCCATTAGCCAAGGCGGCGCTCAAAGTTTGCGAATACCTGGCTCGCCGGAACTCCCTGAGCCGAACCGTCCTTCAATTCCTGAAACCGCCGCTGCGCCTCTTTTAACCAAATCGCATCGAACTCGCCACACTCGGAATCCTCCAGATCCGCGACCAGAAGCTCCAAAAGCTCACGTTTCTGAAGTGGCTCAAGTTCCTGAATTTCCGCTTTTATTTCAGAAATCGCCTTTGCCATCTCGGCCTCCGAATCTGTTGGATATCTCAGTATATCGTCGCCGCTTGGGTTCCGCTAACGCCAGCAATAAACCGGGCCCTGACAAGGGCGTCCGGTGGAGGCCGTAGGCCGGAACGAATTTCATTGGCTTGTTAGGCTGTCGCACCTACGCGCCTTGGACCAACAAGCAAGGCAGCAAAGCTCCCATTGACCATAAAACTCTGAATAAAAAGATAGATACTGAGGAAAAGCGCACCTCCAAAGAACGCGATCAAGCCAAGCAACAAGCCCACCCCTGAAAATTCGTGACGCCATGAAACCCAAACCGCAGAGAGCACCAAAAAACACATGAAATCAAGATTAAACTGACCCGGCCACGCCATTTCAGCGATATCACCAAAAAACACGGGCAGAAGTCCCATGCCATGGTTGTTGACGACTATTGCGGTGTAACCGACTAGTGCGAGAAAAATGACTACAAGCAATGTGCGAAATAAAATCATGAGTTTGACCTTTCTTCAATTTGTTTGGAGGTAGCCTAACGCTTGCATTAACCGGCGCAGACTTTGCCCACGCCCACGTTGAATGGATTGTTATGTGATGGATTCAGGCTATGCTGCAACAAGACGTTTGACCTGCAGATCCTTGCGGTGCTGCTCAGCATTCCAAAGATCGTACTGGGTTTGCTGGTTGAGCCAACTTGCTGACGTAGTATCAAAAGCAATCGACAACCGAACAGCCATTTCGGGACTGATTCCAGCTCGCCCGTTGAGGATGGCACTCAAGGTTTTCCGGCTGACGCCCAAGGCCTTTTCGGCCTCAGTGACAGATAGATCCAGCGGTTCAAGACAAAGCTCTCGAATAACTTCACCAGGATGTGGTGGATTGTGCATAAGCATGGGGCACCTCAATGATAATCTTCATAGTCCACGACCTCGACATCCTCACCATCAAACCGAAAGGTAATTCGCCAATTTCCACTGACATCAACCGCCCAGATTCCCGAGCGATTTCCCTTTAGTTCGTGAAGCCGAAGGCCTGGAAGGTTCATATCCTTCAGCTGTCGTGCAGCGTGAAGGCGGCCGAGGATCAGACGGAGTCTATTCGCGTGCTGGGCGCGGACTCCCAAAGTCTTCCCTGTTTCGAAGAAGCGCTTTAGGCCCTTATGCATGAAACTCCGGATCCTGAAGTTTATTGTCACTTGACCGGTTACAGGTGTCAATCACATAACGTCTGAGCTAAGCGGCGCGGCGTGCGCCGTGTCCGGTGGAGCGCGTAACGAACTTGAGCGCCTTGTTATGCGATGTGCTGCAGGCTGTTGGCAAGATCTCGCCCAGCCGTAGGGGAAGGAAGGGGCTTCCCTTCCTTTTGGTATAGCTCGATGGCT
>JAZBOC010000026.1:0-2049 GCA_036353315.1 Wenzhouxiangella sp. | reverse complement strand
TCGCCTGGTCGAGCGCTGGTGCGAGCTCTGGCTGGGCAACCCACGCCTGGCCGAAATGGGTGATGAGGCGATTGCCGGCATTGCCCGGCGCTGCCAGCCCTGGATCGTGTGGCCGGCCGACACCGAAGGCTATCGGACAGCCGAAGTCACCATCGGCGGCGTGGACACTGACGAGCTGTCCTCAAAGACCATGGAAGCCCACAAGCTGCCGGGGGTGTTTTTCATCGGCGAGGTGGTCGACGTCACCGGTCATCTGGGCGGCCACAATTTCCAGTGGGCGTGGGCATCCGGGCAGGCGGCGGGCTCGTATGTCTAACGTCAGGCCGCCGGCTCCGAAACAGGGGCAGACTTGCTGGTTTCATCCAGTTCACGCTCCAGCCTTCGCTTGACCTGCTCCGGCGAGCCGGTATTGGCGGCGAGCACCCGATAGAGCACCGGCACGATAAACAGGGTCAGCACCATCGACACCAGTACGCCGAACAGCACGACAATGCCGATCACCTGGCGGGTTTCCGCTCCCGCGCCAAACGCCAGAATCAGGGGCACAGCGCCGGCTGCGGTGGTGATCCCGGTCATCAGGATCGGGCGCAGTCGAGTCACCGAGGCGTCGACAATCGCCTGTTCGAACTCCACGCCGGAATCTCGCAGTTGATTGATGAATTCGACGATCAGGATCCCGTTCTTTGCCGCCAGCCCCACCAGCATCACTAGGCCAATCTGGCTGTAGACGTTCAGGGTGGATCCGGTGAGCCATAGCCCCAGCAGCCCGCCGCCAACGGCCAGCGGAACCCCGAGAATGATGACCAGCGGGTGGATCCAGTTTTCAAATTGTGCCGCCAGAACCAGAAACACCACCACCAGACCCAGCACGAAGACGAACGTCATCGAGCCCCCGGCTTGCCTGAAGTCCCGGCTCTGGCCTTTGTAGTCAATGATGGCCTCTTCGGGCAGCACCTCGCGGGCATTGGCGCGCAGATATTCCAGCGCTTCGCCAAGCGTCAGGTTCTCGCTCAAGCCTGCATCGATGGTGATGGAGCGCACCCGGTTGTAGCGGTTGAGGGTGTTGGACCCGGCAAAGTTCTCGATCCGAACCAGATTTGAAAGCGGGACCAGTTCGCCAGAGCGGTCGGAGCGGACATACAGATTCTTGAGCGCGTCCGGGCTGCGCTGGGCTTCGCGCTCGCCTTCAATGATGACGTCGTATTCCTGACCGTCCTCAATATAGGTCGTGACCCGGCGTGACCCGAGCATGGTCTCGAGTGTGCGACCGATATTGCTCACCGTGACTCCCAATTCAGCGGCGCGGTCATAGTCGATCAGAACCTCAAGCTGCGGTTGGGTTTCCTTGTAGTCCCAGTCGATGTTGATCAGACCGGGGTTGTCCTGGCGAATGGCTTCGAGCAAATCATCGCGCCAGCCAGCGAGCGTCTCGTAATCGGTGCCGCCGCCGATCACGAACTGCACAGGGTTGCCAAAACCTTGAGCAAAGCCCTGGCGCATGCGCGCTCCGACCTGCACGCCGGGCAGGTCACCGAGTCTTTGCCGAACGTCTGCCATGATTTGTTGAGCGGGTCTTCTTTGTCCCCACGGCTCAAGCACGCTGATCGCAATGCCGGAATTGAAATTGGCGATGTTGCCGAAGGATCGGGGCGAACGGACCAGCAGGCGGGAAATCTCGCCGGCCTCAACCAAGGGCAGCAGGCGGGCTTCGACTTCGTTCATGTAGTCAGACATGTAGTCGAAGGTCGCGCCTTCCGGCCCATTGACGATCACGAAGAACGCACCCCGATCCTCAAAGGGGGCGTACTCCGAGGGAATCCGATCAAACAGCCAGACCATGGCGGCGATGATGAAAACCAGCGTGCCGACAAATACCCAGCGCGCCTTGAGTGCTTGTTTCAGCAGTTGACGATAGACATCTCGAGCGAGATCAACCGCCCGATCGACAAGACCGACCAGACGAAGGTGTCCTTCTCGCGGTCGCAGCAGGCGCGAGGCCAGGGCAGCCGAGATGGTCAGTGCGACAAAACTGGAGAAAGCGACCGCGGC
>JAZBOC010000025.1:0-5090 GCA_036353315.1 Wenzhouxiangella sp. | reverse complement strand
GTTGGCACCGGCGGTGACGACTTCGGCCTCGCCGTCGCCGTCCACATCGGCCAGGGTCGGGTAATCCAGCACGGTGCCGGAACCGGTATAGGGCTCGTTGTACAGGCGGTCGCCATCCGGACCGTTGATGATCAAGAAGCCGTCTTCGGAGCCGTTCCAGAGAATCTCCCAGGCGCCGTTGCCGGTGAGATCCTGGGCGGCCACGCCGGAGGCCGAGGCGCTGCGGTCGGCGACGTTCTGTTCCCAGACCAGACTACCGCCGGCATCGATCACCATCAGCAAGTGATTGAACACACTGAATCCGGAGTTGATCGCCGAGGCGGTGATCAGGTCGACTTCGCCATCGCCAGTCACATCAGCCACGGTGATCGGGCTGGGCCGATACAGCTCCGTGCGGCCGGTTTCATAGCGCCAGAGCAGCGTGCCATCGTCCTGCAGCGCTTCGATCACGTGGCCCCAGTTGATGATGATTTCGGGCCGACCATCGGCATCGAGATCGGCCACCGCCGGGCTGCCGAAGCTGCCGGATCCTCCTAGCGCCGGGATCGGATCAGGCATGTCATAGCTCCATGCCAGCACGCCGCCGTTGAACAGGTCGATGACCTTCAGCGTCCACTCCTCGGCAACCACGATGTCGAGCACGCCGTCGCCGGTGATGTCGGCCAGCACCGGCACGGTCGGGAAATCACCGCCGAATGGGTCGCTGAATACCACGTTGCCTTCGTGGTCGAGCACGTAGAGGGCATCACCGATGGCCGAAACGACGATCTCCGGCTCGGGATCCAGGTCGAGATTGCCGACCGATGGCCCACTCCAGGCCAGCTCCTGGCTGGCGAAATACGAAACCACCCCGGGATTGCTCCACAGCACCTGGCCGTCGTGGCGGAACGCATAGGTCCCGTCCCGGCCGCTGACGATGATTTCGGCCAGGCCGTCACCGTCCAGATCGGCCAGCGCCGGCTCGGCGGCCGGTCCAGCCAGGTCGCTGGTCCACAGGATCGGCGAGCCGCTGCCCGCATCCTGACCGTCGCCCCGGTAGACGTACAGCCTGCCGTTATGACCCGGCGCGATCAGCTCGACGACGCCGTCGCCGTTGATGTCACCGACAGCAATCGTCGACAGGAACCCGGTGCCGGTTCTGCCCGGCAGCGTCTCCTGAGCCGTCGTGTCGTACCACTCCACTTCAGGCGTATGGCTGGCGAAATCTGCCGGGTTCACTTCAAAAGCATCAATGCGTGCCGTGACCGATCCGGTCGCCGCCGTGTACACCTGGACCGCGTGCGGACCTTCACCCAGGGCAGGAAAGTGCAGCGCCCTGGGTTGGACCCGAAACGGCGCGGTCGGTGAGAGGTCGACCACACCTTGATCCACGCCGTCGATCACCACCTGCAGGGTGGTCCCCTCACGCTCGTAGGCGAGTACGGTCAGATCGGTCCCGGTGAAATTGAACCACGTGTTGGTCTGAGCGCTGGCAAACGGCGACAGGAAGTCACCGTTGTTGGCATAGACGTCTTCGAAGTAATTCCACCAGCGCTTGCGACTGAGATGGATCAGGCCGCTGGACTCGTTTTCCAGCTGAATGTCGTACCAGCCATCCGCCGTTGCCTGACCGTTCCAGACATCGATGTAGTCAGGCAGGACCGCGCCACTGAGCACGACGATTTCGACCGTGTGCGCACCCGGCGCAAGCCCGCCGATCGTCAGGTTCTTGACCTGATTGACCCCACCGGATGTATCGAACACGCCGCGCGACACGCCGTCGACAAAGACCTCCGCGCTGCCGCTGGCGGCCGAGCTACGGACCCCGATGTTCAGCCACTCGCCCTCGAACGCCAGGCTCCAGACATCACCGGGTGTGGAACTGAACAGGCTGTAGCCACGGCTGACCTGTACCGAAGTCTCTTCGAACCAGCTCTGCGGCATGCGGGCATAGGGCTCGCCGTTGTAGCGCATTGCGGGGTGGTCTTCTTCATGCCGCACGACCGCAGCCGCAGCCGGCGGCTGGTACCCGGGGCCGGTCGCTGGCGTGATGAAAGCATCCACGCTTGCGGCATCGTCGCGGTACTGGCGCAACTCGAGCACATGAGGGCCAAGGCCCAGGCCATCGAAGGAAAAAGCGCGCGGCCCTTCCTCGAGCGCATAGGTGTCGAACAAACCCTGCGATACGCCATTGATCCGCAGCTCGACATCCTGCCAGCTGAACCTCGTCCAGCCCTGCCAGGTCACCGAATCGCCGCTGAACGGAAACCACGCGGTGGTGCTGTTGCCATTTCCACTCACCGCGAAACTGCCGCCGCTGGCATCGGGGGTCAGGGTTCGATTCCAGCCGTCGCTGTAATAAAGGCGTTGGTCGTCATCTTCGATGGTTCCGTCAGGCAGCGGCTGACCGTCCCAGACATCGAAGAAATCCAGATGCACGCGGGTGGCGCTGGAATTCGGGTGGCCGGTGCCCAGCACGTTGATCGTCACGCTGTGTGGGCCAGGCCCCAGATCGCGGTAGTAGCGGCTGGCGGTGTCTTCATAGCGGCTGTAGAGATCGATGCTGTCGACCAGATTGTCGTCGATCAGGATCTCGGCCTGGCCGCCGAAACGGTCGGTCGCAAAGCCGATACCGAGCCAGTCGCCGTCGAAGTCGAAGCTGACCGCATCGCCGGCGGTCGCAGAATAGACATACTCGCCGGCGCTGGCTCGGTCCGAGGTAATATTGGCGATTCGGACCCAGCTCGCAGCAGTCACCGCCAACGGCAGGCCGTTGTAGCGCAGGTCGGGATGATCGGCCTCGAAGCGGGTTACACCGGTCGCCGGCGGGTTCGGATCGATGAACGGGCCGGTGCCAGGCGTGTCCAGCCGATCGATCGTAGTGGTGTCCTTGTAGGTCCTGATCTCCAGAACGTGATCGCCCGCGCCCAGTCCTTCATAGGAAAACACGCGCGGAACGGCTGCACTACTGAACACCGGCTCGAACAGATCGATGGTATCCAGATAGACCCCGTCGACGAACAATTGCGCGCGACCAGCACTGTTGTAGGCTTGCGTGTGCAGACTGAACGAATCGCCCGCAAACGGGAACCAGGCGGTCGCAATGCCGGACCGCAGATACCCGCCACCGCTGGCACCGTCATAGGCGACGGCAGTCCAGCCGTTGCTGAGCAGCAGCCGCGCATCGTCTTCCTCGAAGCTGCCGTCGGGCAGCAGTGAACCATCACCGGTGTCGGCATAGTCCAGTTGGACCCGGGTGTTGGCCGCAAGCGCATTGGCAGTTCCCGTAACGACCAGCTCGACCGTATGCGGCCCCGCGCTCAGGCCCGGAAAGCTCAGGGTGAGCGGCGTCTCTTCGCGGCGATAGAGATCGAACACACCCTGACTGAACTCATCGATCAGCACCTCGACCTCGCCGCTGAACCGGTCCCCGATGAACCCGAGGCTGACCCAGGTGCCGGTGAACGAGAATTGTGCGGTGTCGCCGGCGGTATTGCTCTGGGCGATTGTGCCGCCGCTGGCCCGGTTGACATTGACCAAGGACCAGTCGCCTGCATAGGTCCAGTCTGCGCTGTCTTCCTCGGTCCTATCGAAGCTGGCACTCCTGGGAGCCTCCATGCGGGGCTGCGGCTGATTGGGCTTGGCCGCTGAAAGCCTCGCCCCAGGATCTGAGTAGCTGGAAGAACTCCTGATGCCGGCAGGGTTCGCATCCTCTCCCTGACCCATAGCTGTATTGACAGAGACCATCAAGGTCCAGATCGTCAGGATCAGGGCCAGCCGACTGCAGGCGGCGAGACGAGTATTCACATTCATCGGCTTTTCAATCAGGTTTGTTTTTCCCTGATTGTTGATACGCATTAGAACGCCCGATTTCCCTCACGGGGGGCCAATGGTTTTTTGGGAAAGCCCCCTGCGGCAAGCAAAAGCCCATCTGTTCCCTGCAAACGCTTGGCGCACTCCACTTTTGCCGACGTTTAGATCGGGACGTTCGACCCGGCCTGAGGGTCGGCGGCTTTGCTTCGCGTATCTGTTGGAGAGAATTTCAAATTGTTACTATTCAAGGAGTCACTGTGTCTTCTAACCCCTTTTTTCCGTCCCGCCAGCCTGGACCCAGCCTGCACGTCCTGTTCATCGTGTTAGCACTCTGCGGAGCGCAAGCAGGGTTCGTCGAACCGGCGTTTGCAGAGCGTTCAACACACTCGGTCTTGACCCAGAGCGGCTATCTAAAAGCGTCGAATACAGGTTTAGGCGATGAGTTTGGGTCCTCGGTCGCCGCTTCTGGCGGGACCATCATTGTGGGCGCGGAGTGGGAAGACAGCGCTGCAATCGGTGTAGATGGCAATCAGTTGGATGATTCCGCGGCTAACGCTGGTGCAGCGTATATATTTGAACGATCGGCAATCGGTCGTTGGTCGCAACAGGCCTACTTGAAGGCTTCCAATACCGAGGGTGGTGATCGATTTGGCCACGCCGTCGCTCTATCCGATAACCTTGCCGCGGTTGGCGCCTTTAGTGAAGATAGTGCTGCTCCCGGTATCGATGGGGACGAGCTGGATAATTCACTGCCAGACGCGGGCGCGGTCTACGTGTTCGTGCGCGACTCGGCTGGGACATGGACGCAGGATGCCTATATCAAGGCATCCAGTCCGGACGAAAATGACCAGTTTGGAATGGCGTTGGCAATCTCCGGAAACACATTGGTGGTCGGCGTCGCCGGCGAGGATAGTGGCTCGAGCGGCATCAACGGTGACCCATTCGACAACTCGCTTCAAGAGGCTGGCGCAGTCTATGTCTTCGTTCGCGACGAAGAAGGTTCCTGGACACAGCAGGCTTATATCAAGGCGTCCAACCCCGATGAATTCGACAACTTTGGCGCGTCGGTCGCCATAGACGGTGACCTGCTTGTCGTCGGTGCCAAGTTTGAAGACGGCAGCGCCAGTGGCGTTGATGCCAACCAAAGCGACAATTCTGCCAGTAACGCCGGTGCGGCCTATGTCTTCGTACGTAATGAAGAGGGCCAATGGTCCCAACAGGCCTATCTGAAGCCGTCGAATACCGATGCCGGGGATCAGTTCGGATTTTCGGTTGCCGCCTCCGGCGATACGGTCCTG
>JAZBOC010000024.1:0-3082 GCA_036353315.1 Wenzhouxiangella sp. | reverse complement strand
CGGACAAACAGGGTTTTCATGGGGTATCGGCCTCCGGGCCGTCAGCGGCGAAACCAGGCTGGAGGCGAAGATGCATCGCTTCCGGATGGCCTGGTCGGGGAAAAAACGACCGACAAGAATAACACAGCCCGCCTGATCGCTGTATTCAATGGCTATCGGCCGAATCAACCTCAATGCCGGCCAGGCGGTCGAAATTCTCGGCCTTGACGCGCGACCATTTGCCGGTCAGCAGCTTGCGCTTGGTCCAGCCGGCCAGAAAGCACAGGGCGACGTAGGGTTGCTGCCCGGCCAGAGCGGGTACCCCCGGTTGCCGCTCCAAACGCGCCAGGAAGCGCGGCCAGTCATCACCCAGCCAGTGCAGGCTGGCCTTGGCAACGCCGGTCCCCAGCGCGACCCCTTTTTGCAGGCTTTCGATATCGATCGCGAACAGCCCCTGATCGTTGACGACGAAGTTCTTCAATACCGGATCGACATAGTCGTAGCCCAGCCAGATCTTGTCCGGCTTCAGCTGCTCGGCTCGATCCTGAAGCAGTCCGTAGCGGGCCTGGTCAAGCACCCCGCTATCGCGAAGAAACTCAAGATCAATTTCCAGCCGCCGGTGCAGCGGGGTTTCTGCAAGAGCCACCTGCCAGGGACCTCTCGCGTAAAGCCCGGCAAAAAAGTCATTGAGCGCCTGCCAGTCGGTGTTTGAGCCGCTATCGACCTTGCGCCCCTCGACAAACCGGACCCAAATCTCGGCCTCCTGGGCGAGCACGATCTCGGGCAGTCCGACGCAATCGCAGCAGCTCTCAAGCGCTGAAGCGACTTCCAGAGCCTGAACGCTGTCGCCAAACACGACGCGCTTGTAGCGATGGCCGTTAATGCTGACGAAATAGGCCTGCTGGGCCTTGCCGACCCCGCTGAGCAGCCGCGAACGCGCCCAGTTCAGCAGGCGACGGCCTGGGCCGTGGACCGGACGCTGGCGGATCCGGCCGATCACCCAGGCCTTCCTGACCATGATCCCAAGCAACCCTCTATACTGCGCCGTTGACCGTTATCAATCCCGAGTTGCAGCCGGGTCATGCGCCAAACTCCCAAGGTCACTGTCTTCATACCGGTCTTCAATCGTGAGGACTATGTCTGCACCGCGATCAACAGCGTGCTGGCCCAGCAGTATACGGACTTCGAGATTCTGGTCGTCGATGATGGATCGACTGATCAGACCGTCGAACGGATCGCCGCCTATGCGGATTCCCGCGTTCGGCTGGAGCGTAATCCGAGCAATCTGGGCATTCCGGCGACCCGCAATCGCGGCCTGGAACTGGCCCGCGGCGACTACATGGCGTTGCTGGACAGCGATGACTATGCCTACCCGGACCGGCTCGGTCGCCAGGTCGAGTTTCTTGACCGCCATCCCGACGTCGTCCAGGTCGGTAGCGGCTGTACCCTGATGGACGCAAAGGGCCAACGCCTGCCGCGCATTCGACGCCACCCGCTCAAGCCCGAAGCGGTCGACGCCCACCTGCTGTTTCATTGTTCGCTGATCAACCGCACCATCATGGCGCGTACGGCCGTACTGCGCGACTTCGGCTACGACGAAGCTTTTCCCCGCTGCCAGGACTACCACCTTCATCTGCGCCTGGCCCGTACCCATCGCATGGCCAACCTGCCGCATCTTCTGGTCTGCGGTCGGGAACATCCCGGACGGATTACCAAGAACACTGCCGGCCTGGGCCGCGACCGCAAGATGGCCATCCAGGGAGAAGGCCTCGCCGATCTTGGCATCGACTACAGCGAGCGCGACCTCGCCTGGCATTATCAGTTGACCCAGAAACGGGATCCCGCCATCGTCGATGCCGCCGAATACCTGGACTGGGCGGAGCAGTGGCTGAACCGGCTGGCGAGCGCCAACGGCAGGCTGCAACGCTATGAGCAGCGTGCTTTCAGGCGGGTGCTGGGTGCAATGTGGACCGTCGCCTGCTGGCATTTTCGCGGACAGGCGGGTAGCCGATTTCCAGCCCGGCTGCTGTCATCGCGCCTAAGTTTTGGCATCCCGGGCAACTTCAACCCGACGATGCTCGCCGGTCTCGCTATGCATCGACCACGGCCCGTCCATCTGGATACTTCTGTGCCCAACAGAGTTCAGGCTTCAGAAATATAGCGCGCCCTGAAAACCTTCGGTTGCGATCACGAACTGGCTGTTGACCGAACGCGTCAAATGCGCGCCATAGCGCACGCCACGCTGGTCCAACAGTCGCAGCGCGGCTGAAATGGTGTCGATTTCGCCCGGTCGCTCGGCGTCGTCGAACACAATCGCAAAGTCTTGCTCCAACCGACCCTCAATGAACTCCAGAGCCGTCCAGCGCGAACGGCGGCGACTACGCCGGGGGCCGTCGACCAGCAAAAGGTTGAAACGGCTGTCGGCCGACAGCACGCTGCTGTCATAGACCTGCGCCTTATGACCCTGCAACTGTCGCTGTACAAGCGGAGAGTGGACGACCCCCGCCGCCCCCTGCTTCAGGATTCGCGCCACCCAGGCTTCATCGTGCTCCAGCGAAGTCAGCGAAAGACCAAACGGGTCGCGCAGGCGTTCGAGCAGCACGGTCGAAAGACCAGCACCGAGCTCCAGGATGCGCAGCGGACCGGTCTCCTGAACCAGCCTGAGCAAAAGATAGAGATAACTGTAGGTCGCGGCGCTGCGAACCGGGTACAGCGGCAGATCGATACCCAGGCGATCGAGGTCACGATGAACGATGTTTTGATACAGCAGCTCGCGAGCCTGCAGTGATGCCGCCGGGGCCAACCAGAGGGAAGCCTTCTCCAAAAACGGGTTAAACAGTCGGCGTACCCGCAGTCGGGTCCTAAGGCTGGAATAGCTGGCACGGCGCATGGTTTAAAAAGCATCCCGGGTGAGTGCGAAATTGGTCGATTGAGTATAGTGTCGTAAAGACATTGATCGGCTACCCTCGCCGCATTTTCCATGAATAACGCCATCCCCATTCGCTACGTCGAACCTGTATTCCGCCCGCCCAGCGAGGGCGAGTCGCTGATCCTGCCGGTCACCGATGGCTGCTCATGGAATCAGTGCACCTTTTGCGAGATG
>JAZBOC010000023.1:0-22841 GCA_036353315.1 Wenzhouxiangella sp. | reverse complement strand
CTTCCCCTCGTCCGCCGCCGCGGCAACCGTTCCCGGCGGGCCGTCAATTGCCTGCTCCACCCCCGAGGCCCTGGCCTGGGATGAGACCTTCGCGACCATGGCCGATCCCTCGGGCCGGGCAATGCGGGGGATACACCAGGACAGCTACTGAGCTTGGCTGTCACGCTTGGTCAAGGCCATCTCTTAACACGGGCATCAAAATTCTTCCGGTATTCGATACTCGTCACCCCTCTTAAAAGGCCGGGGGTTAATAAAACGGTGAGCTGCGGAAAATCATAATCGCCCGCAACATCCAGCCGGCCGGTCGCTTGGTGCCGATTCAAGCCAGTCCGTTTAACCAGCGTATCGGCATCACCATGAACAAGTTCGAAGCCCCGAATAATGCTTTCGCACACAATGACGGCTCTGGGGACCTAGTGAACCGTGCGGCTGTAGATAACCCTCGGCCGCATGGCCCACTAGGCGTCAAAGCTGATCCAGCCGCCAGAGTGATGATTCGTCTGCGCCACCTGGCGCCTCAAGCACTCTCAGCGATCCGCCGATCTTCGCGCCTTGCCCAACTCCAATACACGGTACAAAAAACCGGCAGTGAACGTCAAAAAAAGAAGCACCAACCAGACGCCGCCGCCCCTGCCGCTCAATAGCCACCAGCCACTCCATAGGCTACCGGCAAGCGTAAGCGCAACGGCGAGCCAGTTGATCAGCAATGGATCAAACGAACCTATCTGCCTATTCATTTGTATGCTCGCCCCATATGAAATAAGAGTTGCAACCCAGATTGGATCCTCGATCTTGACGGTCCGGGCAATCAACATGACTCATGCTGAGCGCATTCTCGAGCCGCTGGGAATTCAGCCATTGTTGAGTCCAAGCATGACTGAACTTAGCCCAAGTCAGATTACTCTTCAAGTGTTGCCAAGCCATCAATCGGAAATATTGCACCTGCGTCAGTCTGCAAAACACAGCGTGTCAAAAATCCCACCTTCGCAAGTTGAGCACATGACCTGATACATGCAGAAAGGGATAAGAGCTGTGGGAAGTGCCGCGCAAAGAATCATTCCTGCAAAGTAAGGTCCTGCCTGACAACTTCCTTCCGCGTCCCAAGGCGGCCCATCGTCGGGTAGATCAGGATGATCCGGCAGAGGGAGATCAGGAGATTCAGGTCTGCAATCCGGGTTCCAGGCTCCAAGTTCGCATGGATTAAATGGTCCACTTGGCGGCGGAGTCAGTCCGCCGCTCCAAAGCAAAGAGCCGGCTTCTGGATTGTGTTTTTTCTCGAAAGAACTAGACTCCAGTTCTGGCAGAATCTGACTAAAGGGCATTAACAGCGTGTCATCCAAATGCTCTAAAGCAGGGAGACGCTCCAGCATGATTGCAGCAATTTCCGTGCTATCAACAGCAGGTCTCTGCGGCATAAACTCAACAAGCTCTGGGTATCGCTTCAAGACAATTGCAGACAAAACGTGTAGATTTTCCCGATAAGGGTATGCTCCCTTGCCCGACAAGCCCGCAACTCGTGCAGCCGATTCCAAGTCCCCTGCTTGAAGATACTTCAGGAGATTTGACTTGTCAGCAGATGCGACGATGGTAAGCATTTCCTCTTTGAGAAAAAGCAGCTCGGCAACATAAGGATCTTGCAGCATTTCTTGAAAATCCAGTGCGATTGAAGCTGTAGAACCAGACTCGCAAAATGCATTATGAGTCTCCGATGCCTTTCCAGTCGATGGTAAAACGATAAAAATCAAAAGCATTGCAGAAACATATGTACGCATGTCAGTAACCTCCGTATGTTTTGATCATTGCGCCTCTCTGAAGAGCCGAGGCACAGTCAGACTAAGGAGAGAAACTGGCTCAAGAAACCGGAAAATTCCGCAGGGCACTGCAAGAGGTTTCATTCTCTTATCGTAGGAAATTTCTGGGGGGATCAGACAGTCGTGCGCTTTTCCTCAAATTATTTCTCATGACAGCCTTGACCGGCGGGCATTAATCTCAACAACAGCCGGATCCAGGCGATCGCCCTCAACCGCAGCTTAGACTAGGGCGACATGCCGGGGCGGTGCAGCGAGGCATCCTCGCTGCGTCTAAAAGCGAATCAAGCCTAAAGCCGCTCCAGAGTCGAGCGGATCAGCGGAATCGACAGCGTTCGCCGCTCACTCAAGGCCCGCGCAACCAGTTGCTCGAACCGACAGACCAGGGTGGCCGGGTTGCGCGAACAGCGGGTCACCAGGTATTCCGTGGCTCCACGGCCCAAAACCACTTCGTACTCGCGCGCCAGACGACGAACGAGTTTCCCCAGACCAGCTTCGTCGAGCGGCTTGAGCGTCAGCCGCACCGCCTGGCCCAGACGAGATACTAGATCCGGCAGTTCAAAGCCGGATCGACCGATACCACTCATGAGCACTGTGCTGCGCTGTTCGCGCCAGCGGTTGAGTGCATTAAACAGCAGCAGCTCACCTTGCTCATCGCCGGCCAAGGCATCAATGTCGTCCAGCAGCACGAACTCGCCATCGGTCTGGTTGAGCAACGGCCAGTGCGCGGATGCCCTCAGGGCCATGAATTTTGCGTCGAGGGCGCGCTGAACCAGGCCGGCAAACGTGGCCGCAAGCAGATGGCTGCGGCCGCTGCCCGGCGGCCCGGCCAGTAGGTACCACTGCCCGGACTCCAGACCGCCGGAAAGCGTGTCTACCAGGGCCGCATTGGGGCCGGCGATAAAATTCTCGAAACCCGGACGGCGTGGCGGCTTCAACGCCAGCGGAATCTGCGAAATCGTCATGCCCAGCCGACTTTCCCTGCTGGCGCGACCGTCATCGTGGCCCGTGCCCTCGCCGACGGCGGGCGACCGCGACCGCCTTCAGGCTCCAAAGCCAGACATACTGGGCCAGCGTGGCCACGGCCAGCACCGCCACCATCCACTCAAGGCCAACCTGCCCGTTCGGCGAAAGCGGAAATCCCGCCAGGTAGATCAGTACGTACCACATCAGAAAAACCTGACAGAAGGTATTGAACCGCGATAGCTGAGTGGGCTCGGCTTTCAATGGCTCGAAGAAGCGGTGGTAAACCCACCCGCCCAGCACGATGACCAGGTCGCGGAAAATTACCAGCGCCACCAGTGCCCAGGGCAGGTAGTTCAACCACGCCAGCGTCAGGTAGCTGGCCGTCATCAATAGCTTGTCCGCGGCCGGGTCGGCCAGGCTGCCAAAACGAGACTGCCAGTCGAATCGACGCGCGAGCCATCCGTCAAGCAGATCGGACAGGCCGGCAAACACCGCAACCGCCAGGGCAGCCGGAAAAGACCCGGTCAGCAGCAGGAAAACCAGCGGCGGCACCGCCAGAATCCGACCCACGGTGAGCGCGTTGGGCAACCAGGTCAGGTTCACCGCTTCAGGCGCACCCGCAGCGATCCGTCGCGACGGCGCTCCACGACGTCCAGCACGCCGCCGATCATCAAGGCATCTTCCAGCCCGGCGCTGGAAAGCATCAACTCAAAGTCGATGTTTCGCCCGCTGGCGGCCACCACCTGAACCGCATCCACCTGGCCCAGGGAATCCAGGTAACGCAGCGCTTCGGCATACTGGATTTCATCCTCAATACCCTCCACCACCAGGCGAACCATTCCGCCCTGATCGGCACCGGCAATGTGTCCAAACCGATCGACCAGGGCGCGCAGCAGCGCCTCCAAGCCCTCCGCCACGACCACTTCGGGCAAGTCAGCCCGGGCCTGCAGACCGGCATCGCGGCCCTCCAGTCTCCAGAACCAGCGACCGGTCCATTCCTGTCCGGCCTCGCGCAGGTCCAGCATCGCGATCATTCCGGCGCCATAGCGCTCGGCGCCCGGCTCCGCCGCGCCAAGAAAGCCACCGCGAATATCGATGGCTTCAATCTCAGACAGATCCTGCAGATCACCCAGCGGGCGAAGCACGTCCAGCCCCAGTCGCCGGGCGTGCATTGCGATCGCCTCATTGAGCCGGGCGTCACCGTCCAGACTCAGTCCTTGCTCATCTTCCACCGCCAGCCAGAGCAGAATGGACGGACGCGTGCGCCCCAACCGAGGCAGGCTTGCTCCTGCCAGCAGAGCATCAACTCCGGCCGGATCAAAGTCCACTCGAAGCCTCAACTGCTCCACCGGGGTTACTCCATCCGGTGCCAGTCGCTCACGCCGCACGCGCTGCTGGCTCAAGACCAGCAGCTGCAGATCGGCCCGAGTCAGACCCAGGCGCTCGACCAGCGACTGATCGGTATAGCCGGTCAGGCGCGCAAGGACCTCATCCAGCGCCCTGGCCAGTGGATCACTCTGACCCGAAACCGACTCTTCCAGAACGCTTTCTCCAGTGTATAGATCGCGCGCATCAACGCTGGCGGCTGCGCAAAGCGCGGCCGTCACCACAAGCACTTGAACAATCAACCGAAGCATCGACATAGGCGGAGAAAAGATACCACAGCGTCCGTACCCCGGCCCCTGCGATGGGTCACAATATCAAGCGGTCAGAACCCCCAGGATTCGTTCGTGAGCAACGACAACAAAACCTCATTGAGCTATCGGGACTCCGGAGTGGATATCGATGCCGGCAACGCGCTGGTTGAGCGCATCAAGCCGCTGGTGGCCGCCACCCGCCGCCCGGAGGTACTGACCGGGCTGGGCGGCTTTGGAGGGCTGTTTCGCCTGGGCGCGCGTTTTCACGATCCGGTCCTGGTCTCGGGTACTGACGGGGTCGGCACCAAGCTCCTGCTGGCCCGGCAGCTGGACCGCCACGACAGCATAGGCATCGACCTGGTTGCCATGTGCGTCAACGATATCCTGGTCTGCGGTGCCGAGCCGCTGTTTTTCCTCGACTATTTTGCCTGTGGCAAGCTTGAGGTGGATGCCGCGGCGGCAGTGATCTCTGGCGTGACTGAGGGCTGCCGCCAGGCCGGCTGCGCCCTAATCGGCGGCGAGACCGCAGAGATGCCGGGGATGTACGCCCCTGGAGAATACGATCTGGCCGGGTTTGCCGTTGGCGCTGTCGAGCGCGATCGTCTGATCGACGGCCTTTCCATCGATGAGGACTGCGTACTGATTGGCCTGGCTTCTAGCGGCCCCCACAGCAACGGGTATTCGTTGATCCGGCGCGTGCTCGAACGCAGCAAGGCCCGTCTTGATGAACCATTCGAGGATTCCAACCTGGGGGAAGCACTATTGAGTCCGACCCGCATCTACGTCGATGCGGTTCAGCGTTTATTGGAGACTATTGATCTGCGCGGCATGGCTCACATCACCGGTGGGGGACTGACCGAGAACATTATCCGCGTCGTGCCCGAGGGATTGGGGGTCGAGCTCGACATCGGCAGCTGGTCGGTACCGCCAGTTTTCGACTGGCTGGCCCGGGAAGGCAATATCGAACCGGCCGAAATGCGCCGTACGTTTAACCTGGGCATCGGTTTCGTCCTGATCTGTCCGGAACGCGACGCGCCACGAGTCGGCGAACTCTTGGGCGAGCCCGCGCCGGTCATCGGCCGAATCCGGCGCTGTGACGAACGGCAGCGTGTGGTCTTTAGCGGATGATCCTTGGGGGCTCGCAGCGCATCGTCGTGCTGCTGTCAGGCCGCGGCAGCAACTACCGGGCGTTGCGACAAGCCCAGAGGGATGGGCGACTGGGCGGAGAAATCGCCGCCGTGATCAGCGACAGGTCCGACGCCGCCGGTCTGCGTTCGGCCCGCGAAGACGGCATCAGGACTTTCTGCCTCGCGCGAGACCGCTATCCTCACCGGGACGATTTTGAACGGGCGCTGACCGAAACCATCAACGCAAGCGGTGCCCACTGGATTGCGCTGGCCGGGTTCATGCGAGTGCTGAGCGCGCGCTTTGTGGATGCCCATGCCGGGCGGATGGTCAATATTCACCCTTCCCTGCTGCCCAGGCATCGCGGCCTGCGGACCCACCAGCGCGTGCTCGATGCCGGGGAGGCCGAGCACGGGGCCAGCGTTCACTTCGTGACCCCGAAACTCGACGGCGGTCCGGTCTTGAGTCAGGTTTACCTGAACGTGGAGACCGACGATACGGCAGAGACTCTGGCCGAGCGCTTGCTGCCGCTGGAACATCGCCTGTTTCCAGCAACCATGGCACTATTGCTGCGCTATTCGGTCGAAGCGCGCGATGAGTCAATCAAAATACACGGCAAAAGCCTGGCCGCGCCGCTGGTGCTGGGCCGCGATCTGTCTGACGACGGCCGCTTGCTCGGCTGACGCCCTGGCAGTTGAGGCCGGCCAGGCCGGCATGGCGCCCCTTCCGGCCCACAACGCCATCTACGAGGTGCTGCGGCGCGGCGACAAGATCGGCGAAATTCACGTAACGCTCAGCCAGGCCGATGACGGCATTTGGCGCTACGCGACCGAAACGGTCGCCACTTCGCGCCTGGCCCGCCTGCTGAGGGTCTCGGCCGAGGAATCCGCGCAATTCGTCTGGCGCGATGCGCACGTTGTCCCGCTGACGTATCGTCAGGTCGCCCGAGCGCCCACGCGGACCCGCTACTGGCAGCATGAAATCGACTGGACCCTCGGAGTCACCACCACCGAGACGCATGAGGGCGATCTCGCCATCCCGCTCGAAGACAACCTGCTCGACCCGCTAACCCTGCGTCTACAGGTCGCCGTGGCCCTGCAGGATCCGGCCAATCGCGGCCAGGATCTGCAGTTCCGGGTCCTGGAGCGAGATGAAATCGAGGACCAGTACTTTTACTACCTTGAGCATGAGCCGGCCGACGTTCCCGCCGGCTGCTTCGATGCCATTCGCATGCAGCGCTTTCGGCGCGAGGGATCGAGCCGCAACTACGACTCGTGGCATGCCGGCAGCTTCAACTGGCTGCCCTTGCGGATTCTTCAGATCAAGGACGGCGACCCGGAGATTGATATTCGTCTGCTCAGCACGTCAATTGAACTGGGCGACGAAGACTGCTGACGACTCGACCGCGCTAAGGTCCCCAGAGGAGCCGATCGATCGCACGCTCCGGACTGAATCGCTTGAGATCTACGGTCTCGCCTTCGAAGATCACGCCCTCGGCTTCCAGCAACCGGCGCTGACGCTGTCCGCGCGCGCTGTCGGACGCGAAGCTGATCCGCCCTTGAGCATTGACCACCCGATGCCAGGGCAAGGCCCGCGTTTTCGGCGCGCGCGCCAAGGCTCGACCGACCAGGCGGGCCCTGCCCGGCAATCCCGCAAGGCGCGCCACCTCTCCGTAGTTGAGCACACAACCTTCCGGAATCCCTTCGACCACGTCCCAGATGCGCCGGAAGCGCTCTTCCTGTGAACCCTCCTCAACCTTTTGGCTTGCGCTCACCACGGGCCGTCTCCAGGGTCGCCGATATGATGCCGTTGAGGATATTGAGCTCGTTCTCGTCCGGGCGCGCGCGCAGGTATAGCCTGCGCAGGCGCTGCATGAGGCGCTTGGGCTGGGCCGGATTGAGGAACTGGATTTCCAGCAGCGCCTGCTCCAGGCGCTGAAAGAAAATCTCCAGGCGCTCTGGCGGCTCAGGATTCCAGTCCGGCGGGGCAATTTCTCGCGGCAATTCGCCGAGCATCGCCTGGCGGATCTCGTAGCAGATCACCTGCACCGCCTGGGCCAGGTTGAGCGAGTCGTAGGTCGCGCTGGTCGGGATTGACACCAGGTAGTGGCAGGCGCGGATTTCAACGTCGTGCAGCCCGGTTTTTTCGCGCCCAAACACCACGGCCACTTCGTACCGACCGGACTCCGACAGCGCGCGGGCCGCGGCGGCGCGTGCATCCAGGGTCGGCATCGGCAGCGCGCGTGGCCGGCCCGAGCAGCCGAGCACCAGGCCGCAGCCGGCAATGGCGTCGGTGAACGAGTCAACCACCTTAGCCGCAGCCAGCACGTCGTCGGCATTCGAGGCCAGCGCCGTGGCCTCGCCGGAGGGGAAGGTCCGCGGACTGACCAGCACCAGGCGCGACAACCCCATGACCTTCATCGCCCGCGCGGTCGAGCCAATGTTGCCCGGATGGGTGGTTCCGACCAGCACCACGCGGATGCGCTTGAGCAGTTCCTCGTTCATTTCGACAGTGTATCTCGCGCACCGCCTGGATCAGCAAGCACTGGTCAAACGGCATCCTAGATCAGGCACTGTCCCCCACATCCGGAGATTCGAACCCATCATCAATATTGAAACGACTGAAGTCAGCACGGTCTTCTATGTGCGAAGCCTGTCTCGGACGCTGCGCTTTTATCACGAGGTGCTGGGTATAGAAATCGAGGCCGAAGAGAGCGAGCACGGGCCATTTGCCATGAAACAAGTCGGCACCGTCTGCCTCATTTTCTTCGAGCAGCCCGATGCCCCTCCGCCTGGACGATCCCCGGTTTTGGTCTTCAGTCTGGAATCGGGCATTCAGGATGCGGTTACCGCCCTGGCCCGGCATGGCGTCGAAATCGTAACGCCGCTGAGCGAAGCGCCTGGCGGCTTAAGCACTGATTTCCTGGCCCCCGACGGACACGTGCTGTCGCTCTACCAGGCCGTAACGCCATCGCCGGACTGACAGCCCCCTCAAGCCAGGTTCCAGTTCACCGGCTCGATGCCCTGCCTGGCCAGCCAGGCATTGGTTTGAGAGAAATGCCGGCAGCCCAGAAAGCCCCGGTGGGCTGACAGTGGCGAGGGGTGCGGGGCTTTCAGGACCAGGTGCCGGGTCGTATCAATGGCCGCGCCCTTGCGCTGGGCCTGCGAACCCCAGAGCAGAAACACCACGTGCTCACAGCGCTGATTGACGGTCGCCACGACCGCGTCGGTAAAGGTCTCCCAGCCCCTGCCCTGATGGGCACCGGCCTGGCCCCGCTCGACGGTCAGCACGGCGTTGAGCAGCAGCACGCCCTGCGCCGCCCAGGCTTGCAGGTGGCCGTGGCGCGGAACGGGGATGCCAAGGTCGGACTGCAACTCGCGAAAGATGTTGAGCAGCGACGGCGGTGCCGGCACGCCCTCGCGCACTGAAAAGCACAGCCCGTGCGCCTGACCGGGGCCATGGTACGGATCCTGGCCCAGGATCACCACCTTGACTCGAGACAGCGGCGTGGAGTCCAGGGCGTTGAAAATTTCCGGTCCAGGCGGATAGATCGCCGCCCCGGCCTGCTTGCGGGCCAGCAAGAAGGCCTTGAGATCGCGCATATAGTCCTGCTCGAACTCTTCGGCCAGGGCGGCCAGCCATTCGGGATGGAGCTTGATTTTTGCGCTTTCGGACATTTTGTTTTAGGGACCAGGGACTAGGGACCAGGGACCAGAAGTTGGCAAACCTGCTCGCTGATCCGACCTCAGTGTAAGGAAAAAGCAATAAGGAAAGGCCACGAAAACCCGAGTCCCGAGTCCCGAGTCCCGAGTCCCTGGTCCCTGGTCCCTGGTCCCTGGTCCCTGAACCCCGAAAAAACAACCGCTGTGCTAATGTTCCCAGTCCTCCGTTCCATCAACGACAAGGTAGCTCAATGCCCATCCAAACCGATGCCGTCATCATCGGCGCAGGCCCGGTCGGCCTATTCCAGGTCTTCGAACTGGGTCTGTTGGACCTGAAGGCCGAACTGGTCGACAGTTTGCCGCAGGTCGGCGGTCAATGCTCCGAGCTCTATCCGGAAAAACCGATCTACGACATTCCTGCGTATCCTGTGATCGGTGCCCAGGAACTGGTCGACCGGCTGATGGAGCAGATCGAGCCGTTCAATCCCGGCATCCACTTGAAGCAGCAGGTCCAGCGCTTCGAAAAGCGCGACGACGGTCGTTTTACCGTGGTGACCACCGCCGGGACCGAGTTCGATGCCGGCACGGTCATCATCGCCGCCGGCCTCGGTTCGTTCCTGCCGCGTCGGCTCAAGGCCAAGGGCCTGGAGACCATCGATCCGGCAATCGTGCACTACAAGGTCACCGACCGCGAGCGCTTTCGCGGCAAGCGCCTGCTGATCCTCGGTGGCGGAGATTCGGCCCTGGACTGGGCGGTGGACCTGGCAGCAATTGCCGAATCTATCGATCTGATCCACCGCCGTCCCGAGTACCGCGGCGCTCCGGCCACGGTGGCGAAAGTCAAGGCCCTGGCCGATGTCGGCAAGGTGCGCGAGCACCAAGGCCTGATCATGCAGGTCGTGTCCGAAGGCGGCACCCTCCAAGGTCTGGAAATCATGGACCTGGACAAGAACAAGCGAGTCATTCAAGGCGAAGAAATTCTGGTCTTCTGGGGTTTGGCCCCGGACCTGGGGCCAATCGCTGACTGGTCGCTGGACCTGGAGAAAAAGCAGATTCACGTCGATACGGAGAAATTCCAGACCTCGATCGATGGCGTGTTCGCCATCGGCGACATCAACACCTACCCGGGCAAGAAGAAGCTCATCCTGTCCGGCTTCCATGAAGCCGCCCTCGCCGCGTTTGCGGTGCAAAAGTACCTGCATCCTGACCAGCGCCAGTTCCTGCAGTACACCACCACCTCACCGATCATGCACAAGCGCCTGGGGGTGGACGGCAAGAGCGCCTGAACCGCCCGTCGTTTGCACGGTGGCTGGGTGGGCGATTCCGAATGCCTTGATTAAGCGGTAATGACCCGAACAGATCGATCTCCGGAGCACTCCGACCTGACCTTGCCGACGAGCCAAGGCAAGAAGTGCTGACCCAAGCTGAACTTGGCGGTAAGCTTGCCGCTTGCCCATCGCTTGATCGTCGCCCTTGCTCAAGCTCATCACCAACGCCCACGTCTTTGCACCCCACGACCTGGGCATCCAGCATCTGCTGATCGCCGGCGACCGGATCGCCTGGATGGGCGCCGATCTCCAGGAACTCGGCGTGCTCAAACCCGTGCCAACCTTCGATCTGGAGGCGCAGCGGCTGATCCCGGGCCTGATCGATGGTCATGCCCATCTGACCGGCGGCGGCGGCGAGGCCGGATTCGGAAGTCGGGTTGCACCGGTCGCGCAAGAGGCATTTCTGGCCGCCGGGATTACCACGGTAGTCGGCGTGCTCGGAACCGACGACACCACCCGCGATACCCGCTCGCTGGTCGCCCAGGCGCTCTACTTGCGCGATCATGGCGTCAACGCCTGGTGCCACACCGGCGGCTACCACGTCCCGCCGGTGACCTTCACCGGCAGCGTGCGCGAGGATATCGTGTTTCTCGATCCGGTCATCGGAGTCGGCGAGGTCGCGATCTCCGACCATCGCTCCAGCCAGCCGACCTTTGAGGAAATCCTGCGAATTGCCAGCGATGCCCACGTGGCCGGGCTGATTACCGGCAAGGCTGGGATTCTGCATCTCCACCTCGGCGACGGTGAGCGCGGGCTGGAACTCGTCCGGCGCGCCCTGGCCGAGACCGAACTGCCGGCGCGGGTGTTCAACCCCACCCACATCAACCGCCGCAGCGGTCTGTTCGAAGAAGCCCTGGACGTTGCTCGCGCCGGCTGCACGGTCGATATCACCGCTTTTCCAGCCGAAGAAACCTGCAGCGACGACGAACTCGCCGCCGACGAGGCGCTCCTTCGCTATCTGGAATCCGGCGCACCGCCCGAGCGCATTACCATGAGCTCCGACGGCGGCGGCTGCCTGCCGGTCTTCAATGCTCAGGGCGAGATGCAGCATTTCGACGTTGGCCAGCCCGCCACCCTGAGCGACACCCTGATCCGTCTAGTGGCGCGTGGCGAGTCGCTGGAGCGGGTTCTGCCGGCCTTCACGCTCAACCCGGCCCGCCTTCTGCGCTTCTGCGATCGAGGCCGCATTGAAACGGGTGCCGCCGCTGACCTCGTCGTTCTCGACGACCAACACCAAATCGATCAAGTCATGTCCCAAGGAATCTGGAGGAATACCCGCTGATGTGCCCTTCCGGCGAACGCAACAACACCCAGCGCGGCTACATCATTCCCATTGGCGGCGCCGAGGACAAGTTTCACAACCCTGAGATACTGGATCGCTTCATCAACGAATGCGGTGGCAAGGACGCGCGCATTGCCATCATTCCCACGGCTTCGGAACTGCCTGACACCGGACCGACCTACGAAAAGCTGTTTCGCAAGATCGGGATTAAACATGCCGCCGTGCTGCCCATCGTGACCCGCAGCGATGCCAATGATCCCAAGCACATCGACTACATCAACAAGTCCGACGGGGTGTTCATGACCGGCGGCAACCAGCTGCGCCTGTCCACCACGCTGGGCGGCACGGAAACGGCCATCGCCATCCGCCGCCGAAACGCTGCCGGCATGCACGTGGCCGGCACCTCGGCGGGTGCGGCCTTCATGCCGGAACACATGATCGCAGGCGGGCGCGAAGGGTCGACGCCGACCCCGGACAAGGTCACCCTCGCACCCGGACTGGGGCTGACCAACAGTTTCATCATCGATCAGCATTTCCGCCAGCGCGATCGCCTGGGGCGCCTGTTGACTGCCCTGGCCTACAACCCCTTCGCGGTCGGCATCGGCCTGGACGAAGACACCGCGGCCTTCATTCGGCCCGGCGATGACCTGGAGGTGGTCGGCAGCGGTGGCATCACACTGGTCGATCCGGGTGAACTCAGCTACTCTTCCATGGACCGGGCTCGAGAAGGCGAGCCGGTCAGCCTGGTCGGCGTCAAACTGCATATCCTGATCGCCGGTGGACGTTTCGAAATTCTCACCCGCACTGCCAGCGCGGAATAATTTATGGAATAAGCCGATGAAAATCCTCAAAACGAACGTCTACGTCGGTCCCAACCTGTATGCCCATTTCCCGGTCATTCGCTACATCCTTGATCTGGGCGAACTTGAGCAGTGGCCCTCAGGCCGGCTGGGCGAGGCGTTCATCGAGCCCTTGCTCAAGCTCCTGCCCGGGCTGGATGAACACGGCTGCTCCTACCGTGAGCCCGGCGGTTTCGTTCGGCGACTGCGCGAAGACGAGGGCACCTGGCTGGGCCATGTGATGGAGCACGTGGTCCTCGAACTTCAAAACATCGCCGGCTCGGATGTCAGCTTTGGACGAACCCGCTCCATCGAGGGCCAGCCGGGTCACTACACGATGGTGTTCGAGTATGAGGATGATGCTGTGGGCCGTCAGGCCGGCGAGCTCGCGCTCAAGCTCATCCACAGCCTGCTGCCCGAGGCGCTCAAGCCGACCGATGCCCCTGGCCCCGACTGGAATTTCGAAGAACAGCGAGACGATTTCATCCGGGCTGCCCAGCGCCGGGCTTTCGGGCCGAGCACAGCCTCGCTGGTTCGAGCTGCCGAAGAGCGGGGCATCCCTTGGCTGCGCTTGAACCGGCAAAGCCTGGTTCAATTCGGCCACGGGCGCTTCCAGAAGCGCATCCAGGCCACGACCACCAGCCTGACCAGCAACATCGCGGTCGAACTGGCCTCTGACAAGGAAGAAACCAACGAAATCCTGCGCGATCTGGGACTGCCGGTGCCCGACCAGCGACTGGTCCGGACAGCCCCGGACGCCGTGCGCGCGGCCCGCCGCATCGGCTTTCCGGTCGTCCTGAAGCCGCTAGCCGGCAATCATGGCCGCGGGGTCTCAATCAAGCTGACCACCGACGAGGAAGTCGAAGCCGGCTTCGCCAAGGCGACCGAATACGGCCGCAACGTCGTGGTGGAAGCCTACATCGAAGGATTCGATCACCGCTTGCTGGTCATCGACGGGCAGCTGGTCGCCGCCGCCAAACGCGTGCCCGGGCATGTCATCGGCGATGGCCGTTCATCGGTGACCGAGCTGGTCGAAAAACTGAACCAGGATCCCCGGCGCGGCATTGGTCACGAGAAAGTACTCACCCGGCTGGAGCTCGACAACCAGG
Source organism: Wenzhouxiangella sp. (assembly GCA_036353315.1). GTDB lineage: Bacteria > Pseudomonadota > Gammaproteobacteria > Xanthomonadales > Wenzhouxiangellaceae > Wenzhouxiangella. The sequence goes on along the minus strand of JAZBOC010000023.1, from coordinate 9,085 downwards.
CTGAACGTCTGCTGACGCGGAGGGGCTACGACGTCGACAGCGTGCCGCCGCCAGGAGAAGTCGTCTACCTGCGATCGACCGCCAACCTGTCCACCGGCGGCACCGCGATCGATGTGACCGATGAGATTCACCCTGACAACCGCGACATGGCGATCCGCGCTATCCAGGCCATCGGTCTGGACATTGGCGGGGTCGACTTTCTCACCGCCGACATCACTCGTTCTTACCGCGAGGTCGGCGGTGGCATCTGCGAGATCAACGCCGGACCCGGCTTTCGCATGCATGTCGCTCCCAGTGAAGGCCAGCCGCGCGATGTCGCCGGGCCGGTACTCGACATGCTGTTTCCCGACGGCGAGCCCAGCACCATTCCCATCGCGGCCATCACCGGCACCAACGGCAAGACCACAACCTCGCGCATGCTCGCCCACATTCTCAAGATGCGCGGCTATACCGTCGGCCTGACCTCCACCGACGGCGTCCACATCAATGGTCAACTGACTGTTTCCGGTGACATGACCGGCCCGGTGTCGGCTCGAATCATCCTGCGCGATCCCTCGGTCGACGCAGCGGTGCTGGAGACCGCGCGCGGCGGTCTGGTGCGCAGCGGCATGGGCTATCGCTCCTGCAACGTGGCCTGCTGTCTGAACGTCTCCGGCGACCATCTGGGACAGGGGGGCATCGAGACGATCGAGCAACTGGCCGAAATCAAGCGCATACCCATCGAGGTTGCCACAGATGCCGCCGTTCTGAACGCCGATGACCGGCTGTGTCTGGCGATGGCCGACTACACCGAGGCATCACGCTTGAGCTATGTGACCATGAAGCCCGGCCATCCGCTGGTCAAGCAGCATATTCGCGCCGGCGGCCAGGCTTTTGTGCTCGAAGAAGGCATGAACGGTCACATGATCACCATTTACGATCAGGGCAAACACATGCCGCTGCTGTGGACCCATCTGATCCCGGCCACGATCGAAGGTCGCGCCCTGCACAATGTTCAAAACGCCATGTTCGCCGCCGCGCTGGCCTACAACATGAACCTCAGTCTCGACGATATCCGCCAGGGCTTGCGAACCTTCGACACCACCTTCTTCCAGGCCCCGGGAAGGATGAACATCTATGACGATCATCCGTTCCGGGTGATCATGGACTACGCGCACAACCCGGCCGCCGTGCGCGCCATGTGCGATCTGGTCGAGCGCTTCGAGGTCGAAGGTCGGCGCCTGGTGGTGCTCGGTGCGCCGGGCGATCGCCGAGACGAAGACATCGAAGCCATTGCCGACGTTGCCGCAAAACACTTCGATCACTTCATCTGCCGCTGCGATGACCACCGCCGCGGGCGCGGCGACGACGAGGTGGCTCGGATGCTTCAGGATCGACTGATCCATAACGGCGTCAAGCCTGAGAACATCGACATCGTCGTCGACGAGCAGGCCTCCATCGACCATGCCCTGGGCATCGCCGCGCCGGGCGACCTGCTTCTGGTCCTGGCCGACCAGGTCAAGCGCAGTTGGAAACAGATCATTTACTTCGATGCCGGGCAAGCTGAAAGCGCTCAGACGCATCGGCCTGATAGCGTCATCGTGCCGGACCTGGAGGGTTTCAGCCTGGACGAGAGCACCTCACTGGTCAGTGACGAGCGCGGGGTTCGCATCGCGCGCGAGGAATCGGACTAGCCGGAAGCCCAGGCCGTGGAACTGCTCGACTGCAGGCGACTGACCGGACCCAACCTGCTGTGGGATCGACCTTCCGTGGTTGTCGATATCGCCTGTACGCCGGACAAGGCTGGTTCGCTGCAGGCGGCATGGGAAAACCAAGTGCAGCATCTGCATCGACAGCTGGGCTGGTCGATGCCGGAGTTCTGTAGCAAGGTGCGCGTCGGCGGTCTGAGCATCGCCTTCGATGGACCGGTTGACCGGCTCTATGCCGGAATCGCCCTGGCCGAAGAAGCCTGGATACGCTGCAGCAAACCCGGCGAAAGCGCTGATCAGGCCTTGGCCGACATCGCCGGGCGCGCCCACGAAGAAGCCAACCCGGCGCTGCTGATCCTGCAGCAAGCTGCGGCGCAGTACCAGGTGCCTTTCCTGTGGGACGATGATCAAGTGTCCATCGGCCAAGGTGGCACCGCGCGCGTGTGGGCGGCCGACAGCCTGCCGTGCCCTGCGGACATCGACTGGTCGCTCGGCCAACGAATCCCCAGCGCTCTGATTACGGGCACCAATGGCAAGACCACAACCGCCAGAATGTGCGCCCGGATCCTGCGCCAGTCTGGACACACGGTGGGTCTGACTTCCACCGAGGGCATCTGGATCGACGATCGCAGGATCGATGACGGCGATTACGCCGGTCCCGGCGGCGCCCGCATGGTCCTGCGCCACGCCGAAGCCACCGCGGCGGTGCTTGAAACAGCACGCGGCGGGTTGCTGCGACGCGGTCTGGGCGTGGAGCAGGCCGATGCCGCACTAATCACCAACATTGCCGCCGATCATCTCGGCGACTTCGGCTCCAGGACGCTGCACGAGCTGCTGGAAATCAAGTGGATCGTCAGCCGGGCGGTGCGCGATCGAGGCACCCTCATACTGAATGCCGATGATTTCAGACTGGTCGAGCAGGCCAGAGGGCATCCCGGTCAGATCACCTGGTTCAGCCTGGACCCTGACAAGCAGGCCGCTGAGTTCAGGCCTGAGGATGGCTGGCTCATCCGGGACCCGGGGCATGGTCGTCAGCCTTTGTGCCGGATCGACGAGATCCCTCTGACGCTGGATGGCGCAGCCCGCCACAACATCGCCAATGCGCTGGCTGCCGCCGCGCTGTGCTCAGCCCTGGGTGCCTCATCCGATGCGATCGCGGCCGGCCTGACCTCGATGCAGCAGAACGACAATCCGGGTCGGGGCAATCTTTACCGGCTGGACGGTTTCAACGTGTTCGTGGATTTTGCGCACAACCCGGCCGCCATGGCCGCGATTGCCAGCCTGACCGCCGCTCTGCCAGCCAGGCGACGCTTGCTGGCTTTCGCCCAAGCCGGCGACCGCACCGATGACTTGCTGCGTGAGTCCGCGCGCCGGGGCTGGGACTTGGCCCCGGACCGGGTCATCATCTCGGAGCTGGCCAAGTACGCACGCGGCCGATCGCCCGGCGAGGTCTTCGGCGTCTTGCGCGACGAACTGGTGCGCTGCGGCTGTCCTGCCTCCGAGGTGGTCCACGTCGAAACCGAGCTGGACGCATTGGACCACGCCCTGACCTGGGCTCAGCCCGGTGATCTTCTCGTCATGCTGATTCTGGCCGACGCGCCCGCGGTGCGCGAACGTCTGGCCGCGCTGGCCGCTGCGGTCAGTTCGCCGCCGCCCTGAGCGCCCGAGCGTAGGCTTCCGGACTGTAGCCGGGGATGCGCTGCTCGCCGATCAATACATGCGGTACACCGCGGCCGCCGGCGTCACGCCACAAGCGGTTCGCGTCAGTCGAACCTTCGATATCGATTTCCAGATAGTCCAGGCGTTGCGCATCGAACCAGTCTCGGGCCCGGTCACAGTAGCCGCACCAGGGTGCCGAGAAGAACACCAGTTCGTGCTCGGTGCTGATGTCGGAGGCTGTGACCTGCTGCTCACCGCTGCGCCACATTACGAACGCGCTTAAGCCCAAAAGGGCTGCCATCAGCAGCGCCGTCCCGCCTCGCATTACGGCAGCTGGATCGGCGCGCTGGCACCCATGCCGGGTCCCAGAATGATGGCGTTTTCCAACACTCGCATCGCACCCAGCTGAGCGCCACGAAACGCGGGGGCGTGGGCGAACAGGATGACCTGGCCGCGACCAACGTCCTCGCGCGTGACCCAGGCGGCCGAGGCTATCCGTTCGCGTGCTTCCGGCCACAGCAAGCCGCCGGCGCGCACGCGCAACTCATGGCCCGCTGGGACCGGCGCCCAGCCAACCAGGTCGGCGTCACCCTCGGCCGGGTGGTAGACCCCGACGCGCAGCGGCGCTTCGACCGGCGGATGCGCCATCAGCACCGGTGAGTTTGAAAACAGGGCGGTCAACATTGCATGACCACCGGCATTGAGCCAGTGGCGGGTGTCAGCTCGGTTCGCCACCAGGGCGCCCGAGGGCATGAACTGGCGTAACCACTGGTCGCGACGCTGACGCTCCTCGGCTGACGGCAATGCCGGCGTGTTGGCCCAGGGCATCTCCTGGCCTTGCGCGGCATGCCCCCAGATCTCGTTCGGCAGAGGCTGCGCCTGGGCTAGCCACTCGCGATAGAGCCCGTCCTGATAAGGCTCCAGGTCCTCGCTGATCACCTGCTGAAGGGTTCGGACCCGCACCATCGGCTCTTCGCCATCAGTCAGCGCCCGGGCGGCATTGCCCGAGGCAATCAAAGTGCCGCCGGCGCGGACCCAGTCACCGAGGCGCTCGATCAATGCAGGCGAAAGCGGTTCGCCGCCGCCCCAGGTCGAGCGCTCGGGCAGGTAGATCACGTTGTAGCGGCGCAGATCCATGGCCGCTGCGCGGTCTTCGTCCAGGTGGCTGTGACGCAGACCCAGCCGATGATCAAGCAAGTACCAGACGGCCCCGAAATCGAGCATGTTATTGCTGCCTCGCGCCAACAAGGCGACCCGCGGCGGCTGCAACACCCGCCATTCGCGACCGCCCAGGTCGGCCAGCTGTCCCGGCGCCCGACCGTGGCCGACGGCTTGCACCTCCAGCCCCAGATCGGCAGCAGCCTTGCCGACCTCGTCAACCCAGCCGACGCGATTCCGGTTGTCGTTCAGCGTAATGGCGATCGAGCCCAGCGGTAGCTCAATCCCGTCGAGCTCGGACGGCGTTCGCGCCGCCCGCACGACCAGGCCGCGCTGCATCAGGCGGCCGGCCAGGGCGTTGGCGCGGTCATCAGCACCGGATGCGACCAGCGCAATGGCATTGCGGCTATCGGGTGCAGATGGTGCGAGCGGTCTGGCCGCCGGGTCGAGTCGCTCTAGGTGGCTGTCCAGGTGCTCAGGCACGGTCAGCGCCTCGAGCCCGAACATCATGCTGATGTTCCAGCCGGTGGTGTCGTAAATGGTGCTGCGCCCCTCGCGCAGAACGCGCTCGCGCTCGGTGGTCAGTGCACTGGTCGACATCCGCGGGTCGAACTCGAACATGGCGGCCAGGAGGCGGCCATCGGGCTGACGGTTGCGCAACACCAGGCTGCCTGCCGGGAGGGTTTGGCCGCTCAGCTGTCGCCCTAGCTGGTCGCTGGCGCGAGCCACCGGCAGCTCGCGGGTCAGACGATGGACCTCAAACTGCTGCACGTGCAACAGATCCAGCAGGTCGTTCATGCGGGCCTGGTTCCCGGTCGGCAGGATGACGAAACTGCGATTGCCGTAAGGGCCGCGGGGCGACACGACACCGGCCCTGTCGGTCACGAACTGCTCAAGCATGGAGACCCGCTCGCGCTGGAGGGTCTGGAGATCGGCCAGGCTGGCCAAGACCTGGTGATGGACCGACTGGCGGTAGCTGATCAGGTGGGTATCGCGCTGTACGCCGTCTTCGGCCAGACGGGCCTGTTCATACAGTACGCCCAGGGCACCTCGCAGCGACGCCCAGGCATCCGTGTAGCCTGGGTAAAAGTCCTCGTGCCATTCGCCGGTGTAGTACGGATAGGCGAAACGATCGAAGGCCCTGGCCTTGCCGTCGGCGAAAACCTGGCCCATGGTGCGGCGATAAGGCGGCAGGTGCGGGTTGTGCGGTTCGCGCGCCGGCGAAAACATGTAGGTGTCTTGCGCACCCATTTCATGCGCGTCAACGAGGAGCAGCGGACGCCAACGCAGTACGTGCGGAATGCGGCCGCGCGTTTCCGGAAGACGGGCATAAATCCAGTCGCGATTAAGATCAAACAGGTAATGGTTGCCGCGGCCATAGGGCCAATAGCCGGTATGCAGCAGCGATTGGTCGTCGACGTTGGGGTGAAGCCCGCGATGCTGGTCAAGCGCGTTCATGAAGCGTTCGCGGCCGTCGGGGTTCATGTTGGGATCGACGATCACGACCAGATCAGCCAGCAGCGCTTCAGTCGCAGCCGAGCGATCGGCGGCCAGGTGGTACATCACCGCAAGGGCCGAATCGGAGCCTGAACTCTCGTTACCGTGGATGGAATACCCCAGCCAGGCTACCCCCGGGAGTTCCGATATCAGGCGCTCGCGTTCCGAAGGCTCTAGACCGCGCGGATCGGCCAGTCGGGCCATACCGTCCTGAATGACCTCGGTCCTGGCCAGGTTCTCGGGACTGGAGATCACCAGATAAAGCAGCGGTCGGCCCTCGAAACTGCGGCCATACTCCACCAGTTCGACGCGCTCGGAGGCATCGGCCAGGCGGCGCGCGTAGGCGTCGATCTGGGCCGACGTGGCCGTGCGCTGTCCGACAGGAAAGCCCAGAAACGCATCGGGCGCCGGAAGGTCGGCGTCGTGCTCTGCCGATTCCGGGTAGATCGAAAACTCGTAATTCAGACCGTCCAGTTCAGCCTTGGCAATCGGCTCATACGGGGTCTGGGCAGCCACGGAGAGCGGCAGCAGGAGCAGGAGTAGGATCAGGAAACGGGCCATGGTGATCTCCAAGAAACAATGTGAGGTGCGCAAAGAATTGGATCGGCCAGTTTACCCGCCGCCGGCGGGCTCTGCGTCTTCGCGCCAACCGTCCCAGTCAAACCGCGATTGACGGGCCAGTTCCTCAGGCTCCAACAGCCGTTCGAAGCGACGGCTGCCGAATATCCAGGTCGGATAACTGGTGATGTCATTGGACACGCACTCGAAAGCCACGCCACCGCCGCGCCCCTGGGGCGAGCACTCGACGTACGGCAAGCGATCGGCAGACTGCCCGAAAAGGCGACTCTGCTGCTGACAGCTGGGGCACCAGGAAGCGCCGTAATAGACCGCGCCGCTGCGTTCCAGGTGCTCGGCCAGAGCCCGCAGGCGGGGATCCTCGGGCGCCTGGAACCAGCCGGCATAAAGCGCATGGAGGAGAACCAGCATGACCCCCACCATGGCCCCTTGTCCAGCCAGGAAACCGACCCAGGGCATGCCCGGCGCCGATTCCGGCCGACGCAGCGACAGCACCGCAAAAATGGTCGTGATGATCCCCAGCGAAATCAGGCACCAGGAACAGAACGCCTCCAGCGCCAGCCAGCCGGCCAGGGTCAGGTAGAGACTGAACACGGTGCCGAAAAAAGCCAGCAGCCATAGCCGCTGCCAGCGCTTCAGACGCGGCTTGCCAAGCCCGGCAATCAAAGCGATCAGCACATAGAGACCAAAACCCCACAGCGACACCGGCAAGCCCAGCAGAAGCGACCAGTGGCTTTGCTGGATCAGGTCGCAGCTGCTGCCCTCACCACAAAACAGCGGTGAAGCGCTGAGCGTGCGAGCGAGCGTAAGGTAGGCCGTAACCAGCATCCCGCTGCCAGCCAGCGCCAGCAACGGCCAGTCGGGCTGGTATCGGGGCGTTTTCGGAGATCCAGCACCGGCACTAGCCGGGCGTTTGGCGCGTTTTGACATCGGTGAATTCCTATTTGGCCTGGGACGATAAACTTCCGGCGTTCGATTTGCTGTCAGTTTTTTTGCGCTGCAACAAGACTCGTACTGCATCAAGACTTGATACAGTAAAGTACTTTTCCGCCAGTTCCCGAGCATAACCGGCCATGTCCCCGAATTCAGCATTCAGAACACTGCATCAGCCTGACTTTGAGCGGGATTCCTGCGGATTCGGCCTGATCGCTCGACTGGACCGGCAGCCCAGCCGGGAGGTCGTCGACGATGCCCTTTCGGCTTTGAACCGTCTGACCCATCGGGGGGCGGTTGCACCCGATGGCAAGACCGGCGATGGTTGCGGCGTATTGATCCGCAGGCCGGCCGAATTTCTTGCCCATGCCGCCGAATCAGCCGGCATCGAGGTCAGCTCCCGATTTGCCGTCGGCACGCTGTTTCTCGACCCCGCTGGCGGCGCCGACCGCCAACGCCTGCGGCTTGAGCACGAACTGAGCGCGGCCGGGCTGGCAATTGCCGGCTGGCGGCGGGTCCCGGTCGATCCCGATGCCTGCGGAGAGCCTGCCCGGCAGACGCTGCCGCGCATCGAGCAGGTTTTTGTCAACGCGCCCGAGGGCATGGCTCTGGCCGATTTCGAGCGTCGCCTTTATCTGGCTCGGCGGCGCTGCGAACTGGCCACGCCGAAAGATGAGCGCTTCTACGTCGCCAGCCTGTCCAGCCAGACCCTGTCCTACAAGGGCATGGTGATGCCCGAGTATCTTGCGGCCTTCTACCCGGATCTCCGGCACCCGCTGATGAAGGCCTCGGCAGTGGTCTTTCACCAGCGCTTCTCGACCAATACCCTGCCGCGCTGGGAACTGGCTCAGCCCTTTCGCCTGTTGGCCCATAACGGCGAGATCAACACCATTCGCGGCAACCGCAACTGGACCCGCGCCCGCCGGGCACTGCTGGCATCGCCGCTGCTGCCCGAGCTGGCCGAGCTCGACCCACCGGTCGCGATGCACGGATCGGACTCCAGTTCGCTGGACAACATGCTGGAACTACTCATGATCGGGGGTATGCCGCTGCCTCAGGCGGTTCGCATTCTGGTCCCGCCGGCTTGGCAGACGGCTGACAATCTCGACGCCGATCTGCGCGCATTCTACGAGGTGTTCAGTTTCCACCAGGAAGCCTGGGACGGCCCCGCAGGACTGGTCATGTGCGACGGCCGATTCGCTGTCTGCGCGCTCGACCGGAACGGCCTCAGACCCGCGCGCTGGACGCTGACCGACGACCACAAGCTGATCGTGGCCTCCGAGACCGGGGTGGTCGACATTGAGCCCGACCGCGTGCTGCGGCGCGGGCGCCTGGGTCCGGGTCAGATCCTGGTCGCTGACCTTGACGAAGGCCAGCTGCTGGAAAGCGCCGACGTCGACCGCGAGCTCAAGGCTGCCCAGCCTTGGCAGGACTGGCTGAAATCCGGTATCCAGTATCTGGACTCGGAACTCATCGACGTTCACATGGCCGCCGAGCCGTTCGACGCCGATACCCTGGCCAGCTACCAGAAGATGTTCAACCTCTCGCGCGAGGAGCGCCGCGAGGTCATCCAG
>JAZBOC010000022.1:0-3358 GCA_036353315.1 Wenzhouxiangella sp. | reverse complement strand
GCTTGATGTCGACGGCCGCGCCGGTGGCCGTCTGTTCCATGGCCACCCGTGAAGGCACGCTGCTGCCCGACCCAGAACCGCTGAATAGCATGACCATCCAATCATTCGACTCGCCGAGTATCTCAATTCGCAGCCGCTCGCGCTCAGACAGATCCACCGGTGTCATGAACGGCTGCCCCGGCGACCAGATCGCGCCAGAGTACGGGAATTGGCTGCCGGGGTTTAGCTGGCCTTCCACTTCAAGCTGGCCGTTTTCAGAAGACAGGATCGTGGCGATCGATTGCCCGCCGATGAACCGGTCATCTGCCGGCATCCAGGTCTCGATGACACCGTCGGCCAGAAGGCTGGTCGGCACATCATCTCCCGAGGCTGCAGTGGAGGGCTTGAAACGCCGATCGACGGGTTTGCCATTTTTCCAGACTTGCCGGATCTGGCGCGTGGTGCGAATGTCACTTTGCGGATTGCCCTTGACCCCAACCATATCCGCCCTGCAGCCCTGGACCAGACATCCACGGCCATCGAGTCCGAAGACCTCCGCGGGAATGGATGTAGCCGCTTTCAGCGCTTCGGTGTGGCTCAAGCCGGAGTCAACCAGCAATTCCAGCTCGTGATGCAGGCTCAGCCCGTGCGCTGTCCCCGGATTGGGCGCATCGCTGCCGGCCAGCAACACGATACCTGCGTCGTGAAGGGCACGGACGTTGGCCTGGCTGCGGGCAAGGAGCGCCTGGCCGTTCAAACGTGCCCAGCTCTCCTGAAGAAGACTTTGGCGCTGTTCCTGGCTGATCCGCTCGTCGATGCCCGGCTCGGCGAGCAGCGCTTCAAGGTCGAGTTGACCGCCGACGCCGGCCATGACGACGGTGGTGGGAACGACGAAGATGTCCTCAGTCTTTGCCAGCTCGACAAAGGTGTCCGAGGCCATGACGTCGGCGAACACATGGACCAGTCCGTCGATACCCGCTTCGATGGCCATGATCGCGTCTGCTTCGGTCGACACGTGGGCCAAAGCCATCAGGCCGCGAGCTTTCGCCGCGTCCACCAGGGCTCTGACGGTGTCCTCGTTCAGGGTCGGTAGCGGACTACCCCACAGCTGCCCGGGTTCAATGACAATCTTGATGAAGTCCGAGCCTTCGGCGATTCTTGCCTCCACCCAGTCTTCGGCGTCCTCGGGCGTGGTTACGGGCGTGACCGGCACGCCGAACTGCGTGCCGTGTCCGCTGCGCGCTGTGGCCAGCATGCCGGCCGAGTACAGGTCAGCCTTGGCTGACTGGCTGCGATCCTCGCGCAGGCGGTGGCTTTCAGGCAGCAAGGCGGGGGAGGTGAACATGTCCAGCAAGGTCGTCACACCAAAGCGCAGGGCGTCGGACTGGGCCTGACCAAAGGTATGCACGTGGGCATCGATCAGGCCGGGCAGGAGCGTGTCGCCCGCGCCTTCAATTCTCTCAACGCTTGCCGGAATCTCCAGATCTTGCCCCATGGCAACGACGGATCCGTCCCGGACCCAGATATCCGCCGAGGTATGGAACGCTTGACCATCGAAGATGCGAATATCCACGATGGCGAATTCCTGGGCCTCTTGTTCGCGAATCTCTGGGGACTCGTCGGGGGTCGGCAGGGCCAGGATCAGTCCCAGCGCGACCAGCACACAGGCAGCGATGACGATCAGGCTGCGCATCGCCTCAGCTTCCCTGAAACCGACGCCAGCTCAGGGCAACCAGCCCGGCACAGAGCGCGGTAAACAGCAGCAGCACTCCGATGTGCAGGACCCAGGGCCCTGACTGAGTGCCAGTGAAATGCAGCGCCAGTCCCGCCAGATGGTAAGGGGGCAACCACTCCGCAAGCCCCTGAAGGGGTCCTGGCAGCTGGCTGACCGGAATCCAAAGGCCGGACAGGAACGCCAGCGGCAGATAGATCAGGTTGATCACGCCGGGTGCTGCATTGGGCGACAGCCACAGGCCCAGCGCCAGCCCCAGCAGGCTGAACGGAATGGCCCCGGCCAGCAGGACAACAAACAGGGCGAGCCACTGCACGGTGGTCAGGCGCACATCGCCAAACAACGCCGCCAGCCAGGCAATGCCCAGGATGATCAGCAGCGAGAAGGCCATGACCGCCACGAGCTTGCCGGTCAGCATGGCCGACAAGGGCATGGGTGCTGCGCGCAGCAGCAGCCACCATCCCTGGGCCCGCTCGGTTGCCGCCCCGATGCCGAAGGCGAACATGGCCGTTCCCAGAACGCCGAAGCACGAAAAGGTGATCATCATCGGCTGGGCATAGCCGCGGGCCATGACCAGACCGAAAAATGCGTAGAACATGATCGGGAAAAGCAGCGTCGGCAAGCTGTAGGCCGGCATCCGTTGCAGGCTGAGCCAGCTGGTCAGGCTCATCTGCCAGTACGGATTTTTGTTCAGGCGACTCGCAATATTCATGCGGCTTTCTCCAAGTCGGGTTGGGTCAGGGTCATGAAGGCTTCCTCCAGTCGGGCGCCGGTCACCTCGAGCCCAGTGAGGTCTTTGTCGGCGTCCAGCAGTGCGCGGACGAATTCGTTGGGTTCGGTCACCAGGGCTTCGGTCACGCCTTCGGCGTTTTGCACCTGACGGACGCCGGGCAGGCCGGAGACGATGTCAGTCGACAAGCGGGTTCGGCAGCGCACCCGTCTTCCCGGCAAACGCTCGGCGATGGCGCGCGGGCTGTCGCTGGCGATGATTCGGCCCTTGTTGAGAATGACCACTTCGTCGGCCAGCCGCTCGGCTTCTTCCAGATCGTGGGTGCATAGCAAGATCGCCGTCCCAAGCTCGCGCTGCGCGCGGATGCTTTCTCCCAGTGCTCGCCGGCTCGCCGGATCCAGCCCGCTTCCCGGTTCATCAAGAATCAGAATCCGGGGTTGGCCGACCAGGGCCAGGGCCAGCAGGACGCGCTGACGCTGACCGCCGGAGAGTTTGCCGAAGCGCCGGTTGGCCAGATCCTCAATGCGCGCGGTTTCCAGGGCTTGTTCTGACGCCATGGGTGAGGGATAGAAGCTGGAAAACATGGCAACCAGTTCCGCCACGCTCAGCGTCTCGGGGACGCCGCTGATCTGGAGCATGGTGCCGATGTGCTGCCTGACGCTGCGCGTTCGAGGATCACCACCGGCAACCGTGACGCGGCCTTGCTGTGGGCTGAAGACCCCCAGCAGGAGTTTTACGAGGGTGGTCTTGCCCGCGCCGTTCGGTCCCAGCAGGGCGGTGAGGGAACCGGAGCGGCAGCTCAGGCTGACGTCTTCAAGCGCGGGCTGGCGTCCGTAGCGATATCCAAGCCCAACAGCTTCAATCACTGAGTCGTTCATTGATCGACATCCTGACGATGAGTTCAGCGCCAGTATCGG
>JAZBOC010000021.1:0-35789 GCA_036353315.1 Wenzhouxiangella sp. | reverse complement strand
TGGTCGTGGCCTATGCCATCGCCGGACGGATGGATGCCGACCTGGTCAACGATCCGCTGGGTGAAGACGCTGACGGCAACCCGGTCTATCTCAAGGACATCTGGCCGGACGCGAAGGAACTGCAGTCATTCATCGCCGAGAACGTCTCATCGGCCATGTTCCAGAGTTCCTATGAGAACGTGTTCGAAGGTGACGAGCGCTGGAAGCGCATGGATACCCCCACCGGCGAGATGTTTGCCTGGAACGACGATTCGACCTACGTCCAGAACCCGCCCTACTTCGAGGGCATGGACATGGAACTGCCGGGCATATCCGACATCCATGGCGCGCGCGTGCTGGCCAAGCTGGCCGACTCGGTGACCACCGACCACATCTCGCCGGCCGGCTCCATCCAGCCCGACTCGCCGGCCGGAAAATACCTGCAGGAGCATGGCGTCAAGCCGGTGGACTTCAACTCCTACGGCTCGCGCCGCGGCAACCACCAGGTCATGATGCGCGGCACCTTCGCCAACGTGCGCATCCGCAACCAGGTCGCACCCGGCACTGAAGGTGGCTTCACCAAGTACCTGCCCGACGATGCCGTGATGCCGATCTATGACGCGGCAATGAAGTACCAGGCCGACGGCACCCCGCTGATCGTCATCGCCGGCAAGGAATACGGCTCGGGCTCATCGCGCGACTGGGCGGCCAAGGGCACCCGCCTGCTCGGCATCAAGGCGGTGATCTGCGAAAGCTTCGAGCGCATCCATCGCTCCAACCTGGTCGGCATGGGCGTGCTGCCACTGAACTTCATGGACGGCGAAACGCCCGAATCCCTGGGGCTGGACGGCACCGAAACCTACGACATCGTGGGCCTGGGCGACGGCACGGCCAAGCAGGTCGATGTCACGGCGACGAAGTCAGACGGCTCGAAGATCGAGTTCAAAGCCCGCGTTCGCCTGGACACGCCCAAGGAAATCGAGTACTACCGCCACGGCGGCATCCTGCACTACGTGCTGCGCCAGATGGCCGGCGGCGATCCGGGGCAAGCCGCAAAGGCGGCCTGATCGCTTAGCCACAGCAAGCCCGATCAAACGGCCCGCCCCGCGCGGGCCGTTGTTTACAAAGCCCGGGTTGGCCAACGAAAAGCTCCGGCCAATCAGGGCCGGCCCGTGGATCCAGTCCGTTCCTCAAGCGAAGCCCGGCGGGCTCCACTGATCCATCATCTTGCGCTGGGCCGCGTCTAGGCGTCGCGCCATCAGCTCAGAGAAACGCCGCAGCAGCGGGTATCCGAAAGCGGGGTCGGCCTCGCAGCGCTCGAGCAGGGCCTTGCCGTCGAACTCCAGGACTTTGGTCGACCCGGAGGCACGGGCGTGGAAATGCCATTCGTAAGGCGCAATCAGCCAGGACCATCCAAAGACCTCCCCGGCCCCGAGCCGGGTAATCTCAAGCCTAGGGCCCATCAGGGCCGGCACTTCAATCACCAGGGAACCCTCCAGGATCAGGTAAAAGCTCTCGGCCCGGGTGCCCTGACTGGCCAAAACTTCGTCGGAGGCCAGCTCGCGCTCGCGCGCGTGCTTGGCCAGCGTTTCCACCTGCTCCTCGGCCAGGCCGGAAAACAGGCTTTGCTCGGACAGAAAACGCTTGATTTCAATGTGTTCCATGGGGTCTCTCCCTGCTGCTGACTGAACCATTCGGCGACCCGAAGTCCTGCGACGATCAGATCGGGACACGATGTTCAGGTTACCACTATCCGTGCATTACACCCATCGAGCCGCCTGCAGGCCTTAGGCGTACATGACAAGCCGTGCCATAATCTCTCGCGGATATCCCAAGACCGTTGCGTTTCACCATGAAGATAGTTCGACATTTCACACTTGGCCTGATGCTGGCCTGGATGGTCGTTCCGGTAATGGCCGAAACAATTCCGACTCGGCATTTCTTCGACAATGCTCAGGTCAGCAACATGCGGATTTCTCCAGACGGTGAGCACGTCGCCTTTACCTTCGAGGCGGGCTCGCAGGTCCAGCTTGCGATCTTGAACCTGGCCTCCATGCAGCTGACAACCGGACCTTTCGGCTTCGGCGACAATCAGCACGTGCAGGGCTTCTGGTGGGCCAGCAACGCGCGGGTGGTGATGTCAGTGGCGACCGTAACGGGCTACCTGGACACCACGCAGACGGGCCCTAGACCCCTGTACGCGGCCAACATCGACGGCAGCCGCATCGAGGAAATCTTCGGTGCCGGCAACCTCGCCGCCTACCAGGTCCTGCATCCACTCCCCGATGATCCCGATCACATCCTGATTGCCCGCTATCACCTGGCTGACGGCGGCGAACCCAGCGCCATGCTGCTCAACGTGTTCAATGGCCGCACCCGATTCCTGGCTGACCGCCCTTCCAGCCGGAACATCAGCGCGTTCATCGCTGACAACGCCGGAGAGCTCCGCGCGGCCATCGAGTTCATTGACGCCGAGACATTCGACGAACTGGAGTTCAACCTGTTCGTCAAGTACGACAGCCAATGGCGTGAGCTGCCGATCGAGTCCGAGCGGCAGCGACCAACCATCACACCGCTCGGCTTCAGCGCCGACAATCAGCGAATGTACTTTCTCTCCAATCACGACATGGCCGACAACGATCGGGCCGGCGCCTTCCGCTATGACTTCGCCAGCGACGAGCTGGAGCTGCTTTTCCGCCATCCCGAAGTTGACGTCAGTGGCGGGCTGTACGGCCACGATGGCGAAGTCTTGGGCGTGGTCAGCCGCTTTGGACCGCAAACCTACGCTTTTTTCGAGGATAAAGCCACCGAGCATCCTGATGCCCGCCTGCTCCAGCAGCTGGCCCGTTCGTTCCCCGACAGCGATGTCACTCTGACCTCTTTCTCCCGCGACGGCAAGCGCGCCATCCTGTTCGTGCGCGGCGACCGCAACCCGGGTGAGTTCTTTCTTTTTCATACCGACAAGCTGCAGGCCGAGTTTCTCGTTGCCACGCGACCAGAACTACCCAAGCAGCAGCTAAG
The DNA here is from genome assembly GCA_036353315.1 of Wenzhouxiangella sp. Taxonomy (GTDB): domain Bacteria; phylum Pseudomonadota; class Gammaproteobacteria; order Xanthomonadales; family Wenzhouxiangellaceae; genus Wenzhouxiangella. Next base: position 32,789 of record JAZBOC010000021.1, on the reverse strand, counting down.
TCCGATGCGGGTGGTGGAAATCACCGCTCGCGACGGGGTCAGACTGCACGGTCTGCTGACCGCCCCGGCCGAAGCCAGTCAGCCGCTGCCGCTGATCGTCAATGTCCACGGCGGTCCGTTTGGCGTGACCGATCACTGGGGCTTCAACCCGGAAGCGCAGTTCTTTGCCCACCATGGATATGCCACTCTTCAGATCAACTTTCGCGGCTCGGGCAACCGCGGCGAGGATTTCCTGCGCAAGGGCCGCCGCGAGTGGGGACAGGCCATGCAAAACGATATCACCGACGCTACCCGCTGGACGATCGAGCAAGGGATCGCCGATCCGGAGCGGATTTGCATCATGGGCGGCAGCTACGGCGGTTACGCCACTCTGATGGGTCTGATCCTGTCACCCGAACTTTACCAGTGCGGAGTCGGTATCGTCGGTGTGTATGACCTGGTCTGGTTTCGCGAGGGCGACGGCTCAGACTTGTCACGCGGCACGGATCGTCAATCTCGCATGGCCTTCGAGCGCTTCATGAGCAGCCACGTGGCGACCAGTGCAGAGGGCCTCGAAGCTTACTCGCCGGTTCACCTCGCCGATCGGATCGAAGACGAGGTCTTCATTGTTCACGGCGGTAACGACATCCGCGTGCCGGTCGGCCACGCCGAGCGCCTTCGCGCTGCCCTACAGGCGCACAACAAGCCCTACCGCTGGATGGTCAAGGAAAACGAAGGTCACGGCTTTTTCGACGTCGACAATCGGGTGGAGCTTTACGATGCGGTCCTGGCGTTTCTGCAGGATCACATCGGCCAATGATTGCCACTGAACTTTTCGCACCGGCAGGCGATTGCGCATGAGCACACCCTTCCGCGTGCCCCATACCCTGGTGCTGATGTTCGCGATGATGGTCGCGGCGCTGGCGCTGACCTGGATCCTGCCGGCCGGACAATTCGAGACGCAGTTGAACGAGGCCGGGCGGGAAATGGTCGTGCCCGGCACCTACGCCACGATCGAGGACAGTCCAAGCTTGAGCCCGTGGTCGCTGTTGACCGTGGTGCCGCGTGCGCTGGCCGATGCCCAGGGAATCATCTTTTTCGTGCTGATCATCGGCGGGGCGCTGGCGGTGATCCGCTCGACCGGTGCCATCGACGCCATGCTGGACCGGCTGATCCGGCGCTTCGGGCGGCTGCCCTGGCTACTGATCCTGGGCGGCATGCTGGCCTTCGGGGTCGCCTCGGCCACCCTGGGCATGGCCGAGGAATACATTCCCTTCGCGGCCATCCTGATCGCCCTGTGCGTGTCGCTGCGCATGGACACCATGACCGCCATCGGCATCATGGTGGTCGGCTACGGCATCGGCTACGGGGTGGCCGTGATCAACCCCTTTACCCTGCTGGTGGCTCAGGAGGTGGCGGAGCTGCAGCCTGGATCCGGCTGGGGGTACCGGCTGGCCTTGTGGCTACCTTTTTTCGCCGTCGGCTTTCACCATGTCTGGCGCTACGCCCAACGGGTGCAAGCCGATCCACAGGCCAGCCTGGTGGCGGATATCCCCTCAGCCCAGCCACCGGCACCCACAGGACCCACCGAGCTGACGATGCGCAGGGGGCTGGTCATCGCCGCCACGCTGACCGCTCTGGTCGTGCTGATCATCGGCATCGCCCGGTTCGGCTGGTACCTGGTCGAACTCGGCGCGGTGTTCCTGCTGCTGGCCATGGTCGGCGGCCTGACGGCCAGACTGAAGCTCGACGAAATCGCCGAAACCTTCATCAAGGGCGCGTCAGAACTGGCGGGCACGGCGATGCTGATCGGGTTTGCCCGCTCGATCGCGCTGATCCTGGAAGACGGCCTGGTGTTGCACACCATCGTCAACGGCCTGGCCACGCCCCTGGGTCAGCTCCCGGCCGAACTCTCGGCGGTGGGCATGCTCGCCATCCAGAGCCTGCTCAACCTGTTCATTCCCTCCGGCAGCGGCCAGGCCTTTGTCACCATGCCGCTGATGGCGCCGATCGGCGACCTGGTCGGGGTGTCGAGACAGGTCGCGGTGCTGGCGTTCCAGTTCGGCGACGGCTTCATGAACATGATCGTGCCGACCAACCCGGTCCTGATGAGCATCATTGGCCTGGCCGGCATTCCCTACGAGCGCTGGTTCCGATTCATCTTCCCGTTGATCCTCAAACTGCTCGCGCTGGCCTCGGCGGCGCTGATCGTGGCGGTCTGGATCGGGTACTGAAGCGGCCTTAGTCGACGTACATCGAGCTGACCGATTCACCCTCTGACATGCGGCGGATGGTTTCGGCCAGCATCTGGGCCACGGACAGCTGACGGATGCGGCCGCAGTCCAGCGCGGCCTGACTGAGCGGAATGGTGTCGGTGACCACGATTTCGTCGAGGCGGGAGTTGCTGATGTTCTCGATCGCACGACCCGACAGGACCGGATGGACACAGTAGGCGACGACCTTCAGCGCCCCGGCGTCCTTGAGCGCCGAGGCCGCGGCGCACAGCGTCCCGGCGGTGTCGATCATGTCGTCGACCAGTACGCAAACCTTGCCACTGACGTCGCCAATCAGGTTCATCACGGTGGCCTCGTTGGCTCGCGGTCGACGCTTGTCGATGATCGCCAGATCGGCGTCCAGGCGCTTGGCGATCGCCCGGGCCCGGACCACGCCGCCGACATCCGGCGAGACAACAATGATTTCTTCAGCGCTGTATTGCTTCCAGATATCGGCCAGGGTCAGCGGCGAGGCGTAGACGTTGTCGACGGGAATGTCGAAAAAACCCTGAATCTGGTCGGCGTGCAGATCCACCGTGACCACCCGGTCGGTGCCCACGGTACTGATCATGCGCGCAGCCACCTTGGCCGTGATCGGCACCCGGGCCGAGCGCGGACGACGATCCTGGCGCGCATAGCCGAAATACGGGATCACCGCGGTCAAGCGCCAGGCTGAGGCCCGCGCCAGGGCGTCGATCATGACCAGCAGCTCCATGAAGTTTTCCGCCGCCGGCGAGCAGGTCGGCTGGATCACGTAGACATCGCGACCGCGAACGTTTTCCATGATCTCGACCATGGTCTCGCCGTCGCTGAATCGACCGACATTGGCCCGGCCGAGAGGAACGCCCAGCGAACGCGCAAGCGCGGCGGCCAGCGCCGGGTTGGCGTTGCCGGAAAAGACCATCAGGGTGGAATCTGTCAAGAGCGGAGCGCCTCGCTATTGAACTTCCGGAATGGATTGAATGGCTGGGACGGCAGGACTCGAACCTGCGAATGCGGGGATCAAAACCCCGTGCCTTAACCAACTTGGCGACGTCCCAGCAGTAAACGTCGGCTCGTGCGCCGCCGGTCCGGACCGCCGACGGGCTGCATTATAGCGGCATTTCAGTATGCCGGGTCCATCCAGCGCCAGGTTCGGAGAATCATTCGCACGCGATAGGGCGGGCTGAGCGCCTCAACCCGCTCTGGCATCAACGGCCCGGAGGACGGCTGCTCGTAGCGCACGTATTCCAGGTTCCAGTCGCCCTGGCCGATGCTCGCCATGGTGCCATCGGCAGCGAAGGTCAGCTCGTCCTGATCAGTCGCCGTCAGACCGCGCAGCCAGTAGGCCAGCCGAGTTACCGGAATCGGCCAACCGACGATCTCGGCGACCAGGACATCAGGGTCTGGGCCCTGCATCAGCCCGACGTCACTGCCCTCGATCAAGGCACCGCCTTCGTTGAACATCAGGCGCCACTGTTTGCCGCCGACCACGCTGCGCAGGCGCAAGTCGTGCTGCGACCCTGTGCCGCGCCAATCGAAGGTCATCTGCCCGCCCTGATCGCCGTCGGAGACTGACAGCCGCCCGGTGACCCGCCAGTCGGGATAATCATCAAACCAGTCCTGGCGTTCCTGCAGCCATTGACCCTCTGGTCGTTGTTCTCGCACTGCACAGGCGCCAAGCAGCGCACTGAACAAAACAGCCAGGGCAACGACGCGCACACTGCCAGCCTTCATCAACGAATCTCCAGGCGCTGAGCGACATCAGTGAGATCTTCATTGTCGGGGTGCCGAAGGCTCGCTTCACGAAGCACTTCACCCGCCCTTTCGGTCTGATCCAAATGCCATAGCACCTCGGCCAGGTGGGCGAGGATTTCCGGATTGTCCTCGCCGGCGGCGGCCCGCTCGAGGTACGGCAGCGCCGTTTCGGGTTGACCGAGTCGGAAATACACCCAGCCCATGGAATCCAGAATCGCCGGTTCCTCCGGTGCCAGCTCAAGTGCCCGGCGGATCAGCCGATAGGCTTCACTGTGCCGGCTGGTTCGATCGGTCAGGGTGTAGCCCAGCGCATTGAGCGCCATGGCGTTTTCGCCATCGATGCGAATGATGCGACGCAGATCCTGTTCCGCCAGGCCCAGATCATCGCTCTCCACCGCGGTGATCGCGCGAGCATAAAGCAGCGCGATACTGTTGGGCGACTCGCGCAGCGCTTCACTCAGAAGGAGCAGCGCCTCATCATGCTCGCCACGATCTGCCAGGATTTCGGCCTCGACCAGGTAGGCGCGCTCGCGCTGATCGGGCTGCTCGGTATCCCGGGCCAACTTGAGCAGTTGACGCGCCTCGGCCAGGCGGCCATCGGTGGCCAGAAGTACCGCACGCCGAATCATGGCCCGGTCAACCTGCGGCCCGCCCCGGACTCGAGCGTACCAGGACGCCGCCTGCTCCGGAAGCTCCAGGTACTCCGCCAGCCAGGCAACCATGAAAGCGTGCTGGTCGCTGTCTTCAACCGGCGCCCAATCAGCCAGTTGCTGCCAAGACTCTCTGGCCGCTTCCGCCTGGCCGGCCTCGAAGCGATAGCTCGCCTGGCTATATAGCACGTCCGGACTGGCCGGCAGCTCAGCCAGAACCGTCAGGGCCTCATCCAGGCGGTTCAGATTGCGAAGCGTCTGAGCCTCGGCCAGACCCAGGGTCCACGCGTCTGGCGCAACTGCCCGCGCCCGCTGGTACAGGCCCAGCGCCGTCTCATGGTCCTCCAGCGCCGAAGCCAGTTGGGCCGCCCATGACAGCTCTTCCCGCTGTTCGCGTCGATCGGCCGCCTTCTTGGCCAAATCCAGCGCCCGGTGCGGATCGCCGATTTCCCAGTAAAGCCGGCTGCGCGCCAGCAGCGCCGGCCCGTCTTCAGGGTCAAATCCAGCCGCCTCAATCAGCCTGTCCAGATATTGCGGAGCCCGATCAATCGACTCTGCCGCAGCGAGAATCTGAACCACGTCGCGCTGCAGACGCCGTTCTGCATCATTCGGATCCTGCTCCAGCCAGCGTCGCATGGCGTCGACCGCCTGGTCGGACTGGTCTGCGTTGAGACGGGCCAGAATCCCGAGGCGCCGGGCATCCTGCGACGCCGGATCCTGTCTCAGCCATTCGTCGGTCACCGTGATCAAGGCCGGCCATTGATCGGTTCGCCATGCCATCCCGGCTGCCTGCCGGACCAGATCAATGTCCTGCTGCTCTTGCGCCGCTTCCAGCAGTCGGCGTATGCCCTCCTGATGTTCCTCGCCGCCGCCGGCCTGCTGAGCGGCACGCAGATGGAACAGAACTTCATCGGACCACTCGTCTTCAGTGTAGGATGCTGCTGTTTCCTTATCCGAATCGGACTCGACACGGCCCGCCTCCGGCGTCAGGCTGCAGGCGGCGAGAAGCAATAAGAGGATGCCGGTCAAAGCTGGCTTGATCTGCGTCATTAACGGCGCCACAATGAAAGGTTTGCCCAAAAGTTTATCAGCATGTCCTTGTCGGTCGTTGGAATCAGTCATCACACGGCACCGATCGCGATTCGGGAGCGTCTCGCCTTCCCGGCCGACAGCCTGTCTGACGCGCTCCAGAGCCTGGCCGCCACACCCGGCATAGACGGCTGCGCGATTCTGAGCACCTGCAATCGAACTGAAATCTTCACCTCAAGCCAGCGTCCTGTCATCCGCTTGATCACGGACTGGCTGCATGGCTGGCATCAGCTTGATCCCGGACAGTATCAGGAGCATCTATATCACCTTGAGCAGTCTGCCGGTGTCTTTCATCTGATGAAGGTGGTCTGCGGCGCGGACTCCATGGTGGTCGGCGAACCGCAGATCGGCGGCCAGGTCAAGCAGGCTTGGCAACTCGCCCGCGAGACCAATACCCTGGACAGCAAGCTCGACCGAATGTTCCAGCACGCCTTTGCCGGCTCCAAGCGCGTGCGATCGGAGACCGGCATCGGGCAGAACCCGGTCACCCTTCCGTTTGCCGCGATGCGCCTGGCCCGCCAGATCTTTGGATCGCTGGATCGGCTCCGGGTCCTCCTGATCGGCGCCGGCGAGATGATCGAAGACTGCGCCGTCCACTTCGGAGACAGCGGCGTGCGGGGGATGAGCATCGCCAACCGCAGCATCGAGCGTGCACAGACGCTCGCTCAGCGCTTCGACGCCCGTCCGTACACCCTGGACGAGCTGCCCAGGCTGCTGCCGGAACACGACATGGTGCTGGCCTGCACGGGAAGCAAGGAACCTATTCTGACCCGGCCAATGATCAAGACCGCGCTGGCCAGCCGCCGCCATCGCCCCATGTTTGCTCTTGACCTCTCGGTGCCGCGCAATATCGATCCCACCGCCAGCGATCTTGGCGACCTGTTTCTTTACACGATTGATGATCTGCATGCCATCGTCGAATCCGGTCACAAGCAGCGCATGGCCGCGCTGCAGAAAGCCATGGAGATCATCGAGTCGGAAGTCACCACCTTCGAGCGCTGGCTTCGTCTGCAAAGCACCAGCGCAACGCTCAAGGAACTGCGTCAGCGCGCCCAGCAGGAGCGCGACCAGCTGCTGGAACAGGCCATCCAGGACCTGGCGGCCGGCAAGGTGCCGGAGGACGTCGTTCGGCGCATGGGACACAAACTGGTCAATCGGCTTCTGCACGGTCCCAGCATCCGTTTGCGCCAGGCCGCCGAAAGCGACGATGAGTCTCTGCTCGAAGCGGCGCGCTTTTATTTCCTGGATCGGGACTGACGCGCCGTGGACGCCGGGATTCGTCAGCGGCTGCAGCAGGCCAGCGAACGCTTCGAAGAACTTGCCCACCTGCTGTCGGACCCGCAGGTCATCGGCGATCAGCGCCAGTTTCAGGCGCTGTCGCGCGAGTATGCCGAGCTCGATCCTGTTATCGCGGTCTGGCAATCCTATGGCGAATGCGAAACCGCCCGCGAGGACGCCCAGGCCATGCTGTCCGAAGCCGATGACAGCCTGCGGCAGCTGGCAAAAGAGGAGATCGGCGAACTCGAACTTCGCAAAGTCGCACTTGAGGCCGAACTGCAGCGGCTCTTGCTGCCGCGCGACCCCAATGATGAGCGCAATATCTTCCTGGAAGTCAGGGCCGGCACCGGAGGCCAGGAGGCCGGCATATTTGCCGGTGATCTGCTCCGGATGTACGCGCGCTACGCAGAAAGACAGCGCTGGAAGGTCGAGATTCTTTCGGCTCAGGAAAACGATGCCGGGGGCTATCGTGAAGTCATTGCCCGAATCATCGGTCGCGGCGCGTATTCGCGGCTGAAATTTGAATCCGGCACGCACCGGGTGCAGCGGGTGCCGGCAACCGAGTCCCAGGGCCGCATCCATACCTCGGCCTGCACTGTGGCCATCCTGCCCGAGGTCGATGAGGTGGACGCAGTCGATATCAATGCCAATGATCTTCGGATTGATACCTATCGCTCGTCCGGGGCCGGCGGCCAGCACGTCAATACCACCGATTCGGCCATACGCATTACCCATCTGCCCAGCGGCATCGTGGTTGAATGCCAGGACGAGCGTTCCCAGCACAAGAACAAGGCTCGCGCGCTCAGCCTGCTCAGTGCCCGACTGCTGGAAGCCGAGCGCGAGAGCCAGCGCTCGCAGCGCGCGGCGGACCGCAAACTGCAGGTCGGCTCAGGTGATCGCTCAGAACGTATTCGGACCTACAACTATCCCCAGGGTCGGATCACCGACCACCGGATCGGGCTGACCTTGTACGAGCTCGACAGCGTGCTCGACGGTGGTCTGGAAAGCGTCATCGAGCCACTGATCGACGCGCATCAGGCCGAACTTCTCGCCGAAATGAGCCAGTCGTGAAAGACCGATATATCGTTTCATATTCATGGGTTTCCTCATCCCATGATGTATACTTCATCGAGTTCTAAACAGGGACGTTCGTCATGGATCTCGATCCGATTCTCATCTCGCGAATCCAGTTCGCTTTTGTGGTTTCCTTCCACGCCATTTTTCCCGTTTTCACCATCGGCCTTGCGGCCTACGTAGCGGTTCTGGAAGGGCTGTATTACCGCACCGACAATCCGGTTTATCTCAGATTGTCAAAGTTCTGGGTCAAGGTCTTTGCCGTCGTTTTCGGCATGGGCGTGGTCTCCGGCATCGTGATGGCGTTCCAGTTCGGCACCAACTGGTCCAACTTCGCCTACTCCGCCTCGAACTTCCTCGGGCCGGTCTTGAGTTACGAGGTCGTCACCGCCTTCTTCCTTGAAGCCACCTTCCTCGGCGTGCTGCTGTTCGGCCGCGACAAGGTGCCGCGCGGACTGCACCTGTTTTCGGCGTGCATGGTCGCGATTGGAACGTTCATTTCTTCGTTCTGGATTTTGTCGGCCAACAGCTGGATGCACACACCCGGTGGCATCGAGATGGTGGATGGCATGGTTCAGATGACCTCCTGGATTCAGGCGATCTTCAACTCATCGTTCCCTTACCGATTCGCCCACATGGCGCTGGCTTCGTTCATCACCGGCGGCTTTGTGGTGGCTGGCGTCAGTGCCTGGTATCTGCTCAACAACCGCAACCCGGAAACGAGCAAGAAGGCGCTCAAAATGTGTGTGGTCATGCTCGCCGTTGCCACGCCGCTCCAGCTGTTTGTCGGTCATGAGCACGGTCTGAACACGTTCGAGAATCAGCCGGTCAAAGTTGCCGCCATGGAAGGCGCGTGGGAAACCAAGGCCGGTGCACCGCTGATCCTGTTCGCCATTCCCGATGCGGCCAACGAGACCAACCATTTCGAGATCAAAATTCCCTATCTGGCCAGCATCGTGCTGACTCACAGCGCCGACGGCGTGGTTCCGGGTCTGCTGGAAGTGCCCGCCGACGAGCGCCCGCCCGTGGGGGTTGTTTTCTGGACCTTTCGGATCATGGTTGGTCTGGGGATGATCTTCATTGCAATCTCGCTACTGGCTGCGGTTCAGCTCTATCGGGGGCAGCTGTTCGAATCCCGGCTGCTGCTCAGAGCCTACACCTGGCTGATTCCGGCCCCGTTCATCGCCGTGGTGACCGGTTGGTTCGTGACCGAGGTCGGTCGTCAGCCATGGATGATTCAGGGCATCATGCGTCTTGAAGAGGCCGTAACGCCTTCAGTGACCGGATGGATGGCCCTGGTGACGTTGATCGGCTACATCGCGGTTTACGCGGTGGTGTTCTCGGCCGGCGTGTTCTACCTGCGCAAGGTCATCAAGGAAGGGCCCGACCCGATCGACAAGTCGTCCGAAAGCAGCGACGCGCGGCCCAAGCGGCCCTGGTCGGCCGTAAGCACTCAACTGGATGAAGCGCCGAGCCCGGCGGGGAGCTGAACATGGAACTGATTGATCTAACCCTGATTTGGGTCGGCATTATCGGCCTGGGCGTTTTCATGTACGTCCTCATGGACGGTTTCGATCTAGGCGTGGGTATTCTTTTTCCGTTCGCGCCCGACGACGAATCACGCGATCTGATGATGGGATCGGTCGCGCCGGTCTGGGACGGCAACGAAACCTGGCTGATTCTGGGCGGGGCCGGCCTGCTGGCAGCCTTTCCGCTGATCTACACGGTCTTTCTGCCGGCGCTGTACATCGGCGTGTTTCTGCTGCTGGCCGGGCTGATCTTCCGCGGTATTGCGTTCGAGTTCCGGTTTAAGGCAACCAAGAACAAGCACCTCTGGAATTACTCGTTTTTCGGTGGCTCCACCGTGGCTTCGTTCGCCCAGGGCGCGGTCATCGGCGCCTACGTACAGGGATTCGAGACTGAGAACTTCCGCTACGTGGGTGGTGCGTTTGACTGGCTCACGCCTTTCACCCTGATGACGGGACTGGGTGTGGTTGCCGGCTACGCGCTGCTGGGTGTCACCTGGACGATCATGAAGACTGAAGGACGCACCCAGGACTGGGCCTACAAGGTCGCACCCTGGTTGCTCGGCGCGGTCATGTTGTTCTTCATCGTGGTCAGCTTGTGGACGCCGCTGATGAACGAGCGGGTCATGAGCCGCTGGATGGACAACATCAGCTGGCTTTGGATTTTCCCGTTCCTGACCGTGGCCTTTGCTGGCTGGATTTTCACCCGTCTGCGTAAACGGGCCGAGGGCTCGCCGTTCATCGGGTCGATGGTGCTGTTTGCCATGTTCTACCTGGGAATCCTGATCAGCATGTGGCCGTATGCGGTGCCACCAAACTACACCTTCTGGGACGCCTCATCCGATCCGGGCAGCCAGCTGTTTTTGCTGATCGGATTCCTGTTCCTGATTCCGATCGTGCTGGGATACACCGCCTGGACATACTGGGTCTTCCGCGGCAAGGTCCAGCCGGGAGCCGGTTACGCTGGCCACTAGTCCGGGACATCGTCAATGGCTCAACGAGAGGGCACCAGCGTGGCTGGTGCCCTCTTCGTTTGCTCTGGCCGCGCTCGAGGCTGCGGCCATTCTCGCCCAGGCCGGACTGCTGGCCTGGATCATTTCCAGCGTCATCATCGACCACGCGCAGATATCGACGCTGACGATCCCCTTGGCCGCTCTTTTGCTGGCCTGGGCCGTTCGGGCGGGCACGGTCAGCCTCAGGAGTCATCTGACGGCCAAAGCCTCAAGCCATGTTCGTCAGCAGCTTCGCGATGACCTGTTTACCACCGTGGCGCGGGCCGGGCCGATCCACACCGCGCGCTCCGGTACCGGTCTGATCACCAGCAGCCTGATTGAACAGGTCGATCATCTCGACCCCTACTACTCCCGCTACCTGCCACAGTCGACCGTGGCCCTGCTGGTCCCGATCTTCATTTTGATCGCGGTGTTCCCCACCGATTGGTTATCCGGCCTGCTGCTGATGATCACAGCACCCATCATCCCGGCCTTCATGATCATCATCGGGATGGGTGCCAGCCAGGTCAGTCGCCAGCAACAGGACGCTCTGGCGCGCCTGAGCGGAATTTTCTTCGACCGTCTGCGCGGACTCGACACGCTCAAGCGCTTTGGCGCCGAAGGCAGGGAAAGCGCGCGCATCGGAGAGCTGTCGGAACAGTTCCGGGTGCGCACCATGCAGGTGCTTCGGATCGCTTTTCTTTCCTCGGCCGTTCTGGAGTTTTTTGCGGCCGTGGCCATCGCGACGCTGGCCATCTACATCGGGCTCGGTCTGCTTGGCATGATCGACTTTGCCACTGCGCCCTCGCTGACCTTGTTCAAGGGCCTGTTCATCCTGCTGCTGGCCCCGGAGTTTTTCAATCCACTGCGAACCCTGGCCCAGTATTGGCACGATCGGGCCGGTGCCCTGGCTGCAGCCGGGGCCCTGCGTGAGCACTTGTCGGCCAAGCCGGCCCGAACGGAGCCCGAGAACGAAAACACCCCATTGCCACGCCAGGCCTGCGCTGTCACGATCAGGGACCTGCGCCTGAGCTTCCCGGGCCGCCCGGAGGTACTGAGGGGCATCAATCTCGATATCGAACCCGGTGAGAAACTGCTGATTACCGGTGCCAGTGGCAGCGGAAAGACGACTCTTTTAGGCCTGCTCGCCGGTTTCGGCGAGCCCGATCAGGGAAGCATCCAGATTGAGGGCCAGGATCTCGGTTGCTTCAGCACCGCTCAGCTGGCCCAGGTGCGCGGCTACCTGGGACAGCATCCGCTCCTGCTGCCAGCCAGCATTGCCGACAACATTCGCCTGCCGGACCCCGATGCTGATGAGGCGCAGGTTGTTAGCGCTGCCCAGCGCGCCGGCCTCCAGACGTTCATCGAGTGCTTGCCAGAGGGTCTGGCCACGCAGATCGGCCAGGATGGATTCGGCATCTCCGGAGGCCAGGCCCGCCGGATCGCGCTCGCCCGGGTGCTCCTCAGGCCCTATCCGCTTCTGCTGCTGGATGAGCCAACCGCAAGCCTGGACGATGCCACCGGCGGCGAGGTCTGGCAGGCCTTGAAAGCAGCCTTGAGTGAGACCCCAATGACGGTGATCTGCGTCAGCCATAGTGACCGTGCACGCGATTGGGCCGATCGCGTGCTGGTCATGCGCAACGGGCAGCTAGAGGCAACCGACCATGCATGAACCGGACCTGAAACTCGGCGCCATCCTGGGTCGCCGCCGCTGGTGGCTGCTGGCCGGAACGCTGCTGATGGTCTTGAGCCTGATCGCCGGCACGGCCCTGCTGGGTCTGTCAGGCTGGTTCATCACCGCCAGCGCGCTCGCCGGATTGGGTGTCATTGCCACGCTCGATATCTTTACCCCCGGCGCCGGCATTCGCCTGGCGGCCGTGCTCCGCACCGTCTCGCGCTATCTGGAACGTCTGATCACCCACGAAGCCACGTTCCGGCTTCTAGCGGATCTCCGCGGCCAGGTTTTCGATCGACTGCTGCGCCTTGATGAGCATCAGCTGCGCGGACTTCGCCGCGGTGACACGCTGAACCGCTTGACCACCGACGTCGACACGCTGGATCACCTGTTCATTGGGGTGGCCGGACCGACGGCGGCGGCCCTGATGCTGACCATGGCGGTCGCCGGGCTGTTCGGCGTCTTGATCAACGCGTGGATGGCCCTGGCCGTGCTGAGCCTCTTGCTGGTCAATCCAGCCCTGGCCGAGCTCAGCCGGCGACGTGGCCATCAAGCCAGTCATCAGCTCGTCGAGACCCTGCCCGAGCTGCGCCGGGAAGCCAGCGAGAGCTTCGACAGCCTGGCCGATCTGTTGGCCTATGACCGGGTGGCTGGACAACGTGAGCGACTGTTGCGTCTGTCGGCCCGGACCATCGCGCTGCAGGAGAGGCTCGCGAAACTGGACGCACTCAGCCAGGGACTGGTGACCATGACCGGGTTTCTGGCGGTCTGGCTGGTGCTGGTCCTGGGTATCGGGCTGTTTCAGCAGGGGCTGATTTCCGGCCCGGTGCTGGGGCTGGCGGTGCTGACCGCGCTGGGGCTGGGCGAGGCCTGGCAGACGCTGCCCGCGGCCTGGCGAAAGCTGGAACAATGCCGCGGCGCACAGCGCAGAATCGGCGCCCTGACAGCCGATGGGCCGCGCCTCCCGGTCGCGGACAATCCCCAGCCTGCGACGGGGTCGGACCTGGTCGTCGAGGACGTTCGCTTCCGCTACCAACCCGAGCTGCCTTGGGTCCTCGACGGATTCAGTCTGAACGTCGCCAGCAGCGAGCGCATCGCGCTGATTGGACCCAGCGGCTGCGGCAAGACCACGCTGGCCCAGCTCATTCTGCGCCAGCTCGACCCCGTCCAGGGCCGGCTACTGCTGGGCGGGCGAGATCTGCGCGAGCTCGATCCTGCCAGCCTGCGACGACATATCGGGCTACTGTCGCAGCGGCCCATGCTGTTTCACGACACTGTCGAGCGCAATCTGCGCCTGGCCCGGCCTGAGGCCACCGACGAGGAACTGGGTCGGGCGCTCGCTATCGCCGGCCTGGCCGACTTCATGGACGGCTTGGATGACGGCCTGGAGACCTGGATCAGCGAAGCCGGAGGCAATGTCTCCGGCGGCGAGGCCCGCCGCCTCGCGCTGGCCCGCCTGATCCTGACCGACTGTCCGATCGTGATCCTCGACGAGCCCACCACTGGCCTGGATCGCGAAACCGCCCTGGGGCTGGCTGAAACCCTGGATCAGTGGCTGGGCTCACGCACCGTGATCATGATTACCCACGATCCCGACACCCTGCCGCGCCATGATCGGCGGATCAGGATGGCTTGAGCGGGACTGCCGCTGTCCTGCGCCCCGCCGCCCACAGGATCGCCAGCAGCCCCGGCAACAGCAGACCGACCAGCGCGGGTCGATCCTGCAACAGCCCGGGCCAGGCCAGCACCATGGCGCCGAGAGCAAGGCAGACCAACAGCACCAGCCGCAACCCGGCGCGCCAGCGCGCCGGTGCGGGAACGAGCAGCAACCACCAGAAGGGATGCAGCAGCAGCAGACTGAGATTGCCTGCTGCATCCTGGTGATCGGTCGCCACGACCATCCACACCAGCACCGCACCGGCCAGGCCGGCGAGCCCCGCGCCCAGTCGGACGGTCCAGCGGGCCGTCGATTCGCCGGCGCGGGTAGCCAGCACGATCGCGCCACCGATGCCCAGCCCGATGATCAACAAAAGCAGCCAGGGACTGCGGGCAACCGACGGCGGGACAAAGCGGCCAGGATCGTGGATGACCCGATGTTCGACAATCAGCGGCCCGTCACTGAGATTGACTAACTCCAGCCAATCGGCCAGCGCTTCAGGCAGAAAGGCCTCCTCCCAGGCCGTCATTGGCTGATCAACGGAAGGACCCATCAGCAGCAGGATGCCGGTCTGGATCCAGGGCCGATCCGCTGTCATCCGTCGCGTATGGTCGCGATAGGTCTGTTCCGCGGGCAATGCCTTCAGGACCGGACGCACTCGATCACCGGTGGCCTGGTTGATGAGGTCGCGCAGCCAGGTCGAGCAATTCGCACGAAAGTAATCGTAAGCGTAGAACTGCGGATGCGGATAAATGGCCGCGTGCAGCGCCTGGTGCAGTTCGCGTACCTGCCCAGGTGACAGCGCGAGCCTCTGGGCCGAGATCGATCGCCCGCGCTGCCGGTAAAAGGCGAACTCCCCTTGGGCTGGACTGGCCGCGCCGTAGTAGTCCATGATGCCGCGGGCGAAGTCGAGATGGAAACCGGGTCGGTCGATTTCGAAGTAGCCGAAGCTGTAAGTGTGATCCAGGCCGGTGGCAGGGTCGCGCAACCACAGCGCGTTGTGGCCGAACATCTCCCAGACCTCGGCGCCCGGCCCGTAGGTCACCAGCCAGGCTTCCTGAGCCCGTCCAGCCGACGACATCAGCACGAGTGCGGCAACGAGCAGGATCAGGCTGCCGCGGAAGCGCGGCCCGGCGTCGGCGCTCCCGGCTTTGCGCCTAATCGACCTCACGCATCCGGACGACGAACCACCATGGCATGCAGCCGACGATCGTCAGCCACTTCGACTTCGAACAGCCATTCGCCAATGGTCACGGATTCCCCCGCCTCAGGCAAGCGCCCGAATTCGGCCACCACCAGACCACCGATCGTGTCGTATTCCTCGTCGCTGAACTCGGTACCGAGCGTCTCGTTGAAGTCCTCGATCACGGTCAGGGCCTGGACTCGGTAGACGCCGTCGCCGATCGGGTCGATATCGTTGACCGCCTCGGCATCGTGTTCGTCGTCGATATCGCCCACGATCTCCTCAAGCACATCCTCGATGGTGACCAGGCCGGACACGCCGCCGTACTCGTCAACGACGATCGCCATGTGATTCTTGTTGACCCGGAATTCGCGCAGCAGCACGTTGAGCGGCTTGGATTCAGGGATGATGACCGGGGCGCGCATCAGGTCGGCCAGCACCAGCTCTGCGTGTTCGGGAAAAAGCTGCAGCAGGTCCTTGGCCAGCAGGATTCCGCGCACTTCATCACGATCCTCTCCGACCACGGGAAAGCGCGAGTGGCCGGACTCGAGGATCACCGGCATGATGTCATCCAGCGACGCGTTTTCACTGATAACGACCATGTGGGAGCGCGGCACCATGACATCGCGCACCTGGAGTTCGTCTACCTCCAGGGCGCCCTCAAGCATGGCCAGCGTATCGCTCTCGATCAGCCCCTGGGCGGCCACATCGCGCAGCAGCTCGAGGAGATCGTCCCGGCTTCTCGGTTCACCGCCAAAGGCTCTGCCGAGTTTTTCAAGCCAGGTTCTGTTCGGGGTGCCGTTACCGGCGAGAGTATCGTCATTCATGCCGGCACCCGGGTGCACACCGGCATGCCGGAGCAGGTCGTAGGGGGAGGTTCAGATTCCATGACTAGATTCATAGGGGTTGGAAAAACCAAGGCCGGCCATGAGCTCGATCTCGCGCGCTTCCATGGCCTGGGCATGTTCGGCATGTATATGGTCAAACCCGAGCAGATGCAAGACCCCGTGGATCACGAGATGGGCCCAGTGCGCCTCAGGCGACTTGCCCTGCTCGGCCGCTTCGCGCTCGATGACCGGTGCGCACAGCACCACGTCACCCAGAACGCGAGTATCGCCTGCCCTGGGCATGTCTGCCGGAAAGCTCAGTACGTTGGTCGCCGAGTCCTTGCCGCGCCACTGCCGGTTGAGCGCCCAGCCCTCGGCCAGGTCGACAATCCGAATATTGACCATCACATCGCCCTGCCCGGCCACGGCCTGCTCGACCCACGCCTCAATCTGCTCATCGGAAGGCGCATTGTGGTCGTCGAGCTGGCGCTGAATTTCCAGTTCAATCACCGGTATCGGCTCCTTTCAGGTCGGCGGCTTCATAGGCTTCCACAATGCGCCGAACAATGGGATGGCGAACCACATCCCGTGCATCAAAGAAGGTCTGACTGACGCCCTCGACCTCGCGCAGCAGGCCGACCGCCTGGCGCAGACCCGAAGCCACCTTGGGGGGCAAGTCGATCTGGGTGAGGTCGCCAGTGATCACCGCCCGCGAGCCAAAACCGATGCGGGTCAGGAACATTTTCATTTGCTCCGGCGTGGTGTTCTGTGCCTCATCCAGGATCACGAACGCGTCGTTGAGGGTCCGTCCTCGCATGTAGGCCAGCGGGGCAACCTCGATGACGTTGCGCTCGGTCAGCCGGGCTGCTCGCTCGAAGCCGAGCATCTCATAGAGGGCGTCGTAAAGCGGGCGCAGGTAGGGGTCAACCTTCTGAGCCAGGTCGCCGGGCAAAAAACCCAGGCGCTCTCCGGCCTCCACCGCCGGACGGACCAGTACGATGCGCTGGACACGATCTTTTTCCAGGGCATCGACGGCGCAGGCTACGGCCAGAAAGGTCTTGCCCGTGCCGGCGGGGCCGACGCCGAAGTTGACATCGTTGGCCGCGATCCGCTCCAGGTACCGCTTTTGATTGGGGCCGCGCCCGCGAATCATGCCGCGCCGGGTCTGAATGCTGACTTCGGCAACGCCCTCGTCTTCGTCCAGCCCGGCCTGCTGCAGCTGGAGATTAACCAGAGCCGGCGTCAGGATATCGCGCTCGGCCTGGCGGTAGAGCTTGCGCAGAACGCGTCGACCGGCGCGAACGGCATCCACCTCTCCTTCGAGGCTGAACAGATTGCCGCGCGCTGCAATGGACACACCCAGGCGCTTTTCGATCATCCGCAGATGCTCGTCCAGCTGACCGCAAAGATTGGCCAGGCGTTCGTTGTCAGCCGGTTCGAGCTCCAGAGTCAACGCGGTTTCAGCCGCGGAGCTTGCAGGCGACATCATCAGGCGGCAACGCTACCGGGTTCGGATTCGATTCGACCGCGCAGCGAATTGGCCAGCGCTGCGGTAATGCGCACGTCCACCATGCGGCCGACCAGTCTGGCCGGTCCGGGAAAATTGACCACCCGATTGTTCTCCGTTCGTCCGGCCAGTTCAGCCGCGTCCTTGCGGCTCGGGCCCTCCACGACCACCCGCTGTACGGTGCCGACCATGCGCTCGGCAAACTGCCCGGCTTGCAGATTGAGCTGCTCCTGAAGGCGCTGCAGGCGCAGCTTCTTTTCCTCCAGGCTGACGGTGTCCGGAAAGCCTGCCGCCGGCGTGCCCGGCCGGGCGGAGTAGATGAAACTGAAGCTCTGGTCGAACTCGAGTTCGCGGACCAGATCCAGCGTCTGCTGGAAATCATGCTCGGTCTCGCCCGGAAAGCCGACGATGAAATCGGACGACAACGCAATGTCGGGACGAGCCTCGCGCAGGCGTCGAATCTTCTGTTTGTATTCCAGTCGGGTATGGCCGCGTTTCATCAGCCCCAGAATGCGATCAGAGCCGGACTGAACCGGCAGATGCAGATAGTTGGCCAGCTTGGGCACGTCAGCAAAGGCTTCGATCAGGCTGTCGGAGAACTCCACCGGATGAGAAGTGGTGAAGCGAATCCGCTCGACGCCGTCGATGTGGGCCACGTAGCGAATCAGCAGGGCCAGGTCAGCTGTGCCCCCGTCATGCATCGGACCACGGTAGGCGTTGACGTTCTGCCCGAGCAGGTTGATCTCGCAAACACCCTGATCGGCCAGCTCGGCCACCTCGGCGACGACGTCGTCAAGGGGGCGATTGACCTCTTCACCCCGCGTGTAGGGCACGACGCAAAAGGAACAATACTTGCTGCAGCCTTCCATCACCGAAACGAAGGCGCTGGCGCCGCGGGCACCCGGTGCGGGCAAGTGATCAAACTTTTCAATCTCTGGAAAGCTTACGTCGATCGCCGCGCCACCGCGCTCCCTGACCTGGTCCACCATCTGCGGGAGCCGATGAATCGTCTGCGGACCGAAGACCAGGTCCACGAAAGGCGCGCGGCGAAGAATGCCCTCGCCTTCCTGGCTGGCCACACAGCCGCCAACGCCGATCACCACACCCGGCCGCCGCTCCTTGATTGGACGCCACTGACCCAGTTGGGAGAAAACCTTCTCTTGGGCTTTCTCTCGAATCGAGCAGGTATTGATGAGGATGACGTCGGCCTCTTCGGCGCGCTCGGTCAATTCCATGCCGTGGGACGCGGCAAGCACATCGGCCATTTTGTCCGAGTCGTACTCGTTCATCTGGCAGCCGTGCGTTTTGATGTAAAGCTTTCCAACCATCGGGGTATTCTAGCGCACCAGGCTGAGCGGCCGCATCGCCGCAGACCCTGCCGCAGCGCAACGCGACGGCAGCGCTCGATAGCGCACGCGCCGTGTAATGCGGCAAACCAGCTCGTAGGGAATCGTATCTGCGCCGGCCGCTACGGTCTCCACCGGCAAGCCGCGACCCCATAACACCACCCGATCTCCAATCCGCGCCTCAGGGCAGCCGGCAAGATCGATGGTCACCATGTCCATGGAAACCCGGCCGACAACGCGGCACATCTTGTCGCCGACTCGAACCGGCGTGCCGTCGGCCACGCTGCGCGGATAGCCGTCGCCGTAACCGATTCCGGCCACGCCGACGCGAAGATCTCGCTCGGCGACGAAGCGGGCGCCATAGCCGATGGAATCGCCGGCCGGCACCCGGTTGATCGCCAGCAGCTCAGCCTCCAGACTCATGACCGGCTCCAGGTCCAGTTCTGAACCGGTGCGGCTCGGCAGGGGCGAAATGCCGTAAAGGAGCACGCCGGCCCGCACCCAGTCGCGGTGGCTGTCGGGATGGTTCAGGATAGCCGCCGAATTGGCCAGACAATGCTCCCCATCCAGGCCGGCCACCGCCTGGTCGAAGCGATCCATCTGGGCACGTACCAGCCGCTGGTCTGGATCTTCAGCGCTGGCAAAGTGGCTGACAAGGTTGACCTCAGATGCGCCCGGCAAGGCCTTGAGCCGGCCATGCAGCTCGGCCACGCGGGCCGGCTCCACGCCCAGACGGTGCATGCCTGAATCCACCTTCAACCACAGCCTGGGCGTTGGCGCATGGCCGTGACGCTCCAGCATGTCAATCTGGTCCGCGTGATGCAGGGTCAGCTCCAGGGTCAGACTTTCTACAATCGCCAGATCGGAGGCATCGAGCACGCCCTCCAGCAAAAGGACGGGCTGCCGATTGCCGAGCCGCCGGATGGCCCGCGCCTCGTCAATGGTGGCCACGGCAAGCAGGTCAGCACCCGCCAGGGCCGGCAGCACGAGGTCAAGGCGATGACCGTAGGCATCTGCCTTGACCACCGCCATCACCCGACTGTCGGGCGCAAGTCGACGCACGACGGCAAGGTTGTGCGCTACCGCGTCCGGATCGATTCGCGCCAGGGTATTGCGAGCCATGCAGGATCAGCCGTCCTGACCGTAGTGGTCGTAGGTGAAATCGCGAAAACGCAGGAACTCGCCCTGGAAGCTGAGCGGGAAACTCCCGGTGGCCCCGTTGCGATGCTTGCCGATGATGATCTCCGCCTTGCCCTTGTCCGGCGAGTCTTCGTTGTACACCTCGTCACGGTAGATGAACAGGATCAGATCCGCGTCTTGCTCAATAGCACCAGACTCGCGCAGATCGGCCATCTTGGGGCGCTTGTCGGGTCGCTGCTCCAGAGCCCGATTAAGCTGCGAGAGGGCCACGACGGGAACGTTCAGCTCCTTCGCAAGAGCTTTAAGACTACGTGATATCTCACTGATTTCATTTGTTCTATTCTCCGATGTTCCGGTCACCTTCATCAACTGCAAATAGTCAATAACGATCAGGCCGATGTCGTGTTCGCGCTTCATACGGCGAGCCCGGGCGCGCAAATCGATCGGCGACAGCGACGGGGTCTGGTCGATGAACATCTGGGCGCCTTTGAGCATGTTCATGGCCGATCTCAGGTTGACCCAGTCGTGGTTGTCCAGCCTGCCGGTCCTGAGCTTGTCCTGGCCAATCTGACCCAGTGAGGAGAACAGCCGCATGACCAGCTGGGTATCCGACATTTCCATGGAGAACACGGCGACCGGCACCTTGTAGCGAATCGAAGCGCGCTCGGCGATATTCATCGCCAGCGTGGTCTTGCCCATGGACGGGCGGGCGGCAACGATGATCAGGTCGGTGGGCTGGAGGCCGGCAGTGCGTGCATCCAACTCGGCGAACCCCGTGGGCACCCCGGTCAGCTCTCCTTCATTTTCCTGCAGTTCATTGAGCAAATCCATCGCCTGAGCCATGACTGACTGCACGGTGACGTAGCTCGATGACCGGTGCGCACCCCGATCAGCAATCGCGTAAATCCGTTGCTCAGCCTCCGCCAGCAACTCCTTGCTGTCTCGAGCCCCGCCCTGGAGCGCGCTCTCGGCAATCTCCGATCCGATATCGATGAGCTGACGAAGGATGGATTTCTCGCGCACGATGCGCGCGTAGCCGATGATATTGGCCGGGCCCGGCGTCTCGTTGGCGAGCATCGTAATGTAGGCGCCGGCATCGATCCGATCCAGTTTGCCGTGGCGCTGAAACCATTCGGTGACGGTCACCGCATCGACCGGCTGGCCCTGCTGGAACAGCTCAGCCATAGACCGGAAAATCAGGCGGTGATTCTCGCGATAAAAGTCGTTCTCGTCGACCTGATCGGCGATCTTGTCCCAGGCATTGGCCGAGAGCATCAGCGCCCCGAGCAGGGACTGCTCCGCCTCGTTGGAATGCGGCGGAGCCTTGGCATTGGTCAACGAAGAAAGACGGGCTTCAGCCACCATGGTTCAAAGATTGCTCAGCGGACGATCAAGCGAGGAACTGAAGCAGTATAGGCACTGGCAGCCGGCAAGACCAGCCGGAGCGTTAACCCCCGCAACCCGTTGGGCTGCGGGGGGAGAACTCGGAAGTATTGAAGGTGTCTTCAGCTTTCCTCGCCGGTCACCAGGATCCGGACTTCGGTCTGAACGTCCGCATGCAGAATCAGGTTGACCATGTACTCGCCCGGAACGCGGATCGGGCCGTCCGGCATGTCCACCTCGGCTTTTTCGACCGCGTGGCCCAACTCGGTCAGCTTTCCAGCAATTTCGTGCGGATTGATTGAGCCGTACAGGCGCCCTTCCGGACTGACGGCAGCCGAGAATTCCACAGCCTCCAGCCCCTCAAGCGCGTCGCGTCGCGCCTGAGCGGCGGCCAGCTTCTCGTTGGCCTGGCGCAGCAGTTCATCGCGGCGGGCTTCGAAATGTTCGAGGTTTTCCTTGGTCGCCGGAACGGCCTTGCCGCGCGGCAGCAGGAAGTTCCGGCCATAGCCGGGACGCACCTTCACGGTATCGCCCAGATCGCCCAGGTTGTAGACTTTTTCCATCAAAATCAGTTTCATGGCTGATCCGTCCTCAGTGGTTATCGGAGTACGGCAGCAGCGCCAGGTAGCGGGCCCGCTTGACTGCTGTGGCCAGCTGACGCTGATATTTTGCCTTGGTACCGGTGATCCGGCTGGGCACGATCTTGCCGGTTTCGCTGACGAAATCTTTCAGCAGATCCACGTCCTTGTAGTCAACCTGCTCGATTCCCTCGGCGGTGAATCGGCAGTACTTGCGCCTTCTCATGAATCGAGCCATGGTCAATCCTCCCGCTTGGTGGTTTCGGTCTCGGCATCATCGCCCGCTTCGGCGTCGTCCGAATCATCATCGTCATCATCGTCGTCGTTATCATCTTCGACCACCGCGCGCCGACGATTATCGCGCTCATCCTTGTTTTCCTTGCGCTTGAGCATGATCGACGGCTCGGTCTCGGCCTCGTCCTTGCGCACAGTCAGGTGACGAAGAATCGCGTCGTTGAAGCGAAAAACGCCTTCCAGTTCTTCCAGCGTGGCGGCGTCACACTCGATGTTGAGCATGAGGTAGTGCGCCTTGTGGAGTTTGGCGATCGTGTAGGCCAGCTGCAGGCGGCCCCAGTCCTCGCTGCGATGCACCTTGCCGCCGTTGGTTTCGACCAGCGACTGGTAGCGTTCAAGCATGCCGGGCACCTGCTCGCTCTGGTCCGGGTGGACCAGCAGCACGATTTCGTAGTGTCTCACGTTGTTTTCTCCTTACGGTTTCTCGGAACAGACCGCATCGATGCAGGGTCGTCCCTTCAAAGCCCCCGGTCGGCGCCGTCTGCAGCAACCGCCGTGGAGCAAGGGTGCTCGCCCAATAGCAGGCCAAGCTAGCCCACCAGTATAACCTGAATCGACTCGTCAGGCCATGTGGAATCAGCCGACGGTGAAGCTTTCACCGCAGCCGCACTCTCCGGTCACGTTGGGGTTGCGGAAGCGGAATTCCCGGACCAACCCATCGTGGACAAAATCAACCTCCGTACCGACCACCATGGGCAGCGCCTTGTCCGAGACCACGACCTTCAGGCCGCTGGCTTCGAAAACATGATCGGAGTCTTCGGTTGCCTTGGCAATACCGACGTCGTAGGCCCAGCCGGAGCAGCCGGTGCGGCGCACATCGACGCGCAGGCCGATACCGCCTTCCCGGGCCATGAAGTCACGAACCCGCTCAGCCGCGGCGTCGGTCAGGGAAATATGGTCATTGCTCATCAGCTGACATCCGTTAAGGCGACTCAATCCATTATTATCAGGGCTATCAATCTTTCATTCAACGACAGGACGCTCTCATCATCATGCTCACTGCAAGTGTGCGCGACGTGCTGGCCGGAAAAATCGCCGCCGGCACTGAAGTTCTGGTCCAGGGCTGGGTTCGTACCCGGCGCGACTCCAAGGCCGGATTCTCCTTTATCCACGTCAACGACGGCTCCTGCTTTGCCAATCTGCAGCTGGTCGCCGATCAGAACCTGCCCAACTACAGCGACGGTATTCTGCGCCTGACCAGCGGCGCCTCGGTGCGCTGCAAAGGCACGGTGGTTGAGTCGAAGGGGCGCGGACAAAGCCTGGAAATCCAGGCTGCCGAGATCGAAATCCCAGGCCTGGTCGAAGACCCGGACCACTACCCGATTCAGCCCAAACAGCACTCGTACGAGTTCCTGCGCACCGTCGCCCACCTGCGTCCCCGGACCAACACCTTCGGCGCCGTCACCCGCATCCGCCACGTGGCCGCGCGCGCCATTCATGAATTCTTCGACCGCAGCGGCTATTTCTGGGTCAACACCCCGATCATCACCGCCTCCGACGCCGAGGGTGCCGGCCAGCTGTTCCGGGTCAGCACCCTGGACCTGATGAATCTGCCGCGCAGCGACGGCGGCAGCGTTGACTTCAGCAAGGATTTTTTCGGCCGCGAAACCTTTCTGACCGTGTCCGGTCAGCTCAACGTCGAGGCCTTTTGCCTGGCGATGAGCAAGGTCTATACCTTCGGCCCGACCTTCCGGGCCGAAAACTCCAATACCACGCGCCACCTGGCCGAATTCTGGATGGTCGAACCGGAAGTCGCCTTCGCTGATCTCGACGACCTTGCGACGCTGGCCGAGGAATTTCTGAAATTTGTCTTCGCTCAGGTGCTGGAACGCTGTGCCGATGACATGGCCTTTTTCGCCGAGCGGGTCGAACCGCAGGCCATCGAACGCCTGGAAGCCCTGGTCGACAGCCGCTTTGTCCGCATGGACTATGCCGAAGCCGTCAAGATTCTTCAGGCTTCAGGCCGCAGCTTCGAGTTCAAGCCCGATTGGGGGGTGGATCTGCAGACCGAGCACGAGCGTTTCCTGACCGAGCAGCACTGCAAGGCCCCGGTGGTCGTCATGAACTACCCCGACGAGATCAAGGCGTTTTACATGCGCCTGAACGATGACGGCAAGACTGTCGCGGCGATGGACGTGCTGGCCCCCGGCATCGGCGAGATTATCGGCGGCAGCCAGCGCGAGGAGCGTCTCGACGTCCTGACTCGACGCATGGCCGAACACGATCTGGACCCAAGCGACTACGGATGGTTTCTCGACTTGCGTCGCTACGGGACGGTACCGCACGCGGGCTTCGGTCTGGGTTTCGAAAGGCTCCTGAACTACATCACGGGCCTGGGCAACATTCGAGACGTCATTCCCTACCCGCGAACGCCCGGCAGCGCACCATTCTGAAGCCTGCCGTCACGGCCTCTGGAAGGCATCCAAAGGCCAAGCGCCTCAGCCAAAAACCTGACTTGCCAACCAGAACCAGAGCGGCACCGTCAGCGCTGAAAAGATCACGCCCCAGGCCACCATGGCCGGGGCCAGGCGCACAGCGAGCCCGGCCGATGTCAACAGCGCCGCGGCCGTGATCATCGGTGGCATCGCCGACTCCAGCACTGCAACCAGAGCCACCTCCGGCCGCGCGTCGAGCAACAGCGCCAGCAGCAAGGCCAAGCCAGGCAGCATCACCAGCTTTCCGGTCAGGCCGATCACCAGCGGCCAGCGATCCCGACGCACCAGTCTCAACCGCAGACTCATACCGATGGCCAGCGTGACCAGCGGCAGCAGCATGTCGGCAAACCGCTCAACGATCTGCATCAACCATTCGGGGAACCACTGGTTGCCAAATGCCAGCGCGAAAACCAGTGCCAGGAAGGGCGGAAAGCTCACGATCCGACGCCCCATGGAGCGGAAATCCGGGTTGGCACCCTCGCCGTACCAGCCAACCACGAACAGCACGTGGGTGCAAACGATCAGAAATGAACCGAACTGGTCATAAACCACGGCCAGCCGAATGTATTCAGGACCCAGCAGGGCTTCGACCAGCGGGAAACCCAGAAAAGAGGTATTGCCCAGCGGGATCAACACCAGCAAGGCAGCCGTGGCCTCGCGCGACAGCGCCATCAGTCGGGCCAGCGGAAGGATCACCAAGACCGTCGTGGCCAGCAGCAGCCAGGGAATGAAAATGAGCGGCAGCAGTGACCAGGCCGGCTCCAGCGTGGGCACGTGAATCAGGATCAGCGCCGGCAGGCACAAGGTGATCACCACCCGGTTGAGTACTTCCGGGGTGGTTTCGGGCAGGATGCGAGCGCGGGCGAAAACCCAGCCGGCCGCAATCAGCGTCAGAATGATCAGATAGGAGGTCACGGGCCGGCAAGATCAGCGGATGCTGATATGATAAGGGATCATCGCCGGAGGGGATGGGAGATCGTGCCGCATTCGGCCAGGGACCGAAGCAGCGACCTGCCCGTGGCCTGGTTCAGCCAGGTATTCGCGGTGCTGCTGCTGATCTGGATCGCGCTCAACGGCCTCGGTGGGCTGGTCATCGGCATTCTTGCCGCGCTCGCCGGCGCCAGTCTGGGCGCCTGGCTCGCCCCGGAAGCACCCTACCCCTGGCGTCCGTGGCGCTGGCTGGTATTCGCTTTCTTCTTTCTCTGGGAGTCCTTCAAGGGCGGGGCCGACGTTGCCCTGCGCGCGATTCATCCGGACCTTCCGCTTTCCCCTGGATTCAACAATCATCCAATCAGACTGCCGGCCGGCAAACCAACCACCCTGCTGGTCAGCTTCATCAGCCTTTTGCCCGGCACCCTTAGCGTTTCCCTGGACGAACAACGCCAGCAACTGGTGGTGCATGCCCTGGCAAACAGCGGCATGAGCTCGGTTCGCAGGCTGGAAGACATGCTGAGCTGGGTCTTCGATGCCGGGGAGCAGCGCCCATGATGGACATCGCTTTGCCGGCCATGGTGCTGTTTCTCATCATCAATCTCGTGGCCGGCATGCTGCGCGTCTATCGCGGACCGACTCTGGCTGACCGCATGCTGGCGGCCCTGCTGTTCAGCACCACGACCGTGGCTGCGCTGCTGATCCTGGCCGAGTGGATGGCGCTGCCCTCGCTTCGCAACGTGGCCTTGCTGATCGTCATGCTGGCCAGCATTCTGTCGCTGGCTTTCGTCGGACTGCCAGCGCGGGAGAACGGGGAGGCCGACGAACCATGAGCCTGAACGACGGCATTGCCCTCGCGCTGCTGCTGGCCGGATGCGCTTTCTACCTGGCCGGCACCATCGGTCTGCTTCGCTTTCCCGATGTCTACTGTCGACTTCATGCCTTGGCCAAGGCGGACAACACCGGTCTCCTGCTGATCTGCGCAGGACTGGCGGTGCTGGGTCAGAACTGGCAGACCACCACGATTCTCGCCCTGGTCTGGCTGGTCGGGCTGCTCGCCTCCACCGTTTCGGCCCACCTCATCGCCCGTCACGCGCACCGTGGCGGACAAAAGCCCTCAGAGACGAAGAGCCGGCACCCATGATCGGGCTGATTCTGGATGCACTGATCGTGATCAGCCTGGTCGGACTGGCCCTCCAGGCGATCAACGCAGCGTCGCTGTTTCGCGCCATTCTTCATTTCGTTGTGCTCGGGCTGGCCATGTCTTTGGCCTGGGCCCGGCTGGATGCACCGGACCTGGCCATGGCCGAGGCGGCGATCGGGGCCGGTGTGACCGGGGCGCTGATGATGATCGCCTATCGCCGTCTGGTCGAACTGAAACCGGAGGGGGAGCCTGCGCGAACGACCCAGCGCTCGAAGCTGGCGCTACCGATTGCCGTGGCCTCGGGCCTGCTGGTCGGCATGATTGGACTGGCCGCCAGCCTGACCGAGCATCGTCCCGGACTGGCCGGCCTCGCGGTACTCGAGACGATGGACGCCACCGGACTGGGCAACCCGATCACCGGGGTTTTGCTGATTTTCCGCGGCTTTGACACCCTGCTCGAGATCACCGTGCTGCTGGCCGCCCTGCTTGGAGCCCAGGCCGTCACCCAGCGACCCGACCCCGATCCCTCGCTGACCACCCAGGATCCGACCACGCCGCTGGTCGGCGCCCTGCTCGCGATTGTGGTGCCGCTGACTGTGCTCGTCAGCGTCCATCTGCTCAAGGCCGGCAGCTCGGACACCGGCGGCGCGTTCCAGGCCGGGGCAGTGCTTGCAGCCTCTGGCGTACTGCTGATCCTGACCGGGCGCGTCGAGGCCAGTGACCGTCCGGTCGTGCTGCTCAACCTGGGTCTGGTGGCCGGGCTGGTCAGCTTCATCCTGCTCGGGCTGGCGCCGCTGCTTCAGGGCGGGACGCTGCTGGCTCTGCCCGGCATCGGTGCGATCTACTTTCTCGAAAGCGCCATGACGCTCTCCATCGCCCTGACTCTGGTGCTGCTATTCGCTGGCGCAACGGGCCTGAAGCGCGGCCGGCATGGATAGCTCAACGCTTTACGTGCTCGCCGCCGCGGTACTGTTCGGCGTGGGCGTCTACGGGCTGATCGTCAGCGCTCACCTGATGCGCAAGCTGTTTGCCGTCAACATCATGGGCAGTGCCATTTTCCTGCTCTTGGTCGCCACCGCCGGGCCCGTGGCCGGCCATCCGGATCCGGTACCGCAGGCCCTGGTCTTGACCGGTATCGTCATTGCCGTGTCAGCCACCGCTTTCGGTCTGGCGCTGATGGTCCGACTGGGTCAGGAAACGGGCCGCGCGACTCTCGGCATCCAGGACGAGCCGGAGAATGACGACTGAAGCGCTGGCGCTGATCGTCTTCCTGCCGCTGCTTGCCGCCGCCGGCGCCGTCGTGCTCCCAAAGGCCTGGCTGGCCCTGATGATCCGAATCGGCCTGCTTCCGCTGCCCGTTCTTTTGCTGATCCCGACCCTCGAGGTGGCGCATAACGGGGCCTACCGCGTTGCCCTGGCCGGCCACGACAGTCCCTTGGGTATCGCCTGGCAACTGGACCCGTTAAGCCTGCTGATGCTGTGGTTGAACGTGGGCATGACGTTGTTGGTCAGCCTGCACGCGGGCTTTTCATTTCGGCCCGGCAGCGATCGCGCCCAGCGATTCTGGCCGCTGTGGCTGTTGCTGTTTGCCGGGATGAATGCCCTGGTGCTCTCGGCCGACCTGTTCAACATCTATGTCACGCTGGAGCTGGTGACCCTCACCGCGATTGGCCTGATTGCTGTGGAGGGGAAGCCAGCCGCGCTGAGGGCGGCCATGCGCTACTTGTTGCTGGCGCTGATGGCCTCGCTGCTGTATCTGCTGGGCGTGGGGCTGATTTACGGTGAGACCGGCGTCCTGGATCTCTACATGATGACTGACCGGCTTGAGCCGGGCTGGCTGGCGATCACCGCCATGGCCTTGATGATCGTTGGCTTGCTGATCAAGGCGGCGATCTTCCCCTTGCATGCTTGGCTGCCCGCCGCGCACGGTAATGCCCCGGGTCCGGTCAGCGCCATTCTTTCAGCCATGGTCGTGAAGGTGTCAATCTACCTGATCTGGCGCCTTTGGTTCTGGTCGGCGAGCGAATGGAATCTGGACACCGCCGCCCAACTGATGGGGGTGCTCGGCGGCCTGGCGATCATCTACGGATCTCTCGCCGCGCTGGTCCAGCCGCGCCTGAAAATGATCATTGCCTACTCGACGGTTGCGCAGCTGGGCTACCTGCTTTTGCTGTTTCCGCTGGCCAGTGCGCTGGCCTTCCAGGCGGCCAGCTATCACCTGATCTCGCACGGCATGGCCAAGGCCGCCATGTTCCTGGCTGCGGCCAACATCCTCAAAAGCGTTGGAACCGATCGCCTGTCCCGACTCGCCGGCATCGATCAGCGCCTGCCCCTCGACGTCTTCGCGCTGGCTCTGGGCGGGGTCAGCATCATGGGCCTTCCACCGAGCGGCGGTTTCCTGGCCAAGTGGCTGTTTCTGGAGGCGGCCTGGCAAGCGAAGGCCTGGGGCTGGCTGATCCTGGTTGTTCTTGGCGGGCTGCTGGCTGCAGCCTACCTGTTTCGAGTCCTGGCCGTGATTTGCCTGCACCCCCGCCGCCATGGCGGCCAGGCCTCTGTTCGTCGAGCGCCCAACCTTGCCAGCGTGGCCGCGCTGCTGCTGGCCCTGGGCGCCATCGTCGCCGGGTTCACCTCGGCACCGATCCTTGACCTGGTCGAGGCCGGTCTGCCGCCGGGACTGCAGCCGTGATGGCGCCGCTGCTGTTCTGGACGCCGCTGCTGGTGGTCATCGTTTCGGCCCTCACCGGCATGGTCATTTTTATCGCCGGCGAGCACCACGCGCTGCTGCGCATCATTCTGAATCTCGTCGCAGCGGTCCTCAAGCTTTTGCTGGTGGCCATGATCGGGATTCTGGTGCTCAACGGCTACACGCCTGAATTCCGCGTCTCGCTAGTCCCTGGACTGGATCTGGTGCTGCGCGCTGATGCCTTGAGCATGCTCTTTGCATCGCTGTCTGCCGTGCTTTGGCTGGTCACAACCGTTTACGCCATCGCCTACCTGGAGCGATCCCCCAATCGGGCCCGGTTCTTCGGCTTCTTCAGCCTATGCGTGGCCGCGACGATGGGCATCAGCATGGCCGGCAACCTGCTGACCTTCTTTATCTTTTATGAACTGCTCACGCTGACCACCTGGCCGCTGGTGGTCCATAACGGCACGGCCACAGCCATCCGAAGCGGGGCTGCCTATCTGCGATACACGCTGTCCGGCGGCGCGCTGTTCCTGGTTGGCCTGGCCTGGCTGTACGGCATCAGCGGGCCCCAGGCATTCGTTCCCGGCGGCAGCCTGGCCGAGCACGCCGTCGATGCTCGACTCAGCCTGCAGATCATCTTTGTGCTGCTCACGGTTGGCATGGGGGTCAAGGCCGCGCTGTTCCCGCTGCACGGCTGGTTGCCTCAGGCGATGGTCGCTCCGGCACCGGTCAGCGCGCTGCTGCACGCAGTCGCCGTGGTCAAGGCCGGCGCATTTGGTCTGATCCGGCTGGTCGAGGACGTTTACGGCGCGGCGCTGGTCGCCGAGCTCAGGCTCGATCTCCCGCTGCTGATCGTCGCCGCCTTCACCATTCTCTACGGGTCAGTGCAGGCCTTGCGCCAGACTGACCTGAAAAAGCGCCTGGCGTTCTCCACGGTCAGCCAGGTTTCTTACATCATTCTGGGAATTGCCATCGGCGGTCCGGTGGCGACGGTAGGTGGTCTCGTTCACCTCGTCCATCAGGGCCTGATGAAAATCATCCTGTTTTTCTGCGCCGGCATCTTTGCCAACTTGCTCGGGGTCAAGCGGATCGACCAGCTCGACGGCATCGGTCGGCGGATGCCGTGGACCAGCGCCTGTTTTACCGTCGGTGCGCTAGGCATGATCGGCCTACCGCCCGTGGCCGGTTTCGTCAGCAAATGGTATCTGGGCGCCGGCGCGGTCGCGGCCGACCGAGCTTGGGTGGTGGCCGTACTGGTGACCAGCACCGTGCTCAACGCCAGCTACTTCCTGCCGGTACTCAAACGCATCTGGCTGCACCCGCCACCCCAGCACTGGCCACGAGAGGTTCACGTCAGCCGACTTGAGACCGGATCGCTGGTCGGCTCGGCCATCGTCGCCGCGATGCTGTCGATTGCTGTGGGGCTGCTGGCCGGTCATCCGCTCAGTCCACTGAACTGGGTGGATGCCATCGTTGCGGGGTATTTCCCATGAGCGCGGTGCTGGCCGTTCTGCTGCCCATGACGCTGATGCTGCTCTTTCCGGCACCGGAACGTTACCGGCGTCTGGCCATCGCACTGACACCGTGGTCCGGCGTGCTGTTGTTCGGCCCGCTGCTGACCCGGCCCGAGGTCGCCTTTTCCTGGCCGCTGTTGGGCGTATCTTTGCGCGTCGACGCGATCAATCAGCCCCTGATCCTGCTCACCGCCGTAGCCTGGAACTTGAGCGCATGGTTTGCCTGGAACACTATCGAACGCGACCGGCGCTGGTTCTGGAGTGGCTGGTTGGGAGCGCTCAGCGGAATGAGCCTGCTGCTGATGGCCGGGGATATCGCCACCTTCTACGTTGGCTACGCCCTGCTGAGCCTGTCGGCCTACCTGCTGATCACCCACGAACACAACCCGCAGGCCTGGCGGGCGGCACGCACTTATCTCGTCATGGCATTCCTCGGCGAAGCAGCCATTCTGAGCGGAATTCTGCTGCTGGCCGGCGCCATCGGCAACGCCGATTTCTCAAGCCTGAACTCGCACCACGAAGCCCTTGCCGCCTCCCCGGCGCGCTGGCTGCTACTGGCCGGGTTTGCGGTCAAGATGGGCATCATGCCGCTGCACCTGTGGCTGCCGCTGGCTCATCCGGTCGCGCCCGTGCCGGCCAGCGCGATCTTGTCGGGGGTGATCGTCAAGGCCGGCCTGATGGGATGGCTGCGTTTCGTTCCCGGGCTGCCCGAGGATCCGGCCTGGATCGGATGGGCGTTGATCGCGCTGGGCCTGTTCACCGCCTTTGCCGGCGTATTGATCGGGCTGACCCAGGAGCGCATCAAGACCGTGCTGGCTTATTCAACGATCAGCCAGATGGGACTGATCCTGGCCGCCTTCGCCTTGACCCTGCTGCTGCCCGACCAGCGCGACGGACTGCTGGCGCTGGTCGGGCTCATGGCGCTCCATCACGGCCTGAACAAGGCCGCCCTGTTCCTTGCCTGCGGCAGTTCGCTAGCCATCGGACGGCTGGGAGCGATCCTGTTTGCCCTGCCGGCGCTTTCGCTGGCGGCCTTCCCCCTCACCGGCGGCTACCTGAGCAAGAACGCGCTCAAGGCAGCCATTCATGGTACGCCGGCCGAGATCCTCATTCTCCTTCTGGCCCTGACCTCAACAGCCACGGCGCTGCTGCTGTGGCATGCCTGGCAACTCGCCCGGCAGACCCGCACCCGAAATCCTTCGCTGCAGCCGTCCTGGGCCTTGCTGGTCCTGGCCGGAGTGGTGCTGCCCTGGTTCTGGGCGTTCGAGCACGACATGATTGAGCCGGTCAAGCTCTACTTGCTTTGGGCTTCGATCTGGCCACTGCTCCTGACGACGGTCATCGCCATCGGAGCGGTACGGCTGGGATGGCGCGCCACGGGCCAGATTCCCGAAGGCGATCTAGTCGTGGTCGCCGAGCGCCTGGCGTCCCATCTGCCGCGTCTGATCGCCCAGCGCGAGCATCGTCACCGGCCCCATTCCCATTGGCTGGACAGGCTCAGGCGTGTGCAGGGCTTCTTCGAGACACACCAGCGCAGCATGCAGGCCACTGGACTCACTGCGCTGCTGCTGATCGGACTGCTGTGGTTTGCGCTGTGGAACTGAATTTTGGACAGCGGCAGTACCCGCGATTGTGATCACGGTGGCCGGGGATTGCTGATGCTTTGCATCAGCGCTCTCCGGGCGCTGCGCGCCCTCCCGAGTCGAACCCTGAGGTTCGATCCCGCATTGGGGAGGTCAAAATAAAAAAGCCCGCACTTTGGCGGGCCTTTTGAGTGGCGGCAGTACCAGCGGTCGTGATTACGGTGGCCGGGGATTGCTGATGCTTTGCATCAGCGCTCTCCGGGCGCTGCGCGCCCTCCCGAGTCGAACCCTGAGGTTCGATCCCGTATT
>JAZBOC010000020.1:0-20321 GCA_036353315.1 Wenzhouxiangella sp. | reverse complement strand
CTGCTCCTCCAACCCCTGGTCGAAAACGCCATTGTTCACGGTATCTCCCGGCGTGCAGAAGGCGGCACCCTCCGCATCCAGGGTGAGCGCATCCGCTTCGGCCGCATCCGCTTTACCGTCACCAACCCGCTGGCTGATCCGGACAGCCGGCCGGCCGAAGGCAACCGCTCGGCGCTGGACAATATCCGCCAGCGCCTGGCGCTGGCCTACGAGGAGCGCTACGGGCTCAAGACCCGGATCGAGGATGGGCAGTTCATCGCCGAGTTGACCATTCCCATCGAGTCTTGACCGGTCAAGTCGTGAATCAGCGCGGTTTCGCTTGCGCTTTTGCTGACGCTTCTTTGGTGCCGAATTCCTCATCGACGCCTTCTTTGCTGTCCTGCTCCGGATACATCTTCAGCGCGATCGGGCCAGTGGCGAACTGCAGGACGTAGTCGTAGGGGGTGATGCTGCTTAAGCCGCCCTTTAGCGCCGCTTGATGGCCTGGTCCAGATCATACGTAGCCTGCAGGTTCATCCAAACTTTCGCGATCCAGGGGGATCTTCGGAGGGTCTTCGAGTTCTTGATCTATCATGCGGTAAAAAGCACTATTGGCCATACTGTATACAGCAGTTAGCCATGTAGGTAGTCATGACGCCGTGCACGGATAAAAGGTGCGGCATGAGGGCGACAAGTTGCGCTCGATCATTGATAAAGCGTAGCTATTGTTCTGACGGATTCAAGAATGAATTTTGAATTTGTCAGCTTTTGCCCTTTTTAATTGCCGCAGACTTTCTCACCCGCCCTGTCTTCCGCCGCGGCTTCTTCCTCGACTTCTTGTTCCGGATACATCTCGAGCGCCACCGGGCTGGTCGCGAACTGCGGAATGTAGTCGGCCTGTTCTGCTGCAGCGACCGAGTCGCTGACGCCCATCCGGTAACGGGTAAAGATGGCCGGGATCAGCGCGGCGACGGCCAGAAACGGCAGGAACGCGGTCGGTCCGGTCCACTGCATGAACAGCCCGGCCAGGATGGGACCGGCGATTGCCCCGCTGCCCCACAGCAGCTGCAGGCTGGCGGTGGTCTCGAGCATCTGCGAGTAGTCCACGTGGTCGTTGGTATGCGCCACCGACAGTGAGTAGATGCTGAAACTGACCGCGCCGTACAAAAAGCCCCCCAGCAGCACCCAGCTGGTGTCGATGCGGGTCAGCCACAGCGCCGCAACGGCGGCCAGGGTGGTCGCCAGGCAGACCCACATCAGAACCACACGGCGATCGTAGCGATCCGACAGCTTGCCGACCGGCCACATCATCAGGATGCCCCCGAGAATGGTAAAGGCCATGAATCCGGCAACGCCGCGCGTGCCCAACCCGATGCCGCTGGCAAAAACCGGGCCCAGGCCCCAAAGCGCACCTGTGCCGAGACCGGCAAACAGGCTGCCGACCACGCCGGAGGGCGAGGCTTCGTAGAGCTTGCGCAGGCCCAGCCGATCAACATCCTCGATCTTGGGTTCATGGACTCGCGTCAGCGCCACCGGCACCAGGCCCAGCGAGAGCAGCACCGAGGCAAGAGCGAACAGGAACAGCGTCTCCACGTCACCGGCCAGCAGCAGCACCTGTCCGATCCCCAGGCCCACCAGCGTGGTGGTCATGTAGGCTGAGAAGATGTTGCCGCGGTTGTCGTTATCGGTCTGGCTGTTGAGCCAGCTCTCGATGGCGATGTACATGCCGACGATGCAAAAGCCGGTCATGGCCCGTCCGAGCATCCAGCTGACCGGGTGAACGATCAGGCCGTGGGTCAACGTTGCGATGGAGGCAATCGAGGCCAGCGCGGTGAAGATCCGGATATGACCAACGCGCCGGATCATGCTGGGGACGAAGATGGTGCCGGCCACGTATCCGGCGAAGTAGACCCCCATGACCAGACCCAGCGTGGACGGCGAGAAACCCTCCAGCTCGCCGCGCACGCCCAGCAGGGTGCCGAGCAGGCCGTTGCCCATCAGAATGATGGCAATGCCCAGCAACAGCGTGGAAACGGCGATGATGGCTTGCATGACGGGTCAGTCCAGCTCGAAACGGTCCTGGAAAATACGGCTTCCCTGGACTGGAATAGTTCCGCTGACGACCTCGATCGGCTGTTTGATCAGCGTAATCTGCACATCGCTCCAGCTCATCAGCTCGCCGCCGGAGAAATCGTTGCGGAATTCGAACCGCCAGAAGCCCTCGTCGGACAGGGGCGCTGCCTGGCCGCTGAACAGCGCGGGGTGTTCACTCTCATAGCGGCCGTCGGTGCCGGAGCCTTCGCCGGCGAAGGCCCACGGCTGATTGGAGCTTGTCTCGAACCCACCCAGGCTGGCGCTGGTTCCGTCTGGTGCAGTCACGCTCAGGCGCAGATCAGAGGCAAAGCTGGGGCTGTTGGTGATCCCGCTGACGGTGCCGGAAAATGCCACTCCGGTGACCGCTGAGCGGGTGGCCAGCCCGGCGGCGATCCGACGCTGTTCCACCTGTAGGGTTCCAAGGCTGAAGCCGGTGATCGCCAGCGTTTCGTCGCCGCTCAAGCTCGCCCGCAGGATGAACTCGCCAGCAGATTCAGCGTTTATGCCCAGATCATCAAAGGTCGCTACGCCGTTGTTGACCTGGCGAACCAGCGTTCCGGTCAGGCTGATATTGCCAACGGCATCGGCCAGGCTGAGTTCGATCAGGCTTTGGCTGTCGTCGGCCCGAACAGCGCCGTCAACACCGCGGATTTCCACCTGGATGGGTTCGAGGAAGCCACCTTCGCCGTCGGGCACGGGCTGAGCGACAAACGCCAGATCCGAGAGCGGTCCGGCGTTGGTCCTGAAGCTGAAGGTTTCGGAGACTACGCCGTCGCCGCACCGGTTCCGGCCGCGCACGCGCCAGTAGTAGTCGGTGTCCGGTGCCAACCAGGTTTCCGGTTGCCAGTTGGGCTCTTCGATAAGCCGGCTTTCCAGCAACTCGCCGAACTGCGGGTCCTCGGCCAGCTCGAACAGGTATTGTCCGGCGCCTTCGAGGGCCGCCCAGTCGAAGCCTGAAGCAATGGAAACCGGCGTACCTTGCGGCGGCGAAACGGCGGCTGGTGCCGTTGTCAACGGGGCCTCCAACGCCAGGTTTAGGGTGCTGATGATGCTGCCGGAATTGGTGCTGGAGCCCTCGACCAGGAGTCGATAGTCACCGGCTTGTGCGGCGTCGGTCCCAATTGAGATCGTCCTGCTGAAATCCGGGACCTCGGATGTACCGTCGAATTCAAACGTGCCGGTGAAACCATCCAGGGCCTGCACGCTTATGCTGACCGTCTCGTCGAAACCGAGTACCGAACGTACCGTAACCTCGCCATGAAGTGGACCGTCTACCAGACAGGCGCGAATGGCTTGCGGCGCAACATGGAGGGTGAAATCCGGTGCCTGCTGGCAGTTGCTGCAGACCAGGGCAAAATCCTGCGCCGGGCCGACTGGATTCCACGGGTCAAGCGCGTCGGCGGCCAGGTTGGCAGCCAGGACTTCGATCCGCAGCGCCTGGCCTAGATGCTGATCGGCTGTCAGGACCACGCCCTCGAGGTTGTTGCGTGGATCCGGGGCAGTCCCTGTGATCGAGTAACCATCAGCGCCGAATCCGTTGCCGTAGTAGACGTCTTCGGCACGCTGGACGATCAGGTCCAGGTCGTTGACCCAGGCCGGCAGGGCACCGCCCAGGCCGTGACCCGGGGCATCGGTCCAGGCCAGCATGATCTGCATCGGCGCGGCTGGATCGACGGGCTCGAAGCGCCCGGTCCAGGCCTGGCCGGTGGCGGTCAAGATGCGGGTCTGATCCAGCATGAAGACCGGCCGCTCCGGCTCGAGAACCGCTTTTGCGTCCAGTCGGCCCCAGCCTTGCTTGCGGTCGGGGCGATGACCAAGGATGCCGCCATCGGCATCGCGAAAACCCTGGAGGTTTTGCGCGCTGGCGGTCAGGTGGGCGCGGATCAGGGCTGGACTCGGGTTTCGCCCGTTGTGGTCATGGCGGTACTGCTCGATGAACAGCGCCGCAGCGCCGGTGGCGATCGGTGCGGCCATGGAGGTGCCGCAGAAACTGCTGCTGTAGGCGTCATCTGCAGCCGCGATCGGGTTGTCGGTGCTGCAGCCCGGCGCGATCAGCTGCGGCACGCGGCGACCATCACAGGCTGGGCCATGGGCGCTGTTGGTTGAGAGATCAAACAGGTCCGGCCGCTGACCGCCGTTGCCGAACTGCAGCTTGCTCGACCCGACCGCGAGGAGGTTCTTGGCCTCATCCGGCGCGCCCAGCGACGACGGCGCGCAGGCGCTGTTGGGATTGTCGCCGCCGCCGTTCATGATCGACCAGACCGGCAGGATGGGCGCCGGCTCGGCCGCTTCGGGCAGCGCGTTGCGAGTGATCAGATCGACTTCCCGACTGGGGATGTCGTAACCCTGGGGCGTGGTGCTGGGCCCCCATGAGTTGTTGGCGAGCACCGCGCCGCTGAGCGCGGACTCGGCAAACAGGGTCAACATGCCTCCGGGCAGCATCCCTCCCGGGCCTGCCCCGAGCAGCGGGGGATAGCGCTGCTGGACCAGCCGGGCACCTGGCGCCATGCCCAGACCGCGCAGGAACCCGTTGAGCGCGGTGCCGCTGGCGCCGGTCCCGGCGATCGCGCCGGCCACATGGGTCCCGTGGTTGTTGTCGGCCTGGCTGCAGGAACTGGGCTGGGCCAGACCCGGAATGCAGTCGAGAAACTGCCCGGCCAGGTCCTGGTGTGTCTGGCGGATGCCTTCGTCGATGACAGCCACGACCACGCCGCTGCCGTCCAGGCCGATCGAGTCCAGCCAGCCGCGGTAGCCGGGTTCCAGCGTCTGATCGGGGGCTTCGAGCGCGAGCACTGACTGGTTCGCCATCTCCCCGCGCGATCCGGCGTCCTGAGTGACCTGCTGCACCGTCAGTACTCCGCCAACGGTGAGCAAATCTCCGTAGTGTTCAGGCGCGATCTCAAGATCGACGACCAGCAACTCGCCACCGATGGGGCGCCAGTCGCGGACGTTGGCGCTGGCCTGGCGCAGGGCCTGGAGGGTACCGTGGGCAGTGGGTCGGTAGATCAGCGCGCGGGCATGATGATGAGCGTCGTGCCTCTGCGCAAGCGGTTGCAGTCGCTTGCTGTCGGGCACCGGACCGGCAAAGCGAATCCGATCAGCGCCGCCGGTGCCGTGCGCGGGCAGCTGATCTTCGCGGCCCCAGACCAGATAGGCATTCGGGGCGATGAACTGAACCGGCCTGAGTCCAAGGTTCGTCAGGCTGTCCAGCCAGGCTGGCTTGATCGGGCCTTGAAACTGAATCCAATGGAAGCGAGGCTGATCGGCATCATGCGTGACTCGGTCAAAGACGGTGGGAAGATCAGCGGGTTCCCCCGGCTGACCCTGGATCGGCAAAGCGAAATGCGCCATGCTCCGATGCACGCGTTCCGAGCGGCGCTGCGTCGCCGATAGCGCGCTCTCGGGCATCCAGACAAACATACCGTAGTCGACGGCCTCGGCCGGCAGCCGAGCGCGAAGCTCAGCGCTGGGTTGATCGATCCGGACCCATGCCTCTGCGGCCAGGATCTGATCAACCGTAATCATCCCCAGCAGTGAGGCCAGGGCAACGGCCCGAATGCTGTGCCAGAACGTCATGCTCCGGATTCTACTCCTCAGGGCAGAAACAGCGCCTGGAGATCGTTGAGACAGCGCTGGCCATGTCGGCTGACCCGGTAGTGTCCGTCGTCGGTCTCCAACAGTCCCAGATCTAGTGCATGATTCAGTCGGGCAGTGACTTGTCCTGAATCCACCCCGGTCAGGCGAGTGAACTCGGCCCCGTCAAAGGCCTCGCTGAGCCGCAGGCGGTTGAGAAAGTACTCGAAGACCCGATCTTCCAGGGCCAGCGTTTTCTCTTCCGCGATAAAGCTGTTGTCGTTTGCCGCCTTCAGGTACGGGCGCGGGTGTGACTTGCGCCGGGTGCGTACGATCCGGTCCTCGGCCGGCAGGGTGATCTTGCCGTGGGCGCCGGCGCCGATGCCGAGGTAGTCGCCGAAGCGCCAGTAGTTGAGGTTGTGGCGGCTTTTTCGGTCCGGCTGCGCCCATGCCGAGACCTCGTAATGACGAAAGCCCTCCGCCTCGAGCCTCCGGCCGCAGGCTTCCTGCATATCCCACGCCGCATCGTCGTCAGGCAGCGATGGCGGGCGAGCCGCAAACACGGTGTTGGGCTCGATGGTGAGATGGTAGTGCGACAGGTGGGTCGGTTTGAAGGCCAGCGCCTGCTCGAGATCTGCCAGCGCCTCGTCCAGGGTCTGATCGGGCAGCGCCCACATCAGGTCGAGGTTGAAGTTGTCGAAACCGGCTTCGCGCACCGCCGTGATCGCGCGCTGCGCCTCCGCGCCGCCGTGAATTCGGCCAAGCGTTTTCAGGTGCCGGTCGTTGAAGCTCTGGACGCCGAGGCTGATGCGATTGATGCCGGCCAATCGGTAGTCCTCGAAGCGGTCGTGCTCGACAGTGCCCGGATTGGCCTCCATGGTGATCTCGGCGTCCGGCGCCAGCGTCAGGCGCGCGCGCACGCCCGACAGAAAGCGATCCATGCCTGCGGCCGAAAACAGGCTCGGTGTCCCGCCGCCCAGAAAGATGCTGTGGACCACCCGTCCCCAGACCCGCGGCAATTCCAGCTCCAGGTCGGCGAGCAGCGCATCAATGTAGCGATCCTCCGGCAGTTCCCCGCTGAGCGCGTGCGAATTGAAATCGCAGTACGGGCATTTGGCCACGCACCAGGGGAAGTGTATGTAGAGCGATAGCGGGATCTGGCTGGAGAAACGGACTTTAGTTGCCAAGGGCTTTCTTCAGCAACGTTCGACCATGGTCGGTCCCGAGCTTTTTACCACTTGCGGCTCGCAGCACGAACCGTGTTTGCGCATCGGCATCGGCTAGCAGCGCCGTGGCCATGTCATCAAATAATCGGTTGACGCTGGTCTGGCGTTGTCTGGCCAGTTCTTTCAACCGCTCATATTTATCATCCGGCAGTCTGATGGTCAGTGCGCTCATGGTTGGAATTCCTGTATGAGTTTTTCCGGGGTGCACACGACAAATTGGTCAAATCGCATTTCACCGTGTCTGAGGTCCGAGATGTTGCTGGTCACGATACGCTGCGCGTGGCCGGCAACAGCCAGTTCAATCAGGTGGTTGTCCGCCTCATCCGGCAAATTGGGGCGCCACCCGAAATAGATGGGCGTCCAAAGGCAGCGCGACAAGAACACATCCAGCAGTTCATCGCGTTCCTCTGCGCTCAACCGCGATTTGCGGTCTATGAAGTCGCGCGAAAGCACCGATTCAAATTCCAGAAACAATGCTGTTCCCATCAGCGGCAACAGCCGACCGCTGAAGCACAATTCAATGATGTGTTGACATGTTTTGTGCCCGAGGCAGGCATCGACGAATACGTTAGTGTCGATCACCGCCTTCACGCGCCCATGGTGGCATGAGTGCAACCAGGGGTCAAGGCTTCAATGATTTCGGATCAGTACGTTCGCAGATTCTCGATCAGGTTTTTGAGCGCTTTCCCGCGATGGCTGACCTGGCCTTTCTCTGCCATCGACAGTTCAGCCGCGCTGGCGCCGAGTTGCGGGTCGAAGAACAGCGGGTCGTAACCGAAGCCGCTTTTGCCGCGCGGTGCTTCCAGGATGGTGCCGTGCCAGGTGCCGCTGACGATGACCGGCGCCGGGTCGCGGTGGTGACGCAGCATTACCAGGCAGCAATAAAAGGTCGCCGACCGGCGCTCAGGGATCACGCCCGAGAGTTTTTCCAGCAGCAGATCATTATTGTCGCGGTCGCTGGCGTTTTCGCCGGCAAAGCGCGCCGAGTAAATGCCCGGCTGGCCTTTCAGGGCCTCGACCACCAGGCCTGAATCATCCCCCAGGGCGGGAAGCTTCGAGACCCGGGCGGCCGCGCGTGCCTTGAGCAGCGCGTTCTCCACAAAGGTCAGACCGGTTTCGGCCACCGGCGGAATCTTGAACTCGGATTGGGCGTGGACCTGGACATGCAGCGGCTCGAACAGGTGCCGAAACTCCTTGAGCTTGCCCTTGTTGCCGCTGGCCAGGACCAGTTGCTCAGGCGCCACGAAGCGCGGCCTCCTGCGCCTGGACCAGCTCCGCAATCCCTTTCTCTGCCAGCCCCAGCATGGCGTCGAGTTCGTGACGGTGAAACGCATGACCTTCTGCGGTGCCCTGGATTTCGATCAATCCGCCGCCATCGTTCATGACCACGTTCAAGTCGGTATCGGCGGTTGAATCCTCGGCGTAGTCCAGATCCAGCACGGCATCGCTGCCGAGCATGCCAACCGAGACCGCCGCGACCCGGCCGTGGATGGGATTGCGCTTGAGCTTGCCGGCGTCAAACAGCCGATCCATGGCGTCGACCAGGGCCACGTAGGCGCCGGTGATCGAGGCGGTGCGGGTGCCGCCGTCGGCCTGCAGAACGTCGCAGTCGAGCGTGATCGACCGCTCTCCCACGGCCTCCAGGTCGATGACCGCGCGCAGCGATCGCCCGATCAGGCGCTGAATTTCCAGCGTTCGGCCGCCTTGCTTGCCGCGGCTGGCCTCGCGCTGGTTGCGGGTGCCGGTGGCGCGCGGCAGCATGCCGTACTCGGCTGTCACCCAGCCCTGGCCTTTCCCTCTCAACCAGGGGGGTACCCGTTCTTCGACGCTGGCGGTGCACAACACGCGGGTGTCGCCGCAGCTGATCAGCACCGACCCTTCAGCATGCTTGGTGAAATGGCGCTCGATGACGACCGGGCGCAGCTGATCGGCGGCGCGGCCTGAAGGTCTGGTCACGATGCATTCCTTTCCTGTTTCGGGGGCGGCAAGGTTACCATGGCAACTTGGGTGCAACCCCCTAAACCGATACTCCGGATACCCTGATCACCATGATTCGAAGCATGACGGCCTATGCGCAGCGCTCGCGACGGACCGCC
This sequence comes from Wenzhouxiangella sp., assembly GCA_036353315.1. Lineage (GTDB taxonomy): Bacteria > Pseudomonadota > Gammaproteobacteria > Xanthomonadales > Wenzhouxiangellaceae > Wenzhouxiangella. Next base: position 11,353 of record JAZBOC010000020.1, on the reverse strand, counting down.
AGCGGACAGCTGACCTGGGAGCTGCGCTCGGTCAACCAGCGCTTCCTGGACCTCCACTTGCGCTTGCCCGAAGAGTTCCGCGCGCTGGAGCCACAGATTCGCGAAGCGTTCAAGCAGTCGCTGCAGCGCGGCAAGATTGAGGCCGGGCTGCGGTTTCAGTCTGAACCGGGGGCCGAGTCGGCCCAGCTCAAGCTCGACGAACCGATGGCCCGACAGCTGGGGCAACTGGTCCGTGAGCTGGCGGCCCATACCGGAAGCCATGCGGCCGAACCTGATCTTGTTCGTCTGTTGGCCTGGCCCGGCCTGGTCAGCCACGAGCCTGCGGATTTTGAAGACGAGCGTGCTACGGCACTGGAGCTGCTTGGCGAGGCCATCGACGCGCTGGTCAGCGCGCGCGAGCAGGAGGGCTCGGCGATTGCGGCGATGATCGAGGAGCGCCTGGCGGGTGTCGAGAAACAGGTCGCCGAGGTGCGGGTCCATCTGCCCGAAATTCGGGCTGGCCTGGACCGGCGCTTCCGCGATCGCCTTGCCGCGCTGGAGCATCCGGTTGATGCAGGTCGGGTCGAGCAGGAAGTCGTCTTGGCGCTGCAAAAGCTCGATGTTGACGAGGAGCTCGACCGTTTGGGCGTCCACGTGGCCGAAATTCGACGCGTGCTCGGGCTGGACGAGCCGGTCGGCCGGCGCCTGGATTTCTTGATGCAGGAACTCAACCGTGAGGCCAACACGCTGGGCTCCAAGGCTGCCGTGGTCGAGACCGGGCAGGCCGCTGTCGAGCTGAAGGTATTGATCGAGCAGATGCGCGAGCAGATCCAGAATGTCGAGTAGTGGGCCGTCAAACGGCGGCGAGCTCTACGTCATCGCCGCGCCCAGTGGCACCGGCAAGACCAGTCTGCTCCGCGCCCTGCTGGCGCGCCACGATCATCTGGCCCTGTCGGTCTCCGATACCACGCGGCCACCCCGGTTGGGCGAAATTGACGGCGAGCAGTACCACTTCATCGATGTAGAGACTTTCCGCCAGGGCATTGAACAGGGTCGCTACCTGGAGCATGCCGAGGTCTTTGGCCACTACTATGGCACCGATCGGGGACGGGTCGAAGCGCTGTGGGCGGCCGGCCGCAGTGTGCTGCTCGAAATCGATGTCCAGGGGGCGGCCCAGGTGGCGCGTCACTTTCCCGAAGCCTGCTCGATCTTTATCCTGCCGCCTTCGATGGCCGTGCTGGCCGAGCGCTTGCGCAACCGCCGTTCGGATACCGAGGAGGTGATCCGCCGCCGTTTGGGCGAGGCCCGGCGCGAAATCGAGGCCTGCCGGGATTTCTCCTGGATGGTCGTCAACGATGATTTCGACGCCGCCCTGGGCGAGCTGATGGCCATCGTTGCCGCCTGGCCGCAGCGCAGGTCTCGCCAGAACGCCCACGTGCAGTGCCTATTGGATGAAGTCGCCGGCGGCATTACAATAGACGGCTATCCGTAAAAGAAAGAGCCGGTCATGGCACGAGTTACCGTAGAAGATTGTATCGACGCAGTACCGAACCGCTTCGAGCTGGTGGTCACCGCCGCCCAGCGCGCCCGAATGATCGCCAACGGCGCCGATCCGCTGGTCGAGGAGTCTTCCGACAAGCCCACCGTTATTGCCCTGCGCGAGATTGCCGATGGCGCGGTCAATGACGACAACATCCGCGAGCTGCAGGCTGATCTGGACGCTCGTCTGGCGGCCATGCAGGCCGAGGTACCGCCGCCGCCGGAAGACGACGACGACTGATCCCCGGTTGCCTGCCTGATGCTGCCGGGGCCGGTCCGCGAACTCAGGGATCTGCTCAACACCTATCTTGAGCCGGAGCAGGTCGCGTTGGTCCTGCGCGCCTACGAGATTGGCGCCAGCGCTCACGAGGGCCAGACCCGCCGTTCCGGCGAGCCCTATATCCTGCATCCGGTAGCCGTGGCGCGCATTCTGGCCGGGATGCGCATGGATCACCAGACCATTGCCGCGGCCATCCTGCACGACACCATCGAAGACACGCCGGTTGAGCGCGATGATCTGGTGCGCGAATTCGGCGCCGACGTGGCCAAGCTGGTCGACGGGGTCACCAAGCTCGACAAGATGAAATTCCGCACCCGGCTCGAGGCCGATGCGGAGAGCTTCCGCAAGCTGCTGCTGGCCATGAGCCGTGATCTGCGGGTGATTTTCATCAAGCTCGCCGACCGCACGCACAATATGCGCACCATCGGTGCGATGTCGGCCACCTCGCGTCACCGCATCTCGCGCGAAACCCTGCAGATCTACGCGCCCATTGCCGATCGGCTGGGGATGAACGTCCTCAAGGAAGAGCTTGAGGAGCTCGGCTTTGCCAACCTGTACCCCCATCGCCACCGGGTGATCGAGCAGCGAGTGGCCAAGCTGGCGGGCAATCGCCAGGAGGTGATCGAGTCGATTACCTCGGCCCTGAAAAAACGCTTGGGAGAGGCCGGCATCCCTTGCCGGATCGAGGGTCGGACCAAGACGCCGTACAGTATCTACTGCAAGATGCGCGACAAGAACGTGCCCTACGAGCGGGTGATGGATGTCTACGCTTTTCGCATCGTCACCCACTCGGAACCGCACTGTTACCAGGCCCTGGGTGTGGCCCACGCCCTCTACAAGCCCAAGCCGGGGAGCTTCAAGGACTACATCGCCCTGCCCAAGGCCAACGGCTACCAGTCGCTGCACACGGTGCTGAACTCATCCTTCGGGGTGCCGGTGGAGATTCAGATTCGGACCGAGGAAATGGACCTGGTGGCCGAGAAGGGTGCGGCCGCCCACTGGCTGTACAAGGCGTCGCCCGATCGCTCGACCGCCGTGCGTGCGCGCGAGTGGCTGCTCAAGCTGGTCGAAACCCAGTCGCGTGCGCCCGACGCCGGCGATTTCATGGACTCGGCCAAGGCCGAGCTGTTCCCGGACGAGATTTTCGTGTTCACCCCGCGCGGCAAGATCATCGACTTGAAGGCCGAGGCCTGTGCGCTTGACTTCGCTTACGCCATTCATACCGATGTCGGCAACCAGGCGGTCGGGGCGCGGATCGACGGCATGGCCCTGCCGCTGAATACCCGTCTGGAAAACGGCCAGACCATCGAGATCATCACCCGCGAGGGCGCCAAGCCGCAGCCGGAATGGCTGGAATTCGTGGTGACTTCCAAGGCGCGAACGGCCATCCGGAGTCACATGAAAAATCTTGAGCAGGCCGATTCGGTCGCTATCGGCGACCGCCTGCTTGACCAGGCCCTGGGTCGGCGCGGCTACTCCCTGGAAACCATATCGCAGCGTCGTCTGGAACGCTATCTCAAGAAATCCGGTCTTGAGCGGCTTGAAGACCTCCTGGTGCGCATCGCGCGCGGTGACCTGCTGGCCCGGGCTGTAGCCGGTAAGCTGCTCCCCCTCACCCAGCGTCACCGCAGGGACCCGGACGGTGATCAGGCCAGCCTGACCATTGGCGGTGACGAGGGTAGCGCGGTCATCTATGCCTCCTGTTGTCACCCGATTCCCGGCGATCCCATCATGGGTTACCTCTCGCCCGGCAAGGGCGTTGTGATCCATCGCCAGCGCTGCCCGAACGTGCCCGAACTGTACAAGAACTACGCCGACCGCTGCCTGGAAGTCACCTGGGAGCCGCTGATCCATGGCCATTTCTCGGTGGCGCTGACGCTGATCACGGTCAACGGACCCGGCGTGCTGGCCTCGATTTCGGCCGCGCTGGGCCAGATCGGCGCCAACATCGAACAGGTGGATCAAAGTCATTCCACCCGCGATACCGCTGTGTTGCGTTTCGTCTTGAGCGTCACAGGCCGCGACCAGCTGGCCCGGGTGATGCGCCGGCTGCGTCGCAATCCCAACGTGATGCGCATTAGCCGTGAGCTGGCCTAGGCCGGGCCGGTCGTGACCCGGCGTACCCGAATCGTCGCAACCCTGGGTCCGGCGACTGACGACCCGGAGGTGCTTGAGGGCATGATCCAGGCCGGCTGCGACGTGGTCCGGGTCAACTTCTCGCACGGCGATCCCGAAACCCATGCCCGCCGGATAAGAATGGTGCGCGCCGCCGCTCGCGAGCTCGATACCGATGTCGCGGTGATGGCCGACCTGTCCGGGCCCAAGATTCGTATTGATCGTTTTCGCGAGGGTTCGGTCCTGCTGGAGGCCGGTCAGCGGTTTACCCTTTACGCGAGACCCGATCCGCCGCCGGGCGATGAGAGCGGCGTCGGCGTTGGATATCTCGGCCTGATCCACGATGTGGTCCCCGGCAGCGAGCTGTTGCTTGACGACGGCCTGATCGCCTTGCGCGTCGAGCGGGTCCACGGCAATGCCATTGAATGCACGGTGCTGACCGCAGGCACGCTGTCGGACCGTAAGGGACTGAACCTGCGCGGTGGCGGCCTGTCCGTACCAGGACTGGCTGAAGCCGATTCGGCCGACATCGAGCGTGCGGCCGAGTGGCAGGTGGATTACCTGGCTGTGTCGTTCCCGCGCAATGCCGCCGACATCGAGCAGGCCCGCGCCCTGCTCCGCCGCGCCGGCGGGCAGGCCGGTCTGGTCGCCAAGATCGAGCGCACTGAGGCCATCGAGAATCTCGAGGCCATTATCGAGGCTTCCGACGCGGTGCTGGTCGCCCGCGGCGACCTGGGGGTGGAAATCGGCGAGGCGGAACTGCCGGGGCTGCAGAAGCGCATTATCGCCGCTGCGCTTGACCAGAACCGTGCGGTGATCACCGCCACCCAAATGATGCAGTCGATGGTCGACAGTCCGATCCCCACCCGGGCCGAGGTCCTTGATGTGGCCAATTCGGTTATCGACGGTACCGATGCGGTGATGTTGTCGGCCGAAACGGCCATCGGGCGCCATCCGGTCAAGGTGATCGAAGCCATGGGCCGGATTTGCGAGGGCGCCGAGCGCCATGTGCAGGCTCATGTCCCGGCCCGGCGCCTGAACGTTCGCGCCGAGCGGATCGACCAGGCCATTGCCATGGCGGCAATGATGACCGCAAACAACCTTGCGGTGAAGGCCATCATCGCCCTGACCGATTCCGGATCGACCGCGCAGTGGCTGAGTCGAGTCCGTTCACCTGCGCCGATCATCGCGCTCAGTCCAAACCGGGCCTCACTGCGTCGAATGAGGCTGTTTCAGCATGTGCAGCCGCTTTTTTTCGCCCATCAGATCGACGAGCCGCGTGCCGATCAGATCCGGCGGGCGCTGGACCGGGTCTGTCGGCATGGGTTTGCGGCAAAGGGCGACCGGGTGCTGATGACCCATGGCGACACCCAGGGCGAGCCGGGCGGCACCAATACCCTCAAGATTCTTACCGTCTGACCACAGTCCTCGCGGCGGCTGGTTCTGATCGACGCCGGACCGTATAATCGTACAGCTAGTGGTCATGCAAAGGTCTTTGTGGGGAAGACCGGGCCACAATAGATCGAGTTGGCACATCACCCCGGGGGGTGAAAGCAGCGTGTGGCATTTGGGGCCATGGTCGGAGCCTGAAGGACCATTTAAGTGAGTGCGCCGCGGCGTTTCGGCTCGCGGCGATATCGGCGCTATCTGGTGGCGTGGGGCCTTTTAGGGGTGGCTTCGGCGCTGGTCGCGCTACTGCTTTACCATCAACACAAGTCCAACGTTGATAACCTGCTCGCCCATAGCCTGTCGGCCCAGCAGATCAGCTGGAACGCCGTTCAGGCGCTGCAGCGAAACAGCGTGTCAACCTATCTGGAGCAGTATGTAAATCAGCCCCGGACGCTGGATTTGCTGCGCGCCGCTCAGTCGCCCGACACGCGCGAACAAAGCCGGGCCGAGTTGTTCGAACTCCTTCAGCCGGCATTTCGCAATATGACTGCGCGGGGGATCGGCGTATTTCACTTCCATTTGCCCGACGGCGAGAGCCTGCTGCGTTTTCATAGTCCGGAGCATTTCGGCGATGGATTGATTCCCGTGCGCGAGTCGATCCGCCTGGTCAATACACAGCTTGAGCCGGTTCATGGATTCGAGGCGGGTCGGCTGTTGGCCGGCTACCGAAGCGTCTACCCGATTGTCGATTCCTCAGGGCTTCATCTGGGTAGCGTGGAGTTCAGTCTTCCGTTTCCGATACTGCTGGCAGAGTTGAAGCAATTGGTGCCCGGCCGGGTGTTCCAGGTGTTGCTGGATCGCTCGCTGCAGCGCGACATCCTGTTTGATGGGCTGAAGGATCGATACCCCACCTGGCCCGGATCGGAACAGTTTCTGGTTGCCTCCAGCGAAGGTCGGGAGGCTTCAAGGGTCGTCGACAGGCTGGCCCATGCTGTCGGCCGGAACCCGGCCTTGCGCGCCGTTGCCGAGGCGCGAGCTTCGAGTGCATCGCGGGTCGAGATTGACGGCGTCGATTTCGTGATGACGCTGGAGCCGATGGTCGATCCTGGCGGCGCCGTGGTCGGGTTATTGCTGTCCTACGCGCCGGAAACGGCCCTGACGCACATGGACCAGGCATTCCGGCTCAACCTGCTGCTGGCTGGTCTCGGCCTTTTGCTGCTCGGGGTCGGCGCGCATCAACTGATCCGGTTTGCCTCGGACAAGTTTGCCGAGCGCGAGCGGCTCGATCTGATTACCCGCTCGCTGGGCCAGGGCATGTACGCATTGGATGCCCAGGGCGTGGTGACCGAGGTCAACCCTCGGGCCTGCACGCTGTTGGGCTATGCACCCGAAGAACTGATTGGACAGAAGGCCCACGAGCTGTTCCATACCCATCTGGGGGATCCGCGCGATGACTCTTTGCCGTGCCCGATTCTCGCCGCCACGTCACGCGGCGAGCGCTTTACCGGGGAGCAGCGATTCCGTTGCCGGGGCGGCCGTGGTCTCGAGGTTTCTCTGACCAGCGTACCGCTCAGTGAGCAGGAAGGCTCAGTCACCTTGTTCGACGATATTTCGCGGCAAAAGGAAAACGAACGCAAGCTGCACACCATTGCCCACTACGACGCCTTGACCGGCCTTCCCAACCGTGTGCTGCTGTCGGATCGTCTTGCGCTGGCCATGGCGCGGGCGCGCCGATCGAGAACACCGCTGGTTCTGGCCTTTGTCGATTTGGACGGATTCAAGGCCGTCAACGATACCCATGGGCACAATGCCGGCGATCGCCTGCTGGTTGAGCTGGCTCGTCGTATGCAGAACTGCCTGCGCGAAACCGATACCGTCGCCCGGCTGGGTGGTGACGAGTTTGCCGTGGTCATGACCGACTTGTCCGACCTGGCCTCCTATACGCGCCTGCTGGACCGCTTGCTGGTCGCCCTGGCCGTTCCGGAAAGGATCGAGGGAAACGAGGTTCAGGTTTCGGCCAGTATCGGGGTCAGCCTTTATCCGCAGCGGGTCGAAATTGACGCCGACCAGCTGCTGCGCCAGGCCGATCAGGCGATGTATGAAGCCAAGCTGGCCGGTAAGAACCGGTACCGGGTCTTTGACGTGGACCGGGACAGCGAGCTGCGCGGCCGTCATGAGCACGCCGAACAGCTCCGACGCGGGATGGATCGTGACGAGCTTCTGCTCTACTTTCAGCCCAAGGTCAACATGCGAACCGGGGACGTGCTTGGCGCCGAGGCCTTGATCCGCTGGCAGCATCCGGAACAAGGCCTGTTGTTGCCGGCGGCATTTCTGCCGCTGATCAGCCGCCATAGCCTGGAAGTGGATCTGGGGCGCTGGGTGCTGCGTCGCGCCTTGGCCCAGATGAAGATCTGGAAGAGCAAAGGTTTGAAACTGCCAATCAGCGTCAATATTTCCGGTGACCATCTCCAGCACCCTGATTTCTTCAAGGAACTGGTGGACCTGCTGGCTGGTTACCCCGAGTTGAATCCGTCGGACCTGCAGCTGGAGGTGATCGAGAGCAGTGCGCTGGAGGACATGGGTGCGGTTTCCGAGGTCATTGCCCGTTGTTCCGAGCTGGGCGTTGAGGTGGCTCTGGACGATTTCGGAACCGGCTATTCCTCGCTCACGTCTCTGAAGCGCTTGCCCGTTCGGGTGCTCAAGCTGGATCGGAGTTTCGTTCGCGACATGCCGCACGACCTGGAGAATCTTGCAATATTGGACGGCGTGCTGAACCTCGCCCGCGCTTTCGGGCTTCAGGCCATCGCGGAAGGCGTGGCAACCCTGCAGCATGGCCGCCTGCTTTTGCAGCTGGGCTGCGAGGCGGCTCAAGGGTTCGCGATCGCACGACCGATGCCTGCTGTCGGGGTCGCCAGCTGGGTGGAGCAATGGCGCTTGCCGGAGTTTTGGTCCGACGTGGCTGCGCTGGATCGTCGCGGCCTCGAGGCACTTTATGCAGAAGTAGAGCACCGAGCATGGATGCAAAGCCTGATTGCCTACTGCAAGGATGCCGCGGCCGACCCGCCCGACCTGCGTGATCCGCGAGCCCGGCTGCAAGCTTTCTTGCGTTCTGCGCCGCCGGGGTCTCAATCGCGAGAAATGGCGCGGCATCTGCTGGGCGTTTACCCGAGACTGAGCAGGGTGGCTGACGAGATGATCAGGACGCGAAACGAGCAAAGCCCTCATGAAGCACTGGCGCTGCTTTCGGAGCTTGAGCCTCTGCATGAGAGATGCTTGGCGCTGCTCCAGCGACTCGCGCTGTCGACCCCTGCGCAGAGTCGTTGATCAGGTTGCACGGAGTTTGTGAGGCGGGCGGCCGAAAAGCCTGCCCGGCTGCGCCTGGCTGGCTACAATAGCGACTTGCCAAAGCGGCACTTTTCCATCGCAGTCAGGAGCGGATATGACGGATCGATACGAACAACTGGTTGAAATCGCCCAGGCCCTTGTGGCCCCAGGCAAGGGGATTCTCGCCATCGATGAATCCAGCGGCACGATCAAGAAGCGATTCGACAGTGTCGGGGTCGAGAGCACCGAGGCCAATCGGCTCGATTATCGCTCCATGATGCTGACCACCCCGGGACTCGGTGATCACATTTCCGGCGCCATTCTTTTCGATGAAACCATCCGCCAGAAAATGGCCGACGGTACGCCGCTGGTCCAACTGATGGAACAGGCCGGCATCCTGCCCGGCATCAAGGTCGACAAGGGCGCCAAGGCGCTGGCCGGCTTCGAGGATGAGAAGGTCACCGAGGGACTGGATGGTCTGCGCGAGCGCCTGGCCGAGTACGCCGAGCTTGGCGCCAAGTTTGCCAAGTGGCGTGCGGTCATCACCATTGGCGATGACATTCCCTCGCGCGCTTGCATTGATGCCAACGCCCATGCCCTCGCACGCTATGCGGCCCTTTGCCAGGAAGCCGGCATTGTTCCGATTGTCGAGCCTGAGGTGTTGATGGACGGCGACCATGACCTGGATACGTCTTTCGACGTGACCGAGGCCACGCTCAAGGCCCTGTTCGCCCAGCTCTACGATCAGAATGTCATGCTTGAAGGCACCGTACTGAAGGCCTCCATGGTCATTTCGGGCAGCACCGCGCAAGATCGGGCCGGGGTCGAGGAAGTGGCGGAGGCCACGGTCGACTGTCTCCTCAATGCCGTTCCGGCGGCGACCGCGGGGGTCGTGTTTCTCTCGGGAGGTCAAGGGGATGTGGAAGCGACCTGTCATCTGGATGCCATGAACAAGATGGGCGACATGCCCTGGCCGCTGAGCTTCTCCTACGGTCGGGCGCTACAGGCCGAGTGTCTCAAGGCCTGGGCCAGTGATCCCAAGGCCAACCGCGACAAGGCCCAACAGATTCTGCTCCATCGTGCCCGCATGAACGGTCTGGCAGCCCTGGGCGAGTGGAGCGAAGAAGAAGAGAGCTGATGCCTGACAAGGACAAGTTCAAAGAACAGGCGCTCGACTATCACCGCTACCCGGTGCCGGGCAAGATCAAGATCACGCCAACCAAGGCGTTGACCACGGCCAAGGACCTTGCCCTGGCCTATTCGCCTGGAGTCGCTGCGGCCTCCGAGGCGATCCATGCCGACCCTGAAAGCGTGCGCGAATTCACCGCCCGAGGCAATCTGGTGGCGGTGATTTCGAATGGTACCGCGGTGCTCGGGCTGGGCAACATCGGGCCATTGGCCGCCAAGCCGGTCATGGAAGGCAAGGGCGTGCTGTTCAAAAAGTTCGCCGGCATCGACGTGTTTGATATCGAGATCAACGAGCCGGACCCGGACAAGCTGATCGACATCATTGCCAGCCTTGAGCCCACCTTCGGCGGCATCAACCTGGAAGATATCAAGGCGCCCGAGTGTTTCCACGTCGAGGAAGAACTCAAGCGCCGGATGAATATTCCGGTATTCCACGATGATCAGCATGGCACCGCCATCATCACCGCCGCAGCCATGATCAACGGCCTGGAGCTGGCCGACAAGAAAATCGAGGAAATCCGCCTGGTGGCCTCTGGGGCAGGTGCTGCCGGCATGGCCTGTCTGGACCTGCTGGTGACCATGGGCCTCAAGCGCGAGAACGTCGTGGTCTGCGATCGCGAAGGTGTTGTCTATACCGGTCGTGATGCCGACATGGATTCGCGCAAGGCCCAGTATGCGGTGGATACCAAAGCGCGCACCCTGGGCGAGGCCATCGACGGGGCCGACGTCTTCCTTGGCGTTTCGGCTCCCGGGGTGTTGACTGTGGAGATGGTCAAGCGCATGGCCGAGCGGCCCATCATCCTCGCCCTGGCCAACCCGGTACCCGAAATCATGCCTGATCTGGCCCGCGATGCGCGGCCTGATGCCCTGATCGCTACCGGACGGTCTGACTTTCCGAACCAGGTCAACAACGTCCTTTGCTTTCCCTACATCTTCCGGGGGGCGCTGGACGTTGGCGCGAACGCCATCAACGATGAGATGAAGATGGCCTGCGTGCACGCGATCGCCGAACTGGCGCGGATGGAAGCCTCGGATGTGTCGGCCGCCGCCTACGGTGGAGAGGTGCCGCGCTTCGGCCCTGAGTACCTGATTCCGCAGCCGTTTGATCCGCGCCTGCTGGTCCAGCTGGCCCCGGCCGTGGCCAAGGCAGCCATGGACTCGGGAGCGGCCACACGCTCGATTGATCTGGACGCCTACCGCGAACGCCTGAGCCAGTACGTGTTCCGCACCGGTCTGCTGATGAAACCGGTGTTCGATTCAGCCCGACGCGATCCCAAGCGGGTGGTCTTTGCCGAAGGCGAGGAAGAAACGGTTCTGCGATCGGTGCAGTCGATCATCGACGACGGGCTGGCCCGCCCCATTCTGATCGGCCGACCCTCGGTGGTCGACATGCGCATCGAGCGCGCGGGTTTGCGGATTCGTGCCGGCAAGGACTTCGAGGTGGTCAACCCGGAATCCGACCCGCGCTTCAAGGAATATTGGCAGACCTTTTACGAGATCACCAAGCGTCGTGGGGTGACGCCGGACTCGGCCAAGGCG
>JAZBOC010000019.1:0-2065 GCA_036353315.1 Wenzhouxiangella sp. | reverse complement strand
TGGGCCAGCCGCTTGAGGATCTCATCGCCGGCTGAGTGTCCCCAGGTGTCGTTGATCCGCTTGAAGAAGTCGACGTCGATCATGGCCACTGCCAAGGGAGAGTCCTCGCGCTCGGTTCGGGCAAATTCGCGTGCGAGGGTCTCGTCGAGATAACGCCGGTTATAGAGGCCGGTCAGCGGGTCGCGGACTGCCTGTTCGGCGAGGATCTCCTGCAAGCGACTAATCTTGTCCAGGTTCTGTTGAAGTTCCTGGTTCGCGGCCTGCAGGGCGCGCTCCATGGCACGCTGGCCGCTGATATCGCGCTTGACGGCCACGAAATACTCGATATTGCCGTGCTCATTCTTGACCGGGGAAATGGCCATTTCCTCTTCGTACAGCTCACCGTTCTTGCGACGATTGATCAACTCGCCACGCCAAATCCGGCCGGCCAGGACGGTCTGCCAGAGCTGCGCATAAAAGGCTCTGGACTGTTTGCCACTGTTGAGAATCCGGGTGTCATGACCTTTGACCGATTCCCGATCGAAGCCGGTTTGCCGGGTGAAGGCGGGATTGACATACAGCAGGCGGCCCTGGGTGTCGGTGATGACGATGGCGTCGGCCGCAGCCTCGATGGCGGCGACGCGGGTACGCAATTCAGACTCCAGTGCCTTGCGTTGGGAGATATCGCGCGTGATGCCAAGCAGCTTGACGGGCTGACCGGCCTTGTCCAGCAGATAGGTTGTGACGACCTCCGTCGGCACGATGTGGCCGTCGCGGTGCGGTTGGTCGACCTCGGTGGTGACATAGATCGCCTTGGTGTCGCCCGCCAGGAGGCGCCCGATCGTCTCGCGCATGAGCGCCGCGACCTTCTCCGCCGATGGTGGGGTAAGGGCGTCCTGCATGGGTTGCGCGATCACTTCCTCGGGCGTGAAGCCACGCAGGCGTTCGACCGAGGGACTGACATAATCGAAGCGCTGACTGGCCAGATCGAGCATCCAGATGACATCGCCGCTGTTCTCGGTGAGCAGGCGGTGCAGGGCCTCGCTCTCGGCGAGCTTGTGGTGCGCCACGACGCGCTGGTCGATCTCCCCGCGCAGACGCAGATTGAGGCCATGCACGCGCCAACTCAGCAAGGCCAGCATCAGTGCCACCGCCAGGGCGAAGGCCAGCGCGACGAGCAGGCCCGGATCGAGTCGGGGCGGCTCGGCCTCATAGAGGAACCCATCCAGAGGGAAATCCTCGGGCAGCATGCCCAGCGCGGCATAGGTCTCGGCGATATGACGCCAGCGGCCGGGATTGACGTGCCCGATCGCGATCAAGTCCGGGCGCATCAAGCGCCAACTTTCCTCAGCCTCGAAGCGATAGTGCGCGCGGGTGTGGTCTTGGCTGTTGTACTTGGCCATGATGAGTTCGATGCTTTCATCGATGTGCGCCATGGCGTATTGCCAGCCTTCCAGGCTGGCGGCGAGAAAGGCCCGCGTCCGCTCGGGATCGGACTTCAGCTCGGACTCGCTGGTAAAGAGGATGTCGCCGTAGACATCGATGCCGCCCGCGCGAGCCGAGAAGGCGTTGTAGTCGAGACCGGCCTGGCGCAGGAGATAGGGCTCGGTGGTGGAATAGGCCGACAGCGCGGCCACCTGGTTCTGCAGCAGCGCATCGATCCCCAGGCTATGGGGAGCGATCGTCAGTTGGTCCGGCTCGACGCCTTCCTTTAAGAACAGCGCCAGGATCTCGGCCGAACCGGCCTCCAGCATGATGGGCTGTCCGACCAGTTCATGGAGATTGCTCGCGCGGTCGGCGCGCACCAAGAGTTCGAACGGCGAGTGCTGGTAGATCGGCGCCAGGGCGACGACGGGATCTGTCTGACGTGACAGCAGGAGTTCGCTGCTGCCGATCCCGAACTGCGCCCTGCCCGCCATCACCTCGGCGACCGGATCGGTGTCCGGTTCCGCCTCACGGAGGCGCACATCCAGTCCCGCGTCACGGTAATAGCCCTTTTCAAGCGCGATGTAGTAGCCGGCGAACTGAAACTGATGGCGCCATTTCAGTTGCAGGGTCACGCTGTCCAAGGCAAGGGCCGGGAGTG
>JAZBOC010000018.1:0-2240 GCA_036353315.1 Wenzhouxiangella sp. | reverse complement strand
GGCGTCATGGTGCCGGCCGCCAAAATCCTGGAGCGGGCCCGCGCCGAGCAGGTCGACATCATCGGCCTCAGCGGCCTGATCACGCCCTCGCTCGACGAGATGGTCAACGTCGCCGAGGCGATGAACGAGGCCAAGTTCGAACTGCCGCTGCTGATCGGCGGGGCGACGACCTCGCGCGCGCACACCGCGCTCAAGATCGATCCCGTCTACCCGGGCCCGGTCTGCTGGGTCAAGGACGCCTCCCGCTCGGTCGACGTCGTGCGCAAGCTCGCCAGCAAGCAGCACCGCGAAGGCTACGCGGCCGACATCCGCGCCGACTATGAAGAATACCGTGAGCGCAGCGCCAAGGGCCGTCGGCGCAAGCCGCTGGTCTCGATCGAGGCGGCACGCAAGAACGCCTTCCGACCCGACTGGAGCGAACACAAGCCGGAAGCGCCGAAGCAGCCCGGCCTGCACGTCTACGAGGACTGGCCGATTGACGAACTGGTCGACTACATCGACTGGACGCCCTTCTTCCAGACCTGGGAAATCAAGGGGCGCTATCCCGACATCCTCGAGGACGAAGAAGCGGGCGAAGCGGCCCGCAACCTGTTCCGCGACGGGCAGGACATGCTCCAGCGCATCATCGACAACGACTGGCTGACCGCCCGCGCCGTCTGCGGCCTGTGGCCGGCCGCCCGCGACGGCGACGACGTGCTGTTCTATACCGACGAGAAGCGCGACAAGGTCGCCGAACGCATGGTCATGCTGCGCCAGCAGGCCGACAAGCCCTCGGCCAACCTGTGTCTGTCCGACTTCGTGGCCGACGCCGACAGCAGCATCAAGGACTGGGCCGGCCTGTTCGCGGTGACCACGGGCATCGGCCTGGAAGAGGCCCTCGAACAGTTCCCGGCAACCGACGACTACAGCCGGATCCTGCTGCAGTCGCTGGCCGACCGCCTGGCCGAGGCGCTGGCCGAAGCACTGCACCAAAAGGTCCGGCGCGAAATCTGGGGCTACGCCGCCGACGAGGCGCTGGACAACAAGGCGCTGATCCGCGAGAAGTACCGCGGCATCCGCCCCGCCCCGGGATACCCCGCCTGCCCCGATCACAGCGAGAAGGTCAAGCTGTTCGAGCTGCTCGACGTGACCGACAGGATCGGGATCGAGCTGACCGACGGCTTCGCCATGAAGCCGATGGCCGCCGTCAGCGGCTACTACTTCGGTCATCCCGAAAGCAAGTACTTCGTGGTCGGCAAGCTCGGGAAGGATCAGGTCGAAGACTACGCCGAGCGCAAAGGCTGGACCATTGCCGAGACCGAAAAATGGCTGGCCCCGAACCTGGGCTATGACCCCGAAGATTTTGCCAACTAATCAAAAGCGACCCTCATGAAAAAACGTCTGCAACAACTCGCCGCGCCCATTTTGACAGCACTGGAGCAGTCAGAGGGGGCCTACCATTACAGCCCGTCCCACCGCAAGGTCCTTAAAATCATGGGATTCTTGTTTGTGATGCTCGGCGGTGTGGGACTTTATTTTTCCCTGCTTGCTGACATTCTGGCGGGCCTGTTTCCGGTGATTCTGTTTACCGGCATTGGCCTGCTGTGCCTGATTGTGGGCTATCTGGGCAGCGACAAAGCCGTGGCCAAACTCTGGCGCAATCGCCAGGAAAACTAACCCACCGCCTTCACCTTTGCCAGCCACTGCGTTTGCGCCAGTGAGCAACCGGTTGCAGTCGACTAAAAATTAGCCTAGACTAAACATTAAATTAGATCGTCCTACCGGGCGCACTCATGTTGTGCGCGCAATGAACGCAATGAGAGGTTGCCACATGCCCCGTTTCTCGACCCGTCTGCCGAACCTGACTCAACCGCTTGCCATCCTTGGCCTGATGCTGAGTGCTTTTCTGATCAGCCCTCTGGCTCAGGCCCAACTGAAAGTCACGGCCACAACGGGCATGATCGCTGATCTGGTGACAAACATTGCCCAAGACAACGCGCAGGTTCAGGCACTGATGGGCGTGGGCGTGGACCCGCATCTTTACAAAGCGACTCAGGGCGACATTCGCAAACTCAGCCGGGCCGATATCATCTTTTACAACGGGCTGCACCTTGAAGGCAAAATGCAGCCCATTTTCGAAAAAATGAAACGCCGCCAGACCGTGGTCGCCGTCACCGAAGACCTGCCAGAAAAACACCTGATTCCCTACGATGCGCTGCATGATCCCCATGTCTGGTTTGATGTCAGCCTGTGGCAGATGG
>JAZBOC010000002.1:0-16686 GCA_036353315.1 Wenzhouxiangella sp. | reverse complement strand
TCGTCTCGCGTTTCCGTAAATCGAAAGCCGACGCCCCGCACTCGGCAGGCGGGCGTCGGCCAGAAAGTTGGTGGGCCATCAAGGACTCGAACCTTGAACCTACTGATTAAGAGTCAGCTGCTCTACCAATTGAGCTAATGGCCCGATGGGTGGGGTGAGCGACGGGGGTTGAACCCGCGACCTCTGGAGCCACAATCCAGTGCTCTACCAACTGAGCTACGCCCACCACAGGCAAAAACTTTTATTTCCGGGCCGCCTATTCTAACCCGACCCGAATGTCATGGCGCGCCCGGCAGGACTCGAACCTGCAACCGCCAGCTTAGAAGGCTGATGCTCTATCCAATTGAGCTACAGGCGCTCAAGTCCACCGAAAACGTCTGGTCGGGGTGGCAGGATTTGAACCTGCGACCTACTGCTCCCAAAGCAGTTGCGCTACCAGGCTGCGCTACACCCCGATGCTATAGCCGGTCGATTGTAGGCCCTGGCCCTGGCCGGGTCAATCGGTTTTGCGCGCGGTCCTTACCCGGATGGCCTCTTCCTGGTCGACCGCCTCGAGCTGTTCGTTGATGAATTCCAGCGACTCGGTGATTTCGGGCAAGACCACGTTTTCCAGCGCCCGGGCTCGGCGCTCGGTGCGGATGTACTCATCGATCAAGCGCTCCAGGCACGACCGCTGAACCGCCATGGCCAAAGCCAGCCGGGTCAGCTCGATGAAGGCGGCCGCGCAGCGCCGGGACTCCGGTGATGGATTGACCGCAGGCTCCGCCGAACCCTGCTCGAGCACCAGATCGGCATCGACCAGGCTGACGCCGAGGAAAGGCTGCTCGAGCAGATCGAGCTCAGCGGCCTTGAGCGCCCATGGCGGATGGACTTCCAGACCATCCAGCCCGTGCCGGCCCAGCGCACGGGCCATCGCGACCACGGCTTCAGCATGCAGCGCCTGGTAGCGATCGCGATCACCCTGAAAGGCCTCCAGCCGGCGCAGCATTTCCTGGGCCAGGATGACGCGCTTTTCATCCAGGAACTCGAAGCCCTCGCGCACCACCTGGCGCTCGTCCTGCAGCTCCAGAAAGGCGCTGCGGGTCGGGCTGGTCTCGGTCCCGGCCATGCCGAGCTAGCCGGCCTCGGCCGGACTTTCGATGTAGCGCGCCAGCTGCTCGCCCGACAGTCGGGTCAGCTCCGAGACGGGCAGCCCACGCAGCAATTCCCAACCCAGCGCCATGCTTTCTTCGAGCGTGCGCGGATACTCCTGGTTGACCAGGCGATCTTCGAAGGCGTCACCGAACTCGAGAAAGCGCCGGTCGGTTTCGGGCAGGCCCTCGACGCCCATCACCGAGGCCAGCACCCGCGCCCGACTGGCCCGGGCATAGGCGGCAAAAAGCTGGTTCGACAGTCCCGGATGATCCGGATGGGTATAGCCCTTGCCGGTGCCGGCGTCCATGAGGCGCGACAGGCTGGGCAGCACCTCGACCGGCGGATAGACACCCTTGCGGTCGAGCTCGCGGCCGAGCACGATCTGGCCTTCGGTGATGTAGCCGGTCAGGTCGGGGATCGGGTGCCCGATATCATCGCCGGGCATGGTCAGGATGGGCAGCTGGGTCAGCGTTCCGGGCAAGCCCTTGATGCAGCCGGCGCGCTCGAAAATGGTCGCAAGGTCAGAGTACATGTAGCCGGGATAGCCCTTTCTGCTGGGAATCTCACCATGGCTGGCCGAAACTTCGCGCAAGGCCTCGCAGTAGTTGGTCATGTCGGTCATGACCACCAGCACATGGCGGTCTTCAACAAAGGCCAGGTACTCCGCGGCCGTCAGCGCGAATCTCGGGGTGAGCAGGCGTTGTGTGGAGGGCTCGTCGGCATGGTTGAGAAACATCGCCGTGTGCGCCAGGGCGCCGGATTTTTCCATCGCGAAACGGAAGTTCTCGGCGGTGTCGTAGGGCACGCCGATGCCGACGAAGACCACGCAAAACTCGCCGGCCTGGGCGTCGCGCAGTCGGGCGCGCTGGGCAATCTGGGTGGCCAGGCGGTCATGCGGGAGCCCGCCGCAGGAAAACAGCGGCAGCTTCTGACCGCGCACCAGGCTGTTCATCAGATCGATGGTCGAGACCGTGGTCTCGATGAAATCGCGCGGCAGATCGCGCGCGGCCGGATTGATGGCCATGCCATCGACGCGCTGGCGACGCTCGGCCGGCAGCGCCGGGCCACCGTCGATCGGCACGCCGACGCTATTGAACACCCGCCCCAGCAGACCCGGCCCCAGCGCCATTTCCAGCGGTCGGTGGCGAATCCGGATCCGGGTCCCGTCCAGGTCCAGCCCAGTGGTCGATTCGAGCACCTCGATGACCATGGCCTGCTCGTCCAGCGCCGACACCCGGCCGACTCTCGCCCTGCCCTCGCGGCCGATGACCTCGACGGCGTCATTCAGGGCCACGTTGGCTTCGCGGCGGGCAAACAGGAGCGGGCCTTCCAGGCCGGTCAGGGCGCCGCTCAGGATGACATCAGCCAGCATCGGCGGACTCCTTTTGCTTGATCAGTGCGTTGAAGGCCTCGCCGATGCTGGTCGCCACCTCGGCCTGCCGGTCGAGATCCTCCTCACCGAACTCCTCGCCCAGCCGCTGCAAGGTGCGCAGGATGGGCATGGCGGCGATCTCGGCCGGCGGCGTGCCGGCCGCGACCGCTTCACCGGCCAGGTCGATGAACTGCATCATCAACCGCAGCATCGCGGTCTGGCGCTTGGGCGAGCAGAACCGATCGACCTCGGAAAACGCGCTCTGGCGCAGGAAACCCTCGTTCATCAGGTCGGCGGCCAGCAAGGTCAACTGCTGCTCCGGGGGCAGCGAATCCTTGCCGACGATGCGCGCCATGCGCTCCAGACGCGCCTGGGCCTCGAGCAGTCCCAGCAGGCGACGGCGATACTCGCGCCACTCGCTGTTGCCCTGGAGCTGCCACCAGCGCGCCAGGGTGTCGACATCCTCGGCGTAGCTCTTGAGGGGATGGACGGCCGGGTAGGAGCGGGCCTGGGCCCGAGCCCGGTCCAGCGCCCAGAAGCTTCTGACATAGCGCTTGGTGTGACTGGTGACCGGTTCGGAAAAGTCCCCGGCCGGCGGACTGACCGCCCCGATCACGGTGACCGAGCCTTCCTCACCGTTGAGCGCCCTGACCCGCGAGGCGCGTTCGTAAAAGTCGGCCAGGCGCGAGGCCAGGTAAGCCGGGTAGCCGGACTCGCCGGGCAATTCTCCGAGCCGGCCTGAGACCTCGCGCAAGGCCTCGGCCCAGCGGCTGGTCGAATCGGCCATCAGGGCCACGTGCAGACCCTGGTCGCGGAAATATTCGGCCACTGTGATGGCGGTGTAGATCGAGGCCTCGCGCGCCGCCACCGGCATGTTGGAAGTATTGGCAATGATGACCGTGCGCTCCATCAGCGGGCGGCCGGTGCGCGGGTCCTCCAGGTTCGGAAACTCGTCGAGCACGTCGGCCATTTCATTGCCGCGCTCGCCACAGCCGACGTAAACGATGACGTCGGCGTCGCACCACTTGGCCAGGCTTTCCTGCAGCACCGTCTTGCCGGTCCCGAAGCCGCCGGGCAGCGCGGCGCGGCCGCCGCGGGCGACCGGAAACAAGGTATCGAGGATGCGCTGACCGGTGACCATGGGCGCATCCGCGCTCAGGCGCTCGGCGGCCGGTCGCGGCCGCCGCACCGGCCACTCGTGCTGCATCGCCACCGGGTGAATCGTGCCCTCACCATCCTCGATTTCGAGGATCGGCTCGTCTTCGGCATAGCTCCCGGCCGCTCGGACCGAGCGCACGCGTCCGGACAACAGCGGCGGCACCAGGCAGGCGCGGCCCGGGCCCAGGCCGTCGACCGTGCCGAAGACCTGGCCGGCGGCCACTTCGTCGCCCTCGCCAACGGCTGGCTCAAAGCGGAACTGAGCGCTGCGGGCCGCCGCCAGGCCGGGCTGGAACCAGTGTCCGCTGGCCTCGCTCAGGGGGCGCAACAGGCCGTCGAAGATATTGCCCAGAATCCCGGGGCCCAGCGCCACCGACAGCGGCAGGCCGCTGCCGACGACCGGATCGCCCGGCTTCAGGCCGGTGGTGTCCTCGTAAACCTGGGCGGTCAGCAGATCTCCCGACAGCTGGATCACCTCGCCGAGCAGGCGATTTTCGCCGACCGCCAGTGCTTCGTGAATCTGGAAAGGTTCGCTAACCCGGGCCTTGAGTACCGGTCCGCCGATCCACTGGATTACCGCATGGGTCATTGGCTGCCTCCCGTCTTGGCCCGGCGCACCAGATTCAGCAGGGCGCCGTCGATACGGTCCCGATCCTGCAGCAAACCGGCCAGGCTCATGTCGACCACCAGCCCCCCGCTAACCAGTCGCAAACCGGCCTCCAGCGACTCCGAGCACAGCGTCTCGACCTTCGCTGCGTGAACATCAGCGGCGCGGTGGGCGGCTGCGGCCCGTTCCTCGGCCGGCCAGTCGCTCGGGCATTCGATCCGCCAATCTCGGGCGATCACCACGCTCGCCGCCTCGTCCAGAAGGGTCGAGACCCAGGCCCGGCGCGCGCCGGAATCCTTCCACAACCCCAACAGTGACTCGGCCAGCAGCTGCCGCCCATGCTCTATCAGCGCCGCGTCGTGGGCAAGCAAGCGCTGCCGCAGCGTCGTTTCCACCTCCGCCTCCACCTGGCCGATGGCCTGATCCATGCGCTTGCGCTCCTCGGCGATCGCCGCGCTGACGCGCCGCCGCGCCCGCGAAAAGGCTTTGTGACGCAAATCGGCAACTCGTGTCGCTGCTTCGGCGCGCAGCGCCTTGCACTGCGCTTCACCGGAGTCTTCCAGCAGGCTCAGCAGCCCACCGACAGACGGGTCTCGGGTCGGCACTTTCACAGTCATGTCTCCACTCCAAGTGCGCGACGCACGCTGCCGGCCAGATCCGGGATGGACCCGTGGCCGCTGACGTCAGGCACCACGGCCAGCGGCGGCTGCGCGCGCCGAATGATCGCGGTCAGCTGGTCTGCCGGCAGGTGCGCGGCCAGGTCTGCGGTCAGCAACACAGGCTGCCGGCCACGCAGCGCCGCATTCAGCTTCTCGCCAACAGTCTCTGGCGTGGCCAGCGTGGTATCCAGACCGGCCAGCCGAAAGCCGGCAGCCGTGAGCCGATCGCTGATCACCACCGGTCGCATGACGGCCTGACGGTCCATGGTTCAGATCTGGTTGAGAATCAGGATGGCAATGATCAGGCCGTAGATGGCCACGCCCTCGGCCAGTCCAACGATGACCAGCACCCGTCCCATCAGATCCGGCTTTTCGGCCAGCGCGCCGACCGCTGCACTGCCGACGTGCGCAACCGCATAGCCGGCCCCGGCGGCGGCCAGGCCGGCAGCGAGTGCGGCCGACAGGAAGCCCCAGCGCATCACCGACGGGTCGACCACTTCAACCAGCACACCGCCCTCCTGGGCGCTGGCAATGCCGGCCGTAAAGACCAGATAGGTGGCGGTCAGCGCCAGGCAGGCAATCACGGCGCCCAGCGCCAGCACAATGATGGTTCCCAATTTCATGTCGAACTTCTCCCGGTGGGTCTAAACACGGAGCCAGGGCCGGTCAGCGGCTTGAAGCGGCGACCCTCGGCGGTCAAAAAGCGGATAAAGAATTCAAACAGCATCAGACGGGTGGTCTGGATGCCGACGATCAGCCCCTCCAGCGCGATCACGATCGCGTTGCCGAGGATGATCACCAGCACCCCGGCCAGGCCGCCGCCGGCCGCGTCCGCCATGCCGAACACCGCCGCCGACAAGCCGGCGTGGGCCAGGGCAAAAGCACCAACGCGCACAAAGGAAATGGTGTTGACCAGCAGCTGGAGCATGCCTTCGAGCAGTTCGCCCAAAGCCTTGGGCAGTTCCATCAGGCGACCGTGCTCGGACAAGGCCACCGAGCCGAGCACGAACCAGGCAAAGCCCACCCATGCCAGGTTGATCATCTCCGGGCGCAGCAGCGCTCCCAGAATGCCGAAGTAGGCCAAAACCAGCCCCGCCCGGGTGGCCAGCCAGTGCCATCCCGCGCCGCGCCACAGGCAGCGAAGCGCGTCGAAAAACAGGCCGATGGTCAGGACGCACACCCCAAAACCCACCGCGATCGCCATGATCATGGTCGGGTGATCGATCGGGTGCATCCACAATGCCGGGATCAGGTGCTCGTTGGCGAATACGCTGCCGAACAAGAAGCCGAAGACGATGGCTGCCGCACCAAAAGGCACTAGCAGGGCAAAGACCGGAATGCGCTTGCGCAGCCACAGACCCAGCCCCAGCAGGACAGCGCCCTGACCAACGTCGCCGAACATGAAGCCAAACATCAGCGGCGTGATCAGCGCCAACAGCCGGCTCGGATCCACCTCGGTCGCGCCGGGCGTGCCCAGAAGCCCGGGAAAAATCTCGAAGGCCCGGGCCCAGCGCGGGTTACGCATGACAACCGGCACCTCGAGTCCAGCCGGCGGCGGCGTCCGGCGTATCACGTGCTCGACATTGGACTGCTCCAGCACCCGGTCGAGTTCGGCCCCGTCCGGATCGCTGCACCAGCCGGTGACCAGCACGAAATGCTCCGTGACCGGAAGCGCCGGCGCATGCCCGGCGAACCACTGCATCAGCGCCATCACGCCGAGAGCCGGGGCGATTTCATGACGCTCATTCAGCTCGCCCATACGCTGGCCGATTTCTTGCCGCGCCTGCGCGGTCTGAATCCGGCGCTCGGCCAGTCTCCGGCGCGCCGCCTGCGGCTCGTCAGGCAACCAGGCCGGCAGCATCAGCCGTCGTGCCTTGATCGCGGTCATGCGCTCGTCCAGGCGGCTCACGGCCTCGGCTGGACCGACAGCCAGGGCATGGCGCTGCCCATCGGTGTCGACCAGGATCTGGGTCAGCACCGAGGCCGGCCAGGCCTCCGGCTGCGCACCACCGGGCAGACGATACAGGCGCGCCGCCAGCAGCGGGCCTGCAGCCGCCAGTTGGGCAAAGGCCGGGAGCACCGGATTGTCGCCAGCGACCAGCCGATCGAGCGCATCAAGCCGGCCCAGCTCAGTCTCCTGGGCCTCGGCCTGATCAATCAGCGGTTCGGCATCGGCGGCCCAGGCTCGCAGTCTTTCAAGCGCCTCCTGCGTGGCCGTAACCGGGTCCATGGAGCGGTCCAGCGACGGCAAGGCGCCTTCCGGCCACCAGCCGGACAGCCGTCGCTCCAGGTCCTCGAACTCAGCCACCGCGGCCGTGAGACCGGGCAGCTCGAAAGGATGGTCGGGCCGCTGCTCGGTCTCCAGCTCCACGGTTTGCGTTTCGGCCAGGCGCGCCAGGGTTCGGGTCAAATCAGCCCGCGGCACCAGCAATTCAAACCAGCAGGCCGTGCCCGGTCTCAGGCCCATGTCAGACCCTCCGGCACGCGCTTGAGCAGCCGACGGGTCACCAGCCCGGCGCGCAGCCGCTCGACTTCCAGCGCTTCCAGCCCGAAAAACGCCAAGGCCATCGCCCCGGTTCCGGATGCGCGCCGAAAAACGCGCTGCAAAGCTGAAGCCAGTTCTTTGCGCAGCGCCTGACCATCGCTCTGGTTCGGCGCCTCGATCATTGCGGCGCGATGCTGCACCAGTAGCCGGTCGAGCTGCCCGAGGGCCTCGTTTGCCAGCGCTGAAACATGATCGGGTGCCAGGTAGCGCAGCACCGACTGCCAGGCCGAGCGAACACTCTCACCCCCTTTCAGCAGCGGATGCATGGGTGCCAGCTCGGTATCGGCCAGCGCCTCCAGGCAGACGCCCGGAGTGTCAAATGCGAACGCTCTAACGACCGGATCGCGCCCCATCCAGGGCCGCAGCGGTCCGCCGTTCAGCAAGTGGGCCAAACTCGACAGGTCCGGCAGCCAGCGGCACCAAAGCAGCATTTCGCGCCAGTCATCCGGCGCCCAGCTTGCAACCTGTTCGACGGCGTCGCGCCAGTTGGCCCGCAGGAGCATCTCGATTTCAGCGGCCGAGGAGTCCGGTGATATGCCGCGTACCCAGTGCTTGAGCGCGCTGGCCCGAATCGCGTCAAGGTAGTGGAGCAAGTCCACGCTGGCTTCGATCAAACGCCAGTCTTCTTCGCCAGGACGCTCGCCATGACGGGCCTGGAGACGAGCCTGCAGATAGCCAATTCGGGCCGAATCAACCATCATCGGCCCCGATCAGGCGAGCAGACAGTTGATCGACTGCTACCTGGAGATCCGCATGGTCGCCCGGGTTGAGCTCAATATGAACGGCCTGGCTGTCGGCGCGGGCGCGCAGCTCGGCAATCCGCTGCTCGGTGCGTTGCTCGCAGTGCGCATGAAGGCGGGACAGGCGTTCGCTGGTGCGCTGCTCGATCGCGCGCGCCCTCTCCTGCTCGACCGCCAGAGCCTGGGCAAGCTGTTCGCGGCAGGCTTCGACCTTGCGTCGAACCTCGGCTTCGGCAGTCAGTACATCGCGGATCGCGTCCGCTGCTTGTCTCTGTCGCGCCCTATCATCAACCGACATGCTGCCATTCCCGTCTCGTTGAAAACGCCGGGAAGCTTCGGTAGCCCTCATGACCACTGCCGAACCTTCCGGTCCCGAACAACGATCAACCGTCAAGAAGCCCTGAACTCAATCCGCTTCCTGCGGGCAATATGGTTGTCTTCAGCGCCCCTCCTCCAGGGCACTTTGAGCGTAGCGTGGACAGCGAACCCGACACTTGACCCAGGTCAATTCAAGGATCAACAATCAACGAACCTTTCAGGCAAACAGGCTGAATCGGGACGTCGGGGCAAGCGATTCTTCGGTGGCCATCGCCAGGCCGTCAGAGGCAATGGCGGCGGTCCCCGGCTCGACCGGGCCCGCATCCGGCCCGGACCGACCAGAATCGCGATCGGAACGCATTTCCTCCAGTCGTTCAGCGGCAATTTCTTGCCGAGCCTCGGCCTCCATCTGGCGCGCCTGGGCGGCGACCTGGTAGTCCTGCGGCGAAGGATCAATCGGCGCTAGCGCGGCGCGCTGGATGATCTGTGCCTTCGCCAGGGCTTCTTCAGGGTCGGCGGGCACGCTGGTGTCTATGGAGACCTCGCCGCCAACCGCGTAGCGGCGACCGTCGGGCCCGATCTGGTACTGGTAGGACGCCGGTCGGGTGACATAAGGCCCGCCGGCAGCAACGTGGGCCAATTCATGCGCCCTGACCTCGCGATCGCGCTGCTGAAGTTCCCGAACGAGCGCCTGTTCGGCCTCGGTGAGTTCGAGCGGGCCGCGATCTGCGCTGGCCTCGGCACGGTCATCGCCTTGCACCCGCGCCTGAACGTCATC
This sequence comes from Wenzhouxiangella sp., assembly GCA_036353315.1. Lineage (GTDB taxonomy): Bacteria > Pseudomonadota > Gammaproteobacteria > Xanthomonadales > Wenzhouxiangellaceae > Wenzhouxiangella. The sequence goes on along the minus strand of JAZBOC010000002.1, from coordinate 7,375 downwards.
GCTGGACTGTGGCTCAGCCGTCGCGGAGGACTCCGGCTGCACCCGTGCCTGGCGGCTCACAGGGACTGGCGGCAGTGAATTTGGCGCGGCAATCTGCATGAGATTTCAATATCACGGCCTCATGGCTAGGTGCAAGCGCAATGGAGCGAAACAAGGCACTAAATCGCACCCTTCGGCCATCACCAGCATGGTCGCAAAAGCAGCAAAACGGCACCACGCAGCGCCGCACCGACGCGCACCTTGAACCAACTCCACCGAGTTGACCGACCCACTAGCGAAATCGCACGAAAAGGCGCCTAATACGTCTTGGCGAGATCACATAACTCCTTGGCTCGAGGCCTGAACTGAGGAAACCGCCGGGCGCTGCGGCCGCCGGATTCAATACCAGTATTCCTAAGAAACGACGAAAAAGGAGTGATCCATGAGAGCAAACCTAAAGTCCTTGAAGCTGAGCGTCTATGCGTTGTCGCGGTTCGTATTCGGCCGATCCCTTGTTGCGCTGGTCATTGGAGCGGGTCTTGGTTCTGCGTGGGCCTGTACGGTCTTTACCGACCGCTTCGACGACCAGACGGTTGATGGCCGATTTGTCAATTGCTACGACGTCACCGCGTCGAGTGGGCCCAACGGCAGCATTTCCCCTACCCTGGCCGTTCTCGTCCCTGAGGGCAGCCTGCTTACGTTCTTGTTGAACCCTGAATCCGGATATCAAATCGACCAGGTGAGCGGTTGCGATGGCATGATCGAGAATGACACCGACTATGTCACCGGACCCGTAATTGCCGACTGTGAGGTCAGCGCGACGTTCACCAATTTGGGCGAATGTTCGCTGTGGAACCAGAACTGCCCTGTCAATGAGGGCTGTTACCTGGTTTCGGGTGATGGTACGACAAGCTGTGCCGCAACCCTTGGGCGAGAAACCGGAGAGTCCTGTGGATCACCCAACGAGTGCGCTCCCGGACTGATTTGCGCAGGTGCGCCTGGCAGCGCAACATGCCGACCGCTTTGCAATACCAACGGCAGCGTGGTCTGCCAGACGGGCGAGTGCACTTCAATCGGAATCAGCAATATTGGGGCCTGCTTCTGAGAAGGAGCGCAAGCATTCAGGCGCACCGCCTATCCACGACCACTGCAGCGCGGCTTAGCCACCTGGCTGGCCGCCGACTTCGTCGATGGACTGCAGCAGATTCTCTTCCTGATAGCCCGGATTGTTGACCCTTGTCGTGACCCGATGGGCGGTGAGCGCGTCTTCCGACGGCGGGCCAATCACCGCTTCGGCCTGTTCGACCGGACCCTGCAGCCAGGCCGACCATTGATCCGGGTCCAGAATCACCGGTGCACGGTGGTGACCGATGTCGCGCAGCAGCTGATTGGGCTCGGCGGTGACCAGGGTAAATGATCGAAACGCGGTTCCCCCGGCCGGCCGGGTCTCATCCCACAGACCCGCCATGACCAGCATGGGTGCATGCTGCGGCAGCACCCGCCAGGGCTGCTTGGGCTTGGTGCGCTGGTCCCACTCGTAGAACCAGGAGAATGGCACCAGACAGCGTTGAGCCTTCTTCCATGCGTTGCGGAATGTCGGCTTCTTGGCCACGGTATCGGAGAAAGCCACGCCAGGCTCTGAGCGACAGTTTGCCGTTGAAAACTTCGGCAGTTCACCCTTCATCCAGCCTGGCACCAGCGGCCAGGTCATGCGCACGAGTTGCCGCTGCCCGGCGGCGTCCGCCACGATCACAGGCAGATGGGTCCAATCAACACCGTCGGCGCGCCGACTCGACGGCGCCACGTTCAGCCGACGAAAGTGTCCGGAAGGCGCCTGGCCGGAGATCTGCAGATAATCATGCACCTGCTTCCAGGAAAAATCATGGCCGCCGCGTCCGCACATGCCGGCTATGGTAATGCCTGCGAATAGTCAATCGTTGGCGACCACCGATCACCGCTGAACAGCCGGTCTGTAACCACGGATCCCGAGGGCGTGGGTGTGTTGTCCTGAACCCATCCAAAGGCGTTGTCTTTGGCGTGATGAAACCGAAGAAAATGCGGGTCGCTCAACAGGCCTGATTGTCCCGCGATCCCGGTCAGCGTGCCGTCTTCATCTGTGTAAAGACCCAATTGCATCGTCCCGCGACTGCTGTCGTTGAGGACAACATTGCCCGCCGAGGAACCAAACCCCTGCGGCGTGCGAACCAGACGAACATCATCAATGCGCGCGCCTTGGTACTGAAAAACTGAGCCGTCGCCATTGGCGCGAGTCATGAAACAATTGGGCAGGTTCACGCAAGTTATGTTGCTGAAGTGTCGATCGGCAATATTATCGCCAGCGCTTGTGCCCTGCTTGATGCCGCCGCGACTGCGGTCGGGCTAGGGGTGTTCGCTTTGGCCTCTCATACTATTTTCGGATTGTCCGACCAAAACAACGTCGTGGATGCGGTGCCCTCCGGCAATTCCGACATGAGAATCACTGACGATGGCGTCATGGGTGATGGTGCCGTGTTCCGTCCAGATGCCGCCATGCTGGTTTTTGCAACTTTGAAATCCGTTGAAACTACAGAAGCTTTTGCGCCCATCATCCACATCAATATCGTGTCGATGGGTAAACAAGCCGAAACCTCGGACCAGCGGCGGATACAGATCCGGCGAACCCAAGCCGGCGTAGTTGGAGCATGAGAGGTTGTTGCGGAAATCACAGATTCCCTGATCGCCTGCAGCCGATCGGGCGGAGCGCAAACTGCGTTTGTTCATGCCACCGTGCTCAAGGGAAAAGCCCTGCCCCAGATAGCTACCCGCAGCGTGATTGTCATGAATGGCGACCTCGCGTTGCAGCCCATGATGAATCGAGCTGCTTGGAACATAACTTGCTGACTTGTCATCCACAAGATGCCAGTGCAAGGGATAGCGTCCTGCATGCCCGCGCTGCCCCATCCGGTAAAGCTCCACTCCAGATAAATGCGCAATCGAAGGATTCCCGGCATGGCTGGCCTGAGCAAGGTTCGAAGCGAGGACTCGGGTCAATAAAAATTATCGTGCTCGGATTCACTCTTTTTCATAGCTCATGAGCTGTCGGCTGCATCTTGCCAATACTGGCGCTTGCACACGACGACCTTTTGAAAGATAGTCGCGAACAAGGACCGGAAATCATGGCGCATGCTTGACGTTTTTTCTGCCAATTAACATGTGCAAGGTTGAGTTGCTTATGCTTGTTCGGCTGCGAGGCGTGATCGGTTTTTTTGTCCTGATGATCTGCTTGCCGGCCGGTGCAGGCAACCAGGTCGCCTACCTACCCGGCCCTTCTGAAAACCGCCTCCACGTTTTGCATTCGCTTTCCGACGGGACGGTTCTGGCCGGCGGGCAGGCCTCGGACCTCGAATGGGTACCTACCGGCGTGCCGGTGCGCCAATTGCAGAATGCGAATATCGATTCATCTTCACCCGGAGCCGTGGCCTTTGTTGCGCATCTAAGCCAGGATCTTTCCGCCGTGCTCTCGGTCACCCACTTCCCGCCAGGCAGCGTGCGCTCGGTCGACCGCATCCGCAGCACGGAGCGACCCGGCGAGCACACGGGCAGCCTGTTCATATCCGGCAGGCGGGACCAGAATGGCTGGCAAAGAACGGGCTACTTCATAGCGCGGCTGAACGGAAACTTTGTCGACGCCATGCCGACTGGACTGACCTGGTCTTACGAGGTAAAGGCAGAACCGCGCCGCGCCGGCGGGCGGAATGGTGAATCAGCGTACAAGACCATTCAGCCCTGGGACGTCAACGCCAGCGGCGAGGTCTACTTCGGCAGTGGCTCAGAGTATGACTGGGACTGGGCCATGATCGAAAAGCTGGATGCCAGCGGCCAGCGAACAACAGTCGAGCACTGGCCTGTGCATTGGATCGTGAATGGAGGCGAATGTTACAGCCCCGCCAGCGAATGTGCCGGCGAGGTGGGTCGCAGCGGCATCGTTCTGAAGGCGGGAAGACGAGGCTCGCTGCGCTCTCGCACCCAGGCCGAATTCGATCGGCGCAAATCTGACGGTAACGGCCGAATCGATCGGCCGGGAACGTTCCCAGATGACTACTTTTTTTCGGGCCCATGCGGCCAGAGCAGTTGCCCGGCTGGACCAGGACATACCGGTTACCGGACCTCCGACAAGCCCACTCAGCGGCTTGGCGGCATCGCCGTAGATCGCGCGAGTGGTGCGGTGGCAATCGGTTACAGCACCCAGTCAAGACTGCCAGGCGGCAACCCGGACTTCGAACCCGCGATCGTGGTGTTCGACGCCGACGGGCAGCTTCGCTGGTGGAACCGGTTGTATGAAGAAACCAACGCCAATTCCAGCCCGGACCAGTATGTCGATGCACTTGAAATCGATCACGTTCACGCCCGCGTCGTCGTTCTGGCCAGAGCCCACGGCAACAACGTGATCAACTTCTGGCGCGGCAACGAGGTTGATGCCAGCCCCGGAGCGCGCGGCTTTCAGAATCGGTTCACCGGCACCAACGGCAATATCCATCTTTCATGGCTGGGCGCGTTCGATCTGGCTTCCGGTGCACTGGCTGCCGCAACGTACATCGCCGAATATCCGAACTCGACCGGCGGACTGGGCGGCCCACATCCGGACCCCAAGCTAGCCCACTGGCCGGACCCGAACCAGGGCTGGCCAAACTTGAATACCACGCGCTGCCGCAACCATATTGCCCTGGGATCTGACGGCAGTATCGGTGTCGTCTGTACCGGTCGGCGTCCGATTACAACCGACAACGCGCACCAGCCCATGCTCACTTTCGATCAGGGGCATTCAAAATGGAGCGACTTCGCGCGCGTCTACACCCCAGACCTGTCGGGCATGCGCTACAGCACGCTGCTAACGAATGGCTGGGATGGTACCAGCGCCGGAGATCCGAACGCTGTTGCCCTCACCGCCCTACTAATTGACCAAACCGAAATCCGAGTGGCCGGTTTCCAGTCGATGACCGAGAACGTCAGCCCCGTTCCCACTGTAAATGCCCCGCCCTGGATGTCATCTGGCCCCAACCTTCCGGGAACGGGCATCCTCGCTATCCTGTCTACCGAACCAGTCGAGCCCCCGGAGTACCTGTTCCGAGACCGATTCAGGGCGCGTTAGAGCACCGGGACTGTTGGCTTCGGCCAGTCACGCAGCCTTGGTTGGCTCAGGCCTCACGTTTCGCGTCACCGAGGTGAACCGCGGCTCGGTTCGGACCTTGAGCAGATTCGACGCTGCCTCCGGACTCATCAGACATAAAAGACCCCGCGCAAGGCGGGGCTTCTCTATATCTGGCGCGCCCGGAAGGATTGCTGCGGCCGCTCACGCGGCCTTGGCCTCCGGCCTGACGCTGCGCGTCAGCGAGCTCGCGGCTACGCCGCTCGGTTCGAACCTCCGACCGCCCAGTTCGTAGCCAGGCATAAAACCTAATACAAACAGTGGTTAAGCGGCTACTTTTTTCACCAAACGATGCTCGTACTTATTGATCCTACGATACTCAAAATCGTTTTTTCACCGCGGATGGATGACGCCTAAACCCAACAACATAGCCCAAGAGAACCATGAGGATGCCGGAAAGAAAAAGCCGTTTACGCGTGTCACGTCCTGAATTTGGCAAGCCATTTGTTATCGGACTAGGCGGAGGGGTAATCCCTCCGAAACACTTGGGAAAAGCGGGGATCGCTCGCATCAACCACTGTTAGGAGAACCCTCATAGAATTTCAGCGACTCCGAGACGAAATTGGATGCGCCAAAAGATTCGTCGAAGAAGTTTCCGGCCTTGGGCAACTCATTCAGCCAGTGCCCGACGCACTGGAGACCTACGAACATTGCGCTATCGGATGACGGAGGCAGCGGACCAATCGGCCGGAGTTCCCGCCTGATCATTCTGAAGCTGCTTGTCGTTCATTTTCGGCTCCGCCCCGAGGACTTTGAACGGGCCTCATCGTGAGGGTCAGGACTGTCTATGGAGCGGGAGAAGTCCAAGCCGAGCCGCCAGGTGGAATGGCCTGGAGTGATTAGCTAGAAATGATCCGAATCCAGCACTGGCCGGATCACCAAACGCGCGCCGCTTGGACCGGCAAAGGAATCTTGCCGCGAACGGGGCTGTCTTCCGCCAGTAAAAGACGCCCGGACGCTCAAAACGCCAGAGGTGCGCCGGCAGAGTGACCAAAGACCACGACCCGATCCAGCTCCAGTTCCAGCTCCAGCGGGTAGCTTTCAGCCAGCGCGCGGAGACGGTCTATTGCCGCCCCCACATCCAGTAACGTTCCGGGCCAGCCGGCACCATCATGTTCGAGTCGCCGATAGGGCACGTCTTAGGTTGCAATACCATCTTCAACCAGAGCACCGGCGGCAGGCGTTAAAGAATCCCCTCCGATCCGGCTGAGAAAACATCCGCCGTGGATTGCAATAGCGGCCGGAAATGGACCCTCTCCTTCCGGGATTCGGAAATAGCCCAATTGACCGGGACTATCGCCGTACCGCGCCACATCACCGGGACCTGGCCCATGATGAATAAGAATCTGGGCGAATGCCGGGCCCGATCCCTGCTCAGCGATCAAAATCAGCAAAATGACACGCTGGCATCTCTTCATGGTCACATCATACCTCCCGACAAAAGCGTCTCTCAATGCAGATTAAGCAAGATCCAAAAAACCGCCAACACGACCCCCCTATTCCTGGTAACAGATCATCCTCTGGATGTCCCAATCAATCCTCAATGACCAACCCGGTCTTCGCCGCCATGAACGCGGCGCGACGCGCCACGCCGCGAAAGTTCTCGTTCAGATCGTCCGGCCCATAGTGACCGCCGGTTTCGGCCACCGACAGCAGCACCGGGTTGTCGCAACCCTGGGCGGCCTGCAGGCGGGCGGCGAACTTGTAGGACTGGCTGGGATGAACGAGATCGTCATTCACGGTCGTGTCGATCAGCGTGGCCGGGTAACAGGTTCCCGGGTGCAGGTTGTGGTACGGCGACCAGTCCAGCAGCCAGCGCAGTTCGCCGGGCACCATCGGATCACCGACCACACTCTTCATCCGCGCACCGGCAGTAAACGATGCGAATCGAACCAGATCCAGCACGGCCACTCCCGGCTGCACGGCCGCGAACAGGTCGGGTCGTTGCGCCATCACGGAGGCAATCATCATGCCGCCAGCCGAATCGCTCTGGATCGCCAGCTGATCCTTCGTCGTGACGGATTCCGCGATCAGCATCTCGGCGATGGCAATGAAGTCGGCGTGGGTGTTCTGACGGCGTTCGCGCGTACCGGCAGCCGCCCAGTCAGCGCCGTAGGCGCCGCCGCCGCGGATATTGCCAAGTGCCACGACGCCACCGTGCTGTAGCCAGGCGCCATTGGTTGGGCCGAACAGCGGCTCGGATACGATGCC
>JAZBOC010000017.1:0-2115 GCA_036353315.1 Wenzhouxiangella sp. | reverse complement strand
CAGACGACGCCATGACCGTCGAACGCCGGGTCATCCAGACCGGCTACCGCAGCGAAACCGGCATTGAGATCTTGAGCGGCCTGGATGAGGGCGAGTTGGTCGTGACGGCAGGGAAGAACAGCCTGCGCGACGGTGCCAGCATCACCATTATCGAATCATGAGCTGGGTGGGTACAGCCGTCCGTCGCCCGGTCACGGTGACGATGGGGGCGGTGACGCTGGTCTTGTTCGGGCTGATTTCATTGGGCAGCCTCAGCGTCAATCTGCTGCCTGACCTGAGTTACCCCACGCTCACCATTCGAACGGAACTGGAGGGTGCGGCACCCGCCGAAATAGAGACCCTGTTGACCCGACCCATAGAGGAAAGCGTGGGCACGGTCAACAATGTCCGAAGCGTTCAGTCGGTCTCAAGAACCGGGCAATCAGACGTGATTCTCGAGTTCGTCTGGGGCACGGACATGGACATGGCCGGGCTCGACGTACGAGAAAAGCTGGAGATTCTTCAGCTTCCGCTGGAAGCGAGCCGACCCTCGCTGCTGCGCTTCAATCCTGCCACCGATCCCATTGTTCGACTGGCCTTGGGCTTTGAAAGTGAGCAGGACAATCCGGTCAATGCGCTGAAAGCCTTAAGACGCCACGCCGATGAACAGATCAAGAAAGATCTGGAGCCCGTTCTGGGCGTGGCCGCGGTCAAGGTCTCCGGGGGTCTGGAAGACGAGATCCAGATTGCCATTGACGGTGAACGCATGGCCCGGCTCAATATCGGGGTTGGAGAACTGGCCAGTCGTCTGGCGGCCGAAAATGTCAACGTTTCCGCCGGCCGGCTGGAAACCGGCAACCAGCGCTATCTGGTGCGCACCATGAATCAGTTCGGCAGTCTAGAGGACATGGCCGGAACCATCATTGCCGAGCGCGACGGCCGACCCATTTATCTGAGAGATATCGCCGAAGTCAGCCAGGGGTTTGCTGAACGACAGGCCATCATTCGGCTGGACGGGCGCGAGGCCGTTGAAGTCGCCGTCTACAAAGAGGGCGATGCCAATACGGTAGCCGTGGCCAAATCGGTATCGGAGGCCCTGGAGGACGCGCGCGACGAGTTGCCCGATGGCATGCAGCTGAAAGTCGTTGAAAACCAGGCGACATTCATCGATCAGGCCATCAACGAAGTCATCGGGAATGCGCTGCTCGGCGGATTGCTGGCCATGCTGGTGATCTTCGCCTTCTTGCGCGACTGGGCGTCGACGCTCATTGTCGGCATTGCCATACCCATTTCCATCATTGCCACGTTTTTCCTGATGGCCGAAACCGGCGTTTCGCTCAACATCATGTCGCTGGGCGGGATCGCGCTGGCCACAGGCCTTCTGGTCGACAACGCCATTGTTGTTCTGGAAAACATCGCGCGGTGGCGAGACCGCACGGATTCAGGCTTCGAGGCGGCCACGCGGGGCGGTTCCGAGATCGGGGGAGCCGTTTTGGCCTCCACGCTGACCACGCTCGCGGTGTTCGTCCCGCTGGCCTTCGTCGAGGGTGTGGCCGGTCAGCTGTTTTCCGATCAGGCGCTGACCGTGGCCTACGCGCTCGTAATCTCTTTACTGGTGGCCATGACACTCATCCCCATGCTGGCCGCCCGCTTCGGAGGGCGTGCTCAACCCATTCAGCGCGGCGACCAGCGTTCAGAGGTCGGGGGTCGCTGGATGCAAGCCATCCAACGGTTTTACCGGCGCTCGCTGAAGACCGCCTTGCACCAGCGATTTCTTGTGCTCGGTGTTGCCACCGTGCTGCTCGCTGGAACGATGTTCTATCTCACGCGGCAGGACACCGAACTGGTCCCGCAGCTGGCCCAAGGTCGATTCGAGGTCACTCTGGAATTGCCGCCGGGTGCGCCACTGGCCGATACCGATCGGGTGATGCAGCAGATCCAGTCTGCAACCGACTCGGTCGGCCAGATCGACTATGCCTTCGGCGTAGCCGGCAGCGGCAACCGGATCGACGCCAACCGTACAGAGTCAGGTGAAAACATCAGCCGAGTGTTGATTTCGCTCACCGACTCCTCGCACGAAACCGAAGAGCGCGCAATGGCCGCCGTCCGTTCAGCGGTCCAGCGTCAGCCCGGCGT
>JAZBOC010000016.1:0-39108 GCA_036353315.1 Wenzhouxiangella sp. | reverse complement strand
CTTGACGATTCGTTTTGCAGAATTTGAACTGGACGCGGAGCAAAAAGCCGTCATCGGCCCGGAGGGGCCGGTTGGCCTGCGTCCACAAACCTTTGCCGTTCTTTGCCATCTGATCGACAGGGCGCCGGCCGTGGTCAGCCGGGACGATTTGCTCGATGCAGTCTGGGGTCACCAGGCCACCTCGGTCAGCTCGGTCGCCCAGACCATCAAGGAGCTGCGCCAGGCGCTGGGCGACTCCAGCAGCGAGCCGCGCCTGATTGCGACTCGGCGCCGCCTTGGCTATCAGTTCATCGGTGAGGTTCACGGCACGGGCAGCGAGCGACTGGCACCGGTCTCGTCCTCGGCTCCAGCGCCCGTCCCGGCCGGACCGCGTCGCCTGCTGGTCGGACTGGCCCTTGTGCTGGTCGCGGCGCTGGGTGTCCTGATGTGGCAAAACGCGGATCGTCAAGCAGTCCTGCCGGACGGTCAACGCCTACCTGTACTGGCGGTGGCCGAAATGGTCAACGCGGGTGATGATCCGGAGCTGAACTGGCTCGGCCCTGCACTGGAGAGCTACCTAGGGCATGCCCTGGTCGAGCTCGGCGGATTTCGCGTGCTGTCCGTCGAGCGCTTGTCAGACGAAGACGAATCCCGTCTGAACGATGTGGATTTCCTGATCGAGGGCCGCTATCTCAGCGCCGGCGTGGACGGTGCCCGCCTGCTGGCCAGTCTTCGAAGGCCCGGCTCTGACGAGATCGTCACCAGCGTGGAGTCGGCCCTGCGCGACTGGGACGTGGCCTCGCTGAGCATTGACGCCGCCGCTGTCATTCGCGACCGGCTGGGCTTCTCGGCACCGGCCCAGGCTGACCCCGGGGCACTGCGTTCCAGACTGCCGCAGCGGCCTGAGAGCCAGCGCATCTACTTCGAAGCACTCAACGCCGTTGCCATGCACCAACCGGATGTCGCCTTGCATCGACTCCATCAGGCGCGCAAGCAGGAGCCCGACCACCCCCGGCTTGACCACCTGGAGGCCATTGCCCACCGCCAGCGCGGGGACTGGGCAGCCGCGCAAGCCGCCAGCGAACGGGCCCTGAACGCCACGACCTTGTGGCCGCGCCGGGACCGGCTGGAGATCGAAAGCACGGCCGCCCTGCTGGCCTTCGATTTCGAGCGCGCCGCCGACTGACTGCAGGCACTGACCCAGTTCTATCCGGACCCTGAAACCAATCGCCGGCTCATCGACGCCCTGATCCAGGCCGGGCGCCTGCAAACGGCCGGCGAAGCGCTCGGTTCCTTTCGCCTGCAGCAACCTAACGATCCCCGGGCCGCGCTACTGGCCGCGGAACTGGCGGCGGCCCAGCGCGATCACGCCGGCCAGCTGGCGGCAGCTCAACAAGCGGTCACTTTGGCCGAAACCGAAGACTTACCCGCATTGCTGCCAGCCGCCCTTGTGGCCGAGGCCGAAGCTTTCATCGAACTGGGCCGGTTGAACGAAGCGCGTGAGGTCTTGGACGATCTACTCTCCTGGGGCGATCAGCTCGCCGACGCCGATCTGGCGACCACCCATCTGCTGATCGGACGGATCGAGTTCCAGCAAGGGGCGCTCGACCAGGCCTTGACGGAGGCAGAACTTGCCCAAAGCCTGTTTGAGCTTATTCCGCATCCCCTGGGGCTGGCCGAGGCCGGCATGCTGTTAGGCGCAATCCACGATCGAGCTGGCCGTTTACAGGCTTCGCTGGACGCCCTCGACCTGGCTTTGCTTCGCTTCGAAGAGTTGGGCGACCGACGCCGTCAGTCGCGCGCTCTGGTCCAGCTGGGCACCACCTTGATGCGCGCCAATCAGACCGACGAGGCGGTCGAGCGCTTTAGCGAAGCCGCGCGCTATTTCCGCGCCGTCGGCGATCGCCAGGGCGAGGGCGCGGCTCTGATCAACCACGCCACGCTGATTGCGCGAGGCGGCCGCCTGTTCGACGCCGAGCCGCTTTTTGAGCGGGCCCGGGAGGCATTCGAGGACGCCGCCGATCTGCGCGGGCAAGCGATGGCGCTGGGTAACCTGGCCGCCATTGCCGGTGACCGACGCGACATGAGTCGATCGATCGAACTGGCCGAAGAATCGCTCGCCTTGTTCGAGCTGCTGGGTGCCGACACCGACATCGCCCGAGTGTCCTACAACCTGGCCCTGCTTCATCGCCGCCAGGGGGATCTGCTCAGCGCAGAGCTGCAGATTCGCCGGGCCGGCGAGGCCTTCCAGCGCCAGGGCGCGGTGCTCATGCAGACCCGCGCGCTGACCACGCTGGGCGCGATCCTGGTCAGCATGGGACGGACCGAGGATGTTGCCGAGGTGATGCAGACGCTCGACGCGCTCGAGATCGAAGATCCCGCCGAACAATCGATGATCCACATCGTGCGAGCCGAGCAGGCGCTGCAGCAGGGCGAGATCCAACTGGCGCGTGCGGAGTTCCAGAGCGCCTATGATCTGATGGCGCAGATCGGTGCGGAAAACCACCTGCTGGTCTCGCGCCTCAATCTAGCTCGGGTCGATCTGGCCGAAGGACAGATTGTTCGGGCCGAGCAGGAAGCGCGGGCGTTGCTGGCGGCTTTTGATGAAATCCGGATGGCGAACCGTCAGGTCGACGCCCTGCTGCTGCTGGCGGCCGCCCTGATAGAGCAAGACCGCCCGGAAGAAGCCGGCACAAGCCTGGGACAGGCCGAAACCCTGCTGACCGATTCCCCGGACGCCGAGCAAGGTCTCAAGTTGGGCTTGCTGCGAAGCCGGATCGCCGACCCGGTCTTGGCCGAACAGCGACTGGAGTGGGTCGAGACCACAGCGGGCGAACAGGGCTTTTCACCGCTGATGACCCAGGCTCGTGCGCTGCGACTTGGTCTGCAATCCCCATGAGTCGGGAGATATAGCCCAGCTGCCTTGGAGAGGGTTTAGATCGGCTCACAACTGGGCTGGTGGAAGCAAAGTCAGCTTCAGCATTAACCGCCGATGTAGTACATCTCGATTTTCTCGCGCTCCCCGCCGAGCTGGGTGCGGACTTCGCTGTAGCGGTCGGCACGCTTGCGCCACAGGCCGTCGATGATCTGGCCCAGGGTGGCGTCATCAGCGCCTTCACGCAGCGGACCGCGCAGATCGGTGCCCTTGTTGGCAAACAGGCAGGTGTACAGGCTACCTTCCGAAGACAGGCGGGCCCGGGTGCAGTCACCGCAAAACGGCTGCGTGACCGAGCTGATGAATCCGATCTCGCCGGCACCATCAGCGTAGCGGTAGCGCTGAGCAACCTCGCCGCGATAGTTGGCGTCCAGCGGCTCCAGCGACCAGCGTTGCTCAATCCGCTTGAGCAGCTCGGCCGAAGGTACCAGCTGGCTCTCGTCCCAGTCGTTGAGCGTGCCAACGTCCATGAACTCGATGAAGCGGACCACCACGCCGGTGCCGCGAAACCGGTCAAGAAGATCAGCAATCGTCTCATCGTTGACGCCGCGCTGGATCACGGTGTTGATCTTGATCGGGGTCAGGCCGGCTTCGAGGGCCGCTTCGATCCCCTCCAGGACCTGCTCGGGGCTGCCGCGACCGCCGCTGAGCATGCGGAAAATATCCGGATCCAGCGAATCGAAGCTGACCGTGACTCGATCAAGCCCGGCGGCTTTCAGGGCTGCAGCGTGCTGTGGCAGCATGATGCCGTTGGTGGTCAGGGCCAGGTCCTCGACGCCATCGATCAAGCTGAGCTCACCGACCAGATCGACCAGGTCGCGCCGCAGCAGCGGCTCGCCGCCGGTCAGGCGCAGCTTGGTGACTCCACGTTCGACGAACAGCTTCGACAGGCGCACAATCTCGGCAAACGACAAACGCTCGTTCTTGTGCAGAAACTGGAAGTGGCGATCGTACTTGTCTTCGGGCATGCAGTAGGGGCAGCGGAAGTTGCAGCGATCCATCACCGATATGCGCAGATCGCGAAGCGGACGGCGACGAGTATCCTGCAGCACGCGCAGCCTCAGCACGTTCTGGTCTTGGTCAATCATTGCGTAATGTCTTGCTCTCTCATCCGACCGACAAGGCTACCCTGACGGTCAAGTAAATTCCAGACCAATTTAGTCTTCTTTAGGTCGTTTGCGGTCGCGCAGCTGATTGAAGTAATCCAGTTTTTCGCGCGCCATAACGCCGCCGAGCAGGAGCAGAGCAATCAGGTTGGGCGCAGCCATCAGGCCGTTGAAAGTGTCGGCAATGTCCCAGACCAGTTCCAGCGCCCCGACTGACCCGAGGAAGACAAACACCAGAAACAGCAGCCGGTAGGGAACGACGACCTTCCGGCCGAACAGGTATTCCCAGCTTTTTTCGCCGTAGAAGTTCCAGGTCAGCATCGTGGTGTAGGCAAAAAACACGATGGCCACCAGGACCACGTAGCCCCCCAGTCCCGGCAATCCCTGGGTGAAGGCCTGGCTGGTCAACACCGCGCCGGTCACGACTTGTCCGGTTTCATCAACGCTGCCCAAGACGCCGGTCACCAGGATGACCAGCGCGGTCATCGTGCAGACCACGAGGGTGTCGATAAAGACCTCCCAGACGCCCCAAAAACCCTGTCGGAAGGGATGGTTGCGAGCCTGGGCGTGGACAATCGAGGCCGAGCCCAAGCCAGCCTCGTTGGAAAAGATACCGCGCGCCACACCCATGCGAATCGCCATGGCCACCGAGGCTCCGGCAAAGCCGCCCACCGCCGACATCGGCTGGAAGGCGTGCTGCACGATCATGCCCAGCGCGGCCGGAACCTCGCCAATATGAATGGCCAGAATTCCCAGTGCACCGGCCACGTAGGCCACCGCCATAATCGGTACCACCTTCTCGGCGGTCACGGCGATGCGGCTGATCCCGCCCAGCGTGACCGCGCCGACCAGCACCACCAGCACCATGCCGGTCATCCAGGTCGGCACACCAAAGCCGGTAGCCACCGACTGGGCCAGGGTATTCGACTGGACCATGTTACCAATGCCGAACGCGGCCAGACCGGCCAGAAAGGCGTACAACACCGCCAGCCACTTCCAGCCGGACCCCAAACCGTTTTCGATGTAGTAAAACACCCCGCCTGAAATGTGGCCATCGGCATCGATATGGCGATATTTCAAACCCAGCGTCGCCTCGGCCATTTTGGTCGCCATGCCGACCAGCGCCACCATCCACATCCAGAAAATGGCACCGGGCCCACCCATGACGATGGCCGTTGCCACACCGGCGATATTGCCGACACCAATGGTTGCCGCCATCGCAGCAGTCACCGCCTGGAACGGTGAAATGGCACCGGTTTCCTCGCGCGCGCCGGGCCGGAAAATCAGCCCGAAGCTGTGCCGCCAGGAATGGCGAAGGTAGCGAAACTGGAAAAACCCGAGCCGAATCGTCAGGTAGACGCCCGTGCCCACCAGCAGGAGCATGAACGGCGGTCCCCAGACGATGCCGTTAAGCCAGCCGTTGGCGTTGGTGATCAGATCCAGCATGCGGTGTCCTTCGGCGAAACCGGTTCATAGCCTAGCCGAAAAATGACAGCGGCGCGAAAGCACCGTTCTTCTAACCGCCGCTGAGCACCATGGCCTCAAAGCCGTTGTCGAGCAGTCGGCGGCGGGCTTCATCGGCGGCCCGGGCAGTATCGAAGGGTCCGACGCGGACTCGATGCCAGGTGTTGTCATCAACGGTCACGTTCTGGACGCGGGCACTCAATCCCAGCAGGGTCACCTGAGCGCGCAGGCCCTCCGCGTCGCCGGCGTTGCGGAAGGAACCGACCTGGAGCAGGTAGGGTCCGTCCGCTGCTGCGTCGGCCGCAGGCTCGAGGCCGCGCGCGCGTTGTTCGATCTCGCGATCGGGCACGACCACTTCAATTTCCGGGAGCACGGTAAAGAACTCATAGCTGCGCGCGCGGGCAGGTGCCTCACTCTCGGCGATCGGCGGCTCATCCCGGCCCGAGGGCTCAACCGGCTCCATAGGCTGGCGTGCGCCCGGAATGACCCCGCCAAGAATGACCACCGTCGCCAGGACCAAGCCACAGACCAGTCCGCTGGCAAACCACAGCAGCCCGTGTCCACCGGACCCGCGACGCGCCTGCTTACGCGGCATTTACATTTCCTCCGGCGCGCTGACACCGATCAAAGCCAGCCCGTTGTGCAGGACTTGTCCGGTCGCGCGGGTCAGGTTAAGCCGGGCATTGCGCAACTCGTCGTCATCGACCAGGAAATGACTGTTGTTGTACCAGGCATGAAACATCCCGGCCAGCTCATGCAGGTAATGGGCCAGCATATGCGGCGAGCGCCGGTCGGCCGCACTCTCGATGACCTCTGGATAACGCGCCACGGCGCGCAGCAGATCCTGCTCATGATCGCTGTCCAGACGACCCATGCCGGTCTCACCCAGGGCCGGGTTGTAGCGATGACCGGTCTCGCCGAGCTTGCGAAAAACGCTGCGAATACGGGCATGGGCATACTGGATGTAGTAAACCGGGTTCTCACTGGCGCGTGACTTGGCCAGCTCCAGGTCAAAGTCCAGATGCTGATCGTGCGAACGCATGACATAGAAATAGCGTGCGGCGTCGTTGCCAACCTCCTCGCGCAGCTCACGCAAGGTGACAAAGCTACCCGAACGAGTCGACATCTGGACCCGCGCGCTGCCCCGGTAAAGCACGGCGAACTGGACCAGCTGGACTTCCAGACGATCGGGATTCATGCCCAGACCGCGAGCGGCTGCCTTGAGCCGCGGCACATAGCCATGATGATCGGCACCGAGAATGTAAAGGGACGTGCCGGGACACCGCTCAAACTTGTCGAGAAGGTAGGCCACGTCGGACGCAAAGTACGTGCTGCGACCGTTGTCGCGCACCACGACGCGATCCTTGTCGTCACCGAGGTCGGTCGCCCGGAACCAGGTTGCGCCTTCCTTTTTATACAGCCAACCCCCCTCCTGTAAACGCTGCAGGGCCCGCTCCAGCGCCCCCGACTGCTCCAGACTGCGCTCGGAGAACCAGCGATCGAAGCGCACACCGAACTCATCGAGATCACCACGGATATCATCGACCATGGTTTCCAGCGCCGCCCGGAAGCAGGCCTCGTAGCCGGACTCGCCGAGCAGTTCCCGAGCCCGGGCGATCAGGGCGTCGATGAAGATTTCGGGGTCACCGTCGTCCCCCGCATCGGCCGGCAAGCCGTCGATCACATCGGGGCCGCTGTGACGCAGGTCGTCACCATGCCGACTGCGAACCTCGCGGGCAATGTCGTAGATGTAATCGCCGCGGTAGCCGTTGGCCGGGAAAACAATCCGCTCACCGGCCAGCTCGAGGTAGCGCATCCAGACCGAGACAGCCAGAATGTCCATCTGGCGACCGTAATCGTTGACGTAGTACTCGCGGTGCACCTTGTGCCCTGCCGCAGCCAGAATGGCACTCAGGCTCGCACCGTGGGCCGCGCCTCGGCCATGACCGACGTGAAGTGGACCCGTGGGGTTGGCGCTGACGTACTCGAGCAAGACCTCCTCGCGGCTGCCTTCGGGGGAGCGACCATAGTTTTCGCCCTCACGCAGAATGTCGCGCACGACCATGCGCAAATGATGCGCACTGGCGAAAAAGTTCAGAAAGCCAGGTCCCGCGATCTCGACTTTCTCAACCCGCTTGGAGTCGGGAAGGCGGTTTCGAATTTTCTCCGCCAGCTCGCGCGGCTTCATGCCCAGGCTACGGGCAAGCACCATGGCGATGTTGCAGGCATAGTCGCCATGCTCCCGCGAACGGGTTCGCTCGACCTCCGGTGCCGGATCGGTCTCGAAAGCCAGTTCCCCGTCGCGCTTGAGATACCCCAGCGCCTGACTGACCAGTTCCTTGATGTGCGCGCGCATTTCCTGGCATCGTGGCAAGACAAGCGCTATTGTAACGGGCCGACTGCGCCCTGCGACGCTTCCGAGGTTATCCACAGAAGCTGTGGACAACTCTGTGGGCAATGTTTTGAAGCGCTTTGCAAGCGGTTGAGAGACGGACAAAGGCAGCGATTTGGGCAGAAATCGGTCAGGTTGTTGATTTTGATATTTTTCAATGGCTTGTAGCCCGCATCTGGAACGACTGCGAGCTGATGGGCGCTAAACCCCTGTTTTCGGTTACTTGATTGTGACCATGTGCATAACTGCAAGGAGCTATTCGACGATGGCAGCCCTCAGACCCTACCTCGACCATCGGCCCCGGCTGGGCGAGCGAGTGTATGTAGATCCCGACTCGACCGTCATCGGCCGGGTAACGCTGGGCGACGATGTCTCGATCTGGCCGAGGGTGGTGCTGCGGGGCGATGTAAACGACATCACAGTCGGCGAGCGCACCAATATTCAAGATGGGACCATCTGTCATCTGACCCACGACGGGCGTTATTCCCCCGGCGGCATCCCGCTGATTCTCGGTGCTGATATCACCATCGGTCACGGCGCGATTCTGCACGCCTGCACCGTCGGCGATCGGTGCCTGGTCGGGATGGGCGCCATTCTCCTTGACGGATCCGTGGTCGCCAGCGACGTGATGATCGGTGCCGGCAGCCTGGTCAGCCCAGGCAAGCACCTGGAGTCCGGGTGGTTGTACCGCGGCCGTCCAGCGACCCAGGCCCGCCGGTTGACGACCGACGAGATGGCGATGCTGCGCTATTCGGCCGCGCATTACGTCAAGCTGAAGGATCAGTACCTGGCCAGCGAGGTCTGACGTGCCCCTGCGGCCATGGGCACGCCAAGTGGACACTTGCCCCGCGATTGGGTAAACGTCCTATTCCCTAACAGCCGCGATCAGCTTAAACTTGAGTTTCGGGCAGACAGAAGCTGACCATTGGGGAGCCTGGGTTATGCGCGTAGCCGAGATACCAAGCATTGCCGCCAACGGCATGAATATGCCCGCTTTAGGCCTGGGCACCTGGCAACTTTCACCGGATACGGTCGAAGCCATCGTGCCTGTGGCGCTGGAAGCCGGCTACCGACATATCGACACCGCACAGATCTACCACAACGAACAGGCGGTCGGCAAGGCGGTGGACGAATCGGACGTCGACCGCGGCGAGATTTTCATCACCACAAAAATATGGCCGGATCACTTTGCACCCGAGGATTTCTTCGCCTCGCTGCATCAGAGCCTGGAGCGCTTGCGCAGCGATTATGTCGACTTGCTGCTGCTGCACTGGCCGGTCTTCGATGGCCACGGCATGAACGAGACCCTCGAGGCTCTCATGCGCGCGCGCCTGGACGGGCTCGCCCGGTATATCGGCATCAGCAATTTCAACATCGACCAGACCGAACAGGCCGTAGCGTTTTGTGGTGAAGGCGCCCTCTCGACCAGCCAGGTCGAATATCACGTCTATCTGGCCCAAAAACGGCTGCGCCGGGTACTGGCTCGCAACAATCTTGTCCTGACCGCCTACATGCCCCTGGCCAATGCACACGCGGTCAACGACCCGGTGCTTTGGGAAATCGGCTCGCAATACGGCAAATCCGCCCCGCAGGTGGCGCTGCGCTGGCTGGTTGAACAAGACCGGGTGGCCGCTATTCCGGCCACTTCCAATCCGCATCACGCCAAGGCCAACAGCGAGATTTTCGACTTCGCGCTCAGCGCGGAAGATCGTCAGCGGATTGCCAACCTGGCGCGGGGCATGCGCCTGTGCCAGCCCCAGGGGCTGGCACCGGAGTGGGACGAGGATTGAGACCTCAGCTATCGCCGACGAAGCGCACGCCGTCGGCGATCAGCTGCAGCTCGTAGAGCTGCTCGAGCACGATGGGATCGGCCCCGTACTCGTCGACCATGCGCTGTGCATAGGCCGGGGATATGTCTACTTTCGAAAGGATTCCATGGGCCACAGCCTGGCCTCGCAAGTCGGACGGAATGGCGAAATTGTGGTCGCGGACCTTGATGCGCAACATCTCGCCGTTATCCTCGAACACCGCCCAGCAGCCACGCCGGGTGCACACATCGGTCATCCTGCCGGCCACTGTCAAAGGCTGATCGATCAGGTCGTCTCGATCGGCCAGCACTTCGGCGACGCTGACCGGGGCAGCATCGGCCTCGGGTGCCTGCCCGAACCAGTCCTCGGCCGCGATGGCCGGCAAACTCAGCAGCAGGGCGCTGAACGCGGCCCCAAAAAGGCTAGTTTTGGATGTCATGACTTTTCCTTGTTGGTGTCGATTGCTTTCATAAAGGGACGAATCACGTCCAGCGGCAGCGGGAAAACGATGGTGGAATTGTTTTCACCACCGATCTCGCTGAGGGTCTGAAGATACCGCAATTGCATTGCGCTCGGGGCTTCCGCCAGCTCGGTCGCGGCCTCGACCAGCTTCTTGGCGGCCTGCTGCTCACCGTCGGCCAGAATGACCTTGGAGCGCCGGGTACGCTCAGCTTCGGCCTGGCGGGCGATGGCTCGAATCATGGATTCATCCAGGTCGACGTGCTTGATTTCGACGTTGCTGACCTTCACCCCCCAGCCGTCGGTCTGGCGGTCGAGGATGACCTGGATGTCCTCGTTGAGCTTGTCGCGCTCGGACAGCATCTCGTCCAGTTCGTGCTTGCCGAGCACCGATCTGAGAGTGGTCTGGGCGAGCTGGCTGGTGGCGTCCATGAAGCGCTCGACGTTGATGATGGCCTTTTGCGGATCGACAACCTTGTAGTAGACCACCGCATTGACCTTGACCGAGACGTTGTCGCGCGAGATCACGTCCTGGGTCGGCACGTCGAGCACGATGGTGCGAAGATCCACCCGCACCATCTGCTGGATGAAGGGGATGACGATGATCAGGCCCGGCCCCTTGACCTTGTAAAAGCGACCGAGGGTAAAGATGACCCCGCGCTCGTATTCGCGCAGGATCTTGATGGTGTTGGCGATCACCAGAACGAGGATCACCAGCACGGTCGTCATAAAATACAGAAAATCAAGATTCATGAAAACAGACTCCTAAAGATCAATCTCTGGAAGAGGGTGTGACGGGACCAACCTGGAGCACCAGGCCGTCGACCGCCTCGATTTCGACGCAGTCTCCGCTGCGGATACTGTCTGGACCGCTGGCGCTCCAGTCTTCACCTTCGACGTGGACCCGGCCCTTGCCATCAGCAAAGTCAGCAATGGATTCAGCCCGGTGACCCACCAGCGCTTCGGTTCCGCTGACGCGCGGATTGCGGTGGGAGCGGGCGACCAGGTAGATCAGCGCGAAAAACGTCAGCGCGGCGGTCACGCCCATGGCTGCGATCAGGCCGGTGTTGATGACGAAGCCGGGCACGTCGGTGTCCATCAAAATAATGGAGCCGAAGACCACGGCGAGCACACCCCCAATGCCTAAAATTCCGAAAGAAGGCACGAACAACTCCACGGCGATGAGCGCAAACCCCAGCGCCATCAGAGCCAGGCCGGCATAGTTGACCGGCAGAATCTGGAAAGCATACAGGGCCAGTAGCAAACTGATGCCGCCGATCACGCCGGGGACCAGGGCGCCTGGGTTGTAGCCCTCAAGGATCAGTCCGTAGATCCCCACCATAAGCAGAATGTAGGCCAGACTGGGATTGGTGATCACGCCCAGAAAACGGCTGCGCCAGTCTGGTTCGATCACTTCGATTCGCGCGCCCGCAGTGTCGAGCAGGCGAGTACCGTCAGCCATTCGAACCTCACGCCCGTCAACGGCATCGAGCAACTCAGACAGAGATTCAACGACCAGATCGATGACGTTGATCTCCAGCGCTTCGCTGGCGGTCAGGCTGACCGCTTCGCGCACGGCCCGCTCTGCCCACTCGGCATTACGGCCATGGCGATCGGCCAGACCGCGGATGTAGGCTGAAGCGTCCTCGAGCACCTTGCGTTCGGTCGCTGAACCGGGTGTAGCCGGCTGTTCCGGCTCGGGCACCGGATCAGGCTCGGAATCCGCGCCTTCGTCGGCCGCAGACTCCCCAGCATCGCTTTCCTCGGAGGAGGGGCTTCCAGCCTGATCCTCCAGGGCATCGCGGGCGCGCTCCAGCGGGGTGCGCGGCCGCTCGGGCTCCTCTCCACCGCCGCCGCCGATCTGGACCGGGGTTGCGGCGCCGAGATTGGTCGACGGCGCCATGGCCGCTACGTGCGACGCGTAGAGCATATAAGTGCCGGCGCTGGCCGCGCGCGCGCCGGCCGGGCCCACCCAGGTCGCAACCGGCACGTCAGCATTAAGAATCTTGCTGATCATGTCGCGCATGGAAGCGTCCAGCCCGCCGGGTGTATCCATGCGCAGGACCACCATGCGCGCGCCTTGCTGCTCCGCCTGCTCGATACCGCGGACCATGTAGTCCTTGATCGCCGGGCCGATCGGGCCGTCGATGTCGAGCACGTGCACGACCGGCTCGTCAGCACGCGGATGCGGCAGGGCAAGCAGGAGCAGGGCCAGGGCAACAAGAGCCATCCCGGCGAGCCCGAAGAGGCCGCGCGGCCGATTTCGCGCGTTTGAGTTCAGAGTCATGGCCTCCCATTAGACGCAAGATCACCTGAGCAGAGCGTCAATGCCGCTGCCCCAATCACTTGAGACCGTAGACGCTGCCGTGCGTTCCGGCCGCATGCGTTGAATCGGCGGCTGCAAGCCCTAATGTCCTGCTTTATCCACTCCAACCCAACAGCGATCAATCATGGAAAAACCGACCCAGGAACAGTTCCGGATGGACACCACTCTGCTCGTTCGCGAGGAAAGCTATACCGACCAGCGCGTGGGTTCGATCCGCGTCCTGATTCCGGTGCAGCCCGACGGCCAGCCCGATCCCGGGCGTGCAACGGCTTACTACGGCCAGACCCAGGTAATGACCCAGGCGGGCCCGCTGCCGCTCAGCTTCGAGCTGCCCGGCCACTCCCTGGCCGAGGCCATCGACGGCTTTCCCGCCGCAGCCGAAAAAGCGATTGAGGAGGCGGTCGAAGAAATCAAGCGGCTTCAGCGCGAACAGGCCTCGTCAATCATGGTGCCCGGCGCGGGCGGGGGACTTGGAGATCTGAAAGGTGGTGGCAACAGCGGCGGCATGCCTGGGGGCGGGATTCAGCTTCGCTAACCCAAACGTCGCACTTCAGATCCAGTCTAGGCCAACTCTTGGCCAGTCTGGGCGAGCCCGGAAGCGAGCTCACTTATTATCAAATTAGAAAAAGGTGGACCACGCACTCAAATACTTTGAGTCGCGTGGTCCACCGCTAGGACCTCAGCGTTTGCCTAGTTGGTAACCCCGAAGGTCACCGGGATTTCAATCAGCGCTTGCTCTGCGTCACTGGTTTGAACGCACAGATCGGCACCGAATTGACCAGCGCCGGCAGCGCCACCATCGAACGTCAAGTTGACATCAATGGATCCATCCGCAGTCAGGGACCCCGCCTCAACGTCAGCTGACAGCCAACCAACATCGGCGAGCGTATCGCAGGCGAGAATTTCATTGCCGCTGGCCGTGATCACCAGATGGACATCCGGGAAGCCCGGCCCGACATTGACGTAATCCGTAATAGCGTTGATTCCGCAGGCTGCCGAGCGAATATAGGAAGGCGCGGTCTGACCAAGATCGTTACTGCCGAGGATGAAACGCCCGTCCGTCAAATCCGGAGAATTGACTTCCACCACCAGCGTGCCGCCTGCAGCCACTTCGCCGGTCAGCGGGACCGTCACGAGCGTACCCGTCTGGGAGGTCAGCGACTCAGTCACGCGTCCAATCTCGGTCAGATTGGCAGTGCTGAGTGCCCCGTCCAGGGCGTGAACGATCACTTCCACGTCGACGTTGACATTGACATCCTGAATGCCAAAGGTGATCTCGGTCAGTTCAAACCCGCCAATCAGTCCGAAGTCCTCGAGATTGAAGACGCGGTAGTAGGAGTTCTCGGCGGTCGTTGCCAGCCCGGTACTTCCACAGGCAACCGTACCTCCCCCAATCGCGAGCGAGTTGGAGTGTGACAGAGTAATCGAGCCGAGCAAACCATCCAGATCATCGAACAGATACTCGACCAGGGCCGCACTGCCGGCAGCCCGATTCAGGCCTTCGCCACTCTCACCCGAAGTCTCTTGAAGCGATCCACGCAACAGCGGTTCCGAATATCGCTCTCGACTCGCAGAGACCAATCCAGCCGGGACTGCGCTTCCCACGAAGTTCCAGGTCATGGCCGCGCCACCATCGTTGTTGATGGTCAGGACCTCTCCAACGGTCGAGGCATCGTTGCCAACAACATCCAATTGCGCCGGAGAAACCGAAGCACACGGCGCATCCAGTCGAAGCACCACATCCTGCGTGGTCTCAGTCGACGTTGTCACGGCGGCGGCTTCGGTCTGGTCGAGATGATCCGGCGCTGAAGCGGTCACGTTGTAGGCGCCCTGATCAACCTGGAGGCTGTAGGACCCGTCCGGCCCGGTGAACACGGTGAATGGACCGGAGTCCCCATCCACGATCACCTCGGCACCCTCGACCGGGATTGACTCCGCATCGCAGTAACCGGAACTGGTGACCACGCCGGAGAGCGTCCCGAAGGTCGCCGGTGCGGTCACTTCGATATCCATACTGTGAACGACGATCGGGGTGAAAGGATCGTTACCCTCGAAGCAGATCGCGTCGGAATACACCCCGGGGATAACGCCGCCGGCATCGATGGCCAGATCCACGATCTGAACATCGTCCGACCCCACCACGCCGGGGCTGGACACGACGGTTCCGAGGCTACCGCAGATGGCTCCGCTTTCGATCTGGAAGGCCAGATCACTGTCCAGCAGATCCCAGTCGCCGTCGGCTGATGTGTAAATCTGTGCGATCGAGCCGCTGACCGGATTGTCGGTATTGAACCAGATCCAGCGCGGGCCGGTCGGTGTCGTGGCAACCGAGGTCGCCCAACCGGTGACCCAGTAGGTACCGCTGGGCAGGGCCAACCCGCCGACAGCAGCCATCAAATCAATGCTGATACTGCCGATCTGGCCGGGTGCCACTACGGTAAAGGCGGGATCATCCAGCGCTCCGCTGTACAGGAACAACTCCGATCCAGGCTGCTCCGGGTTGCCCGCGGGTCGACCGTTGTCGTCGGCGTAGATCGCAAAGGTAAACCCGGTCGCCACCGTTTCCAGCGTCTGTCCGCCTGGCAGCGCGAAACCGTCGATGGTGATGCGGCTCAAGGGCCGGCCATCGGCTTCGAAATCGTCAGCCGGAACCACAACCTCGTTGCCCTGCCCAGGGAAGGCGTTGGCCGAAAACCCGTTGGTGCCATTATCCGGCGTGGCATAGACAACACCGGTATTGACCATACCTGTGATCTCGTTCCAGCTCCAGTCAGCGGCACCGTCGTTCTTCAACACGCCCTGGAAAGGCAAAGTAGCACCGGCTTCCAAGACATGCGTTGACGACTCCGGCGAAACAGAAGCGCAGGCGACGTCCAGGCGCAGATCAATGTCCTGCACAGTGGTCTGTTGACTGGCGAGAGGTACGTTGGCCGCAAAATCAGAGACGTGATTCGGCGCACTGGCACTGATCGTCAGCGGCGATTCGCTCGTCGGCAACCAAACCCCGAACTGACCGTTGTCGTCAGCAACGAGCTCGTAGACCTGGGTCTGTCCACTAATCACAACCTCAGCCCCGGCGGCGTTGATTGGTGCTGCATCGCAGTAACCCAGTCCGCGAATCCGACCTTCGATACGCGACAGGCCTTCGTTGGGTTCAACTTCCATCGTCAGCGGCACCGCTGTCAGGCCATCGCTGTACGGTGTGTCGTGACCGATCAGCAGGGCAGCCTGGTAAGTGCCGGGCAGATCAACCAGCGAGCCATCGAATGCAATATCGAGCAGCGCGGCGCTTCCGGGGGCAATGGTGCCCGTTTCGGGGGAGGCGGAGACGAAGGCTTGAGCGCCGGTGATCCTGAACTGATCAACCTGGGCCCACCAGTTCCATCCTGGAGACACGTAACGGAAGCGGAACCGAACCGTGGTCTCAGCGGCGAAATCCGACAGACTGCCGCTGACCAGCGTTCCCGGTCCTTGCGCGCTCTCGCTCGCGCCCCAGCTTTCCAGGGTAGACCAGGACTGCCCGTCATCGGTACTGATATCGAAATCAAGACGGCTCGTACCCAGGTGACGGTAGCTGAGCACGAAGGAGTAGCCCGGCAGTTCGATGGCGGATAGGTCGAACGTTGGGCTGACCAGTTCCGTGTCCATCGTCGTGCCACTGCCGCAGGCGTCGCTGTCGGCAGTCGCGGCAAAACCGTCTCCGCCGGCAAAGTTGGCCAAGCCAACGTCATCATTGCGCGCCCAAGTGCAGTCACCGCCAAGGTTCTGCACGCTCCAGTCCTGCGGCGGGAACGTATCCTCGAAGTCCTGCTCGTAGACGTTGGAGACCGAGTCGATAACAATGTTTGAGGCATCGAAACTCAGCGGCTGACTGCCCGTATTCAGCAATGCAATAGAGCTACCCGCCGGGGCCCCAAGCGTGACCGTCTCCGTCAAGCTCGCCGGTTGAACGTTCAACCGACCCGCGGTCAGACCCAGGAAGGCGCCCACGGTTTGCCCGGTCGGTCCGACCAGGACCTCATCGTCGGTGTAGAAGGGGCTAGAGGCCCGCACCGACAACTCGAAGTCCGGTTCACCCATGACGCCCGTTTCCACTTCAAACCGATCGGCGAACACCCGATCAATGGCATCGAACTCGCCGGGCATGAAGGTGTAGAAAACACCCGCCGGGTAAGTGGGGTCAGGGCTGGTCGTCATAATCTGCTGCCCAAGGCCGGTCACTATCACCTGCGCATCAGCTACCGGATCGCCTGTGTTGACGTCGAACACGTGACCGAACAGGAGGCTACCCGACGCGGGCGCGGCGCACGCCTCCGACGACCGGATCTGGATATTATCGATGTAGACGCCCGGGAAATCGACCGAACTATCAGAAGACAGGTTCCAACGGAGCTGCAGCGTGCCGCCGGCAGCCGCGCTGACGTCGGCGCTCAGCTCACGCCAATCGACCTGGCTGGTCGCACCGGAATGGGCCCACACCGTCTGCCATTCGCCGCCGTTGACGCTGATTTGTGCGCTGGCGTTATCAAACAGCGAGTTTTCGATATGGTTGGCCTGATCCCAGGTCAGCAGCAGATCCCCGCTGGCGCCTGACAGATCGATGACCGGCGAGGTCAGGGTCATGTCCGCGCTGTTGCCATAATTGCCGTCCAGGTTGGTTCCCCAGCAATTGCTGCCTGCGGTGCAGGCATTCGGCCACACGGTTGGCGTGCCCCATGCCCAAGAATCCCCGGTGCCGCTGGAAGTAAAGCCACCGTCGGTCTGGAAATCTTCCATGAACTCAGCGCCGGTCACTTCGTAGCCGGGTGCGGCACAAACTGCGAGATCGGCATCCAGGGTCACCGGCACGTTGGCTCCATCCTCGACGACGACTTCCAGCGTCCGATTCTGGTAGCCGGGTACCGCCGAAATCACGGTCATGTCGGCCGTGAATGCCTCCGGCAGATTGATGGCAAAAGCACCCGTCACCGGATCGGTGAAGTACGGAGTATCCGGTGCGCCTGCAATATCAATCAGGGCATGGAGGCCCCAACCGGTCGCGCTGTCGGTCACGCTACCGGTCAAGGTCACTACCTCTGCGGGTGCCAGGGCGACGTCGAGACTCACTTCCTGGTCTGCAACGACCTCAATGGTCTCGGTCTGGGCAATGTAGCCAAAGCGGCTGAACGTGATGTCGTAAGTGCCCTCGGGAAGGATACGGTTGTACTGTCCGTCGACATTGGTCACCGTATCGAAATTGGTGGGACCTTCCTGCGCCGGGTTCGGAATCGAGACGCTGACGTTGCGCAAGCTCTGGCCGGTATCGGCATCAGTCACTGCGCCGGTCAGGGTGCCACTGGGTCCACACTCGGCTGCCGCAGCCTGTACCGCAGCGAACGCGTCGATTTCGCCCCAGCCGGTTGCGTAGTTGGGCAGGTTGACGCCGGCCTCCGGATTGACGTCGTCACCAAACGGGCCACCGTCGTACGCTACCGGATTGGCCGTATCCATCAGAATGGTGTTGATTCGCACGTGATTGCCGATCAGGCAGGGCGCGGCCGACATCATCAATGCCGCCACACCGGAAGCGTGCGGAGAGGCCATCGACGTCCCGGTGAACCCGGCGAAGGCCGTGTCACTGGAGGCCACGGAGGAACGGATGCCCTGTCCCGGCGCAACAACGTTCGGCTTGATGTCCGGGAAACCAAAATGGTCAAACGACCCACCGTCCAGGCCCGGATTCGGGCTGTCGGTGGGCCCCCAGTTCGAGTGGGTGGCATAGTTGCCGCCAGTCTGGGTCGTCGAACCGATCCCCATCACGCGTCCGGCGCGGGCGGGGTTGCCGACGGTATTCGGACCCGGAGGGCTGGAGTATCCGCAGTTGCTGGCGTTGCCGTTGCTGATCATCGGAATCACGCCAGCCGCGTACATCGAATCCCAGATGGACTCGTAAATCGCATTGTAGGACTGACCGCAATCACCCCAGGAATTGTTGACGACGTGGGGCCGCAGGTCTGGGTTGGGATTGGCGCCCTGCCGATCTGTCGGCGCTACGAAAAAGTCTAGACAGGCCAGGACGCTGGGGCAGCCTTGGCCGACACAGCCACCGCAGGCCATCCACTGCGCGCCAATGGCCACGCCGGTCACGTTGGTGCCGCCATCGTTACCAACCATGGTTCCGAGCACGTGGGTCCCGTGGTTTTCGCCGACCGGCGCAGACTGATTGCCGGCAGGATCGTACCAGTTGTAGTCATGCTCGAATTCGCCGTTGACGAATCCGCGATAAGAGCTCTGGAGAACGGAGTGCGTGTAGCGCGGCGGGGAATCATTCAGGCCCACCACAATGCCTTCGCCGGTCACACCCAGCTGGTCCCACACATCCGTGGCGCCAATCTGACCGAGGTTCGGTTCGGCTTCTGCCGAGTTGGCCGGCATGAATTCTGTCGTTTCTTCCGGTTCAATCAGGAAGAACTCGGGCTTTTCGGAGATAACGCGAGTGGCGCGATACGACATCAGCGTCTGTAGCGAGTCCAGATCCGCCTGACGAACCACCATCAGGTTGCCGACGCGATAGGATTCATATTCCACGCCGAGCAGATCGAAGTAGTCCTGGAGGGGGCTTTGCGCGTTCATGCGGGCGCGCTCCAGCTCTTTGTAGACGTAGCGGCCCCGCTCATTCCACGACATCTTGTAGGCATCGGACAGGTCCGGCGTCACGAACGAAACCAGAAGGTCGGGCGTTTCTCCCGCCTCGATCATGGCCAAGACTTCGGGATCGACCTGAAGCTCGGGATTCTTGCCCAGCAGACCGTCCAACGGCGAGAGACCTTTGTCGTTGGGCGTCGACAGGGCAGGCCCCTGAGCGAAAGTCAAAGCAACCGCTCCCATCGACTTTCCACTGACCGCGGCGGTCACATTCGTGGCGCCGACCAGGAGGGTGACCGCAAAAACACTCAGCGTCAGTATTGCCTTTGCCGCGCGGGCTGATAGGCCCAGCGGACCAGAATCCAGTCTCTTCATTGATTGTCCCTTCGTATTGTTTTTGGTCAGAGCCGCCGACCAGACAAGTGCTTGGAGCGAGCGCGAAACACGGTCGCGCAAATTTAATCCCGGCAAACCATATCTGACGGCGATTCTGAATGTCAAGCAAAACAGGATGGCTTTGGTCTTATTTCCGAATGATCGAATATGCGGTGCTCAGGTTCGCAGTCCCACACCCTTTGTGAGCAGCCGCATGCAGATCCAGAACAGCACCACCCCGAACCCGATGATCATCGCGTAGGCCACCCACAGCGGCACGTCGGTCACGCCCAGCAGACCGTAGCGGAAGGCGTTGACCATGTAGACGATGGGGTTGATCAAGGCGATCTGCTGGGCGATGCCGGGCAGCAGGCTGACCGAGAAGAACACGCCGCCCAGGTAGGTCATGGGCTGGAGGACGAAGGTCGGGATGATGGAGATATCGTCGAATTTCTGGGCATAGATCGCATTGATGAACCCGCCCAGGGCGAAGACGATGGAGGTCATCAGCAGGATCGAACCGGTCACGAAAAGGTTGTGCATGTGAAAGCCGGAAAACGCGCCGGCGACCAGCCAGACCAGAATTCCAACCAGCACCGCACGAAACACCGCCCCGGACACGTAGCCAGCCAGAATGATCCAGGGCGGCAGCGGTGAGACCAGCAGTTCCTCGACGTGCTTGCCGAATTTGGCGCCGAAGAACGAGCTGGTGATGTTGCCGTAGGAATTGGTGATCACGGTCAGCATGATCAGCCCCGGGACGATGAAATCCATGTAGGGCATGCCGCCCATTTCGCCGACCCGACGGCCGATGATGGCGCCGAAGATCACGAAGTACAGGCTCATGGTGATCACCGGCGGCAGCAGGGTCTGAGCCCAGATCCGGATGATCCGCGTCACCTCCTTGATCAGAATGGTCTGGTAACCAATCCAGTAGGATCGCGCCGAAACTTTTTCGGTCATGCCGCACCCGCCCCGGCCGCAGCTTGCGCGGCTGTCGGCGCGGGGCCGTCGGCATGGACCAGGCGGACGAACAGCTCCTCGAGCCGATTGACCTTGTTGCGCATGGATTTGACCTCCATGCCTTCAAGCTCCAGCGCCTTGAACAAGCGGTTCAGGCTGCGCGACTTCGGGATGCTGGCTTCAAGCGTGGTCGGATCGCGCAGCACGATGTCCATGCCGTCAACCTGCGGCGGGCGTTCGACCGGTTCTCTGAGGTCGAGCACGAAAGTCTCGACGTCGAGCTTGCCCAGCAGGGCCTTGACGGTGGTGTTTTCGACAATGTCGCCGTGATCGATGATGGCGATATTGCGGCACAGGCTTTCGGCTTCTTCAAGGTAATGCGTGGTCAGGATCACCGTCGTGCCGGCTTCGTTGATCTGGCGGATAAAGCGCCACATCGAGCGACGGATCTCGATGTCGACACCGGCGGTGGGCTCATCAAGAATCAGCAGGCGCGGCTCGTGAACCATGGCCCGGGCAATCATCAGGCGCCGCTTCATCCCGCCGGAGAGCTGACGCGAGGGCCCGAAGGCCTTGTCCCAAAGGGCGAGCTGCGTGAGGTAGCGCTCGGCGCGTTCCTTTGCGACCCTGCGCGGCACGCCGTAGTACCCACCCTGGTTGACCACGATATCGAAGGGCTTTTCGAACTGGTTGAAGTTGATCTCCTGCGGGACCAGACCGATCTCGGCCATCGCGCGCGAGCGATCCTTCTGCACGCTGATGCCGAACACCCGGGTCTCGCCGGCGGTGGCGTTGACCAGCGAGGAAACGATCCCGATCAAGGTGGACTTGCCGGCGCCGTTGGGGCCTAGGAGGGCGAAGAAGTCACCCTCGACGACATTGAGATCGATACCCTTCAGCGCTTCCACGCCGTTACCGTAGGTTTTTCGGAGTTGGCAAACTTCAAGGGCGTTCATGACAGATGGCACATTATTCGATGACGCGCTGAGGTTAAGGTAAGCTCTCCAGTGTATCGCCACCACCGCAAGGACACCGCGACGACGTGCGTATTGGTCTTTCAGTCTTACTGCTGAGCGCGCTTTTTGCCGCGACATCAGCTGCAGCCCAGGATCGCTATGCCGACCTTGAGTCCTGCGAGCTGTCTGCCGCTGGCGGTCGCATCACCGCCAGCGCGCGCTGCGGCACCCTGACCGTGGCTGAGAATCCAGCCGCCCCGGACGGCCGCCAGATCGAGCTGGCCTACGCGGTGGTCCCCGCGCGGGCCAATCGGGCTGCTCCCGATCCCGTGTTTTTCCTCGCCGGCGGCCCGGGCCAGTCGGCCCGTGAAACCCTGCCGATCATGCGCTACGCCCTGCGCGAGATCAACAGCACGCGCGATCTGATCTTTCTCGACCAGCGCGGGACCGGTGGTTCGAACGCGCTGGACTGCAAGATGGAAGAACGCGACGAGCTCTGGCTGGACGCCAGCCATGAGCAGATGGCCGAACTGCTCGCAGACTGCCGCGCCGGCTGGGACGCCGACCTGCGGTTCTACACAACCACGGATGCCGCGCGCGACCTGGAATCGCTGCGCAAGCACTACGGCTTCGAACAGCTCAACCTGATCGGCGGCTCCTACGGCACCCGGCTGGCCCAGGTCTACCTGCGCGCCTATCCCGAGCAAGTCCGCAGCGTCATCCTGGATGGCGTGGTGCCTACCCGGCTGCATCTGGGCGCCGAGCACGGTCTCATGCTGGATCGGGCGCTGAGCAAACTCTTTGACGCGTGCGCTGAGCAACCGGAGTGTCGCGACACCTTTCCGGAACTTCAAACCGCGTTCGCCGAGCTCAAGGCCCGGTATCCGGACACCGAGGAAGGCCCGGAAATCCTGGTGACCCATCCCAGGCGCGGACAGGCAATCGACCTTCGGTTCACCCGCGCCACCCTCGCCGGCGCGCTGCGCTTTCTGGCCTACAGCCCGCAAACCCAGATGATGATTCCATACCTCGTTCATGAGGCCGCAACCACTGAGGATCCGACCCGACTGGCCAGCCAGGCGCTGATCGTGACCGACCAGATGGCCGACATGATCGCCATCGGCCTGAACTTCGCGGTCGGCTGCAGCGAGGACTGGCCCGGATGGCCCGACATGCCGGGCCAGGAAGACACCTTGCTGGGCAATTCCATGAAAGAGGTGTATGACCAGGTCTGCGCTGACTGGCCGCGCGGCGACCTGAGCGATGATTTCCACCAGCCCTTCGACACCGATACCCCCGTGCTGATCCTGTCCGGCGAGCTGGACCCGGTCACGCCGCCGGCCTATGGCGACGAGGCCGATGCGCAGTTTTCGAACAGCCTGCACCTGGTCGCTCGAGGTCGCGGGCATATCGTGATCACGCAGGACTGTGTGGGGCAAATCGCCACCCGCTTTGTGGCCAACGCAGGCTTCGAGGAGCTCGACACCGAATGTATGGACCGGCTGGGTCCGGAACCGTTCTTTATCGACCTGCTGGGGCCAGCGCCATGATCGAAGTTCAGGGACTGCGCAAGACCTTCAACAAGGGCAAGGTGGTGGCCGTCGATGAAGTCAGCTTCAGCGCCCGCGACGGCCAGATCACCGGTCTGCTGGGACCCAACGGCGCCGGCAAAACCACGACCCTGCGCATGCTCTATACCCTACTCAACCCGGATGCCGGGCAGATGCGCATTGACGGCATTGACCCGGCAGCCGAGCCGCTTAAGGTCAAGCGTGCCCTGGGTGTAGTGCCGGATTCGCGCGGCCTGTACGACCGCCTTAGCGCGCGCGAAAACATTCGCTACTACGGCCGCCTGCAGGGCCTCGACAAAGCCACCATCGACCAGCGCATTGAACGCATGGCCGGGGTGCTGGACATGCACGAGTTCATCGACCGCAAGACCAACGGGTTTTCCCAGGGACAGCGGGTCAAGGTGGCCATCGCGCGGGCCCTGATCCACGAGCCGCGCACGGTCTTGCTGGACGAGCCGACCAACGGGCTGGACGTGATGACCACGCGTGCGCTGCGCGGATTTCTCCAGCAGCTCAAGCGCGAGGGCCGCTGTGTGGTGCTCTCGACCCACATCATGCAAGAGGTGGCCGCGCTCTGCGACCGCATCGTCATCATTGCCAAGGGCCGAGTCGTGGCCGAGGGAACGGCTGATGAACTGCTGCGCCGTTCCGGACGCGACAATCTCGAGGATGCCTTTGTGCAACTGATCGGATCGGACGAGGGCCTGCTGGCATGATGAGCGTATTTGCCAAGGAAGTGCTCGACAACTTCCGCGATCGTCGCGTCATTCTTAACACCCTGATCCTGGGTCCGCTGCTGGGCCCGGTGATTTTCGCAGTCATGATTTCGTTCATGACCCAGCAGGCGACCGAGCGCATGGAAGCGCCACTGGAGTTGCCGGTCATCGGCGCGGAGAACGCGCCGGCGCTGATCGGCTACCTCGAGCGCGAAGGCGTCATCATCAAAGATCCGCCCGAGGATCCAGAGGGCGCGGTGCGGCGCGAGGAAGAAGAAATCGTTCTGCGCATTCCGGCCGACTTCGGCTCGGCGTGGAGGGCAGGGCAGCCAGCGCCGCTGGAGCTGATCGCCGACCAGTCATTGCGCTACACCGGGACCACCATCTCGCGCGTGCGCGGGTATCTCAATCGTTATGCCGGCCAGATCAGCCAGGCCCGTCTGCAGCTGCGCGGCGTTCATCCAGATATCACCCGGCCGCTGCAGATTTCGGTCGTTGACCTGTCCACGCCAGAATCGCGCGGCGGAATGCTGCTGGCGTTCCTGCCCTACTTCATCATGATCACCGTGTTCATGGGTTCCATGCACATGGCCATCGACACCACCGCCGGCGAGCGCGAGCGGCGATCACTGGAGCCGCTCCTGATCAATCCGCTGCCGCGCTGGCAGATCATGGCCGGCAAGCTGCTGGCAACCACCCTGTTCGCCTTGCTGACCTTGGCGCTTGGGCTGGTGGCCTTCGTGGTGGCCATGGGCTTCTTGCCCACCGCTGACATGGACATGGCGCTGAACCTCGATTTCCGGGTCGCCGCGCTGGCCTTCGCCCTGGTCGCTCCGGTGGCCCTGCTCGCCGCGGCGCTGTTGACCATCCTGGCATCGTTCGCCAAGAGCTTCCGCGAAGCGCAAAGCTACATGGGCATGGTTATCCTGGTGCCGATGATTCCGAGTTTCTGGATCATGATCGACCCCACCCGCACCGAGACCTGGATGACCCTGGTGCCGCTGCTGAGCCAGAACGTGCTCATTCTGGGACTGGTCCGCGGCGAGCCTCTGAACATGGCCTGGATTGGCATGTCGCTGGCCTCAACCACCGCACTGGCGCTGCTGCTGGCTGCAATCGCCGGCACTTTGTACAACCGGCCCAAGCTCATCTTTACCTCGGACTGAGCTCAGTCCTTCGGCGGCCAAGGAATAAACGCCGAGGTCGTGCGCTGATATTCGCGGTAGGCATCGCCGCGTGATTTGAGCGACTGCTTTTCGGTGTAAGGAATGCCGGTGACACGGTAAAGAAACAGCAGCATCAGCGCAGGGCCCAGCCAGGCCAGCCATTGATTCGGCGCACCCATGGCGATCAGCGGATAGCTGAACCAGTGCAGCCACTCGAAGAAGTAGTTGGGATGGCGCGAGTAGCGCCACAAACCGACCCGGCAGACCTTGCCCCGGTTGTCCGGATTCTGGCGGAAGGCGGCCAACTGTCGGTCGGCCAGCGATTCACCCGCCAGGCTGACGAACCAGACGCTCGCGCCCAGAATCACCCAGATGTTCATATCGGCAGAAGGATCGCTGGCGACCACCCAGGCCGGCAACGAGAAAAGCCAGGCGATCAGGGCCTGGCCCATAAAGAAAAGGAACAGCCAGAACTGCGCCCGCTCTCCCCAGTGCTCACGCATGGCCTGGTAACGACCGTCTTCTTCTGCGTGACTCGCCAGACGTACAGCTAAATGCTGGGTCAGTCGGAACGACCAGGTGCCGGCGACCAGAGCCACCAGGACACGTTTTTCCAAAGCCCCGTCGGCCAGCAGCGCGTAAAGCACCGCCAGACCGCCAATACTGCCAGCCCAGAAGGCATCAACCCAATCAGCCCGGCCTGATCGGCGCTGCCAAACCCAAAGGGCCGTCATAACGCCAACGACAAGCAAAAACGCAATCAATAAACTCATTTCCCAAGGATGATGCACGCCCGTGAGGACTTCAGCAACATCGTCGGTAGCACTCCCAAACGATATCGATTCCCAATTTGATCTGGAGCAAATCATCCAGAACTGGCTTCAGATAGGCTTTCGCGTGCCTTGTTCAGCTAGAACCTGCATTTTTTCTTGCTTGTTAGGAGATGTCATTTCATGTACGAACAGCCTTCTTGCGGCCCCGGCTGCGACCGAGAAACAGGGGTCGAAACACCCCAGGGACAAAACCCCGGCCCGGGGCCGGGTCAGCCACAGGGCGGACCACCGCCGGGTTATGGATGGGGCTACTACGGTCCACCGCCCGGCATGGGCGGCCCATGGGGGCCCTACGGCCCCGGGCCGGAAGCAGGAGGCTGGGGACCCATGGGTCCAGGACCTGCTGCCGGCTTTGGAGCTGGACCCGGACCGCAGGGTATGGGCGGCTACGGCTATGGTCCTGCCGGTGACGAAGGCATGCAGGGCCCGGGGCCCGGACCGCGAGCCGGTCGCGGACCCGGCATGGGTCAGCTGATCGAGGAAATGACGGCCGGCACCGGTTTTGCCGGGCTGGGACAATTTCTCGACTTCGAAGATACCGATTTCTGGAAGGGTGCGCTGGTTGGCGCCGCCGCCGTACTCCTCCTGACCAACGAAACTGTGCAGCAGTCTTTGTTCAAGAGCGGGGTGAAAGCACGAGATGTGGTCGAAAAGGGCTTCAGTTCCCTGCGGCCGAAAGCCGAACAGAACAACGATGCCACGGATGATCAGGCACCCAAGGCCGACCCCGACAAGCCTGCTCAGACCAAGACCCGTACCCGCCGAACCCGAACCAAGAAATAAGGATTGACCGAAATGAATCACTACTATCCAGGCCGCGATCTGCGGCAAGCGAACTATCCTCGCCGCAGCCCTTATGAGATGGCTCGAATCGGCGCAGTCGCGGGACTGTGCGGCGCCGGTGCGCGCAATATCTACCGCCTGCGCAATGACGAGATCGATCGTGCTCAGGCCGTGGTCAATACCCTTAAAGGCAGCGCCACGGCCGGGCTGGCCGCAGGTGCCGCCAGTCTGGTTGCCGGGCAATTCCGCACGCCGATCATTTCGACCCTGGCAGGTATCGCCGCCGGCACCGCCGTGATCTACGGACTGGAGCGCGTCATGGTCCGGGGAGAAGAGGCATGAATTACGGTTACCAGCGACCCAACCCTTACTATTACCCGGCCGCAGCAGCTCAGCGGCAAGCGATAGCCGCCAACCCGTCGAGAGAGCGCTTCGTCAGGGGGCTCCTCATCGGTGCCGCTGCGACCTATCTGCTGACCAACGACACCGTGCAGCGCGCGGCCATCAAGGGTGCGGTCAAGGCCTGGTCGACCCTGCAGGGCGGCGTGGAGGAACTCAAGGAGCGCTTCCAGGACGCTGAGGCTGAGCTGCGTCTTGCCGAGCAGGAGCGTGGCAGCTAGCCCGGCCGAGGTCGCCCAGCAGGCCAACGCGGTTTCCGCACTTTCCATGGTGCGGGCTGCCCCGTCGCTGACCGAGGGGGCATACATCGTTCATGACCTGCCGGGACGGTTGCGGCTGCGCTTACCGGCCCTGGCCCATGCAGGACCGAGCGCGGCCCAGCTTCAAGCCTGGATGGAGGCCGATCCAGCCGTCTTGCATGTGCGCATCAATCGGGCCGCGCGTGCGCTTGTGGTCGAGTACGACCCAGACTCGGCAAGTCGGGAGGCCACACTGGAACGCCTGGGCCGATTCCGCCTTGACGCCGATCTGCGCGAGCAACCCCTAGAGGAAGAAGCGGAGATCCTGCCGCTGGTCTGCGGCGTGGCCGCACTCTTGCTGGTCCCGTTTTTACCACCGGCCGGCAAGCGCATTCTGACGCTGCTGACTGTTGGCCCCACACTGGCCCGCGGCGTCGATGCTTTTGTCCAGTCCGGCATTGGCACCGAGGCACTTGATGCTCTGGCGGTGGGCTTATCGGCTGTCCGGGGGGAGTACTACACGGCCAGCCTGACGGCCAGCATGCTCGCGCTCGGCGAGTACATGGAAACCCGGACCGCACGCCAGTCCGACCGAATGCTGCGGCGACTGTTGCGACCGCGGCCGGTCATGGCTTGGGTCGAGCGCGAAGGCGCACTCGAGCAGATTGCCGGTGATCAGATCCAGGTCGGCGACATCGTTGTCGTCGGCCCCGGCGAGACCGTGCCGGCCGATGGCCGGGTCGTCAGCGGGACCGCCTTGGTCAATCAGTCAGCGATCACCGGTGAGGATGTGCCGGTCCGCCGCGAGCATCTTCAGCGCCTGGTCTCCGGCTCGGTGGTCATCGACGGTCAAGTGCGCTTCGAGGCCAGTCGCGTGGGTGAGGAAACCACGACCGCGCGGGTTGCCAAGTTCATTCAGGAGTCGCTGAGCCAGCGCTCGAAAACGCAGCATCTGACCGACGAACTGGCCGACCGCAGGGTCTATCTCACCCTGGGTACGGGCGCGGCAGTCTATGCCCTGACCCGAGATGCGCGCCGGCTGCAGTCGGTTTTCCTGGTCGACTATTCCTGTGCGCTGAAACTGGGCACGCCCGTCGCCTTCAAGGCCGGCATGGTGCGTGCTGCCGAACAGGGTGTTCTCGTCAAGGGTGGTGAAGCCATCGAGAGCCTGGCCAGCGTCGACACGGTCGTGTTCGACAAGACCGGCACCCTGACCCACAGCGACCTGGCGGTCACCGACGTTGTCGTGCTCGACGGCAAGCGTTGCGAAGCGACCCTGCTGGCTCTGGTTGCCTCCATTGAAGAGCACGCCACCCATCCGATTGCCAGTGCCGTTGTCCAGGCCGCACGCGATCAGGCGCTGGAGCACATCTCCCATGGGGAAGTCAGCTATCTGGTTGCCCACGGCATGTCGGCCGATGTCGACGGCAATCGGCTCTACATCGGCAGCCGTCACTACCTCGAAGAGCACATCGGGTTGGACTTCAGTACCTTTGGCGAGCAGATTGATCAGCTGCAGGGGCAGGGCAAAATCCTGCTCTACGTCAGCGATGATCAGCAGCCGGTCGGGCTGATCGCGCTGCGCGACCGGGTCCGCGAAGATGCGCGCGAAACGATTGATCGGCTGCGTCAGCTCGGCATCAAGCGGTTGATCCTGATCACCGGCGACCGCAAAAACAAGGCCCGAACGCTGGGCCGTCGACTAGGCCTGGACGAAATTCACGCCGAAATGCCACCGGAAGAAAAAGCCGCCATCGTTGAGCGCCTGACCCGCGAAGGCGCACGCGTGGCCTTTGTTGGCGATGGCGTCAACGACGGCCCGGCGCTGGCGGCTGCGGAAGTCGGCATCGCCATGCCACGCGGTGCCGACATCGCCCGGGCAACCGCCGATGTAGTCCTGATGGAAGACCGCCTGGGGCTGGTCGCCGATGCGCTGAGCATTTCCAAAGACACGATTCGTCTGATCCGGACGAACTTCAACCTCGCCGTGGGCATCAACACCGCCATTCTTGGCGCGGCAGCCCTCGGCCGGGTCTCGCCGGTGGGCAGCGCTCTGCTCCACAATGGCAGCACGATGGGGATATTGCTCAATGCGCTATCCGGCGGGAAGCTGACCGGCGGCGGAAAAACGCCGCTGCCGAGCGAGAAAAGCTGAACGATCTACACGATGGCCGGCGGCTCGCTGAGCCACCGGCTGGGATTTCAGGCTAGCGCAGGATCGTAACCAGCGTGCTCAGCGACCGCGTCACGGTCTGTTGAGCAACCGCACCGATCACGGCTCTGGCAAAAGTCGAAAAGAGGTCCCCTTCGGCCGAAGTCGCGTTTTGCTGCGTGATTTGTCCGTTGGGCACGAAACCTTCGGCGGCCAGCATGCCGATGATCTGAATACCGGTGGCTTCATCGTGATCATAGTGAATCGTGATGCTGCCGTTTCGTTCGTTGGTTTTCACATCCTTGACGCCGTCGGTTTCAATGAGGCGCTGGACCAGAGCATGAGCGTGGGCAACGTCGGCACGCAAACGCCGCGAACGGATGCGGATTCGACCAGGAACGTGATGGAAGTAATGACTCATAGCGCGTGTCCTCCTCAAAAACCTGAAATCAACGGACGGACTTTCAATATAAGCCAAAGAAAACGCAAATGCAAAGGATTCTCGTTCTTTAAAGACGAAGGGGATTCTTGGCAAAAAAAGGCCCGGCCTTGGTGGCCGGGCGCTCTTCGTGCAGGATATCCGCGATCTTCGGCGAACAAGGTGTCATTTCACCTGCGCGACACCTCGGGTCGTCCCCTTCCCGAAATTCTTGTCAGCTCAGCTGCTCACGCTGGCGGGGCCGATCTTCATCGATACGAGACGGGCGGTTGCCGTCTGCGTCGTGCTCAAGATGACGTAGCCAATCGCGCAGGACTTCGTTGCACATCAGCGCCTGAATCTCGCCGACTTCCGGATTATCCGGCCCACTTCCCTGATTACCCATGGTTTTGAGTCCTTGTTGTTTCACTTGTCCTGGACAATGCACGGGCCATGCCAAAACTGGCGAGCAAGTGCTTTTTGTCACCGATTTGACGATCTGAGATTGATCTGATCAAGACGGATGACCGCCAACATGCCGTCTTGGTGGACTAGGAAGGACGCTCCAAGCCCGATTTGGTCAGCCGGTGTGGACATTGATGCACAATGCCCCTCCATTCCCGAAAACTTGCGTTTGTGCCCCTATCCCATTTCTTGCTGCTCGGCCTCATTTGCCTGACATGGGCCGGCAACTTCATTGCGTCGGCCTGGGTGGTCAGCCAGGTCGAGCCGTTGAGCTTTACCGTGACCCGGTTTGCGGTCGTGCTGATCCTTCTGGCGCCCCTGCTGAAGGTGCCCGCGCGCGATCAGTGGGTGCGACTCATATTGACGTGCTGGACCATGGGCGGGGTGCACTTCGCGCTGCTGTTCATCGCCCTGAGCCGATCCAGCGACGTATCATCCATCGCGCTGCTGATGCAGGTCTACATTCCCATGTCGACCTTGCTGGCGGTGCTGTTTCTGGGCGAGCGCATCGGCTGGCGAACCACGACCGGCATCCTGATCGCCTTTGGTGGGGTCCTGGTCATGGGGCTGGATCCGCTGGTCCTGGCCCAGCTGGACGTCCTCGGACTGGTCCTGCTTGCGGCGCTATCGCTGGCCGTGGGGACCATGCTGATGCGGCGATTGCAGGGCATTAGCGTGCTCAATTTCCAGGCCTGGAATGCCCTGCTGTCGCTGCCTCTGCTGAGCGCACTGGCGGTGTTCTTCGGCCAGGGTCCGCTGCCATCGATGCAGGCGCTGAGCCAGCCATCCATCTGGGGAGCGATTGCCTATTCGGCGATCGGCGCATCGATCATCGGCCACGGCGGCTTTTATTGGCTCATTCAGCGCCATGAGGTCAACAAGGTCACCCCTTATCTGCTTCTGGTCCCGGTGCTGGCGGTGCTTCTGGGCATCGCGTTTTGGGGTGACCGACCGGGGCCACGGCTGATGATCGGTGGTGGCATGGTCCTCGGCGGCGTACTGTGGATTACCCTGAGAATGCGCTTCCGCCGCCGTACGCCCCCAGTTCAGCCACCGTCTCCATGAGCCCGCCAGGCCCAGGATGGGTGCACACCGCCTCCGCACCCGGCACCCCCCCGAATCCGCAAACGTTAACCAGAAACACGTTGCAACCCTCAGTCTTGCGTGTTAATGTACTAACGTATTAATACATTCATACGTATGAAGCAGCGAGATCCGCAACACCTGGAAGCCAACCGCGCCGCTCGCTCCAGCCTGGCCGAAGCCTTTCTGGCCATGCGCACGCCCGAGGAGTGTCGTGCCCTGCTGCGCGATTTGACCACGCCGGCCGAGCTCGAGGCCCTGGTCGACCGGTGGCGGGTGGTGAAATTTCTCGATCAGGGCATGCCCTACCGGGAAATCCATACCCGCACCGGCGTCAGTGTCACCACGGTCGGCCGGGTCGCGCGCTACCTGGAAAACGGCAACGGCGGCTACCGCCTCGCCCTGGAAAGAATCAAGCAGACACCCAACGATGACTAGCATGACCAGACTGAAAATCGCCATCCAGAAATCCGGCCGCCTGTCGGACCAGTCGCTGAGCCTGCTCGAGCGCTCCGGCCTGTCGTTTGCCAAGTCCAAGGACAAGCTGTTCTGGTATGGCCGAAACCTGCCGGTCGACCTGCTGCTGGTGCGCGACGACGATATCCCGCGACTGCTGCTGGAGGGGGTGTGCCAGCTCGGCATCGTGGGCGAGAACGTGGCCCGCGAAAAATTGCTCGAAGCACGCTGTCGGCGACCGCAGGCACGGCTCGAGTCACTGACGCGACTGGATTTCGGTCACTGCCGACTGATGCTGGCCGTACCCGAAAAGCTCGACTACCAAGGCCCCGCCGACCTGAACGGCAAGCGCCTGGCGACCAGCTACCCCCAGCTGTCCCGCCAATGGCTGGACGATAACGGCGTCGAGGCCGATATCGTCACCCTGAGCGGCGCGGTTGAAATTGCCCCCAGCCTGGGTACAGCCGATGCCATCGTCGACCTGGTCTCGACCGGGACCACGCTGCGCGCCAATCACCTCCGAGCCACCGACGAAGTCCTGAGTAGCCAGGCCGCGCTGTTTCGCAGTCCGGAAACGCTGGACGCGGCTGCCGAAAAACTGCTCAACACCTTGCTGATGCGCATCGAGGGCGTGCGCCGAGCGGCGGAAAGCAAGTACGTGATGCTGCACGCCCCACGCTCGCGTCTGGCCGAAATCTCGGCCATCCTGCCCGGCGCCGAATCGCCCACCGTTCTGAGCCTGGAGGGTCAGGGCGATCGTGTGGCCGTGCATGCCGTTTGCACCGAGCAGGTATTCTGGGAACATCTGGAAGAACTCAAGCGCGCCGGGGCCTCCGCGGTCCTGGTCTTGCCGGTGGAGAAAATGCTCGCATGATGAAGATCGTCAACGCCCGTGACCTGGGCGCCGAAGCCCTGGCCGAAGTGCTTGCCCGTCCAGCCCTGGAAAGCAACACCGAGCTGCGCGAGTCGGTAGCCGGGATCATCGCCGAGGTGCGCGCGCGGGGTGATGCGGCGCTCATCGACTTTGGCAAAAAGTTTGATGGTCGCGCACCGACCAACCTGCTCGCCACCGCCGATGAACTGGCCGATGCGGCCGACCGTCTCGACCCGGAGCTGCTCAGCGCCATCGACACTGCCATCGACACCGTTGGCCGTTTTCATGCCGCCGGCAAGC
Organism: Wenzhouxiangella sp.; assembly: GCA_036353315.1. GTDB lineage: Bacteria > Pseudomonadota > Gammaproteobacteria > Xanthomonadales > Wenzhouxiangellaceae > Wenzhouxiangella. The sequence continues at coordinate 6,266 of JAZBOC010000016.1, read as the reverse complement.
CTGAAAACCTGAGCGTCGAGACCGCGCCCGGCGTGACCTGCCAGGCGCGTTGGCAGGCGTTGGATCCGGTCGGACTGTATGTGCCGGCCGGCAGCGCGCCACTGCCGTCGACCGCCATCATGCTCGCCGTGCCGGCCCGGCTGGCCGGCTGCCGCCGCGTGGTACTGGCCACGCCGCCCAACGCCGAAGGTCGCGCCGATCCGGCCGTACTGGCAATCGCTCATCGCCTCGGCATCCACACGGTGCTGGTGTCCGGCGGTGCCCAGGCCGTAGCCGCCATGGCCTATGGCACGCAATCGGTCCCGCGAGTTGCGAAGATCTTCGGTCCCGGCAATCGATTCGTCACCGAGGCCAAGCGCCAGGTAGCCGAGAACGCGTGCGGGGCCGCCCAGGATCTGCCCGCCGGTCCCTCCGAAGTGCTGGTGATCGCCGATGACTCTGCCCATCCGAACTTCGTCGCCATGGACCTGCTCTCCCAGTCCGAGCACGGCCCTGACTCCCAGGCTTTTCTCATCACCGATAGCGCCTGGTTCGCCCAGGCCGTCAACCGTTCGCTGGAGCACCTGACCCCGACCCTGGCGCGGGCCGAAACCGCCCGCATTGCGCTCAGTCACGGGGCCATTATCGTTTCAGACAACCTTGTCGAAGCGGTCGCAATCAGCAACGAGTACGCGCCGGAGCATCTGATCATCAGCACTCGGGATCCGCACGTGCTGTGCGAGGCCATCTCTTCGGCCGGCTCGGTGTTTCTCGGTCACTACACCCCCGAATCGCTGGGTGACTACATTTCGGGCACCAACCACGTGCTGCCGACGGCCGGCTGGGCGCGCTCTGTCAGCGGCCTGTCGATCACCGACTTCATGCGCCGGATGACCATTCAGGAAGCAACCCCGAACGGGTTGCGGCGACTGGGGCCACCGGGCGCTCGCCTGGCCGCGCACGAGGGCCTGGACGCCCATCGGCTGGCGATCACGATGCGGCTTGAGCAACTCGATACGGTCGAGAACGATCAGGCCCAGCTTGAAAACGAGTCCCCTGCATGAATCCCGCCGCCCTGGCACGTGCGGAGATCCAGGCCCTGACGCCCTACGCGTCGGCCCGCGCGCTGGCCGACAGCGCCGGCGTGCTGCTCAACGCCAACGAAAACCCCTGGCCACCGGAAGGCGATCCGGGACTGCAGCTCAACCGCTATCCGGATCCCCAGCCGGCCGCACTGAAATCTCGCCTGGCCGATGTCTATGGCGTGGACGAAAACCGGCTGCTGATCACCCGCGGCAGCGACGAAGGCATCGACCTGCTGGTGCGTGTTTTTTGTCGTGCCGGCCAGGATCGAGTGCTGGTCTGTCCCCCCTGTTTCGGCATGTATGCGCTGAGCGCGAAAGTGCAGAATGCCCTGGTCATCGAGACGCCGCTGATCGAGGTCGATGGTGAATGGCAACTCGACAAGCAGGCCATCGAGCAGGCGCCAGAATGCCGCTTGTACTTCCTCTGCTCGCCCAACAATCCGACCGGCAATCGGATCGAGCCCGAAGTCGTGCTGGACCTGGCCCGCAAAACGGCCGACCATGGCCTGGTCGTGATCGACGAGGCCTACATCGAATTCTGCGACGATCGCACGCTGGCCGGCCACGTTGACCGGCAGCCCAATCTGGTCGTGCTGCGGACGCTGTCCAAAGCCTATGCCCTGGCCGGCTGCCGGATCGGCGCGGTCATCGCTGACCCTGAAGTGATCAGCCTTCTCCGCCGCATTATCGCGCCCTATCCGCTGCCCACACCATCGGTTGCCGCCGCCATGTCCGCGCTGACGCCTGCTGCGCTGGCTCGGCAGCAAGACCAGCTGACCACGCTGGGCCGACTGAAGGCCGAGCTGCTCAGGCAGCTCGAAGACCATCCCGGCATCCTGCAGGTCTGGCCCGGCGAGGCCAATTTCGTCCTGGTTCGGGTCACCGATGCGAGAGCGCTGGTCAGCGACGCTTTCACCGCCGGCATTCGCCTGCGCGACCAGTCCGCCCAACCCGGCCTGGCCGACTGCGTCCGCATTACCGTCGGCAGCGAACGCGAGATGAAAACCCTGGCCACCTACTTGAGAGACTGGCAGCCATGAGTCATCGCAAGATCCTGTTTATCGACCGCGACGGCTGCCTGATCGAGGAGCCAGCCGACGAGCAGATCGATTCCTTCGAGAAATTTCGTCTCATGCCGGGCGTGATCCCGGCCCTTCTTGCGCTGAAGCAGGGCGGCTTTCGCTTCGTCATGGTGACCAACCAGGACGGTCTGGGCAGCGAGTCTTTCCCGCAGCAGGACTTCGACGGCCCCCACCAGCTGCTGCTCCAGGTGCTGTCCTCACAGGGCATCGAGTTCGACGCGGTTCATATCGATCCCAGCCGGTCCGAAGAAAATTCTCCCAGGCGCAAGCCCGGCGTGGGCATGCTGCTGGAATACCTGCGCGATCCAGGACTGGATCGGACCCATTCGGCCGTCATCGGCGACCGCGAAACCGACCTGCAGCTGGCCGCCAACATGGGCCTGCGTGGCTTTCGGGTCGGTCCGGACGGGCAGGACTGGGCGGCCATCGCCCAGGCAATCCTGGCGACCCCCAGAACCGGCCGGGTCGAGCGACGCACCGCCGAAACCGGAATCCGGGTGGCGGTGAACCTCGACGTGGCCAAGCCGATTGTCATCGACACCGGCATCGGTTTTTTCGACCATATGCTTGAGCAGATCGCCGCCCACGGTGGCTTCAGCCTCGAGCTGGCCTGCAACGGTGATCTGCACGTCGACGAACACCACACGGTTGAGGACTGCGCGCTGGCCTTGGGCTCAGCGCTGGACCAGGCCTTGAGCGACCGCGCCGGCGTCGGCCGCTACGGCTTCGTTTTACCCATGGACGAGTCGCTGGCCCGGGTTGCGGTCGACCTTTCCGGCCGACCGGCTTTCGTGCTGCATGGCGATTTTCCGCGCGAATCGGTCGGCGGCCTGCACACTGAAATGGTCAGCCACTTTTTCGCCTCTTTGGCCCAAACACTGCGCTGTGCCATCCATATCGAGCTGACCGGCCAAAATACGCACCACATGGTCGAGGCCTGCTTCAAAGGGGTAGGACGCGCGCTGCGCCCGGCGCTGGGCCGCGGCGCAACCGCCGGCATTCCCTCAACCAAGGGCATGCTGTAGCCGCCATGACGATCGCGGTCATCCATTCCGGCGGGGCCAACCTGGGCTCTGTGGTGCATGCCCTCAACCGGCTCGGCGCAGAGAGTGTGCTGACCCGCGATCCAGCCGAGATTCGCTTGGCCTCGAAGGTGATCCTGCCGGGCGTGGGCGCTGCTGCCTGGGCCATGAATGCCCTGCGCGAGGCCGGCCTGGTCGAGGTCATCCGCAGCCTCACCCAGCCGGTGCTCGGCATCTGCCTGGGCCTGCAGCTGATGTATGAGCGCTCCGAGGAAGGCCAGGCCGACTGCCTGGGCCTGATTCCCGGTTCGGTGGCCAAGCTGGACGTCGCGGCCGACCAGCGCCTGCCGCACATGGGCTGGAACCAGCTGGCCTGGACCCATTCGAACGATCCCTTGGCGCGCGGGCTTTCTGGCGATGAGTGGTTCTACTTCGTCCACAGTTTCGCCGCACCGGTCGACCACGCCGTGGCCACCAGCGAGCACGGTGCGCGCTTTGCCGCCGTGGTCCGCAACGGCAACTTCGCCGCCTGCCAGTTCCACCCGGAAAAATCGGCAGCAGCCGGCGCGCGCCTGCTCGCCAACTTCCTTGTGCTCTAGACTGAGCCTGCGAAAATGCGCACCGTCATCATTGTCTGCAGCCTGGAGTTCTGACATGCAGCTGATCCCCGCCATTGACCTTCGCGACGGTCAGGTCGTTCGCCTTGCCCAAGGCGATTACGACCGCGAGACGCGCTACGACCGCGATCCAATCGCCCTGGCCGCGACCTACCAGGAAGCGGGTGCCACGCTGATCCACATCGTCGACCTCGACAGCGCTCGTCATGGGGGTGACGCCAATCTGGACACCATCGCCCGGATCTGCGCGGAATTGACGATCGACGTCCAGACTGGCGGCGGGGTGCGGTCGCGGGCCGATCTTGACGCACGCCTGAAAGCCGGGGCCCACCGCGTAGTGATCGGCAGCCTGTGCGTGCGCGAGCCCGGGCTGGTCGCAGACTGGCTGGAGGAGCTGGGACCGGAAGTCATCGTTGCCGGACTGGACGTGAGAATCGACTCGGCCGGTGGCTGGCTGCCGAAAGCGGCCGGCTGGACCGAATCCGGCGACCTGGAGCTTTTTGCCCTGCTGGAACGCCTGCAGCGGGCCGGTCTTCGCCACTTGCTGTGCACCGACATTGAGCGCGACGGCATGTTCACCGGTCCCAGCGTCGAGCTTTACCAGGCCCTGGTCAGCCGCTTCCCGGCCCTGAAGACCCAGGCCTCGGGCGGGATCGGCGAGGAAGCCGACCTCCAGACGGCCGCCAGCACCGGCGTGGCCGGCTGTATCGTCGGTCGGGCGCTGCTCGAAGGACGGGTCCCGATGACGGCAATTCGGCGATGGTCGCGGTAAGACTGATCCCCTGCCTGGACGTGCGCGACGGCCGTGTGGTCAAGGGCGTGCGCTTTCGCGATCATCGCGAGATGGGCGATATCGTCGAGCTGGCCGAACGCTACCGCAACGAGGGCGCCGACGAGCTGGTGTTCTATGACATCACGGCCTCGCCGCAGCGCCGCAGCGTCGCGGTCGAGTGGGTCGAAAAGGTGGCCGAGGCGATCGACATCCCGTTCTGCGTGGCCGGCGGCATTCGTGACGTGGCCACGGCGCGCGCGGTGCTCCACGCCGGCGCCGACAAGGTCTCGATCAATTCCCCCGCGCTGGAGCGCCCGGCCCTGATTTCGGAGCTGGCCGAGGCCTTCGGCTCGCAGTGCGTGGTGGTGGGCGTGGACTCCATCCGCGAGGGCGGAACCTTGCGCGTGCGCCAATACACCGGCGATCCGGACAACATGGTCGACCCCCGGCGAGACACCGAACACTGGGTCGAGGAAGTCCAGCGTCTGGGCGCCGGTGAAATCGTGCTCAACTGCATGGATGCCGATGGTGTCCGCTCCGGTTACGACATCGCCCAGCTCCAGCGCATTCGAACGCTGTGCCGGGTGCCGCTGATTGCCTCCGGTGGCGCCGGTGAGGAGACGCACTTTCTGGACGTGTTCGAGCAGGCCGACGTCGACGGGGCACTGGCGGCAACGGTGTTTCATTCCGGACAGATCGCGATTCCTGACCTCAAGCGCTGGCTGGCGGGTCGGGGGATCGTTACAAGACGTTAAATTTAACCGCAAATGAACGCGGATAAACGCAGATAAATGCAGATGAAAACATACACAAGCAGGTTGATGCATGTTGACGGCAGACGAAGCTAGAACGCTGGACTGGGAGAAAGTCGGCGGGCTGCTGCCGGCCATCATTCAGGACGCTCGCGACGGGCGGGTGCTGATGCTGGGCTACATGAACAGCGCGGCCCTGGAAAAAACCCTGTCTGCGCGGCAGGTCACGTTCTTTTCGCGCAGCAAGCAGCGGCTGTGGACCAAGGGCGAAACTTCAGGAAACGTGCTCGAGCTGGTCGAGGTGGCCTGCGACTGCGACCGCGACACCCTTCTGGTCCAGGCCATCCCGCACGGGCCGACCTGCCACTTGGGCACCGAGACCTGCTTCGGCAATACCGAATGGCCACCGGTCGGCCTGCTGGCTCGACTGCAGGCGCTGATCGAAAGCCGCCGCAACGGTGATCCGGCCAAAAGCTATACCACCCGCCTGCTCCAGGGCGACCTGGCCCGCTGCGCTCAGAAGGTCGGCGAAGAGGGCGTGGAAACGGCGCTGGCCGCCGTGACCGGCCACAAGCTCAGTGAGGAAGCCGCCGACCTGCTCTACCACCTGCTGGTCTGCCTGAGTGCTGCCGGCAGCTCGCTTGATCAGGTTCTGGCGGAGCTTCAGCGGCGGCGAGGGTGAAGGAGTGTGCCTGGGCGGGGAGGGGTAGGTGCTGCCTCGGCCCACAGGGCGATCGGCATCTTCGTATTATTCAAGGGGCGGTGGCGTCGGGTGCCCGAACGTTTCGCAGGTGAGAATTCAGGCGCAAAACCCCTTCCAAGCGCTCAAGCGAGCTTTAAGGAAACGGAGGACGCCATGGACGAGTCCGCGCCCTGCGGGTCGAGGCAACACCTACCCCTCCCCGCCTGAGATGGCTGGTGGTTGAATAACGCTTTAGACAAACCATCTCCAGCCTG
>JAZBOC010000199.1:0-1372 GCA_036353315.1 Wenzhouxiangella sp. | reverse complement strand
TTTAAACAGCAAAAATAAAAGTGCCTTCTTCACTCCCGATTTTTGTGGCTGCTGCGGAACTCACGAATCATAGAAAGCATGATTCGCTCAGACATCCTCGCAGGAAGCCCCACAAAAATCACTCGCTCATCAGCTTGTGTGAAGGGGGAAACAGCTCCATATCCAACGGTCAAATTGCTTTTCAAATGATGGGCTTGCGACAGCCTTCCCTGTCATTTGCCGAAAATGCTTTCTATGCAGGGGCAAAATCACAGGACGTGATTTTGAGTGCTGATGTGCCCGGATGGCACTCCAGCACGACCCGGCAACGAAGACTTTCCATCAATAAACTTATCTCAGGAAAGCATCTTCTCATAGCATTTTCGGGAAGCCGCTGCTTTTTGCGGGCAAGTGACCGGGAACGGCATTTTCTTGCTTACTTCTTTTTTGCTGTAGAAAAAGAAGTGAGTCGCCAGAAAGGCGAAAAAACACAGTTCAGATAAAAATGAAGATTGATCTTTGCAGTGAAAGTAGGATTTTCGCGTTATAGCCAGTTTGTCTTTTGCCCTAACTCGTATTATTGTGCAGATAAATCAATAAAATAAATAAGGGCATGGCATGCTGGAACAACTCACCGAATTAACGGGTCGCATCTCGGGAATGCTATGGGGCAGCTGGGTTACGCTGGCGGTATTGCTCGGTGTGGGCTTTTATCTAACCATCCGCCTGGGTTTTATCCAGCTGCTGGGTTTTCGCCATTCACTGCATGTAATCCAGGGGCGTTATGCCTGCAAGGAAGACAAGGGTGATGTCAGTCACTTCCAGGCACTGGCCACGGCACTCTCGGCCACGGTGGGTACGGGTAATATCGCCGGTGTAGCCACCGCGATTTCACTGGGCGGGCCGGGCGCCCTGTTCTGGATGTGGGTGACCGCGATTTTCGGCATGGCCACCAAGTTTACCGAGAGTACGCTTGCGCTGCAGTTCCGCGAAATCGATGAAAACGGTGTGTCCGGTGGCCCTATGTATACCCTGCTGCATGGCCTGAAAATGAAACGCACCGCGATGCTGTTTGCATTGTTTGCGGCGATTGCCTCGTTTGGCATCGGCAACCTGGTGCAGGTCAATTCTGTGGTGGATGGCCTGGCCTTTATTGCGCCGGAGGTCAAAACCTACAGCTGGCTGGTGGGGGTAATAATGGCGCTGCTGGTGGGCATGGTTATTCTCGGCGGGGTAAAGCGGATTGCACGGGTAGCGGGTACTATCGTGCCGTTTATGGCGGTGGCCTATATCGTGGTGGCAATGACTGTGCTGTTGAATGAATACCAGCAGATTCCCGCGGCGATTATGACCATTCTCAATCATGCGCTGAATCCCTGGGCAGTGGGCGGCG
>JAZBOC010000015.1:0-23150 GCA_036353315.1 Wenzhouxiangella sp. | reverse complement strand
GCACCGGGCTTGATGTCCAGGCCGCCGGAGTCGAAGATCACGCCTTTGCCGACCAGCGCCAGCGGCGGGGCATCCGCCTCGCCCCACTGCAGGCGGATCAGGCACGGCGGGCGACTGGAGGCCTGGCCGACCACGTGGATGGCGGGAAACTCGCGTTCCAGACGCTCGCCCTCGATGACCTCGAACTGCGCGCCGCAGCTTTCGGCCAGTTCCCGAGCCGAGTCGGCCAACTCGGCGGGCCCCAGGTCCAGCGCCGGAGTGTTGACCAGATCACGCACGTAGCATGAAGCGTCGACCAGCACCTCGAGTTCGGGCAGGTCCTGTTCGGGAACGACCAGTCTGACCTGCCGCTCCGGCGCGGGCTTGTAGCGATCGAAACGGTAGCCGCCCAGCCCGAAACCGATCCGGGCGCGCTGAAGTTCCTCATTCGACCAGTCGGCTTCGAAGCAATAGTCGCCGTCGGGCAGCACGCTCGGCAGGTGGGCCAATGCCCACAGGCGATCATCGCTTTCGCGCCCCGCGAGTACGCACGCCAGTTCCCCATCGCTGCCGGGCACGGCCAGCCAGCGGCCGCGTTCCGGCCGGAACCCTGTCGCCTGAACCCAGCGCGCCTGAAGCGGATCGGCAGTCTCCAGCCACTGTTCCAGGCCCCGGCTGTCGACGGAATAAAGCGAAACCGCGTTGTCAGAGTGGGTGATAAACATGGACATTAGACTCTCCCCTTAACGGGCGTTCGAAGCAGGGTATCTAGGATACCGCAGCGCGCTTGTCCACCCGCGAGGTCGACCACGCCAGCAGCAGGTAAGCACCGGCCAACAACCACAGCTGGGTCAGCGTCGAGCCCACTTCCTCCAAGGATGCTCCCATCTGGTAAACCCGCACGAAACCATCAATCCCCGGCGTCGACGGAATCAACTGACCCAGCCAGACCAGCCCTGTGGGCATCACCTCTGCCGGCCAGGCAAAGCCGGCCAGAAAGACCGCTGGCAGGCTGAGCAGCATCATGGTCTGCAGGGCGGTCTCGCGCGAGCGAAACAGCTGACCCAGGGCCAGGCCGAGAAAGATCACGGCCAGGAAAAACGGCAGCATCAGCACGTAGACATCCCGGACCCGACCGAAGCGCGGAAATTCGAACACCTCGTAGACCACCAGCAGGTAAAACCCCAGCAGCAGCGCCAGCAGCAGGAGGTAGGCGCCCGCGCGCGCCAGCAGATCAACCAGGCCGCGCGCAGCGCTTGCACCCCGCTCGCGTCGACCCGCGCCCATCATCCCGATGCCGATCAGGAAAGTCTGCTGCAGGATCAGCACCAGCACCGCAGGGACGATGTAGTTGGCATAGCCACCGTCAGGGTTGTACAACTCGTGCAGGTCGACCGCTAGCGGTTCAGCCAGAGTGTCAGCCAGCAGCGAAGGACGACCGCTGCTGAGCTGACGCGCGCGAACGATCCCGGCGCTGTACTCCTGAACCGCGTTGACCATGCCGGTCACCACCTGCGAATACAGCACGATGAAGGCGGCATTGCCGTACGCTCCGACCTGCACCGGCTGACGACGCAGGATGTCGCGCTCAAAGTCCGGCGGGATCACCAGGATGCCGGCTGCCTGCATGTCGCGAACCTGAGCCTCGGCTTCCCGCAGCTCACCGATCACGCGATGGATGCGGATCTGCTCGGTCGCCGACACCCGTCGGATCAGGTCCCGGCTGCTGGCGCTGCGATCCTGATCAACCACGATCACGGGCAAACCCGTGGCGACCTGCGACTGGTAAGGCAAGGGATAAAACAGCGCGTAAAACATGCTGGCGCCCAGAATAATGATGACCACCCCGCGATCGCTGAGCGCCGCACGCATTTCACCGACAAAGATCTGCCAGGCACCCATCAGCGCGCGCCCCATAGCGCTGGCTCCGACAACAGCCGCCGCCAGCGGGTCAGCACGAGCAGCGGCAGCACAACGAAGGGCAGCAGCCAGAGCAGGTGGATCAGCCCGCTGTTGGCCGGGGCACCCATCACCAGTTGCCCGGCCTGAAGATTCAGGTAGTGGCCCAGCGGCAGCAGTCGCGACCACAGGACGGCGAAGCCTTCCATGGCCTGTGCTGGGAAGGTCATGCCGGAATAGGCGAACGCCGGACTGACGATCACGCTGGCCACGCTGGTGGCCATGCGCAGATTACCGATCAGCCCGGTCAGAAACAGGCCCAGGCCCATGCAGGCCGCGGTCAGCGCGACCCAACCGCCCAGCCACAGCGCGCCGCTGCCGTGCACCTCCAGGCCCAGCCAGCGCGCGCCGATCACCAGCGCGAGCACGCCAAACAGCGAGAACCAGAGAAAGTAGGGCGCCAGCTTGCCCAAGAGAGCCAGAACGGGCCGGTCGCCGGCCTTCTGCAGCCAGTCCCCGGCGGTGCCCTCGCGCAGTTCTCTTCCGGTCACATCAATCGTCACGACCACGACCAGGATATGCAGCACCGTCACCATCAGAGGCAGGGCGAGGAAGCGGCCAAAGTCCAGACCGGGATTAAACAGCGGGTGGTTCTCCGTGCGCACCGGCGGAAAAACGCCCTGGCGCAGGCCGATGCCAGCACCGACCGTGGCCACGGCCGTGCGCACCTCGCGCAGGATGACGTTGCCCGCGGTCAGCATCTGGCGGTTGTCGTACAACTGCACCCGGGGCGCTTCGCCGCGCAGGACCAGCCGGTGCAGATCCGGCGGCAGGGCGACCACGGCGTAAACTTCGCCGCGGCGCACCGCGCTGCCGGCGGCTTTCAAATTCGCCACGTGGCGATCGACCTGAATGCCAGGGGCGGCATCCAGCGCGCGGATAATCTGGCGCGACAATGAGCTGTTGTCGTAGTCCAGAACCGCGACTGGCAGCGCACTGGGGGTGCGATCAGCGAATAGCGTTAACAGAATCATGGGCAGCAATACCGGCGCCACGATCACCAGCAGCCATAACCGCGGCGTGTGCCGAAATCGCTGCCACTCGCGCGCCAGAACGGGACCCATCAGAGCACGGAACAGCTACTGCAGGGAACGCTCATCAATCAACACCGTCATCCCCGGCCGCAGGCCCTCGACCGGCGCGGTCGGCCGGGCGCGGATTTCGAAGGTACGCAGGTCGAATCCGCCCAGGTCGCGGGCTGAGCGCCACGTGGCGAAGTCGGCCAGAGGGGCCATGTAGTCGACCCGAAACGTCACCTCACGCCGATCCAGCGCCGGCACCTCTCCCGTCAGCTCGCCGCCCATTTGTACCGAAGAGAGCAGGTCTTCACGCAGGTTCAGAGTCACCCAGGGGTCGTCGGTGCGGCTGATCATGACCAGGGGTGAACCTGGACCGACCACCTCACCCGGCTCGACCACGGTGACGCTGATCTGGCCGGCCACCGGGGCGCGCTGTTCGGACTCATCCAGAGCGACCTGGACCTCGTCCAGCCCCGAGCGGGCCTGCGCCAGCTGAGCCAGCGCGGCGCGCTGGTCTTCCGGCCGGGTCGCGTCGCGGGCGATTTCATAGGCCTGGCGGGCGGCTTCGGCCTGACCGCGCGCGGCAGCGGCCTTGGCAACCACCTCATCGCGCCGCTGCGCCGGCACGACGCCGTCGGCATACAGACGTTCGATCCGCTCAGCGCTGACGGTGGCGAATTCAGCCTGCTGCTCAGCGGCTTGCCACTGCGCCCTGGCAGCCGCAATCTGCTCCTCGCGGGCACCGCTCTCAGCCTTGTCAGCCATGGCCCGCGCAGCCTCCACCTGGGCTTCGACCTGGCGACTGCGGGCCCGGACTTCGGGCAGATCCAGCACCACCAGAAGCTGGTCTTTCTCCACGGTCTGACCACGCTGGACTTCGACTGAGGCCACGCGCCCGCCGACCTTGGCCGCTACCCGCACCTCTGTGGCCTCGATCTGGCCCTGAATCCAGACCGGCTCGGACCGGCTGAAATGTTGATACGTCCAGATCGCGGCAACCACCGCGACGGCGAGCAGAACGATGACCGCCAACGGTAGCAACAGTGAGCGTTTTGACTTGGACTTGAGATCGGACATGGGCAGCCTGTCAGTCGATAGTTTGGGGAGATACCGCGAGTTGCTCGACCACGCGATCGTTCAGCTGATCGCTGCGACCAACGGCCGCCAGCAGACCGGCAAGTCCGCTCCAGGCCTGAACGCGGGCTTGCAGCTCGCCCAAGCGCACGCGGGACAGCGCAAGCTCGGCATCGATCACGTCCAGCGAAGAGGTCAGGCCCTCTTCGAAGGCGCGCCGCTGGGCGCGCAGGCTTTCCTCGGCCAGCTCACGGGTGGCCATGAAAGAATCCAGTCTAGCGAGCGCCGTTACCAGCTGCTCGTGACGTTGTCGAACCCTGACTTCCAGCTGGCGCTCGGCATCAGCCAGCAGCGCTTCGACCCGGTCGACCCGTGCCAGGGCCTGGTCCAGGCGGGCGCGGCGCTGGCCGCCGTCGAACAGGGTCCAGCGGGCGACCAGGCCGACCGCCCATTCCGGATCAAGCAGGGTCAGATCGTCAGTGTAAAGCTCACGCCGGCCGAACGCGCCGAGGGTCGGCAGCAGGCTGCCGCGCTCGGCACGCACGGCCGCCTCGGCCTGAGCCTTGCGCGCGCGCAACTCGGCCAACGCCGGGTTGCTGGCGCGAATCTCATCGATAAAACGCCGCACTGGCGGTGCGGTCGGCGGCGGCGGAATCGGCGTGGTCGGCTGCGCGTGACCCGGCATGGCCAGCAGCGCGGCCAAAGCCGATGCTGCCAGCGAGCGACGTTCCTCGGCTGAGCGAAGATCGCGTTCGGCCTCGGCCAAGGCGACGTTGGCGCGCAGGCGTTCGGCGCGCGCGATCAGGCCTTCCTCTTCCATCCGCGTCGCGTAGGCCAGGTGACGCTCCAGGCCGTCGACGGTCGCCTGACGCACGACAAGTGCCTGCTCGGCCAGCACAGCGCCGAAGTAGCGCTGGACCAGCAGCTCGTGTAGCTGGGCCCGGGCTGCGGCCAACGCCGCCTGGCCGGCTTCGGCCCCGGCCTCGCCGGCGGCGATTCCGGCCGTGATCCGCCCGCCTGAGTACAGCGCCAGCCTCGCCTCAACCGACAGGTTATAAAACTGGCGTTCCTGGATGACCAGCCGATCCGGCAACAGGCCCGGGGGCAGCGCGCCGGCGATGCCCGGCAAGTATTCGGACAGTTCCAGGCCGAGCGGCTCGTTCAGCCGGGTGGCGCGGCCTTCCAGCCCCAACGTGGGCAACCGTCTGCCCCGAGCTTCTGCCACTTCGGCGCGGGCGGCTTCCAGCTCTCGCTGGGCAGCTTCAAGGACATGGCTGTCCGCTTCCAGCCGTTCCATGGCCTCGGTAAAGCTCAGCGATTGTGCCGCCGGCACCACTTCAATGAGCTGGGTCAGCAACATCAGTGCCGCCGTGGCCTTCATCAGAATCGGCAGTTTCACCGGCACAAGCAGCTCACGTCGAATCCACCGGGATACTCAGAACCCCAGCGGAAGCCCGAGCACGAAAAACGCCACGAGCAGGGTCGTCCAGACCAGGGTAAAGGCGATCGAGTACGGCAGCATGATCAGCAGCATGTCGCCAAAACCCATGTCCGGTCGGTACTTGCGCATGAAGGCCAGGATGACGCCGGCGTAAGTCATCATCGGGGTGATGATGTTGGTCGACGAATCGGCCACCCGAAAGGCTGCAGCGACCAGGTCTGGCGTCATGGCCGGATTCACGAAATAGAGCATGGGAATGAAGATCGGACCCAGCAGCATCCACTTGGAGGTTAGGCCACCGATGAAGATGTTGATCACCGCTGTGGTCAGCACGAACCCGACCAGCAGGAGAACCGGGAACTGCTGCAACCCCAGAGCCAGCAGGCTTTGCGCGCCCAGATAGGTAATCCACGACCCGAGCCCGCTATAGCTGAGTAGTCCCAGGAAGTTGTAGCTGAAGAACGTCAGGACCAGGATGTAGCCCATGGTGTTCATCTGCTTGACCATGGCCCGCACAACGTCCATGACGGAATGAAATGTGCCTGCAGCCACGCCGTAGAACACCCCAACCACAACGAAGAACAGCGAGATCAGCAGAATGATGTTGTCCATGTACGGGTCGACAACCTGGCCGGCCTCGTTCTCGAACGAAGCCAGCGGACCGAAGATCAGCCCTGCGATCATCAGCCCAGCGACCAGAACGCCCAGCAGGCTGAATCGCAGTCCTCGCTGCTCGGCCGCGCTGACCTGGAACTCGCCGGTGTCCAGATCGTCAGGCACCACGAAATCCTGACCTTCCAGCCTCGGCTCAACGAAGCGCCGGGTGACGAAATAACCCGTCGCGGTCAGCACAAAGGTCGAAGTCAGGATGAACCAGTAGTTCATGGTTGCCGGTCGCAGCGGGCTGCCGTCAGCCGTAGTGAACGGCACGCCCTGTGCGTCAGCGAAAACCTGAGCATTCATGCCGATGATCACATCAATCGGCGTACCCGGAATCAGGTTGGCCGAAAACCCTGCCGATACGCCGGCAAAAGCCGCGGCCATGCCGATCAGCGGATTGCGCCCGAGCCCGGCGTACAACAGTCCGGCCAGCGGAATCAGCACCAGGTAGCCGGCATCGGTGGCGATTGAACTCATGATGCCCAGGAACATCAGCAGCATTGGCAACAAGGACTGCGGAATCCAGGCCCCGGCGCGCTTGATCAGGGCACCGAACAGGCCAGAATTTTCGGCGATGCCAATGGCCAACATCACGACGAGAATGACGCCCAGCACGCCGTTGCCGAAAGCCAGCCAGTTGCGCAGCAGGGCATTGTCGAAAATCCAGCGAACGTGCTCGGCGTGCCACATCGGCAGAATCTCGTAGGTCACCGCTTCGCCACCGGCGCCCATGGACTCAAACTGGTGACCACCAAGAATGACCGTGGCCAGGAAGGCCAGCGGGTAAAAGGCCATGAAAATGATGACCGGGTCCGGAATCCGTCGGCCCGCGCGTTCAACGAAGGCCCCGAAACGCTGGCCGAAACTGTGGTTGTCAGGCTGGTTCATGATCAAAACTGGCGAAGGGATCGGGAAGCCGCCGAGTATAACCGCCCGGATTTAGCGGGGCTGAGCCTGTCCTTCGTCGAGTACCCATGCAGTCAGTTCGTCCAGGTAGCCGTGAATGGCACGTTCGAAGGCCGGCACCAGCGTATCGAGCTGCCGGCCACCGACCGGCTCACGGATCGGAAAACTCCGCGAAGCTGCCACGCTGCCGCTGCGCTGATCGATCAGGCTGGCCTGGATCAGCAGCTCCACGCTCAATCCACCTGACCCATCATCCACGCCCTCGAAGCGCCGAAGCTCGGTGGCCAGAGCGAAGCGAGAGCGCAGGTTGCCGGACCGTCCGACGCCGGCAAGGCGACCGGAATCCGACAGGGTCTGAACCATCAAGGCCTGGAGCATGTCAGGCGCGTTGTCGAGCCAGGATGCGCCGGGATAGGGCTGTAGTCTGGAGTTATCGGTGCGAATCAGGATCTGTTCAGAATCGCGCATCCGGTCGGTGACCGGCCTCCTGACCTGGAGCGCCCAGTCAAGCCCTGGACCGTCCTGACGCGAAAGCGCGTCGATCTGCGGGGCAATAACGGCAACCGATGTGGCCGGCCGCGCCAGCGCGCAGGCCGATACGGTCAGCACAATGGCCATCCCCATGAGCAGACGCGGGAGTGGGCGAAGGGTCAACGATAGCCGATTCATTGCGGACGGTACTCCTCGGGTGCCTCGCCGCCAAGCAGAAAGCGGGTCGGGTTGCGCTCAAAGCGACTGCCGGCGCGCGACAGATCGCGCACCAGCTGGCGCAGTTCTGCAACGGTCGGCCCCAGCTGAGCGAGAGTTTCGTTGCCGAACTCGGCGATCGCCTGCTCGTTTTCGGCCAGCAGACGATCAACCCGTTCGGCGGCCGAGGCAAAACGTTCCAGACTGAGCTGCAGGTCGGCGGCCAGCGGCGGCATCAGCGTATCGATCTGACCGTCGAGATTGGCCATCAGCGCGCGCATTTCGGTCAACGCCTGGCCGAACTCTTCGAGCATATCGTTGGCCAGGGCGCTGCCCTCTTGCACATTCCTGACGATCTCGCCGACCCGATCCTTCTCCTCGGCCATGGCGACGGTAAAGGCATCGATATTGTCGAGGGTATCGGCGACCCTGGCGGCGTTGTCTTCGCTGAGGAAGTCCAGTAACCGCAGCATGACTTCGCTCGCGGTACTGGCGATGTCTTCGGACTGATCGAGCAGACGCTGCAGCGGCGACTCTTCGGCCACTATGACCGGAACTTGTCCGGACTCAGACGTCAGCGGCGGCGCTTCCGGACTGCCGCCGCGTAGCTGGATAAACGAGACCCCGGTCAGCCCATTGACGGTCAGCCGGGCCGTCGTGTCCTCGCGCACCGGCGCCGAAGATTCAACCTGAACCAGCGCGATCACCCGACTGGGGTCGTCCGGGTCGAGATAGAGATCGCGCACGTTACCCATGTTGATCCCGTTGTACTGCACCACGCTGCCCACCGCCAGCCCGGTGACCGCCTGGGAAAAATGAATCTCGAACTCCTGCCATGCGGCATCGGTGCGATAGCTGGCCGACCACAGGCCCAGGGCGACCGCCAGCAGCGCCCCCAGCAGTGTGACCGTGCCGATCAGTACATGGTTGGCCTGCGTTTCCATCAGCTGCCTCCGCGGCGTTGGGCGGCGCGGGCAGACCGCGCCCGGGGTCCGTGGAAGTAATCCCGGATCCAGTCATCATCGAAATCTTCGACCTCGTCTCTGGGACCGATCGTGAGAATGCGCCTTCGCCCGAGCACAGCCACCCGGTCACAGACGGCATACAGCGTATCAAGATCGTGAGTGATGAGGAACACGGTCAGTCCCAGGGCCTGCTGCAGAGTCTTGAGCAGGTCGTCGAAGGCCGCCGCGCCGATCGGATCGAGCCCGGCCGTCGGTTCGTCCAGAAAAAGCAGCTCCGGATCCATCGCCAGAGCCCGCGCCAGCCCGGCCCGCTTGCGCATCCCGCCGGACAGCTCGGACGGCAGCTTCGACCCGGTCCCGGGCGACAGCCCGACCAGGCGCAGACGCAGGCGGGCCAGGTCTCCGCGCAGGTCGGCCGACAATTCAGGAAAGTGCTCCTTAAGCGGCACCTCAACGTTTTCGAGCACGGTGAGCGATGAAAACAGCGCGCCGTCCTGAAACAGTACCCCGGTGCGACGGCGCAAATTGACAGGGTCACCGCGACCGGTCACGCCCTGCCCCAGCACTTCAATCGAGCCGCTCTGCGCAGGCCTCAGTCCGAGAATGGCGCGCATCAGGACCGATTTGCCGGTGCCGGACCCACCAACCACGCCGAGAATTTCTCCGCGATGCACGTCCAGGTCCAGGTCCTCGTGAACCACCTGGGCGCCGAACTGGTTCTTCAGCCCACGGACTTGGATGACCGCCTCACTCACCAACCCATCTCCATGAAAAATACCGCCGCCAGGGCGTCAATGATGATGACCAGCGAGATACTCTGAACCACCGCAGAGGTGGTGCGCTCGCCCACTGACTGGGCGGTGCCGGCAACCTTGAAGCCCTCCAGACAGCCGACCAGGGCAATCACCATGGCGAAGATCGGAGCCTTGGACAGACCGGTGAGGTAGTGACTCAGGGTCGCGGTTTCCTGGACCCGGCTGATGTAGAGATCCATCGGAATGCCGAGGCTGAAAACGGCCACAGTCAGGCCGCCGACCAATCCGGCCAGCGTCGCGACCACCGACAGCAGCGGCAGCATGATCAGCAGGGCAATCAGGCGCGGCAGGACAAGCAGCACGATCGGGTCCTGACCCAGGGTTCGGATGGCGTCGATTTCCTCGCGACTTTTCATCGTCCCGATCTGGGCAGTAAAGGCACTGGCGGTGCGTCCGGCCAGCAAGATCGCGGTGAGCAGGACGCCAAACTCGCGCAAGAAGGCATAGGTCGTCAGGTCGACCACGAACAGCTCCGCACCGAAATCGCGCAGCACCGTCGCGCCCAGAAAAGCGACCACCGCACCGACCAGAAAACTCAGCAGACTGACCAGCGGCAAGGCGTCCAGACCGCTTTGC
This sequence comes from Wenzhouxiangella sp., assembly GCA_036353315.1. Classification (GTDB taxonomy): domain Bacteria; phylum Pseudomonadota; class Gammaproteobacteria; order Xanthomonadales; family Wenzhouxiangellaceae; genus Wenzhouxiangella. The sequence goes on along the minus strand of JAZBOC010000015.1, from coordinate 13,069 downwards.
TGCATGTGGTGGACCGTGGCCGTCACCCGCCAGCGTCCGGGCCGCAAGGCGGTGGCCGCCAGGGTGGACAGGGCCAGACCCAGGAATCCCAGCAGGCGGACGGTGTTGACCTTCAGCGCCAAAACAGCCCGCCCGAGCCGGGCCAGGCCGCGCCGCCACAGGCCGCCATCGTGCGCCGGGGGCGGCTCCTTGATCTCTAGGCTGCGGGCAACCGTTTGCAGCAGTTCGCGCTGATGTTCTTCAAGCTGGACCGACTCGACGTCGATCCCACAGCGCCCGGCAAATTCCAGCAGCAGATAAGCACCGGCCGCATCAAGCGCCTTGATCGCGGTTCCATCCAGGCCGGCGCACTCTCCAGAATGAGACTGCAGGGCTCGCTGCAATGCCGCCGCTTGGTGTATCCGCCAATCGCCAGCCAGCCTCAGAACGTCGTCGGGCCCGGCAGGCTCTGGCAGCCAGTCCGGCGAGGTCATTGGCGGCGCCCAGCGGAGTCCTGATCACCGCAGCGGAGCTGTCTGGTTCGCGCGATCACTTGGGCTGCCAGGCCCTTCAGACGCTCCAGCTCGGCGTCCGCCTCGGCCTCCTGGCCGGCGCGGCAGAAATCCAGCAGGACCTTTTCGTGCTGGACAATTCGGACCAACAGCTCGCGCAGTTCCTCGACACGCGGTTGGCCAGCGTGCCGCTGCAGCCACTCTTCCATTCCCGCCACCGGACTCGCATCCGGCATCACAGGGCACTGCGTCGACAGCGAGGCTACCGCCTTCCCGAGGCGTTCGAGCCGGGAGCGCAGATCGGCCTCGGCAAACAACAGTGATCGACCCTCGCCGGGCAAGGCTCGGATCAGACGCCAGGCTTCCGGTATTCGCCAGCCAGCGACCCAGCCGGGAACATCGTCAGCCGGCATGGGCCGGGCGATGCGATAGCCCTGTGCCAGGTGACAGCCGAGCTGCAGCAGCGCCTGGACATGATCTTCCGACTCTACCCCCTCGGCCATCACGTCCAGCCCGAAAACTCGTCCAAGATTGATGATCGCCTCGATGATGGCCAGATCATCAGCGTCGGCCATCATGTCCGAGACAAAACTGCGATCGATCTTGAGCTGCTGCAATGGAAGATGCTTGAGATGGCTCAGCGACGAGAACCCGGTCCCGAAATCATCCAAGGCAAAGACAACGCCCAGCCCCTGGCACACTCGCGTGATCGCCGTCGCCTGTTCCATATCCTCAAGCATGCTGGTTTCAACCACCTCAAGCAGCAACTCGCGCGCCGGAACACCGGGATGCTCGGCCAACTGCCGCTCCAATCGACCGGGAAAATCATCCGACAACAGATCGGCAGCGTCCACGTTGACGGAAATATCCAGATCAAGTCCGTCTCGCCGCCACCGCTCGCTGTCTTGAAGCGCGCGCCCTAACACCCATTGGCCGAACTCCACGGTCAGGGCCTGGTCGTCGATCATCGGCAGAAAGGCCGCCGGGGGGAGCAGGCCGCGCTCGGGGTGCATCCACCGGATCAGCGCTTCGACACCCTGCACGTGCCCGGTCTGCATGTTGATCTGCGGCTGGTAGTACAAGGTAAATTCCCCGTCAGCCAGCGCTTGTCTCAGGCGAATCTGGTCCAGTCGGCGCTGCTGAGCGCTCCGCTCAAGCTCGGTATCGAAGTAACACACGTTGTTGCGGCCCTTGCGCTTGGCCTCGAACATGGCCTGGTCGGCCTGGCGCAATAACTGGTCGGCCTCGGGCTCACCGGGCTGCGGATACAAGGTCACCCCGATACTCAGGCTCACCTTCACGCCGCCAGCGTCCAGTTGAACCGGCTGGTCAAACTTCTTCAGTAGCCGCTGCAGCAGTCCGTCAAGCTGGGTTTCAGCCTTCAGTCCGGTCAAGATGGCCACGAACTCGTCGCCACCGGGTCGAGCCACTGTGTCGGTTTCGCGCAGGACCTCGCTCACCCACTGCCCGACGGAACGCAAAACATGGTCACCGGCCTGATGGCCATGACGATCATTGATCAGCTTGAAGTTGTCCAGGTCGATGTAGGCCACAGCGATCTGCTGACCGCTGCGGCGCGCCTGCGACATGGCTTGACCCAGTCGATCACCCAGCAGAACGCGGTTCGGGAGGCCGGTCAGCGAGTCATAGTGAGCCATGCGCTCCAGTTCGCGCTGGTAATTCTTCTGCGCCGTAATGTCGGCGAAAAGGCCGACGAAGTGGGAAGGATTGCCTTCTTCGTCGCGAACCGTGGAGATCGTCAGGCGCTGGACATACTCCGTGCCGTCGCGGCGGCGATTCCAGATCTCGCCGGACCAGTAGCCGTCGGTCATAAGATCGTGCCACAGGCCGCGATAAAAGGACTCATCGTGCCGACCCGAAGAAAGCAGGCTGGGCTTGCGTCCCAGTATGTCCTCGCGCGAGTACCCCGTGATCCGAGTGAAGGCTTCGTTGATCTCGACAATACGGTTGTTCAGGTCGGTGATCAGGATGCCCTCACCAGAGTGGGTGAACACGCTGGCGGCCTTGCGCAGCTCAGACTCAGCCTGCTTGCGCTGATCAATATCGATCGCGATACCCGACATCAGCCTGGCCCGGCCGTCTGGACCGCGATGCGAAACCCGGCCGCGCGCCAGAATCCAAAGCCAGCGATCGTCGGCACGACGCACCCGAATCTCGACCTCAAGGTGGGGTGATTGTCCCTTGAGATGCTCGACGAGCCGCGTCAGTCCAGCAGCCGCATCGTCACGATGGACTTGGGACAACCATTCTGGCGAGGCGCGCGGCAGTTCCGCAACGGAGGTCACGCCCAGCATCTGGGCCCAGCGATCGTTGAACTGCAACCGATCGCTCTCAAGGTCCCACTCCCAGGTGCCGGCATCGGTGCCATCGATGATCTCGGCCAGACGCCGGCGCTCGCCAGCCAGCTCGCGCTCGATATCCCGTCGGACCCGCATGTTGACCAGCATCTGGGCAAACACGGTCAGCAAGCGAATCTCGGCGACCGAATAGCTGCGCTCGGCGCGAACATAGTCGAAGCCGACAAAACCCAGGCAATCTCCCTCGAGGATGAAAGGCACGCTGATCAGTGAACGCACACCCTGCGCGGCGAGGATTTCACGGGTTCCGGCGTGCGGCCACGACGAAACATCATCAATATGGAGCGGCTCACCCTTTTTATGCGGCGCGGCGAAATCCCGAATCTGATCGAGAGGAACGGCACGAAGATCCTCGATGTGAGGGGTGACGCCCTCGGCGCACCACTCGTGGGTATTGCAGGCTATCCCGGCGGCGAAGTCATAGCGAAAGACATAGGCCCGATCGGCAGCGACAAACTCCCCCAAGTCCCGCAGTGAGCGGGATATGGCGCTTTCAAAATCTCGGCTGGGCAGGTTGATGTACTCGGTCGCCAAGCGCACGAGCAGCGCCGTAAGTCCGCCCTCCTGACGCAGGTCAGACTCTAGTTCCTTGAGGTCTGTAACGTCTAGCGCATTGCCGACAGCACCTCGAATTCGGCCCTGCTTGTCGCGCAGCGGCACCAGGACACAGCGATGCCAGTGCACGCTGCCACTACCATGATTGATCCGATATTCCAGGGTCGGCGATCCGCCTTCCTCTGACAAAGCGGAGCGAAAGTCGGCCAGCAGCTGCGGCACATCGTCCGGATGCAGGAAATCGCGAAAAGAGCGCCCGATCAGCTGCTCGACCCCGTACCCGGTGATGGTTTCGGCGTTGGCCGAAACGAACGTGTAGCAACCCTGCCGGTTCACCTCGAAAAGAATGCTCTGGCTTTTCTCGGTTAATGCCTGGTAGCGCTCCGTGACCCGATTGACCGTCTGCTCTGCGCGCACGCGCAGCAGCGTATGGGTCAGAAACCGCCCAAGATGATCGAGCAGATCAGATTCTTCAGTCGTCCACGTGCGCGCCTCATCGGCAAGGTCAACGCCAATGAGCCCAACACCGCGCTCACCGGCAAACATTGGCAACAGCAGCAGCGCGCGGATCCCGAGCTGCCGCAGCCGTTCCGACTCATCCGGCACAATTTCCCGGGTCCGACGCGTGTCGCTGACCGCCATAGGGCGTCCCCGCAGCAGGATCTCCATCATCTTGGGAAACAGCTTGGCTGCGGGCACCGAAGACATGGCCTTAAGCGGCAGCGGGCAAACGCCATCAGCCTCCCAGCCATGGGTCAGCTCCAGCTCGGTCGTGCGTTGACTAAACAGGAACAGCGAACACCGATCTACGCCCAGCAGTCGGCCCGTTTCGGCCAGCGCTTCAACAATCACATCATCGATGGAGGCCGGATCGGCCGTGACCAGTTCCGCAGCCACCCTGGAAAGCAGGTCTGCGCGGTCGGAAGCATTCATGGTGCTGGAGCTCGGATTTGGCACGCCCGGGCCGCATGGCTACTGAGGATGCCGAAGATAGCATGAAGAGAGCGCGGGTCAACCTGGCCCGCAAAGACAGGCGGCCGCCGGCCAATGGCCGACGACCGCAAAAATGGTGCTTCGATCAGAACGCGAAAATGGTGGAGAACTGCAGTCTGTTCATGTTGCCCGAAGCGCCCGATTCAACTTCTCGCCGACCGTAGATGTACTCAGCGCCGAAGCGAAGCCGGGCGTTCGCCTGGTAGATCAGGTTGACGTGGGCGCTCTCCGCTGTTTCGGTCACACCAAACCCGGTCAGGTTGGTGTCGTTGTCGGCCCGGAAAGCGGACAGGGTAAAGTTTGACCGCCACTGGTCGGACCAGAAATGGCGATAAGAGACGAAACCGCCGTAGGCGTCGATCGCTTCCAGGTCACCGTTGCCGTCCAGCACTGCGTCGTTGGCCGTGTTCAGACCCAGGTAGCGACCGATACCCGGACCACCGGAGAACATCCATCGGACATCGTTGCGACCAATATCAAACTTGCCAGAAAGGCTGAAGGAGAGAGAGGTCTCACGTGAGGTTCCGCCCGAGCCATCGATGCCCAGCTGGCGCGCCAGGAAGGCGGCGACGAACGAACCCCACTCGGCCGTATGGTTATAGCGGACCACCACGTCAGGCACGCTGGCGGTGTCGGTGACGATGCGGCCCCCACCCCCGAACGGGGTCACGGTAGTCTCGGGGTTTTCCAGCGAGAACTGCCAAGGCCCGTTGGTGTAGCGAATCTGGGCCTGGCGAACGAAGGTAGTCCCCTCCGCCGGCCCTACGAAATCAAGGTTCTCCGGCAGCGCGCCGACATTCTGAAAGGTTGACCAGTGCTGACCGGCCAGCAGATTGTTCCAGCGCACGAACATGTGGCGAATGCTCGGGCTGGTGGCATTGGTCAGGCGCTCGTCGCCACCCGTTCTGGACGTAAAGTCCATCTCGATGTAACCCTGCAGCCCGTCTTCAGGCCGCTCGACGTTGAAAATGAATCGCGTCTCGCGAGCGTGGGTATCGAAATCGGTGGTCGAACTGTCGCCACCCACCGGCACGGCGCCGGCGACATAGAAGTCTCGCAGGATACTCTGCGGCCCCGGCGTCCCGGCACTGTAGCGGCTGTACATCATGTCGTGCTTGACAAAACCGCCGAAGCTGAAATTGGTCCCCGGGCGTATGATCTGCTCGGCTTTCTCAGTATCAAGGCGGGCAACTTCGGCCCGAAGTTCTTCGACCTCCTGCTGGATTTGCGGGGCCGGATCACGACTTTCCTCTTCGCGCTCGGCCAGCAACTGCTGGACCATCCGCTCAAGGTCGGCGACCCGCTGTTCCAGCGCGCGCTCGCGCTCGGAAGGGTCGGCATCGGCCCAGGCCGGCAAGGTGAGACCCGCAACACACAGTGCCAGAACCAGTTTCTTCATCCCTCGAGTTTGCATACTCTCTCTCCTTTGTTATATATGCCTCGGCAGAATAGCAGTGCAGCGGCGCCAACACATGCGACCTTGGTCGCAGGCCGCGACTATGGTCGAATGTGTCCTGATTCCCCCGGATTGATAGACTGAAGTTCGGTTTTGAATGCCTGTAGAAGGATCATCATGAGCGAAAAAATCTATCCGGTGCCGACCCAGTTCGACGCTTTGGTCAACCAGCAACAGTATGAGCAGATGTACGCTGAGTCCATCAGCGATCCGGAGACCTTCTGGGCGAAGCAGGCGCGTCAGCGACTTGACTGGATCAAACCGTTCACCAAGGTCAGTGACTATTCGTTCGCCCGGGATGACCTGCACATTCGGTGGTTTGAGGACGGAACGCTCAACGTCAGCTATAACTGCCTGGACCGTCATCTCGAGGCGCGGGGCGATCAGACTGCCATCATCTGGGAGGGCGATGATCCCGACAGCAGCCTGCACATCAGCTATCGCGAACTGCACGAAAAAGTTTGCCGACTCGCCAACGCCCTGCGCGAACAGGGCGTCCGGAAAGGGGATCGGGTCACCCTGTACCTCCCGATGATCCCCGAAGCTGCCGTTGCCATGCTGGCCTGTGCCCGCATCGGCGCGGTGCATTCGGTTGTCTTCGGCGGCTTCTCGCCGGGCGCGCTGGCTGACCGTATCGTCGACTGCGAGGCCTCCATCGTGATCACCGCAGATCAAAGCGTGCGCGGCGGAAAAAAGGTGCCGCTCAAGGCCAACGTCGACAAGGCACTGGCCCAGGAGCGCGTTACCACCGTCAAGAATGTCATCGTGGTCAAACGTACCGGCGGCGACATCGAATGGACCGATGGTCGCGACCTTTGGTACGAAGAAATCACCGCGAGCGTGGACAAGGACTGCCCGCCTGAGGAGATGAACGCTGAGGACCCGCTGTTCATCCTCTATACCTCGGGCTCCACCGGCAAACCCAAGGGCGTGCTGCACACCTCGGGCGGCTACCTGCTCTATGCCGCCATGACTCACGAACTCGTGTTTGATTACCGCCCCGGCGAAGTCTACTGGTGCACCGCCGATGTCGGCTGGGTCACGGGGCACAGCTACATCGTTTACGGACCGCTGGCCAACGCGGCAACCAGCGTGATGTTTGAAGGCGTACCGACCTACCCCGACAATTCGCGTTTCTGGCAGGTCATCGACAAACACCAGGTCAACAGTTTCTACACTGCGCCGACCGCCATCCGAGCGCTGATGCGCGACGGCGATGAACCGGTCAAGAAAAGTTCACGCAAGAGTCTGCGAGTCCTGGGCAGTGTCGGTGAACCCATCAACCCGCAGGCCTGGGAGTGGTACTACCACGTCGTTGGCGACGGCCGCTGCCCGATTGTAGACACCTGGTGGCAAACCGAAACCGGCGGGGTGCTGATCACGCCTTTACCGGGCGCGACCGATCTCAAGCCAGGATCGGCGACCCGCCCGTTTTTCGGCGTCCAGCCGGCGCTGGTGGATACCGACGGCAACGAGCTGAGCGGCGCCAACAACGGGGCGCTGGTGCTCAAGGGCTCGTGGCCGGGCCAGATGCGCACCATCTTCGGCGACCACGACCGTTTCTTCCAGACTTACTTCGCCACTTTCGAGAACGTCTATTTCACCGGCGACGGTGCACGTCGCGATGAGGACGGATACTACTGGATCACCGGGCGAATGGATGACGTGCTCAACGTGTCCGGGCACCGCATGGGGACCGCCGAGATCGAGTCAGCGCTCGTTGCCCATCCCAGCGTCGCAGAGGCCGCAGTCGTCGGCTTCCCGCACGACCTCAAGGGTCAGGGTATCTACGCCTACGTCACACTCTCGGCCGGGCACGAACCAAGCGACGCCCTGCTTGGTGAACTCAGCCAGTGGGTCCGAACCGAAATCGGTCCGATTGCCAAGCCCGACTTCATTCAGTTTGCACCCGGCTTGCCGAAAACCCGCTCGGGCAAGATCATGCGTCGAATCCTGCGCAAGATCGCTGAGAACGACTACGGCAACCTCGGCGACACTTCCACTCTGGCTGAACCAGGCGTGGTGAATGACCTGATCGATCGGCGCATGAACCGCTGAGCGAGGTGACCCGGCCCGCCGCCGTCATGACGCCTCGCAAGGTCATTGTCGCCGATGACCATCCCCTGTTCAGGGAAGCACTGAGCCTGGCGCTGCGCCAGGCGCTGGGTGATGTCGTCATCGCCCAGGCCGGCAACATGGACGAACTCCAACAGGTCAGCGCAGAAGAGGATTCGGTCGATCTGGTGCTTCTGGACCTGCACATGCCAGGCGTCCAGGGATTTTCCGCCCTGGTCTACCTGCGTGCTCACCATCCGGAATTACCGGTCTGCCTGGTCTCGGCCAACAATAACGCCGTCGTCATCCAGCGAGCCCTGGACCACGGCGCGGCGGCCTTCATCCACAAGTCGGCCTCCGTGGAGGAAATTCGTCGCGCCCTGGAAACGGTTCTGGCGGGCGATATCTGGCAGCCTGCGGAAAACGACGGGAGCGGCAGCGCCGCTGATGAGCTCGATGTGGCCGAACGCCTGAGCGACCTTACCCCACAGCAGTTCCGCGTTCTGATGATGCTGGCTGACGGTCTGCTCAACAAGCAGATCGCCTTTGAACTAGGCATCTCGGAGGCCACGGTCAAGGCGCATATGACCGCCATCTTTCGCAAGCTTGAAGTCACCAACCGGACCCAGGCGGTCCTGTTGCTCAACAAGCTGGCAGTGGACTCACCCGAGCAGGCCGCCAGCGCATTTCAGCCTGCGCGCGGCGTCTGATCGCGCTCGCGCAGACTCGCAACACGACTCAACAGAGCCCTGAGCGCGGCCGGCTTGAGAGGCTTTTGAAGCACTCGATAGCCGTGCGTGCGCGCTTCGTTGCGGACCGGCTCGGTCTGGTCTGCAGTAATCAGGATCCCGTTGATCGACTCGGTGAAGCGAGCGCGCAGCCGATTCATCAGATCAATGCCGTTGCGAGATTCATCAAGATGGTAGTCGGCCAGGATGACAGCCGGCATCCACTCATCACCCATCACGGCCAGCGCCTCATTCTCGTCACGCGCGGTGCGGACATCGCATCCCCAGGGGGTAAGCAGTGAGCGCATGCCGGCCAGAATGTCCGGCTCATTATCGACACACAGGACCTGCATTCCGGCCAGATCCCGCCCCTGCCGACGCGGGCGACCAAGGCGAGCGGCGGGCGCCTCAACGGGACCCGTGCCCAACGGCACGTTGAGGGCAAACATCGTTCCACGACCCGGCTCAGAGCGCAAAACGATGGGGTGGTCAAGCATCCGAGCGATCCGGTCGACGATCGCCAGGCCAAGGCCAAGGCCGCGCTCGCGGCTGCGCCGGGAGGCCTCCAAGCGATGGAATTCGCGGAAAATCGACTCGGTCTGGTCGGCAGGAATGCCCGGCCCCGTGTCCCAGACCTGCAGGCTTAGAATCCCGTCCCGCCGCCGACAGCCCAAGAGGACGCGACCACGATCGGTATAGCGCAATGCGTTGGAAATGAAGTTCTGCAGCACCCTTCGCAGCAGCTTGGGATCCGAGACCACCCGCGCCCGACAGGCCACGAGATCGAAACGAAGACCGCGCTCACGCGCCAGCGCGCTGAATTCCGCATACAAGGGGTCAAGCAGGTCGGCAATCGCGAACTCGCGGACATCGGTTGCCATGGCACCGGCATCCAGTCGCGAAATATCCAGCAATGCGCTCAACAGCTCCTCGGCGCTGCCGATCGACCCTTCCAGTCGGTCAATCAGATGCCCCTGTTCCGGGGTCAGGCCCTGCTGCTGGCCGAGGGCTGAAACGAACAAGCGGGCGGCATTGAGCGGCTGCAGCAGATCGTGGCTGGCCGCAGCCAGAAACCGGGTCTTGGACTGGTTGGCCTCATCGGCTTCGCGCTTCGCTTCGCGCAAGGCGTCCTCGACCCGCGATCGGATTCGAATTTCCTGGCTGAGTTCGCGATTGAGCTCGGTCAGTTCATGCGTCCGCGTGGCAACCCGTCGCTCCAGCTCTTCCTTGGCCTCCTTGAGCCGGAGCTCGGCCTGGCGGCGCTCGGTAATGTCCTGGAGAAGAGAAAAGAAGCCCAGCACTTCGCCACGTCGATTGAACTGCGGAATGTAGGTGGCCAATACATAACGGCGACGCTCGCGGGCATCGATGATCTCCAGTTCGAAATCCTGTCGCTCGCCGGCCAGCGCGCCTTCCAGATACGGCGAGCGCCGCAGCATCTCGTGCTGATCGAAAACCTCGTGCAGGTGACGACCGATCAGCTCTGCTCGATTCAGACCCAGCAGGTTTTCGTAGGCTCTGTTGGTGAAACGGAACGAGAGATCGCTGTCGACATAGGCCAGCAAGGCCGGTACGTTATCGGTGTAGAAGCGAATGTTGCGCTCGCTTTCGCGCAGAGCCTCCTCGGCCTTCAACCGCTCGGTCACGTCGGTGAAGCTGGTCACGAACCCGCCGCCGGGCATCGGGTTGCCGCGAATCTCGATCACCCGGCCATCACCGGTATGGCGCTGGTAAAAGTGCGAACTCCCCTGCCGCATCCAGTGCAGCCGTCGTTGCACCAGGGCTTCTACGTCACCATCGCCCATCATTCCGCGGCGGGCGTTGAAATAAAGCACATCCTCGATCGGACGACCGATCTGGATCAGCCCATCGGGATAATCAAACAATTCAAGGTAGGCGCGGTTCCAGGCGACCAGGCGAAGTTCTCCGTCGACCACGCTGATGCCTTCCGACAGATTCTCCAAAGCCGACTGCAGCAGCTCCTGGCGAAACTTCAGTTTCTGCGAGGTCTGATCCAGCAAGCCAACGACCTGGTCCAGCTGCATTCCGCTGCCGGCCAGGGCGGAGGCAAGGACGATGCGAGCCGAACTGGCGCCAATGACGGTCGCCAGGACCCGCTCGGTGTGGCCGACCAGGCCAGCGTCAGCTGACTGGCCGTCGCTCAGCTCGCGTCCGGATCGACGAGAATACTCGTCGAAAGCCAGACGGGCACGGCGCTCGCCGAGAAACCTGCGGGTCAGCTGGACCAGATCACCGACCGTGGCGATACCGCCTCGCGGCAGCGAGTCGGTTCCCGGCTCGCTCGCTGCCCCGAGAAAGGCATTGGCCTGGATACGGTCGATCGGGCGCGGTGAGCCGAGCCGAGAACCGACCATCAGACCCATCACGTTGAGCAACAAAGACCACAACACGCCATGGGTCAGGGCATCGCCGAATGCCAAGCCAAACAGTGCTTCGGGCTGCAGCCAGCCCCAGCCCCAGGGACCGTGATCCAGCCAGAACTGACCGACCCCGGTTCCGCGGGCGATCACCGGAAGCAGCAGACAATAAAGCCAGGTCGAAAACCCGAACGCCAGGCCCAGCAGCGCGCCATGGCGATTGGCCCGCCGACTGAAAATCGCCGCCACCATCAGGGGCGCAAACTGGGCCACTGCAGCAAACGAGAGCAAACCAATGCCGGCCAGGCTCTCGGAGTAACCAAACAAGCGGTAATACACCCAGGCCAGCAGCAGCAGCACCACGATCACGACCCGTCGCACTACCAGCAGCAGACGCCCTAGATCGGCGCCCTGGCTGGCAGCTATCGGCCGGGCCCTGAGCAGCAGCGGCATGACGATGTCGTTCGATACCATCGTTGAAAGTGCCACGGCAGCCACGATCACCATGCCCGTGGCCGCCGAAAAACCGCCAAGCAGGGCCAGCAGTGCAAGCCAGCCCTGATCGGCCATCAGGGGTAGCGTAAGCACAAAGGCGTCTGAGCCCATGCCGTCGCCAAAGGTCAGCAATCCGGCAACGGCAATCGGCGCGATAAACAGGCTGATCAGAACCAGATACAGCGGAAACAGGAAGCGCGCCCAACGCACGTCGCGTTCACTGGTGCTCTCCACGACGGCCACGTGAAACTGGCGCGGGAGGCAGAATACGGCCAGCGTGGACAGCAGCAAAATGGTGACGAAACTGAGCTGGACGTTATCCGCCGAGAAAACGGCGGCCACCAACGCATCATCCACGCTCATCGGCGAAAGCGAACCGGGTCCGTCGAACATGAACCAGGTCACGAAGATGCCGACGGCGAGAAACGCCAGCAGCTTGACCACCGACTCAAAGGCGATGGCCAGCATCAGTCCGGGGTGGTGCTCGGTCGCATCGGGTTGGCGAGTTCCAAACAACACGGCAAACACAGCCAGCAGAAGGGCCACGGCCAGCGCCGTATCGCGCAGCAGCGGGGCCGGTCCATCAAGCGTGGCCAGCGGTTGGGAAAGATCAGACGTCAGCAGCTCGTAACCCATGGCGATGGCCTTGAGCTGCAGGGCGATGTAGGGCAGGACACCGAGAACCGCAACGGCCGTCACCAGCACCGCAAGGCGCCGGGTCTTGCCGAAGCGCGAGGCCAAAAAATCCGAGATTGAGGTGACCTGCTGTTCCTTGGCCACTCTGACCATCCGCTGGAGAAATCCGCCGAAGACCACGAACATCAAGATCGGGCCGAGATAGACCGGCAGGAAATCCCATCCGTTGGTGGCCGCTCGGCCCACGGCCCCATAGAACGTCCAGGACGTGCAGTAGACCGCCAGCGACAGGCTGTAGATGATCGGCTGTCCCAGCAGGCGTCCGCGCCTGAGCGCGACGCGATCGCCCCACCATGCGATCAAGAACAGCACGCACACATAGGCCAGCGAAACCAGCACCAACGCGGCCGGGGAAAACATCAGGCGCTCATCACCGCGCGCTTGCAGCCATCAGACACGAGTCGAGCCTCCTGGGCACCGGCTGACACCGCAGGCATGATAGCAGGCAGGTCACCGGCGCAACCTACTATGGTCGTATGGGTTTTCGCCATCGGCCTGCCTACACTCCAAAAAACAACAAGCTGTCATCTACAGAGGGAACCCCATCATCATGTCCGACGACAAGTCTGCTGCCGCTTATTGGGCAGCCAATATCCGCATCATCAAGATCTGCCTGGTCATCTGGGCGCTGGTGTCATTCGGATTCGCCATCCTGCTGCGGCCCGTGCTGCAGATGCTGCCGCTGAGTATTGGAGGAACGGACCTGGGCTTCTGGTTCGCCCAGCAGGGGTCGATCCTGACCTTCATCGCGCTGATCTTCTACTACACCTGGTACATGAACCGGCTCGATCGCGAGTTCGGCGTCGACGAAGAATAAGGGAGCCAGATCATCATGAGCCAGTTC
>JAZBOC010000189.1:0-53088 GCA_036353315.1 Wenzhouxiangella sp. | reverse complement strand
GTCACCAGCAGCGCCGGCAAAAACGTCAGCGTGACCAGGGTGGCAAACAGCAGGCCGGTCAGCACGATCACGCCGACGCCGCGGTAGAGCTCGGTGCCCTCGCCCGGCACAAAGACCAGCGGGGCGAGGCCGAACAAGGTGGTGATCATCGACATCATGATCGGGCGGATGCGGGTGGCGACGGCTTCGGTGACCGCCTCGACCTCGTCAGTGATGCCGTCTCTCAGGTTCGACAGGGTGCGGTCGACCAGCAGGATGGGGTTGTTGACGACCACGCCGAGCAGGATCAGGAAGCCGAGCATGGTGATCATGTCGAACGGCTGGCTGACCGCCGGCAGTCCAATCAGCGGCAGCATCCCGCCGATCCAGTTGAGCAGGGCCAGCCCGCCGATACCCCCGGCAATGCCCAGCGGTACGGCAGTCAGGATCACGAACGGCCAGCCCCAGTGGCGGAAGATGGCGACCATGACCAGCAGGCACAGCACGATGGCGACCACGTAGTTGCCGGTCAGGGCGGCGCGGGTTTCCATCAACTGGTCGCTGGCCCCGGAGATGTCCAGGCTGATCTCCTCGCCCAGGTGACCCTCTCGGGCCAGCCAGTCGACCACCTCGCGCTCGACGATGCCGAGGGCTGATTCCAGCGGCACCGAGCGCGGCGGGATGATGTTCAGGGTGACGGTACGGCGGCCGTTCAGGCGCCGGATGGCATCGGTATCGACGGTCTCGACGATCTCGGCCAGGCTGCCCAGCGGCACCACGCCGGTGTCGGGCACGTAGACCGGCAGGTCCTCGATCCGGTCCAGGCGCTGGTCGCTGCCGGCCTGGCTGAACAGGAAAATGTCGATCTTGTCGTCACCCCGGAAGTACTCGTCGACGAAGGCCCCGTCGGTCAGCGCGGCCACGGTAAAGCCGATCTCGGCCGCACTCAAGCCCATTTCGGCGGCCCTAAACCAGTCGGGCCGGATCTCGACCAGCGGCTGGTCCAGCGACAGCGAGGACGGCGAGGAGCCCAGTCGGGGATTGTCGAACAGCGACTCGGCGCGGTCGTAGGCCAGTCGCGCGACCCGGTAGATCTCGGCCAGGTCGCGCCCGGTGATGTCGAGGTTGACGCTGCGCGTGCCGCCGTCGTTGCTGGAGATGATCGAGCCGCGGCTGGCGAAGGCGCGCATGCCCGGGAAGGTTTGGTAGTAGTCGGTCAGCACTTCCATCAGCGCGTCGATCTGGCCCGGGTCGACGGTTTCGGCCAGCAGCCAGATGTTGTCCGGGCTGATCGACATGCTCATGTAGGCCAGGGCCGGCACCGGCGTCTCGCCGCGCGCGAAGCGCGCAGGATCATCGCCGATGTGGGGCATCAGGTAGGCCTCGATCTGCTCACCGATGATGCGCATTTCCTCGAGGTTGTAGCCGGGGGGCGCGAACATGCGCGCGAAGGTCTTGGGCTCCTCGCCCTCGGGCAGGTACTCTGCCGGCGGGGTCAGCGTGAGGATGATGCCCGCCACCAGCACCACCACCCCGACCAGGGTGGCCCCGCGTCGGGGCGCGCTGCCGATCAGCCAGCCGATCATGCCCAGCAATCGGTCGCGCAGACCGCTGCCGGCGGCGCTGTCGGGCCTGCCTTCGCCAAAATGCAGGCGCGCGCTGAGCGTGGGCACCACCGTGATCGCGACCAGCATGCTGGCCAGGATCGAGGCCGAGATCGCGATTGCGATGTCGGAGTACAGCTGCCCGGCTTCCTGCTCGATGAACAGGATCGGGGCAAACACCAGCACCGTGGTCAGGGTGGAGGCGAGCACGGCCGGCCAGACCTGGCGAACGCCCTCGAGCGCTGCCTGCGCGCGCGCCAGCCCTTCGCGACGGCGCCGCTCGATCGCCTCGAGCACGACGATGCTGTTGTCTAAGGTCATGCCGACGGCGAAGGCCACGCCGGCCAGCGAGATCACGTTGATGGTCCGCCCGGCCGCCAGCAGGCCCAGGAAGGCGGCCATGGTGCAGATCGGGATGCCGACGACCCCGACCAGGGTGGCCCCGAACGAGCGCAGGAAAAAGAACATCACCAGCGTGGCCAGCACGGCGCCCAGGATGAGGTTCTGCCAGACATTGGCCACCGAGGCCTGGACGTAGCGCACGTCGTCGCTGATCAGCGCCATTTCCATGCCGGCGGGATTGAGCACGCGCTCGTTGATCTCGTCGGCCACCGGCAGCAGGGCGCGCTTGATGTCGATGACGTTCGAGCCCGGCGTGCGGTCGATGGCAATGCTCAGCGACGGCCGGCCGTTGGAAAACGATAAGCCCCGCATCTCGTAGTAGGCCTCCTCGACCGTGGCCACGTCCTTGAGCTTGACCAGGCTGTCGCCGCGCCGGGCCACGATCAGGTTTTCCATCTCTTCCAGGCTGTCGAAACGGCCGATGGTGCGCAGCAGGTAGCGGCGCTTGCCCAGGTCGACGTCGCCGGCCGACGCGTCACGGTTGCGCACCCGCAGCGCGTCGCGCACCTGGGTCAGGGTAACGCCGCGCTCGGCCAGCGCGGCCGGATCGATCAGGATGCGGATCTGGCGCTCGGCGCCGCCGCGGATGTTGGCCCGGGACACGCCCTCCACGCGCTCCATGCGCGGGCGGACGTTGTCGTCGAGGAAATCAAGCATCAGGCGCATGTCCAGATCGCGCGGGTTGCCCTCCAGCGGCACCACCCGGAAGAACATGAACGAGTTCTGCGAAAACGAGCTCGCCTCCAGGCGCGGCTCGTCGACGTTTTCCGGGTACGACGGCACCTGGCTCAGGGCGTTGTTGACCCGGATCAGGGCCTCGTTGATGTCGGTGCCGAACGGAAACTCCAGGTCGATGCTGGCCTGGCCGTAGCTGGCCGAGGAGATCATCCGCTCAAGGCCGGGGATGGAGCGCAGGTACTGTTCCTGCTCGATCAGGATTTCCTTTTCCACGTCCTGCGGCGTGGCCCCCGGCCAGCTGGTCTCGACCTGGACCACGCGCACCTCCAGGTCGGGGATCATCTGCACCGGGATGCGCAGCGCGGCGAGCACGCCGAGCACGGCGACGATCAGCACGGCCACGGTCACGATCACGCCGTGGCGGATAATGCCCTCGAACATCAGGGCGTCTCCTCGACCACGCGCACGACCTCGTCCTCGCTCAAGCCCTCGTTGCCGCGCACCACCACGCGCACATCCCTGCCCAGGCGCTCGACCAGCTCGGCCTGATCTCCGAGCATGCGGCGCACGGTCACGGTCTGCTCTCGGACCCGGTCGCTGCCCTCGGGCAGCAGCCAGACCCGGGTGGTGCCGTCGGGATCGCGCAGCACGGCGTCGCGCGGGACGCGGGTGCGGGCCTCGTCGCTCACCAGGTCCAGCTCGACCCGGGCCGACATGCCGGGGGTCAGGTCGCCGGTCTCGTCGTGGACCAGAAGGCGCAGCAGAAAGGTCCTGGCGGCCGGGTCGCTGACCGGGACGCGGGCGATGATCTCGGTATCGAGCAGTCGGTCGGGTTCGACGTCGGCACGCGCGCGCACGCTGATCCGATCGCGCGCCAGCGCGGCCCAATAGCCTTGCGGCACGCGCACGTCCAGCCACAGGTTCTCGACCTCGACCAGCTCGACCACCGCACTCCCCGGCTCGATCCACTCGCCCTGCTGGGCCAGCCGGGCGCTGATGATGCCGCCGAACGGTGCGGTCAGAACATGGCGCGACTCGCGCTCGCGCTCGATCGCCAGCTCGGCCTCGGCGCGTTGCAGCGCGGCTTCGGCAGCCACCACCGCCGCCTCGCGGGCGCGGACCTCGGTGTCGGGCAGAAAACGGCTGCTGGTCAGGCGCCGGCCCTCTTCGGCCAGGCGCCGGGCCTCGTCCCGGGCCGCCGCGGCCTCGCTCAGCAGCGCTTCGGCGCGCCGCACCTGGAGGCTGGCCAGGCGGTCGTCGAGCTCGGCGATGACACCGCCGGCCTCGACCAAGTCGCCGGCATCGACCGCCATCTGCTCGATGCGCCCGGCCACCTGCGGCGACAGGCTGGCGGTGCGCCGGGCGGTCAGGTTGCCGGTCAGGCGCAGGGTCTCGGTGCTGCCCGACAGCCCCGGACGGGCGACGCTGACCGGGGTCTGGGCCAAGGCCGTGGTCGCGACCAGCTGGGCCAGGAGCAAGAATGCTAAAGCGGTGCAGCGATACGCCATGATGGTTGCTCGATCAGAGGGTTGGGGTCGCGGTCTGGGAAGAGTAGCGTTCAGGGATCAATTCGCCGCAAATGCTGGCTCACGGCGAGCCAGGCGCCAAGCAGACCGAACAGCGCGCTGCCGCCGACCGCCGCGGAAAGGGTTGTCGTCGAGGGCCCAAGCAGGCGGAAACTCTCGGCATAGGTCTGGCCGAGCCGAGCAACCGGCTCGGCGAGCGCCAGCAGGCCGGCGACGATCATGGCCCAGGCCAGCAGACCGCCGAGCAGGCCGTACCACAGGCCGGAGTAGAGAAACGGGCGGCGAATGAAGGCCGCGGTCGCCCCGACCAGGGCCATGACCTCGATCTCCTCGCGCCGGTTCTGCACGTCCAGGCGAATGGTGTTGCCGATGACCACGGCAACGCCCAGCGCCAGCAGCGCCGCGAGCAACCAGGCCAGCTGGCCAAGCACATCGGTCATGGCGTCCAGCCGCTCCAGCCACTGCAGATCGGCCAGTACGCTGGCAACCCCTTGCTGACCCTGCAGGCGCAGGAGCAGCCCGTCCCGGTCAGCGCCTGCGCCCAGCGTGACTTCCAGAACCCAGGGCAGCGGATTGTCCTGCAGCAGGTCGCCGACCGGATCCATGCCCAACTGGCGCGAGACCTCCTCGATGCCCTGCTGCGGAGTAATCGGGTCGACCGCCAATACATCGGGCCAAGTGCTCAGGCGCGACGTCAGCCGATCGACCGCCGCTTGCTCAATCCCCACATCCAGAAAAACCGACAGCGTGTCCAGCCGCTCCCACTGCTTGGCTAAACGCTCGATGTTGTCCAGCGCCAGGTGCAGGGCCAGCGGCATGGCGATGGCGAAAGCCACCACCGCCACGGTCATCAGCGAAGCCAGCGGGTAGCGGGCCAGACTGCCCAGCGACGACAGCAGGCTGAACGCGTGTCGCCGGGTCCAGGCGCGGAGCCCGGTTGCGCCGGTCTCGCGGATCGTTCGCTTTCCTCTAGCCATCGCCTTGGCTGCGCTCCGAGCCGCGCTGCTGCGGCAGATCATCGACGATGCGGCCGTCATCAAGCACCAGAACGCGCTGGCCCAAACGCTTGATCAACTCGAGGTCGTGGCTGGCGATCAGCACGGTGACCCCGGACTGGTTGAGCTGCAGAAAGGTCTGCATCAGCTCCGCCGACAGGCCCGGATCCAGGTTGCCGGTCGGCTCATCGGCCAGCAGCACTGGCGGGCGGGCAATGATGGCGCGGGCGATGCCCACGCGCTGCTGCTCGCCACCGGACAGCATCGGAGGATACATTTTCTCCTTGTCCAGCAGCCCGACCTTGTCCAGGGCCGCGCGAACCCGGCGCTGGATGTCGCCGAAAGACACGCCGGCGATCATCAGCGGCAGGGCCACGTTGTCGAACACGCGTTTGTCGGAGAGCAGCCGATGATCCTGGAAAATCACCCCGATCTGGCGGCGAAGGTAGGGAATCTGGCGCCGCGCGATCTTGCTGACGTTGCGGCCATTGAACACGACCTGGCCGCGGCTGGGGCGCTCGAGCAGGGCGATCAGCTTCAGCAGGGTCGACTTGCCGGCACCGGAGCGGCCGGTGAGAAACGCCATTTCCCCCTGACCCAGCTCGAAGCTGATGTCGTTGAGTGCGTGCACGCCTCCCGGATAGCGCTTGCTGACGTGCTGGAAGGAAATCACGCCAACAGCTGACTCATGCTCAGGATGGGCAGCATAATCGCCAGCACGATGTAGAGCACCATCACGCCCACCATCAGGATCAGCAGCGGCTGCAGCACCGCCAGCAGCACGGTGGTGGCCGAGTTCAGCTCGCTTTCCTGCATGGCCGCGGCGTGCTCCAGCATCGGCGCGAGCTCACCGCTGCGCTCGCCGCCGCTGATCAGGCGCCGGGCAACCGGCGGCAGCCATGGTGAGGCCTGCAGCGCGGCCGACAGGGAAACGCCCTCACGAACCTGGGCAGCGGCACGCGTGACGTCCGCCTGAACAACCCGGTTGCCGACCACCGCGGCCGAGACCTTGAGCGCTTCGACCAGGGGCACGGCGCTGGAGACCAGAATGGCCAGGGTGCGAGTGAAGCTGGCGGTCTGGCGCGCTCGGACCAGGCGCCCCAGGATGGGAACCCGCAGCAGCCAGCCATCGAGCGCCAAGCGCGGCCCGGGACGGCGCAGCAGCACGATGGCGGCGATGATCAAAACCACCAGCCCGATCAGCGCCAGCCAACCCCACGCGGCGATGGCCTCCGACAGCGCCAGCAGGCTCCGGGTCAGCAGCGGGAGTTCCTGGGCCGCCTGCTCGAACACCCCGACCACGCGCGGCACGACAAAGCCGATCAGGCCCCAGACCACGGCGATCGCGATCACGGCCAGCAGGACCGGGTAGATCAGGGCCAGGCCCAGGCCCCGGTTCATCGCCTCGCGCTGCTCGGCGTGGTCGGCCAGCCGGCCCAGCACGGCTTCGAGCTGGCCGGCGCGCTCGCCGGCCGCGATTGAAGCGGTATAGACCGCTGGAAACAGGCGCGGATGCTCGGCCATGGCCACCGACAGGCTCTGGCCTTCCATGACCCGGGCGCGGATGGCGCCAAGCTGGCGCCTGGCCAGGCCGCCCTCGCTCTGCTCGATCAGCACGCTCAGGACCTCTTCAAGGGTCAGGCCGGCCTTGAGCAAGGTGGCCAGCTGGCGCAGCAGCAAAACGCGCTCGCGGCCCTGCCCGCCCAGCTGCAGGCGCGACGCGGCTTCGGCGCGCACGGCGCGCACCTC
Organism: Wenzhouxiangella sp.; assembly: GCA_036353315.1. GTDB lineage: Bacteria > Pseudomonadota > Gammaproteobacteria > Xanthomonadales > Wenzhouxiangellaceae > Wenzhouxiangella. The sequence goes on along the minus strand of JAZBOC010000189.1, from coordinate 46,155 downwards.
CAGCGGAATCAGGCCGCGCTCGCGCAACTGCGAGCGCGCGGCACGGGCAGTGTCGGCCTGGAGCACGCCGCGGGTGGACTTGTCGCCGGCCAGCGCCTGGTATTCGAACGCGCCCATGGCTGATCAGGCCGCGCGGGTCACGCGCAGCACTTCTTCCAGCGAGGTGGCGCCGGCGATGGCCTTGCGCCAACCGTCGTCCAGGATCGAGGGATGGAACTGGCGGGCCAGCGCCTCCAGCCGGGCTTCAGCGGCGCCGTCGTGGATCAGCGCCCGCATGGCCTCGTCGACGGCGACCAGTTCGTAAATACCGGTGCGCCCGCGGTACCCGGAAGTCCCGAGCTCGAGATCGCCGCGCGGCCGGTACAAGGTGCTGTCCGGCTTGCCGGGCAGACCCAGGCGTTCCAGTTCCTGGGCGGTGATCTTATAGCTCTCGCGGCCCTCGGGATCGAGTACCCGAACCAGGCGCTGGGCCAACACCCCGATCAGGCTGGAGGCCAGCAGGAAGGGCTCGATGCCCATGTCGACCAGGCGGGTGATGGCGCCCACGGCAGTGTTGGTGTGCAGCGTCGAGAGCACCAGGTGACCGGTCAGACTGGCCTGGACGGCGATGCGGGCGGTCTCCAGATCGCGAATCTCGCCGACCATGACCACATCCGGATCCTGGCGCAGAATGGCGCGCAGGCCGCGGGCAAAGGTCAGCTCGACCTTGGGATTGACCTGGGTCTGGCCAATGCCGTCAAGGTCGTACTCAATTGGGTCCTCGACCGTCATGATGTTGCGACTGCGGTCGTTCAGGCGCATCAGCGCGGCATACAGCGTGGTCGACTTGCCCGAGCCGGTTGGCCCGGTGACCAGCAGGATGCCGTGCGGGCGCGAGATCATCCGGGCCACGCGGGCCTCGGTGTCCGGGTCCATGCCCAGCTCGGCCAGGTCCAGGCGTCCGGCCTGCTTGTCGAGCAGGCGCAGCACGACCCGTTCGCCGTGGCTGGACGGCAGGGTCGAAACGCGCACGTCCACCGGACGCCCGGCGATACGCAGACTGATCCGGCCGTCCTGGGGGACGCGCTTTTCGGCAATGTCCAGGCGCGACATGACCTTGATCCGCGAGGTGATCAGGCCGGCCAGGGCGCGCGCCGGCGACATCACTTCCCGGAGCACGCCGTCGACCCGAAAGCGCACCGACAGACGTTCTTCGAACGGCTCGAGATGGATGTCGGAGGCGCCCTCGCGCAGGGCCTGAGTCAGGATGCCGTTGATCAGGCGGATGATCGGGGCATCGTCTTCGCTTTCCAGCAGGTCGGCCGGCTCGGGCAGGTCTTCGGCCAGGCGGGCCAGGTCCATTTCTTCGCCCAGGTCCTCGGCCACCTGGGCCGCTGACCCGTCATCGGCCTCATACAGCCGACTGACCAGACGATCGAACTCCCCGCTTTCCAGGCGATCCAGCACTACTGCCTGATTCAGGCGACGGCGGACTTCCTGAACCGCGGCCACATCAACCGGATCGCGCACCGCCAGCCGCACGCGATCACCGTCCCGGCCGGCCACCGCCACGCCGCGGCGCCGGGCAAAACCGTAACCGGGACGAAACTCAGCGCTCATCCGGCGGCGAATGGAGAAAATCGGCCAGTTCGGGCAGCAACGGCATTTCGTCGGGCCGGGTCAGGCCCCGCGACTGCTCACGCTGGTCGAGCTGGCGCCCCCGAATGCGGGTGTACTTGGAGCGGGTCAGGTCATCGCTCAGCGCGTCGTCATAGAGAATCCGGGGCCGGATGAAGACCATCAGGTCGCGCTTGACGGTGCTGGTCGAGCGGTAGCGAAACAGCTCCCCGATGAGCGGAATCCGCCCCAATCCCGGGACGCTTTCCATCTGCTCCTGCAAATCGTCGCTGGTCAGGCCGCCGAGCACCAGCATCGCGCCGTCGGGCACCATGACGCGGGTCGACAGCGTGCGCTTGTTGGTGATCAGGTCCACCGCCCCGCCGGAAGGGGCCAGCGTGGAGACCTCCTGTTCGATCTGCAACAGGATGGTGTCGCCCTCGTTGATATGTGGGGTGACGTTGAGCTTGACCCCGATCTCCTCGCGGTTGATGGTCTGGAAGGGATTGACCTGCCCATCGCCGGTGGCAATGCCCTGGGTCGAGAAACTGCCCGACAGGAACGGGACTTCCTGGCCGACGTTGATGCTGGCCTCGTGGTTGTCCATGGTCACGATCGAGGGCGTGGACAGGACGTTGGTGTTGGCGTCCTGGCTGAGCGCGCGCGCCAGGGCACCGATCTCGAGCAGTTCGATGCCCAGCAGGCTGGAGCGACCGCTCACGTAGCCCAGGTTCATACCGCGACCCGGCAGGAACAGACTGCCGTTTTCGCCGGCTTGCCCGGCGGCTGCGCTCAGGTTGAGGATGTTGTTGCCACCGCTCTGGAAGTTAGTGCCGCCGAACAGGCCGCTGTCGCCGGACGAAAACGCCTGCCACTGCACCCCCAGTTCGCGGGAGGTATCGACGGCAACCTCGGCGATGATGGCCTCGACCAGCACCTGGGCGCGGCGAATATCGAGCTGGTTGATGACCGACTGAATCGATCGGAACACCGCCGGCGAGGCGCTGATGACCAGCGCGTTGGTGTCCTGATGGGCCTGGATGCGGGCGCGCTGGCCTTCCTCGGCATCCAGATCGAGGATGCCCTCGAGCACCGGAACCAGGGTGTCGGCTGTGGCGTAGCGCAGGTAAATCACCTGGGTACTGCCGTCGCTGTGCAGCGGCGTGTCGAGGTGGCTGATCAGAGTACGCAGGCGCAGCCGACGGCTCGGCTCACCGGCGAGGATAACGGTGTTGGTGCGTTCATCGGCCAGGGCCGTTTCAGCGCCGCTGCCGGCATAAAGTCGGTTGAGCAGTCGTACCACTTCCGATGCATCGGCATGACTGAGGGCAATGACCTCGACCTCTTGGTCGCTGGCCGCATCCAGTCGTCGAATGATAGTCTCAATTCGGCGAATGTTGGCAGCACGATCGGCGATGATCAAAACATTTGAAGCATCATGGTGCGCCATGTAGGCCGACTGCGGCAGCAGCGAGCGCAGCAGCTGCGAGACTTCGGACGCGCGCACGTGCTCCAGAGTCAGAATGCGGGTCACCGGGTCGTCGCCACCCAGTTGCATCCCGTCGATAGGGACACGTCCATCCTGGCGAGCGCTGACATCCGGCAGGATGCGGGTCACATGCTCATCGGTCACGGCGGTATAGCCATGCACCTGAAGAATGGACTGAAAGACCGCCCAGATTTCGTCACCGGCCATGGGCTGACTGGAGGCCACGGTAACCCGTCCGGAGACCTGCGGGTCGATGATGATATTGCGACCGGTCATCTCGGCAACCGCCTGAATCAGCGAGCGAATGTCAGCATCGTTGAAATTGAGGACGTGACCGTCGTCCTCCTGGGCCAAGGCGGCCAGGGGTGCAGCAAGCACCAACAACAGCATCAGATAGGCAAACGGGCGTGGCAGCAGTCTCAGCATGAAGTCTTTGGGCTCCGTCTTCTCGGTCGTCACTGGATCCGCGACAGGATTTGCGCCAGGTCCGGTCGCAGGGTCATTTCTCGACCCTGGCGGTTGATGGTAATGGAGACTTCGCCCCGGCGCAGCACATCGGCAAACAGGGCCTGCGCATCTTCGCGCGAAGTCAGCGGCTGACCGTTGACTGCGGTCACGACGTCATTGACCTGCAGCCCTAGCTCAGCGAACAGCGTGGCATCGCGCCCGGGACGCACGCGAAACCCGCCGCTGGACACCGGCAGCACAGAAATCTGGTCGGCCAGGCCGGCCGCCGTCGCGCCGGGTACCTGCAGCGATGCGGCGCTGATCCCGGTCGGCGCCTGAAAGCCGCGAATACCGGGCAGGCTGGACGCATCCGGCCCGTTTCGTCCGGACGCGCGCGATCGACCGGCCACCGGTGGCGACCCCGACAGTTCACGTTCAATGGCCAGCGCCTCGCGGCGGCCGTCGCGCTCCAGCAGAATTTGTAGCGGCTCGATGGCACTCAGTCGGCTGCCGTCGGGCAATTCGTCGCCAATCTGGAAGACCTGCTCGTGGCCGCGCGCATCGGCAATGATGGCAAACGCCTGGTCACCGCCAGACATCAGACCGCGCAATTGCAACTCGGTGCGCGCCGCCGGTACCGCCACGGTAACCGGGCGGGCGCTCACCGACTCCCCGAACAGGTCCCAGCGGAAACCTTCCCGTCCGGCGGCGGCAGGTTGAATTTGCGGCACAGCGGGCACCGGCGCCGATTCGACCTGCGGACCAACCAGGGCGAGCCACAGCAACTGAACAAGCAGCCACGCCAGAACGAGTGCCAGCGCCAGACTGACCAAAATCGCTAGTTTTCCCGACCATTGCACGACATGGGTGGTCATGGCAGAAACCGGTCCTCTCAACGATAGCGCCGAAAGCAGCATGGCCCGGCGTGAATATCAGCGACCGCTGCTGCGGCGACCGCGGCCACCACCCCCGCCGCCGCGCCCGCGCCCGCCGCCAGTGCGCTCTCCGGTCTTCTTCGGACGCCGCGGCGGACGTTCAAGCCGCGGCAGATTATCCGGATCATGCTGCAATACCGGCAACTGGAGATCAATATATTGCTCGATTTCCGGCAGGTAGAACGCGTAATCCTCGCAAGCAAAGCTGATCGCATCACCACTGGCACCCAGCCGCGCCGTGCGGCCGATGCGGTGGACGTAGTCAGCCGCATCCTGCGGCAGATCGTAGTTGATCACGTGACTGACGTCGGGGATGTGCAGCCCGCGTGCGGCGACATCGGTCGCGACCAAAACGTCAATGTCGCCTTCCCGGAACCGCTTGAGGAGCTTCTGGCGTTTGACCTGAGGCACGCTCCCGGCCAGCATCGCGGCGTTGAATCCATTGGCCTTGAGCGTCTCGGCAACACGGTCGACGGCATGGCGAGTGTTGGCGAACACCATCACGTGACCCTCCTCCATGGCCCGCAGCAGCTCGACCAGCAACGGCAGTTTTTCACGATTCGCCGGGTAGTAGACCACCTGGGTGACGCGGTCGGTCGTCATTTGCTCTTCTTCAACCCGGATGGTCTCGGCCTCATTCATATGCTCATAGGCCAGCTCGGTGACCTTGAGCGGGAAGGTGGCCGAAAACATCAGGGTCTGGCGCTGATCGACCGGCGGCATGCGCCGGAACAAAAAGCGGATATCGGTGATGAAGCCCAGATCAAACATGCGATCGGCCTCGTCGAGGACGGCGACCTCGATATTGCGCAGGTTGTAGATGTCCTGCTTCAGGTAGTCGATCAGCCGACCCGGGGTCCCAATGAGGATGTCCACGCCGTCGGCGATCTCATCACGCTGCTTGGCATAGTCCACGCCGCCGTAGGCCAGCAGCGTCCTGAGCCCGGTGTGCTTGCCCAGCAGCTCGGCATCGCGATGAATCTGAATCGCCAGCTCACGGGTTGGGGCGATACAGATCGCCCGCGGATTGGGTCCTGGACCCTTGCTCTCGGGGCTGAGCAACTGGCGAAAAATCGCCAGTAGAAAGGCGGCGGTCTTGCCGGTGCCAGTGCGGGCCTGGCCGGCGACGTCGCGGCCGGCGAGAGCCAGCGGCAACGTTTTGGCTTGAATCGGGGTACAGGCCTCGAAGCCTGCGTCGGCCAGACCGCGCATGATGCGCTGGTCCAGGTCGAAGGTGTCGAACCGGATATCGGTCAACACCTGTTCGTTACTAGGGGTATCGCTCACAAGAAATCCTGTCTGCATGAAGATTCGGTGCTGCGGACCAACCGCAACCGACAATCAGGTTAGTATAGGCGGTCATCTGGCAGACCGCAGACGATTTCCATTTCCCCTCAAGGAGTCCCTTTAACTGTGAGCGACAACATCATTCACGTATCCGACAGCGAATTCGACGAGGTCGTCCTCAAGGCCGACGGTCCCGTGCTCGTCGACTACTGGGCCGAATGGTGCGGCCCGTGCAAGATGATCGACCCGATCCTGCACGAGTTGGCCGACGAGTACGGCGACAAGCTGCGTATCGCAAAGGTCAATATCGACGAGAACCAGCAGGTCACCAGCCGCTTCAAAATCCGCGGAATTCCCACCCTGATGATTTTTGAAAACGGGGAACACCAGGGGACCAAGGTGGGCGCGCTGACCAAGTCCGCTCTCAAGGCCTTCGTCGACGAGACCATCTGACCAGGTCGGTCCGCGGGGGCTGCGGCGCGCAGGCCGCGCGGACCGATCAGCAATCCGCACTGGACTTGCTCAGGCTTTGGTGCTACCTTATTTCGGTCGATGACCGCTCCAGGTCGCGATTTCCTTTATTGACGATTGCTCGGCCCCTGCCTTCTTCACGGGCAAGCCCCATGCAAACTTGACGCACTAATGATCCGAACCCGGGCGCGACCGGCGGCGAGCGGCCCTGCTTGCCAACGCGTCCCGGCTCCACCGCCAGACAGCATCCCCATGAATCTGACCGAACTGAAAACAAAGAACGTCAAAGAGCTCATCGAAATGGCCGACGAGCTCGGTATCGAGAACATGGGACGTTCGCGCAAGCAGGACGTCATCTTCGCCATCCTCAAGGCCAAGGCCGGCAAGAAAGAGTCGATTTACGGCGACGGCGTACTCGAGATCCTGCAGGATGGCTTCGGCTTTCTGCGCTCCTCGGAGGCCTCGTACATGGCCGGGCCCGACGACATTTACGTCTCGCCCTCGCAGATCCGCCGCTTCAACCTGAGAACCGGCGACTACATCTCCGGCAAGATTCGTCCCCCCAAACAGTCGGAACGCTACTTCGCCCTGCTCAAGGTCGAAGAGTTGAACTACGACCGCCCGGAGATGGCCAAGAACAAAATCCTGTTCGAAAACCTGACCCCGGAGTTTCCGCGTGAACACCTGAAACTTGAGCGCGGCAACGGCTCGACTGAAGACATTACCGGGCGCATCATCGACCTGATCGCGCCCATCGGCAAGGGTCAGCGCGGACTGGTGGTCAGCCCGCCCAAGGCCGGCAAGACCATGATGCTGCAGTCCATCGCCACGGCGATCCGGGCCAACAACCCCGAGACGCACATGATCATTCTGCTGATCGACGAGCGTCCCGAGGAAGTCACCGAGATGCAGCGCTCGGTGGATGCCGAGGTCATCTCCTCGACCTTCGATGAACCGGCCACCCGCCACGTGCAGGTCGCCGACATGGTCATCGAGCGGGCCAAACGCCTGGTTGAGCACAAAAAGGACGTGATCATCCTGCTCGATTCGATCACCCGTTTGGCGCGCGCCTTCAACACCGTCGCGCCGTCCTCGGGCAAGGTCCTGACCGGCGGTGTCGACGCCAATGCTTTGCAGCGACCCAAGCGCTTTTTCGGGGCGGCGCGCAACATCGAAGACGGCGCCAGCCTGACCATCATCGCCACAGCCCTGGTCGATACCGGCTCGAAGATGGACGAGGTGATCTACGAGGAATTCAAGGGCACCGGCAATATGGAAATCCACTTAAGCCGCCGGATCGCCGAGAAACGCACCTACCCGGCCATTGATATCAATCGCTCGGGTACACGCCGCGAGGAATTGATGGTCGGCAATGACCAGCTCCAGAAAACCTGGATTCTGCGCCGCATCCTCCAGCCCATGGATGAAGCCCAGGCAATCGAGTTCATGCTCGACAAGTTGAAAGTGACCAAGACGAACGAAGAGTTCTTCAACTACATGAAGAGATAGGGACCAGGGACCAGGGACCAGTCGGTTCAGCGTATCCGCCGGCCCCTAGTCCCTAGTCCCTTCATCCCCCCCTCACGCCGCTCCTTCACAATTGTCAAATCGACAAATGTGAAGGAGTGACAAATGGCTGATTCAGAAGGCAACGCCACGATTCTGCTGGTTGAGGACCACAATGACCTCGCCGCCAGTATCGGTGATTATCTGGAAGCCAGCGGCTTTGCCATGGACTTTGCCGCGGACGGGGCCATCGCGCTCAACCTGCTCGACGAAAACCCCTACGACGTCATTATTCTTGACCTGATGCTGCCCAAGATCGATGGCATTCGGGTCTGCGAGCGCCTGCGCGAGCGCGGCGACGGCACACCCATCCTCATGTTGACTGCACGCGACCAGCTCGACGACAAGGTCGCCGGCTTCAACGCCGGAGCAGACGACTACCTGGTCAAGCCCTTCGAGATGGAAGAACTGGAGGTCCGCGTTCGCGCGCTGATTCGACGAGCACGCGGCGAGATGTCGGATGGTGCCATGCGCGTCGGCGACCTGATGTTCGACCCGCGCACCATGCGCGTCGAGCGCGAAGGCGAGCGAGTGAACCTGTCACCGACTTCAATCCGCATTCTCAAAGTGCTGATGCGCGAATCGCCCCGCCTGGTCAGCCGCGAACAGCTGGAAAACGAGCTGTGGGGCGACATGCTGCCCGACTCCGACACCCTGCGCTCGCACATGTACAACCTGCGCAAGGGCATTGATCGGCCGTACAAGACCAAGCTGCTGCATACCGTTCAGGGCATGGGCTTCAAGCTGGCGGCGCCGGAAGACGCCTGAGATCATCTCTGCGCGGCAAATCGCCGGGGCCAGTCAATCCAGGGCTTCGGCGACTGCCGCCCGGTACTTGCCGCGCAGGGCCTCCCACTCCATCCGAAACCACGGCGACAAGGGCTCGCCCGGCACGCCCATGAGCCGGTCTATCTCCTCAGGCTCCACGAAGCGCCAGGCCGCCAGCTCGCTGGGGTTGGGTCGCAGCTGGAACTCTTCGACCCGTCCCACGTAGACCCAGCAGAGCTCATGCTCGGCGCCCAGATCTTCGAAGATCGCCTGGTAGCGGAATTTGTAGATGAAGTGCAGCGGGGTGCGCACGCCAAGCTCGTCCAGCAGCCGTCGCTCGGTGGCTTCGGCCATGGTTTCTCCGGCCCGCGGATGAGAACAGCAGCTGTTGGCCCAGTAAAGCGGCCACAGCCGTTTTTCAGCTGAGCGCTGTTGGATCAGCAACCGCCCTAAATGGTCAAACAGAAAGACTGAGAACGCTCGATGCAGCAGGCCTTCGCCATCATGGCATTCGCCCTTGCTCAGGATTCCGAGCTCGTTGTCGTGCTCGTCGACACGGATCAGCGCCTCGGCATCCGACGACACGATCCGCACCGGGCCGGCGCGTTCAGGCACCACCGACTTTAACCTCGATAGCCTGGTAGCCGGCCTCGCGAATGGCACGGGCAACCCGCGCACTGCTGTCTGGGCACAGGGCAATCACCGAGCCGCCGCCACCACCTCCGGTGAGCTTGGCTCCGACTGCGCCGTGCTGGCGCGCAATCTGAATCAGCTCTTCAAGCTCCCAGCTGGAGACCTGCATGGCGTTGAGCAAGCCCTGGTTGATGTTCATGGTCTCGCCCAGGGTGTCGTAGTCGCGCTTGGCCAATGCCTCAAGGGCAACACCGACCAGACTATCAATCTCGTCGAAAATCCGCTCATACAGGCCGGGGTTGCGCCGCCAGGCCTCACGAACCCGGGCAACGGTCCGCGCGGTCAGACTCTCCACTCCGCTCATGGCGATCACCATAGACAGCGGCTCGCTGATCTGGAGCACCTGCCGCTCCAGCTTCTCACCCGAACGGTACAGCATGAACTCGCCAAAAGTGGCGAGGGTATTGTCCAGACCCGAGGGCGTGCCGTGCGCCACTTTCTCGCACTCAAAGGCCAGCTGGTTGATCCGGTCGTCGCTCAGGCCAAGCGAGAAATGGGCATTCAGCGCCCTCAGCACGGCCACGGCCAGGGCCGCCGAGCCACCCAACCCCATGGCCCTGGGTACGTTCGGGAAGACTTCAATGCGCATGCCGCGACCACTCAAGCCCAGCGCTTCCAGGACGCGCGCCAGTGATCGGGTAAATGACGGTGGGCGCTTGGCGCTGAAGTCCAGACGCTGCTCGATACTCCAGCGCGGAATAATCAGGTCGATGCCTTCGCGGGTGTCCTCGATCCGGGCCTGGATGGCCAGCGGGATCGGAGCTGCGATCGCCCGTCGACCGTAGACCACAGAGTGCTCGCCGAGCAGGATGATCTTGCCGTGCCCAGCGCCCAGGGTTTCGCCTTCGAGGACCTCTTCATCGCGCGGACCGGCCACCGGCTCAGTCTGGAGCCGGACCGATCGGATGATTTCCTCGGCCTTCCAGATCTTGATCTCACCCGAAGCGATCAGTCGCTCGACAACAGTGTCGAACAGCTCCGTCGGCGTTCCGGCCGCAGTCGCCACACTGCGCGCGTGCAACGTCATATGGCCCTGCTGGATCCCCTCGGTGACCAGGGCCCGAAGCGCCGAGAAGGTCTGCGCCAGGCCGACCGCTCCCATGACTTCGGCCAGCTCGCGCGCACTTTCAACACCGAGCATGCGCAAGTTGAGCGCCACCGTCGGATTGGTCTGCAGCGGACCGCCCACGGTGCCAACCTTGATCGGCAGTTCGAGCTCGCCGATCAAGTCACCGTTTTCGGCCTTTTGCCAGCGCGTCAAGGCCGTGTAGCGGCCGCCGCGAGCGGCGTAGGCATGGGCACCGGCTTCGAGCGCGCGCCAGTCGTTACCGGTAGCCAGGGCGACGGCATCGATGCCGTTCATGATGCCCTTGTTGTGGGTTGCGGCCCGGTAAGGATCAACCCGGGCAAAGTCGTTGGCGACAATGATCCCATCGCGGACCTGCTCGCCGTCGAAACCCTTCCCGGTCAAGGCCGCAACCGGGATTCTGACTCGCGCACGAACAAGGGCCCGGTCGGCCAGGTTGGACAGAATGCGCAGGAACACCCGCCCCTCACTGATCGCTTCGATCAGCGAAGCCACTCCTTCGCACATGGTGTTAACCAGGTTGGCGCCCATGGCATCGCAGGTATCGACCAGCAGATGAACCACGACCATGTCGCCGCCCGGTCCCTCGGAGGGATGAACAAAAACTTCGAGATCGCGCGCCCCGCCTCCGCGTGCGATCATCTTTGGGTGCAGGCTGTTGGCCAGGTTGAGAATCTCATGCTTGCGCTGCAGCAGAGCCGCCTTGGCCCTCGCTGGATTGGCCACATCAACGATTTGAACCTGGCCGATCAACCTGGGTTCGTCGCTATCGACCTTGAACCCCCCGCTGTCGCGGGCGAGCTTGGCGGCTGAACTCAGGGCCGCCACAATCGAAGGCTCCTCGACCACCAGGGGAACGACGTATTCTTTGTCGTTGATCAGAAAGTTCAGGCCCAGGCCAACCGGCAGGCCCATCACGCCGATCACGTTCTCGATCATCTTGTCGGCCAGGTCGACCGACAGGGTGTGACGTCCCGACTGCAGATTCTGGTAGTCGTCGGCGCCGATCAGTCCGCGCTCACGCACCGTACGAACCCGCTCGGGCACTGTCATCTTGTAGAACTGCGGAATCCTGGATTTTTCCATCTGTGCAGACTCTTTTCTCAATTTGGGAGTCAGGCGCGGCCTTGTTCGACCCGCAGCCCCTGTTGCGCCGCATCCAGCCTCAGCCGGGACCAACCCCGAGACGCCAGCGAATCGCAGGCCAGCTCCAGCGCCTGTTCATCGATACCCGCCAGCATCGCCAGATCACCGCCGCCGGCGCCGCAGGGCTTGCAGGCCAGACCGAAAGCCGAAGCGACCCGGGCAATCTCGTTGAGCGCCTCGCTGACCACGGGCAGCCCCGCCAGATCTCCAATTTTACCCATCAGCTGCCGATAGTTATTGATACAAGTCATAAGGCCCGATGCATCGTCGGTGCGCAGTGTCTCCATGGCCGCCTGGCAACACTCCCCCAGCGACTGACGCATGCGCTCGGCCTCAACCGGGGCGGACGCTGTCCAGTGGGCGTAGCGGTCGAGGAAAGCCGGTGTCGAGGCAGCTTCCCCGGTCCACACAAAAGCCAGTTTCAAGGCTTTTGGCAAGTCGATAGGCACGGCGCTGACCCCTTGCGGCCCGAGCTGGAAGCGCAGCACGCCGCCGTGCAGGCTGGCAGCCAGATCGATACCGCTGCCCCGTCCACCCTGCCCCGCCCGATAAGGGGACAGTAGCTCCCTGGTCAGCCAATCCAGTTGTTCAGCCATTGAAACCGGCGCTGAATAGACAGCCAGCGCCCCGGCAAGTGCCACTGTCATCGCCGCGCTGGAGCCCAGACCCAGCTTGGTTGGTCCAGTCGAAGTGACCTGATACAGATCGCCGGTATCAATGCAAATTCTCAGCCCGCTCCGGCCAGGCGGGCGAGACCGCTCGGACGCAAGCAGCCATTCCAGCAGCGCACGGGCTCGCTGAAACGACGGCTGGCTGGCCTCGGATCCCTGCCAGGCGATCTCTCCACGGTCTGCCAGCCGAAAACCCACGGGCGCCAGCCCCAGCTGCGGCACTTCAACCCGGCTATCCCGGCTCGCGCAGGGCGAGACCTGGACCCGGGCCCTGCGGTCGACTGCCATCACCAGCGCCGGAGCGCCATCGAGCACGGCGTACTCACCCAGAAGCACCGCCTTGCCCGGCGCCGAGGCGGCGACCGCGCTCATGAGGCGATCAGATGAGCACCAGCGCCAAGCCCCGAGCACAGCACGCGCTGCACACCGGGCAGGGCTTCGAGCGCTGCGGCAACGCGCTGGCTCTCTCCCGGCCGGCAGACCGCCTTGACCTGGGGACCGGCATCGACGGTGAAAAACACCCCGACACCTTCGTCGCGCATGGCCCGAATCCGCTCCAGGCAGGCTACGGTCGCCCCGTTCCAGTACAACAGGCCGGGCCGGGCCGCCAGGGCCGAGGCGTGCATTTTCAGGGCGCTGTGCTCGCTGACGGCCGCCAGCTCGCCAAAATCGCGAGCTGCAATGGCCTGGCTCGCTCGCTCCAGGTCGGCCGGCACCGACGCCACCCAGGCCGGGTAGTACGGGGAGGTGGCCATGGTCCGATTCATGCCGTCGCGCGAGGACACCGCCTTGGGTCCGGTGTCGGTGATGGCGACGACGACTTCCAGCGGCCAGTAGCTGGCATCCTGCAGTCCGCGAGCCCGGCAGTCGCTGCCGTCTTCGGCCACCCCGGCGTCCATCTCGCAAAACCCGCCGAACAGCGAACGCGCGGCCGAACCCGAACCGCGGCGGGCAAGAGCCGACAGCTCGGCTCGGCCCAGCTCCGGACGGAAAAGCGCGGCTGCCGCGACCACCAGCGCGGCGTTTCCCGAAGCCGAAGAGGCCAGTCCGGCACCGGTCGGAAAGTTGTTGCGGCTGACCACTCGGCAGCGCGGCGCTCCGGCAGGACGCAGCAGATCGAGCACAGCCGAAATCGGCGCCGCATCACACGCCTGCCCGTCGAGTTCGAACGCATCAGAGGCGAGTCCGGCATCCATCTCGATGCGCGTCACGGTTTCCAGTTCGCCCAGGGTGATCGACAGCGAGCCGGCCGCGGGCAGGTTGAGGTTCGGGTCTCGTTTGCCCCAGTACTTGACCAGCGCGATATTGGCCCCGGCACGGGCGGTGACAGCATTCACGATTCGAAGACCGGCGGCGATATGAATTCGCCCCGCATGATAATCCACAGCCCGCCGAAAGACCCGGTCACGGTCCGATCAGTCCTTTCGGTCCCCGAAAGGCCGAAAACGCGCGCGCGGGAAATCGATGCGAATCTCGGTTCCCACGCCCATCTCGCTGTCAGCCGATAGATCCCAGCCGAACCGGGTGCACAACCGCCGCACGATGGCCAGTCCAAGTCCATAGCCCTCGTTGCTGCGGTCGTGGCCGCGGTAAAAAGGCTCGAACATGTGCTCCAGATCGGCCTCGCACATCCCGCAGCCGGTATCGCGCACGACCACGCCGCGCTGGTCTATGAGCACGTCAACCCGGCCTTTCTCCGTATAGGTCATGGCGTTACGCACCAAGTTGGTAAACACGATCGCGAGGACGCGCTCCGGGGCATCGACCTCGAGCAGCCCGCGCGCTTCAATCCCGGTCTCGACCTCTTCCTTGCCCAGTGCCGTTCCGAGCTGCTCCAGCAACTCACTCAGCATGTCGTTGAGCACCATGGACGAGGTCGATAGCTTCGATTCGCTCTCCCGGGCAAGCAGCAGCAGCGTTTCGACCAGTGACTCCATGTCGACCACGGTTCGGCTCATGCGCTCAAGCACCGCCTTGCGGCGCTCGGGGTCATCAAAGCGGGTCAACAGGTTGATATTGGCCTTGATCACGGCCAGCGGCGTGCGCAGTTCATGGCTGGCATTGCGGGTGAAGTTGCGCTCGCGCTGGACGAACAGTTCGAGTCGGCTGATGAACTGGTTGATGGCGTTGACCAGCGCCAGTGTTTCGGTATCCCCCGTTTCGGCAAACTCCTCGACGCTGAATTTCTGGAAGTGCCCGGCCCTGAAGTCGTAGTTGCGCACCGCTTCGGACAGCTTGACGACGGCCGAAACCGCACGGCGAGACATGATGTAACCGACCCAGGTCAGAATGTAGATGAGCAGCAGGACGCCGGTCAGGGGCGCAATGCCGAAGTAGAAGGCCAGCGCCGAAACCTGAACCTCATCGAAGACCAGGAACAGCCGATTTTCACCGCGCTGGCTGACATGAATGACCGGCTCCGAGCCCGGCGCCTCATCCACGCGGCCAAAACCCGGCTCAAGATCTTGCAGCCAGGCCGGGACCTGGGAGTAGTCGGAGCCACGGGCCAGGTATCCACGCAAGTTATTGGTGTTCGGCAGGGGGAAGGCCGCATCCTCGGCGTGATGGACCCAGAAGTGTTCCGCTTCGCCGTTGAGCGCCTCGCGCACGAGCACGTTCTCCACGACCAGGGCAGCGGCATAGACGCCGGCCACGGTCGCGACGCTGATGGCCAGGATCTGCAGGATGAACACCCGAACCAGCTTGGTGTCGAGATTTCCTTTCAGCAGCCGGTTGAGCGCGCCCAAAGCCCGAAGCGTCCTCTAGCGGCGGCGGAAACGATAGTGGGCGACCAGCCAGGCACTGCCGTCATCGAATGCGAACAACTCCTCGCAGGCCATGAAGAACATCCGCCAGCGCTGCTGCCAGCGCGCCGCATCGTCGCCATACGCCGAGCGCATGACTTCGGCGACCTTGGAGCGGCGCCGGTCCATGTTCTCCAGCCAGCCACGGGCAGTGCGGGCATAGTGGTGGCCGGAGTAAAGCTTGCGGCTTTCCAGCGCCAGATCGTCCTGGAAGTGCAGCAGCGTGTCAGCCGCCGGCATCAGGCCGCCGGTGAAGAAGTAACGACCCATCCAGTTGCCCTCCCCTTCGGTCTCGAAAGGGTACAGCAGATAGCGATGGCAGAAGATATGCACGAACAGCTTGCCCTCCGGCCGCAGCCACCCGGCAATGCGCTGCATCAAGACGCGGTAGTTGCGCACATGCTCGAACATTTCCACCGAAACGACCCGATCGTAGCGCTGCTCCAGCTCCAGGGTGTTGACGTCGCGCGTCAGGACCTCAACGTTGTGCAGCCCCAGCTCCAGTGCTCGGGCTTCAATATGGGCCCGCTGCGAGGCCGAATTGGACACCGCCGTGATGCGGCTTTCCGGGTACTCCGCGGCCATCCACAGCGTCAGCGAACCCCAGCCACAACCCAGTTCGAGTATCCGCTGACCGTCGGCCAGCTCAGCATGCTCACAGGTCGCGGCCAGCATGGCCTCCTCGGCCGCATCCAGGTCATTGACGCCGTCCGGCCAGTAGCCGCTGGAGTACTTCAGTCGATGCCCCAGGGCTAGCTGGTAAAACGCCGCCGGCACTTCGTAATGCTGCTCGTTGGCCGCATCGGTCTCGATCGCGACGGCCGACTCGCCGAGTTCCTCGATCAGGGCCTGGGCGCGCAGCGAGCGCCGCATCGGATCGCGATCGAACTCCTGGGTCAGACGGCGCTTCAGCAGGCGCCGGATTCCCAGGCGGACCATCCAGTCCGGCGCGCGGCCGGACTCGGCTAGCTCAATCGGTTTCATGCACAGTTATTCCGTCGGTCGATGGTGTGGTGATCGCGGCCCGAGGCTCACGGGCCAGCCAGAATAGCAGCGGCAGCACAATGGCCCAGCTCAAACCGGTGGCCAGGATGACCTGCCAGGCCGGCGCAAGCCACTCTACCGCACCGAAGCGCGAGCCGGCGAAATACGAAAATGGCGAACCGATGCCGCCGGCGACAGCGAGGATCCAGAGGCGATGCTTGAACGCGGCCATGGAGTGATTGATCACCAGCGCCACCGAAATCCACAGCAGCATGATCCACATCGGTGCGACGTTCGACGAGGGCCAGGCCATCGCGAAATCCAGCAGTCCGAGCTGGACCCAGGCCGTATCGAGCACAAAACCCAGACCAAGACACACGCCGATCATGCGCAGGTCGAGCGGATGACGGTTGCGCCGATTGAGCTGCCACAGCACCAGGGCACCGACCACCAGCAGGCCGGTCCAGAATATCCCGTGCGCCGCCCCGATCACGCAGGCTGGCCAGGCCAGCTGAAACAGGCCCTGGTTGATCAGGAATGCCCGGGTCACAGGCGTCCGCCCGTCAAGCCCAGCTCGGTGGTCGGACGGAAGCCCGGGGCGGCCAGCAACAAGTGGACGTCGCTGATCGCACGCTCGCGAAATCCGCCCTCGCAGTAGGCCAGGTAATAGCGCCAGCGGCGCCGGAAGGTCTCGTCGAAACCCATCCCAGCAAGCTGCTCCCAGGCACCCTCGAAGCGCTCGCGCCACGCCTTGAGGGTCAGCGCGTAGCTGGCGCCGAAGTCGGCCAGCTCGACCAGGCCCAGGCGCGTGGAGCGGGCCATGGAAGCAGTGATCGCACTGACCGAGGGGATAAAGCTGCCGGGAAACACATAGCGCTTGATGAAGTCCACCGTCTTGAGCGCGCGGGCGTAGCGGAAATCCTCGATGGTGATGGCCTGGATCAGGGCCAGGCCGTTGGGCGCCAGGCGCTGCTCGATGGTCGACAGGTAAGTATCGAGATAGTGATGACCGACCGCCTCGATCATTTCGACCGAAACCACGCGATCAAATCGCCCTTGCAGCGTGCGGTAGTCCTCCAGCAACACCGTCACCCGGTCATCCAGTCCGGCTTCGGCCACGCGCGCCTTGGCGTACTGGTGCTGCTCCCGAGAGATGGTCGTGGTCGTGACCCGGCAGCCGGTACTCTGGGCGGCATGAATGGCCAGCCCGCCCCAGCCGGTGCCGATTTCCAGCAGGTGATGGTCCGGTCCGAGCTTTAAACGGTCACAGATTCGATCGAGCTTGGCCAGCTGGGCGGTCTCCAGGCTGTCCTCGGCCGACTGGTATAGGGCACTGGAATACATCATGCGATCATCCAGCCAGGCGGCGAAAAAATCATTGCCCAGATCATAGTGAGCGGCAATGTTGCGCCGGCTGCCCTCCAGGCTGTTTCGATTGAAGTTGTGCCAGAGCTTCATCACCGCCCCGCTGACCCGCGCGCCACCGGTATCGATGGCTGTCAGCGCTTCGCGGTTGCGGGCCAGGATGCGGATCACGCCGACCAGATCATCGCTGTCCCAAAGCCCTGCCATGTAGCCCTCGGCCGCACCCAGCCCGCCCCCGGTGGCCAGCATCCGCCAGAAGCGCTGGTCGTGAACATCAATGACGGCGCGGTCGGTCCCGGGGTGGCCCACTCGAACCTCGCCCTCGCCGTCGCGGATCACAAGCTGGCCGTCGTGCAAGTGAGTGAGCCGTCGGACAACGCGCTCTCTGAGCCACGCGTCCAGCCCACGCCCTGGCCGACGCCGAGCAACGTCGAGCCGAACGGCTTTTTCATTGACACTCATGTCGATTTAGCCTGCTTGTCGGGATGAGGGATGAAAGGAATGCGACGCAGCCACAATCGCAGCGCCTGCCAGTAGATCGCGCCCAGCACCCGCAGCGTCAACAGCGGGAAAATCAAGGGCATGCGCGTCATTGCACGGCCATTCATAGGCGCAAGGTCCAGCTTCATTCCGGCCGAAAAGCATTCTGAGTCTCCGTCCATCACCAGCATGTGAACAATGATTCGGTCCGGCTCGAGCCGGAAGCGCCAGTCGTAGTCCAGTGCCATGGGCAAGAACGGCGAGACATGGAAGGCCTTGGAAAAACAGAAGCGATAATCCGGGCCCTCCTGCGCGCGCGCATCGAGCACGTAGGCATGGCGTTCGCCCCAGGGCGTGTTGTGAACTTCGGCGACGATGAATTGCAGTTGGTCGTGATCATCCACACACAAATAGAAGCTGACCGGATTGAAGCACACGCCCCATTGGCGAAGGTGGGTGAGCGCGAACACCCGGCCCGGCGGACGCAGCCCCGCGGTTTGTTCAACGCGGTCGCGCACCGCTTCGGCCACGGTTCGCTCGGGAGGCCCGATGTAATCGCCTCTTCGAAAGCTGACCAGGTTGGCCTTTTCGCGCGACCACCAGCGTGAGCGCGCACACATCTCGTCGATCCGGTCGACGTCGAACAGGCTGTAGTAAAGCCGGTAAACGAAGCGATGCGGCCTGGGCGTTCGGCGACGGTGCCAGACCCGCCCGCTTGCCACGGCATCATCCATGCCGGCGCTCCAGGTCGTCGATCACCCGTTGGGCGCTGCAGGCGCCGTCCTCGTGAAATCCCCAGCCCCACCAGGCGCCGCAGAACCACGTCCGGCGGTGGCCGTTGATCTCGGCCCAGCGCTGCTGGGCCTGGATCGCCTCGGGCGTGAACACCGGATGCTGATACTGCCGACGCACGAGGATGCGCTCTGGATCAATTCGATCGGTCTGGTTAAGCGAGACGATGTAGTCGGTCGAACTGTCGATGTTCTGAAGCCGATTCATGTAGTACGAGACCCGACAGCAGGACTCGTCGGCGCCGTCGCGGCGCACGTTCCAGGCCGCCCGCGCGGCCGGAAGACGCGGCAACACCCCGGTGTCGGTATGCAGCACGGTTTCGTTGGGCTGGTAGCCTATCGCGCCCAGCACTTCGCGCTCGATCGCTTCGGCATCGGCCAGTAGATGCAGGGCCTGGTCGGAGTGACAGGCCACGATGACCCCGTCGACGTCCAGCGCCTCGGCATCGGTCAAGATGCGGACCTGGTCGTCGGAGCGATGGATCGCCCGAACCGCCGCCCCGGTCTGGAAGCGCGCCCCACAGTTAGCGGCCTTGGCGACGTAGCTGCGGCTGCCGCCGCTGACCGTTCGCCAGGTCGGCCGACCCGACAGCTGCAGCATGTTGTGATTGTCCATGAACTGCAACAGGTGCTTCATCGGAAACTCGGTAACCCGCCCCATCGGCGCCGACCAGAGTGCCGAAGCCATGGGCAGCAGGTGCTGTTCGCGAAACATCGATCCCAAGCCACTTTCGTTCAGCCACTGACCCAGGGTGAGCGATTCATCCAGGCTAGTCAGCAAACCGGGGGCTCGGCGGTAAAAGCGAACGATGTCGGCGAACATGCCCCAAAAGGCGGGGCTGATGAGATTGCTGCGCTGGCAGAACAGCCGGTTCAGGCTGGTCGCGTTGTACTCCAGCCCGCTGGCCTGATCGGAAACGGCAAAACTCATGTCCGAATCTTCCCAGGCCACATCCATCGCCTCAAACCAGCGCGTGAGCAGCGGGTAGTGGTGCTCGTTAAAGACGATGAAGCCGGTGTCGATGAATCGCTCCCGGTCGCCCTCGACAACCCGCTGGGTATCTGCATGGCCACCCAGCCGGGACTCGGCCTCGAGCACGATGACCTCGTGGTGCCGACTCAAGTGCCAGGCGGCGTAGAGACCGGCCACGCCGGCCCCGACGATGGCCAGCTTCACGTGGCCGCCCGAATGCGCCTGGCCTGGCGAATGTTGTCCGGAACGGGTTTGAGATCCCAGACCAGGCCCATCCAGCTCATCAGCTTGAGGACATAGAAGCTCAGGTCGATCTCCCACCAGTAAAAGCCCTGGCGCGCCGCACCCGGGTAATGGTGATGATTGTTGTGCCAGCCTTCTCCCAGGGTCAGCAGCGCCAGCCAGAAGTTGTTGCGGCTGTCATCGCGCGTGGCATAGCGGCGCCGACCCCAGACATGGGCCAGCGAATTGATCGTCAGGGTCGCGTGGATCAGAACCACGGTGGAGATAAAGTAACCCCATACCAGCATTTGCCAGGCGCTGGTGTCGAGGCCTGGCGCCAGGTGATTCAATGCCCCGCCCAGGACAAACCAGAAGACCGCGTAGGCGACCGGCACTGCCAGGGCAAAGCGGTCCAGCCAACGCAGTTCCGGGTATTTGATCAGATCCGGGATACGCGCCTCATCGGTGGTGAAGTGCTGGCGGCTCAAGAACCATCCCATGTGGCTCCAGAGAAAACCATGCCGGGGCGAGTGCGGATCCTCTTGCTGATCCGCGCTGCGATGGTGCTCTCGATGATGCGAAGCCCACCACAGCGGGCCGCGCTGGGTCGCGGCGGCGCCGATCACGGCGAAGATGAACTGGGCCGGCCGCGATGTTCGAAAGGCCCGATGGGCGAAGTAGCGATGGTAAAAGGCCGTGATGGCAAACATTCGAATCAGATAGCTGACAAGAAAGGCCGCGACCGCGACCCAGGAAACGCCCACCCAGACCACCGCCAGACACGCGAGGTGCAAGCCGACGAACGGCAGGATTCTGAGCCAGTCGACCGAGCGCTGATCCTGATCGGACGGAGCGGCGTAGCGGGAGGCATCAATCCAGGTCAGCAGGGTTCGTTTCAAGCGTCTGTCCAGTGGCTGGGAGTTTGTAACCGGCGCAATGGTAGTCGCTGCCACAATGAATGCACCGTGAAGTTGGCTGACAAGGCCGTTCACCATGACTTGATCGCAGCGGGCGCAAACTCCGGCCATGAAATTTTCCCGTAAAACGTTTTTAATCTGCCTGGCAGGAGTCGCTATGAGCATTCTGGCTGGATGTAGCGGTCGTGGCGGCGCCACTTCCATGATTGACATGGAAGGGTACGAGCGGGCGTTGTCAGCGTTTCCTGGATCTACCAAGGCTATCGATATCGGCCTGGAACGCTTCGAGGCCACGTTCAGCGATTTGACTGCGCCAGATATCGCCGAGCGCTTCCGGCAGACCTACGCCGAAGAGCTTTTTTTCAACGACACCCTGCATACGATCGATCAACGTGAGCCGCTCGCCGAGTACATGGGCCGGACCGGCGCCGGTTTGAGTGAGAGTGTTGTTGATGTTCACCAGGTGGTGCGCGATGGCACTGACGTTTACGTGCGCTGGAGCATGGAGTTCAAGACCCGCGCCGCCGGTCGCGATATTCACTCGCGCTCGATCGGCATGACGCACCTGCGCTTCAATGAGGCCGGGCATATTGTGTTGCATCAGGATTTCTGGGATAGCGGGCACGCCTTGTACGCCCACCTGCCCTTCGTCGGATTTGCCGTGCGCCGGGCCAGGAGCGCAATGTGAATCCGAGCCGTCTACTGCATTCGCTGGGAGCATTGGTCATCGGCTTGGCGTCCACCCTGGCGCTCGCCGCTCCGGCACCTGATCAGCTGACCCGTTGCGCGGAGCTGGAGCTGCGCGTGGCCGGCCTTTTTCTGGTTGGAACGGCCTACCTTTACCTGGATGAATGCGCCAATAGCCAGCAAATTCTGGAGAGCGTCCCGAAGCAGTTCTCGCTGGAACTGGCACGCGATTTCAAGGGCGAGGATTTGATCGAGTCGGCCCGCTCCATCTTGACCCGAAACCTCGACGTCGACAGCGCAGACCAGCTGCCTGAGGTCTTGCGCTGCCTGGCTGACGCTCACGTCGACGCCGATTCTGGAGATCGCTATGACGTGGTCTATCGCCCCGAAGAAGGTCTGGGCCTTTACTTGAACGATCGCCTGCTGCAAAGCTGCAACGACAGTGAAGGCGCAGAAAAATACTTCCTGATCTGGTTCGGTGAAGATCCATTCCATCGGCGGATGAGAGACCGGCTGCTCGAGCAAGCCCGCGAGAGCGCTGAAGCGAGCTGACCAGCGGGTCCGCCAACGGTAGAGTGGGCAGCGTAGCCGCGCTACAATGAGGCCTGCGTCTGGACCTGTCAGGAGCCCGCCGATGCCTTTTCAACACACCTCGGTACTGGTGGCCGTGGATGACTCCGAAAGCGCCGATCGAGCGCTGGATTTCGCCCTGGAACTGGCCGAAACGCTACGCCTGCCGGTGAGGATCGTTCACGCCACTCGTCCCCGTCACGGGCGTTCCGGCGAAGTTCGCACCATCGACTATGAAGAAGTGCAAAAGGCAGCGGCCGGCATCCCTGAATACGAGCTTGCCTCCGCGGTCCTGGAGCGGGCGCTGGAGCGGGCCGGACAACGTGCCGTTTCGGTTGAACCGGTCCTGCTCAGCGGCGATCCGGCAGAAGCGCTGCTGCGCTACGCCGCCGAATGCGACCGACCCATGCTGGTGGTCGGCCGAAGGGGACGCGGCCGGCTGCAGGGGCTGCTGATGGGCAGCGTCAGCGACAAGACGGTTCGCCTGGCCCGCTGTCCGGTTATCGTGATCCAATAGCCACGCCGTCGGCCACGCGGGTCATTAGATTGTCCCGCCGTAGCGCTCCAGAAGCGCTCCCAGGCGCTGTTCAACCCACTCGCTGACCGGCGTGAGCCGCACGCCGAAGCGCTGCTCCAACGCAGCGGTATCGACCAGGGGTCCGTCACCCGACAACCGATTGATGCCCTCGTAAAGCGCGGCGACGGAGTGTCCTACCTCGGCGCTGCCCGCCATGTGGCTCAGCGTGTCGGCAAAATCCTCCACAGTCTGCGGCGCATAGTGCACTTCGCGACCGAACACCTGCGCAAGGTGCCGGCACAGGTCGGGACCTGTCACCGCCCCCGGGCTGGCAATGTCGATAATCTCGCCAGCCACCTCGGCCTCCAGTGCGGCCACGGCCAGGCGGGCCTGATCCTCCGTGGCCGTCCAGTTCAGACGGCGCCCGGCATCCAGTGGCGGGTAGGTCAAGCGTCCCTGCTGCCGAACCTCGCTCAGAACATGCGGCCAGACCAGGTTAGCCAGATAGAGCGTGGGTCTCAGCACCACGGTGTTGATGCCACTGCTTAGCAGGCGCTGTGAAGCCAGACGAAGACCGTTCACGAAAGCACCATCCGGCATGGAATCCGAGCACCAGGCCGATGTGGTGAAGATCAGTCGCCGCAATCCCACGGCGCGCGCAGCGGCAATGACGTGCTCGACCATGGATTCAGCCGCCGCCGTCTGGGGCAAGACCGGCAGGAAGAAGAAAGCCGCGTCCATACCGCCCATGGCGTCGCGCACCGATGCTGCGTCCAGCAAGTCGGCCGGACAGAACTCGGCTCGCGTGGAAAGAGATTCTTCGGCCTTGACAGAATCGCGGGCCACAGCCCGCACGGTAAGGCCGGCCCTCAGAGCGGCATCGACGACCGGATGACCTTGGGTGCCCGTGGCCCCGAAAACCACCAGCTTGTTGATCTTCCTCATCGAGATGCGCTCTGGGTTGTTGTGCTCATCGGCCACAGACTAACAAAAAAAAGGGCGACGCCTCGCAAGCGCCGCCCGTAAAAACCCCCTCAAACCAGGGACCAGCAACCCTTATGAAGACGAGAGGGGGAGTCCGCTGCCCCTCGCCACAAGCGAGGGTCCCTACCAGCAACAACTGCCGTTAATCATCAACCACGGATGTGGATCAAGTCATCAGGAATTTGTCGCAGTGCTTTGTAGGAAATTTGCCCTAACGTGTAGGAAATTTGCCATGTCGCGGGCCCGTGAGCGGCCGATGATAAGATTCAGGCTGTTGTCATCAAGAAGGAACCTCATGGCGAAATCCTCTGCCTACCAAGCCAAGGTGCCGGACGAAAACGGCGTCATTCCTTACACCGATGAAGAGCACGCGGTCTGGACAGAACTCTACGCTCGCCAGATTCGCATCATTGAAAACCGGGTCTGCCAGCCTTTCCTGGATGGTCTGGATCTGCTCAAACTACCGCAGGATCGGATCCCGCAGCCGTTTGAGGTTTCAAAAGTACTGAAGGAGAAAACCGGCTGGGAGGTGGCCCCGGTCCCGGCGCTGATCAATTTCGATCGCTTCTTCCAACTGCTTTCGGAAAAGCGCTTCCCGGCCGCATCGTTCATTCGGTCACGCCAGGATATGGACTACCTTCAAGAGCCTGACATCTTCCACGAGATCTTCGGCCACACCACCATGCTGACCCACCAGGCTTTCGCCGACTTCACCGAGGCCTACGGCAAGGCCGGCGTCCGGGCCAGCCCCGAAGAGCGCGTTTTTCTGGCCCGACTATACTGGTTCACTGTGGAATTCGGATTGCTTCAGACCGCCGAAGGGATCAGAATCTGCGGCGGCGGCATCGCCTCCTCGCCGGGCGAATCCGAGTATGCGCTGGAAAGCCAAGAGCCCTTGCGCCGGCCTTTCGACCCGCTCGACGTTCTGCGCACACCCTACAGAATCGACATCTTCCAGCCGGTCTACTACGTTCTTGACCGCATGGACGACCTGTTCCAGCTGGCTCGCGAGGACCTGCTCGGCCTGATCCGCCAGGCGCGGGTGCTCGGCGAGTTCACCCCCACTTTTCCACCCAAAATCAAGGAGGCCGCGTAAACATGACCGACGATCGCCTGACCGAGAAGAAATGCCTGCCCTGCGAAGGCGGCACCGAGCCATTGGACAAGGACCGAATCGAGGAGCTGCTGCCACAAGTGCCCGGCTGGCAAACCGACGAGCATCACAAGCAAATCTATCGGCGTTTCGAGTTCAAGGGTTTTTACAAGACCATGGCCTTCATCAACGCCATGGCCTGGATCGCCAATCAGGAAAACCACCATCCGGACTTCGAAGGCGGCTACAACTTTTGCCTGGTCCATTTCACTACCCACGCCATCGATGGTTTGAGCGAAAACGATTTCATCTGCGCCGCCAAGCTCAACGCGTTGCTGGATGAGTAACCCGGCCGAGGCGTCGACCGTGCCCGGGCGCGAGGCGCTGAGGGCCGACCTCGACCGGGCCATCGCCGCGGTCAACGACGTGATTGTCGACAAGCCCGCGGTCGTCGAGCTCGCGTTCTCGGCCCTGCTGGCCGGCGGACATCTTCTGATCGAGGATCTACCGGGCGTCGGCAAGACAACCCTGGCCCAGGCCTTGTCGCAGGTCCTCGGCGGCGCCTGGCAAAGGGTGCAGTTCACCAACGACATGCTGCCGGCAGACATCCTGGGCGTATCGATGTTCCGGCGTCAGGACGAGCAGTTCGAATTCCGTCCCGGACCGGTCTTTGCCAACGTTGTGCTGGCCGACGAGATCAATCGCGCCACCCCAAGAACACAGTCGGCCCTGCTCGAGGCGATGGCCGAGGGCCAGGTCACGGTGGACGGAACAACCCATGCCCTGCCGCGACCGTTTTTCGTTATCGCCACCCAGAACCCCCTGGATCTGGCGGGCACCTATCCGCTGCCGGATTCTCAGCTGGACCGCTTCCTGCTGCGCACATCAATCGGGTACCCGTCGGCTGCAGAAGAGCGGCGGCTGCTGATCGAACCTGACCGACGCCAGCTGCTGGCGGCCCTGCGGCCAGCACTCGACGGCCAGCGCGTCCTGGCGCTGATTGAACAGGCTGCGACCCTGCACGTGGCAGAGCCGGTACTGGACTACATCCAGGCGCTGATTGCCGCCACCCGGGCACACGCCGGCCTGCGGGCAGGGCTGTCGCCCCGGGCAGCGTTAGCGCTGATTCGGACCGCGCGTGCCCACGCCCTGGTCCGGGGTCAGGATTTCTGTCTGCCGGAAGACGTCAAGAGAATCTTTCCCTTTCTGGCCGGGCATCGCCTGCAGCCCCTGGCCGAATCCGGACTCGACAGTGCCGGCATCGTCGAAGAAATCCTCGATGCCACCGCCGTGCCCTGATGAACACCGCCAGATCCGCGCCCGCAGGCTCGAACCACGGCTGGCCGCGGCGCTGGTTCAACGCCTGGATTGCCCGGCGCGGCCCGACCCGACCTCCGCTCACCCTGCGTTACCGCCAGATCTTCATCCTTCCAACCCGCTTCGGCTGGATCTTCGGCGCGCTGATGTTCGCCATGCTCATGGGCAGCCTCAACTTCAACAACAACCTGGGCCTGCTGACGACCTTCATCGTGGCCGGCCTGGCCTCGAACTCCATGCTGATCGCGTACCGGAACCTGGACCGTCTTCGAATCGCTCACACCGGAGCGACGCCCGTTTTCGCCGGGCAGA
Source organism: Wenzhouxiangella sp. (assembly GCA_036353315.1). Lineage (GTDB taxonomy): Bacteria > Pseudomonadota > Gammaproteobacteria > Xanthomonadales > Wenzhouxiangellaceae > Wenzhouxiangella. The sequence goes on along the minus strand of JAZBOC010000189.1, from coordinate 19,983 downwards.
CGGCCGAACTTCTGATCAGCCTTGTCGGCAATAGTCCAAGGTCCAGACCGGGACTGGAACTGGCGCTGGGCGATCATGAACGCATCGTATCGGTCGCCGCCCATGGCGTTGCCGAGGTGAAGCTGCCGCTGGCCACGAGCCACCGGGGCTGGCTGCAACCCGGAAGATGTCGAATACAGACCTGCCAGCCGATTGGGTTGTTCCGCGCCTGGTCGTGGTTCTGGCCCGAGCGACCGATCCTGGTCTGGCCCCAGCCGGCCGTTAACCCCCCGCCGCTGCCCGAAGGCAACGGACACCAGAACGGCATGCGGAACCAGCCCGAGACGGACGGCGAAGAATTTTTTAGCCTGCGCGACTGGCGCGAGGGCGATGCGCTGCATCGGGTTGCCTGGAAAGCCAGTCAGCGTCACGACACCCTGCTGGCGCGTGACCTGCGCCAGCCGCGCTCGCAGGACCTCCACCTGGACCTGGCCCGCACACCGGGCGAGGATGCCGAACGGCGGATCAGCGTGCTTACGGCCTGGGTGCTGATCGCTTATCAACAGCAGCGCCAGTGGACCCTGCGCCTCGGCCCGGAAACGCTTGGACCCGGCCGCGATGAGGACCATCTGCAGCGCTGCCTGCGCGCCTTGGCCGAATTGCCGTGAGCGGCCAATGACGCCCTCGATATCCTTTAACGCCGTCGCCTGGACAATCGCCGCTTTTCTGGTCGCAGCGCTACCGCACCTGACCGCCATGCCGCCGTGGCTGGCCGTTGTGGTCGTCGGAGCCTGCGCCTGGCGGCTGGCGCTGGCGCGTCGCCAGGGTGGGCCACCACCGGCGATCCTGCGTCTGTTGCTGACCGGCATGGCGATCGCGATGATCGTGATCGCGTTTGGCGGATTGTGGGGCCGGCGCACCGCCACCGCCTTGCTGTGCGTGATGCTGGCCGCCAAGATGATGGAAATGTTCAGCGTCCGCGACTTGCGACTGGTCGCCTCGGTGAGCTTTTTTCTGATCGCCACCCAGTTTTTGTTCAGTGAAAGACTGCTTTACCTCGGCTACCTGGTGATCGGATCGATGACGGCGACCATCGCCTTGGTGCGGATCCAGGACATGCACGCTCAGCCGTCCGGGGAAGCGCCGGGCGCGCAGGCCGGGGCGATTCGCAGCGCCACAGCGCTTTTGCTCATGGCCCTGCCGGTCGCGCTGGCCCTGTTTGTGCTGTTCCCGCGCCTGGCGCAGCCGCTCTGGGGGCTACCGGAACAGGTGATGGACGGCCGCTCCGGCCTGTCGGACGACATGTCGCCTGGTAGCATCAGCAATCTGTTCCTGGACGACTCCCCGGCCTTCCGAGTGGAGTTCGAGGGTCCGCCCCCTCCCGCAAGCGAGCGCTACTGGCGAGGTCCGGTGCTGTGGAACTTCGATGGCACCACCTGGACCAGCCCTTTTTTCAGTGACGCGCCCCGAGGTCAGTTTGTCCCCGAAGGACAGCGGGCGCGGCGATACAGCGTCCAGCTTGAACCACATGAACGGCGCTGGCTGTTTGCCCTCGACTACCCGATTACTGCGCCGGACAACGCGACGGTCACCATTGACCATCAGGTTCTCAATCGTCATCCGATCACCACTCTGAGCCGTTACGAGCTGACCTCCAACCCCGATTTCGTTGATATGCCGCAGCTGCCTGACGGCGCGCGTTCGCTGGCCTTGCGCCTGCCGGAAGGGCGCAACCCGCGCACTCTGGCCCTGGCCGCCGAGCTCCGGCAGCGCCACGCAGAAGACCGCGAGCTGATCACAGCCGTTTTGGGCTGGTTCCGCGAGGAGGCATTTTTCTACTCCCTGAGCGCCTCACCGCTGGGTCGCCATGGCGCCGATGAGTTTCTGTTCGAGCTGCGCTCCGGGTATTGCGAGTACTACGCATCCGCTTTCGCCATCCTGATGCGCGCGGCCGGGATTCCGACGCGCATCGTGACCGGCTATCAGGGCGGCTTGTGGCAAGAAGGCAGCGATTACCTGCTGGTCCGACAGTCCGACGCCCATGCCTGGACCGAAGTGTGGCTGCAAGGCCAGGGCTGGACTCGAGTCGACCCGACGGCCGCCGTGTCGCCCAATCGGATCGAACGGGGCGCGCGCAGCGTGATCGATCGGCCGGGCGCGGTGTTCAACCTTGACTGGGTCGAACGGCTGCGCAATCGCTACGACCGCATCCAGCACCTCTGGAACCGTTGGGTGCTGGGCTTCGACCATGAGCGTCAGCGCGACTTCCTGCAGCGCCTGGGTCTGCCCAATCTCAGTCCCGAGCGCATCGCCTTGCTGATGCTGGTGGTCTTGCTGTTGGTCTCGGCGCCGATCAGTTATTTTCTGCTCCGCCAGGTGCAGCCGACAGCCAGCTCGCCGGTCGAGCGCGCCTGGCGCAAGGTGTTGAAGCGCCTGCGTCGGCTCAATCTCGCCAAAGGACCAGCCGAGACGCCGCTGGAGTTCGCCGATCGGGTCGAGCGCACACGACCGGAATGCGGTGCGCTGTTCCGGCCGCTGGCCGAAATGTACTGTCAAATTCACTACGGGGGACGCACCGATCAGGGCGGTGCGTTTCTGCAGCAGGCGCGGCAGTTTTCGCCGCGCAAACCCTGAACCACAGGACAACCGATCGGTCAAAAGTCATTATCTACGGAACATTGCCCAGGAACACGCCATGTCTACTGTTCATATCCCTCTGATTCGAACCGCCTTGCTGCTGGCTGCGCTGGTGGCCTTGGCTGGGTGCGCCACCGTCCCCGCCCCGCTGGCCGGCGAGTACGCCGATTTCCAGCCCGATCAAGCCACCAACCGCTCCATCGGCGCCGAAGTTCGCTGGGGCGGCAGCATTGTCGATACCCGTCCCGGCCAGAGCGACACCTGCATCGAAATTCTGGCGCGCGAACTCGACCGCAACCTTCAGCCCATGGGTGGCGATCTGACCTACGGCCGCTTCCTCGCCTGCCGCGAGGGTTTTCGTGACCCAGAAGTCTTTACCAGCGGGCGGGAAGTGACCGTGATTGGTCGTCTGGAAAACTTTGTCGAAGACGAGATCGGCGAGTTCGTCTATCGCTACCCGCGCCTGTCGGCCGAAGTGATCTACCTGTGGCCCGAGCGTCCTGACATTGTCTATACCCACAGCTATCGGTACCGCGGACCCTGGTGGCCTTACCACGGCCCCTGGTGGTACTACAGCCCGGCGTACTTCTGGTAACTGTTTTTTGATACAGTTGTGAGGTGAACCTGACTTCGCGCCAGCGGGAAATTCTCGACTTCATCGAACAGCACCTGCGTGAACGCGGTCTGCCGCCAACGCGCGCCGACATCGTGGACCACTTCGGTTTCGCCTCGCCCAACGCCGCCCAGTGCCATTTGCAGGCCCTGGCCCGGCACGGTGCCATCGAACTGCGCCCTCACCAGGCCCGAGGCATTGTTCCGCTTCGGTCTGGCTCACCCGCCTCCACCGCGCGTCTTCCGGTCATTGGCCGGGTGGCTGCCGGGACGCCGGTGCTGGCGGTCGAAAACCACGATGACGAAGTCAGTTTGGACACCAACGCCTTTCGACCCGTCCCCGACTATGCGCTGCGGGTCGAAGGCGACTCCATGATCGACGCCGGAATTTTTGACCGCGACCTGCTGCTGGTCCACCGGACGCCTGAGGCGCGCAGTGGACAAATTGTGGTGGCCCGGCTCGGCGACGAGGTCACGGTCAAGCGCCTGCGACGGCGCGGTCGGGGGACCTGGCTGGAGCCGGCCAACGAACGCCTCAGGCCCATCCGGGTCGGCGCTGAAGACGATTTCTCCATCGAGGGCTTGGGGGTTGGCGTGATTCGAACCCGCCTGGAATGAAATTCCCGATGAAAACCTAACAATCCAGCGTAAAGCGGTCTCGATCACGCAGGAAGGGCAGCGTCTCTCGCAGAGCGTGAAGCGCTTTGAGATCCAGCATCACGGTTTCGACCGCCTCTGCTGTCCCGAGCTCCAGCATACGCTCGCCCAGACCGTCTATGGCGACCGAACGCCCGGGGTAAGCCACGCCCTTGCCGTCTTGTCCGCTTCGGTTGACCCCGATCACAAACGCCTGGTTCTCCACCGCGCGGGCCTGGAGCAACAGCCGCCAGGCCTCCACGCGCGGACTGGGCCAGTTGGCCACAAACAGCTGCAGATCAAAGTCCCGGTCGTTGCGGCACCAGACCGGAAAGCGCAGGTCGTAGCAGATCTGAAGATCAATGCGCCAGCCGCGCCAGTTGACCAGCTTGTGCGCGCTTCCCGCGGTATAGCGCTCATCTTCGCCCCCGTAAGAAAACAGGTGCCGCTTGTCGTACCAGGCCGGCTCACCGTCCGGCGGCATGAAGATCATGCGGTTGCGGCGCTGCCCCTCGCCGTCGCTGAGCGCCACGCTGCCGGCCAGCGCCGCCGAGCGCGACCTCGATTCGGCTCGCATCCAGGCCAGCGTCGGTCCATCGTAGGGTTCAGCGACCCCCTCGGCGTCACCGAGAAAACCGGTCGTGAAGGTCTCCGGCAGGACATACAGATCGGCACCGGGACTGCGGTCCATCAGCTCCGCCAGATGACTGCGGTTAGCCTGTGCATCAGCCCAGCGCAGCTCGGCCTGGACCAGAGCAACCTTTAACCGGCTCATGCCGACTGTCTGACCCGGTCAAGAGCGGCCAGCCGCTCGATCTCTTCGGCACTGAACCCCGCGCGCCGGCGCGCTGCGAGGTTGAACGGACCGCGCAAGGGACCGCTGAAATACTCATCGAGCAGCCGGCGGAACGTCTCCTCGGGCTCAAGGTCGCGCTGGGCGCAAAGCGAGCGAAACCAGCGACTGCCGATGGCGACATGCTCTTCCTCCTCTTCCAGAATGATCTTGAGCAAGGCGACCGTTTCATCATCGCCGACCGCGGCAAGGCGCTCGATCATGCCGGGGGTGACATCCAACCCCCGGGCTTCAAGTACGCGCGGCACCAGCGCCATTCGGATCAAGACGTCGTGGGCGGTCTTTTCGGCCATGTCCCAGAGCCCATCATGGGCCGGCAAATCACCGTAGCCGATACCCAGTTGTCCGAGCCGGGCATTGAGCATGGAGAAGTGGCGCGCCTCATCGGCAGCCACTTGCAACCAATCGCGATAGAAATCGTCTGGCATGCCAGTAAAGCGAAGCGCGGCGTCCAGGCCCAGGTTGATGGCGTTGAACTCGATGTGAGCGATAGCGTGGATCAGGGCCTGGCGGCCCTCGACGCTTCCCAGACTCCGCCGCGGCAGTCTCGATGGCGGCACCATTTCCGGGCGCGGCGGACGACCGCAAGGCAGACTGTCAACTTGATCAGGGCTGCTCGGCCGCCAGCAGCCGCTGGCCACCGCCTCCCAGAGGGTCGCCACCCGGCGACACTTGGTCTGCGGATCCGGCTCGGCCAGAGCGGCGCGAGCCTCGTCCCATCTGGCGTCAGAACTCAAGATGCTCGAATGGCCTCGACCAGGGCATCGGCGAATCCGCTGGTCGGAACCTTCGTCGCTCCATCGATCTGGCGGGCAAAATCATAGGTCACGACCTTGTTGCCGACAACCTTCTCAAAAGCCTGCTCGATCAACCGGGTCACTTCCGGCCAGCCGATGTAGTCAAACATCATGCAGCCGGAGAACATCAGCGAGGACGGATTGACCATGTCCTTGCCGGCGTACTTCGGCGCGGTGCCGTGGGTCGCCTCAAACACGGCAACGTTGTCGGCCATGTTCGCGCCCGGTGCGATACCCATGCCGCCAACTTCAGCAGCCAAAGAATCCGACAGGTAGTCGCCGTTGAGATTCATCGTCGCCAGCACGTCGAACTCGGCCGGCCGCAGCAGCATCAGCTGGAACATGATATCGGCGATGCGGTCCTTGATCACGATCTTGCCCTCCGGCGCCTGCCCATCATGCTTTTCCCAAAGATCGTCCTCGGTGATCGTCACATCGCCAAACTCTTCGGCAGCCACTTCATAGCCCCACTTGCGGAACGCGCCCTCGGTAAACTTCATGATGTTGCCCTTGTGCACCAGCGTGACCGATTTGCGATTGTTGTCGATCGCGTACTGGATGGCCTTTCGCACCAGACGTTTGGAGCCGAAAGCCGAAATCGGCTTGATGCCGAGGCCGGCGTCCTCGAAGAACTCCGCGCCCATTTCCTCCCGAAGAAACTTGGCCAGGCGGCGGTTTTCGTCCGAGCCGGACTCGTACTCCAGTCCGGCGTAAACGTCTTCGGTGTTTTCGCGGAAGATCACCGCGTCGACCTCTTCGGGCTTCTTGAGCGGTGAGGGCACACCTTGGTAGTACTTGACCGGTCGCACACAGGCGTAAAGGTCCAGCGTCTGGCGCAGGGACACGTTGAGCGAGCGAAAGCCCTCCCCGACCGGCGTCGTCAGCGGACCCTTGATGCTGACGATCAAGTCCTTGACCGCCTCAAGGGTCTCAGCCGGGAAATAGTCACCCCCGTAAATCCCGCCCGCTTTCTCGCCCAGGTAAAGCTCAGCCCAGTGCACCCTGCGCCGGCCGCTATAGGCCTTGTCAACTGCCGCATCCCAGACTTTCATACACGCTGGGGTAATGTCTACTCCGATGCCGTCTCCCTCAATAAAACCCAGAATCGGCTGATCACTCACGACCAGTCGACCGTTTTCGATTCGAATCTTGTCGCCGGACGTCGGCAGCTTGATGTGTTGATACCCCATGCGCAAAGTCCTTTTAATTGTCAGCGCTGAAGTTTATCATTGCAGCTCTGTCAAATTCTGCAGTACTTGCCTGCTCTCCTGCCACGGTCGACGCCTGTGTCAAAGGCGATAACCCGCCCGACCCCAGCTCACGAGACACTACCAGTAGCGATAAAAGTATGACGTCATCAGCCAGAGCGCTATTGGAAAGCGCCGGTGACAAGCTTCCAAGTCCTAGCGGCGTCGCCCTGTCCATTATGGAATTGTGGGAAGACGAACGAACAACAGTCGCGCAGCTAGGTCGATTAGTCCAGGCTGACCCAGCGTTAAGCGGTCGCCTGATCAAGGTTGCGAACTCTGCTGCCATGGGAGGTCGACCCGTGGCTGCCATCCCCGACGCGATTGTGCGTGTGGGAATGCAGACGGTGGGGCAGCTGGCTGTCGCCTTTTCTCTGATTGACGCCAACACTGAAGGTCAGTGCCCCGCGTTCGACTACAACGGCTACTGGTCGCATTGCCTTCACATGGCGGTGCTCTCAAGAAAACTGGCGCAGGCAACTCGAATGGCGCCCCCGGAAGACCTGTTTGCTTGCGGTCTACTGTCCAGGGTCGGAATGCTAGCCATGTCGACGATCTATCCGGAAGAGTACTCTGCCCTACTGGAGTCGGCCCCGGAAGACCTGACTGCGGCCGAGAAAAAGCAGTTCGGCATTGATCATAACGAGCTTTCAGAGGCGCTGATGCTGGACTACCGAGTCCCGCAGGCCCTGGTGGAACCGGCTCGATATCACGAAGATCCGCAGTTGTCGAACTTCGATGTCAACTCCCGGCCCGCCAAGCTGGCCAACTTGCTGCACCTGGCGCATCGCCTGGCCAATATGGCGCTCCAGTCTGGAGCCGACCGAAGTCGCCAGATCATCGTCAATCACTCCCTGGCCGCCGGCCTGGGGCTCAATGAAGAAACGGTGAGGTCAATCTTTGATCAGGGCCTTGAGGAGTGGCGTGAATGGCAAAAGCTGCTTGAACTGCCGGTCCTCGCATCGCCATCGTACGATGATAGTGGGGCCGAGCCGGGCGGCGCCATGCACTCTGCCGAGCCCGAGCCACGAAAGTTTCTCCGCGCCATTGTCGTTGAGGACACACGCACGACTGGACGGGTTACGGCGCTCCTTTCCGAACTGGATATCGTCGTATCCACGTGCTCAGATCAAAGCGAGGCGCTGCGAGTTTCGATCGAATCGCGGCCAGACTTTTACCTGATCCCGGCCACTGAACACCGCCTCTGCCGGCTCATTCGCTCGACCGAATGGGGAAATTCGGTTTACTTGATTAGTGTTCTCGAAACCCCCGACGAGTCCGCCGTCATAGACAGTTTTGAAGCCGGTGCCGATGATGTGATTGCCGCCAACCTTTCTTCCACTGAACTGGCCGCTCGATTGATTCCTGTCCGCCGCATTCTGGACCTTGACCGTGCTTGGCGACGGGATCGCGGCGAACTACGTCGGATCGCGAGGGAGCTGGCGCTCGCTCATCGCCATCAGCAAGTGCTGTCCCTGACTGACTATCTGACCGATCTGCCTAACCGACGGGCAGCCATACAAGCGCTCAAGCAGGCATGGTGCCAAAGCCAGCGCTCCGGCGGCACAATGGGTGTGCTTATGATCGATATCGATCACTTCAAACAGATCAATGACCGCCATGGCCACGCCGGCGGGGATCAGATTCTCAAGGCGGTCGCCGCCATGCTAAAGGGCGCGGCACGAGAGGAAGAAACCATGGCCCGTGTGGGCGGAGAAGAGTTTCTTCTCATCAGCACAAATTCGGGCATACGTGAACTCATCGTTGCCGCAGAACGACTTCGGAGAACGCTGGAGTCTGCCGACTTCAATTACGCTGGCGAAAATATTTCAATTACCGTGAGCATGGGACTCGCAGAGCGCGAGCCTGCGTTTGAGGACGCGGATATACTCCTCAACGCCGCCGACAAGGCGCTTTATGAGGCCAAATCCAGCGGCAGAAACCGCATTTGCTTTTATCAGGCGGGTCGGATTCGGTCTCTGCAAACGCCAAGTTAAAAAACCCGCTCAGAGCGGGCTGTAGCTGAATTTCTGTCCGCTGACGGACGCCTCGTACATCAGACCGCCCTTGGCCACAGTGAAGACCGCCATTCCGCGGTAATAGCCGCGGCTCGCGGTCGCAGCATCATGCTGCCCGCCGCTGGCCCCGGCGCTAGCGCCCGTGGAGCCGGCCGTTGCTGAAGCGCCGGCCGTAATGGCCACAGCACTTGCATTGGCGCCGAACTCGAAGTTGCCGGTGGTAAAGTCGCGAAAAGCCCGCTCATCCTCAAAGAAGATGATCTGACTGTAGGCCTGACCTCCGGCCTGCAAGCCAATGGAGAGCTGCGTCATTGTGGTTTCACCGACAGGCTCGCCACCGACGTAGACCCGACCCTTGCCGCGCGCGGCACCGATGCCCAGCCCGCCTTTGCCGATGGTGGGAAACACGGCGAAGCCGTAGGCATCCTCAAAAAAACGCGCGCTTTGGCCGGCTTCCTGGAAAACCTCGATGGTCGATTCATAGCTGTCGGCCATAGCGCCGGTCAAACCGCAGACAAAAAGCATCACGGCAATCAGTGCAGATCGGAAAGCATGCATCATGCGGTCTCCAGAAGCAGGAAGTGGCGGAGGGGGTGGGATTTGAACCCACGAAGGGCGCTAACCCTTGCCGGTTTTCAAGACCGGTGCATTCAACCACTCTGCCACCCCTCCGGAAAGCGGTCGCCGAATAATAACAAACCCGCTCAGGCCGCGCGCAACTGTCTAGCAGCAGCTAGCCGAAGACCGGAACCCCGATCAGAATCGGGTGCAGCCAGAAGGCAAAGGCGAGGTAGATACCCAGGCCACCGATCACGACGATGGCATCATTCAAACCCCAACGTGGCAGCTGCAGGTCCGAGCCTCCGCCTGCACGGCGCTTGACTGAAATCCGGTCAAACACCGCCCAGACCAGGAAGCCGCCGAAAAGCAGTACATCGGCCAGGGTGCCGTTGACCAGCAAATGGGCAATCGCCCACGCCTTGACCGCGACCAGCATCGGGTGCTTCAGCGTGTCGTGAATCCGGCCGGGGAAGTAGGCAGCCAGAAATGCAGGAAAAACAATCACCATCAGCAGCATGCTCAGGTGACTTAGAAACTGCGGCGGCTGGTACAGGACTACCGGATTGAGCCGGGCCTGGCCATAGCCGACGATGATCAGCACCAGGCCGACCAGCGCAAACACGCTGTAGAGGCCCTTGTAACCCCATAAGCCCATGCGCGAGACCATGCCCTGGCGGGCAGGCTCAGCAACGATACGAATGGAATGGATGCCCAGGAACAGCAACAAGCCAAGGATCAGAACAGTCATTGCAAAACTCCCGGGATCAGTGGCGGAGAGGGGGGGATTCGAACCCCCGAAGGGCCTATAAAGCCCTTAACGGTTTTCGAGACCGCCGCATTCAACCGCTCTGCCACCTCTCCGTAAATAAACCGTGTCACGGTCCGGACTGGACCGGACCAGAAATTATAACCGGGACACGGGCCGGACCGAAAGGAAAAGCGGTCTCACAGGCCCAGCAGAATCAGAGACGTTCTTGCAGCCAGCCGCGCACCGAGGCCAGCGCGCCCGGCAAGGCCGCTGCATCGCTGCCGCCGGCCTGGGCAAAGTCCGGCCGACCGCCGCCCTTGCCCCCGACCTGGCCGGCAACGAAATTGACCACCTCTCCAGCCTTGATCCGGCCGGTCAGATCTTGGGTGACCCCGGCGACCAGGCGAACGCCCGAATCCGTGGCGGTTGCAAGCACGATCACCCCGGACCCCAGCTTGTTCTTGAGCTGATCGACAGTCTCGCGCAGACCGTTCGGATCGACGCCTTCCAGATGGGCGCTGATCAGCTTGACGCCAGCCACGTCGACGGCCTGCCCGGCCAGATCTGACCCGGCCGCCGCGGCCAGTTTGCCCTTGAGGCGCTCAAGTTCCTTCTCGAGCTGCCGCGAACGGTCGAGCAACTGCTCCACGCGCTCAGCCATCTGTTCCGGGCTGGCCTTGAGCCGGCCGGACAATTCGCGCACCGAGCGATCCAGCGTCTGCAGCCAATCCACCGCCACGCGGCCAGCCACGGCCTCGATCCGGCGCACACCGGCCGAGATGCCGGTCTCGCTGATAATCTTGAACAGGCCGATATCACCCATCCGGTCAACATGGGTGCCGCCGCACAACTCGGTCGAGAAATCACCGAAGCGCAAGACCCGGACTTCATCCCCGTACTTGTCGCCGAAAAAGGCCAGCGCACCGGCGGCAATGGCATCGTCGAAAGCCATCTGGCGCTCTTCGGCGGCCACGTTGGCCTGGACCTGCTCGTTGACCATCCGCTCGATCTGAGCGATCTGGTCTTCGCTCAACGGCGAGTGGTGGGAAAAATCGAAGCGCAGCCGATCGGGTGCGACCAGCGAGCCTTTCTGCTGCACATGTTCCCCCAGCACCGTTCGGAGTGCGGCATGCATCAGATGGGTGGCCGAATGGTGACGGACGATATCGGTGCGCCGGTCGGCATCGATGCGGGCCCACAGCAGCTGACCGGGCACCAGCGCACCCTGCGCCAGCTCGCCGGCATGGCCGTGGTATACGCCGGCCAGCTTGCGGGTATCGCCCACCCGGAACTCGCTACCCTCGCCGCCCAGCGTGCCGGTATCGCCCACCTGACCGCCCGATTCAGCATAAAACGGCGTGCGGTCAAGCACCAGCACGGCGTGTTCGCCGGTGGCCAGACGTTCGACCGGACGCCCGTCGACCAAAATCGCCAGCACCTTGACCACGTCTGCCGAGGACTGCTGGTAGCCCAGAAATTCAGTCGGCGGCAGAGTTGCGACCAACTCGGCCGGCATCCCTTCGGCGTTGCCGAACTGGCCGGCTGCCCGGGCTCGCTCGCGCTGCGCGTCCATGGCCTGCTCGAAGCCGGTCTCGTCGACAGTCAAGGCGCGCTCGCGGGCAATATCGCGGGTCAGATCGATCGGAAACCCAAAGGTGTCATAGAGCTTGAACGCCACCGTGCCTGGAATCACTGAACCGTCCAGTTGCGCGATCGCCTGCTCGAGCAGCTTCATCCCCTGATCCAGAGTCTCGCCGAAACGTTGTTCCTCACGCTCCAGCACCACGGCCACCTCTTCGGCTTTGCTGGCCAATTCAGGATAGGCCTGACCCATGACTTCGACCAGCGGCCCCACCATCTTGCAGAAGAACAGCTCCTCGCAGCCCAGCTTGTAGCCGTGGCGGATCGCTCGCCGGATAATCCGGCGCAGGACGTAGCCGCGCCCGTCGTTGGCTGGCAACACGCCGTCGGCGATCAGAAAGGCGCAGGCGCGGATGTGGTCGGCGATCACCTTCAGTGAGGGCAAGTCGCGGTCTGCTGTGCCGGTCAAGCGGGCAGCGGCCGCAATCAGGTGCTCAAACAGGTCGATCTGGTAGTTCGAATGCACGCCCTGGAGGATGGCCGCCAGCCGCTCCAGACCCATGCCGGTGTCTACGCAGGGCGCGGGCAGCGGGTGAAGCGTACCGTCGGCCGAGCGGTCGAACTGCATGAACACCAGGTTCCAGACCTCGATGTAGCGATCGCCGTCCTCTTCCGGGGTGCCGGGCGGTCCGCCCGGGATGTCGGGGCCGTGGTCGTAGAAGATCTCGGTGCAAGGACCGCAGGGGCCGGTATCACCCATGGCCCAGAAGTTGTCGCTCTCATAGCGCTTGCCCGGCTTGTCGCCGATGCGCGACAAGCGGCCGGGATCGATGCCGATGTGCTTGAGCCAGATCTCGGCGGCCTCGTCATCCTCGTCGTAGACCGTCACCCAGAGCCTGTCGGCCGGCAGAGCGCAGGTGCCGGTCAGGAAAGTCCAGGCGAACTCGATGGCATTTTTCTTGAAGTAATCGCCGAAGCTGAAATTGCCCAGCATCTCGAAGAAGGTATGGTGCCGGGCTGTGTAGCCAACGTTTTCCAGATCATTATGTTTGCCGCCAGCGCGCACGCAGCGTTGGGCGGAGGTCGCGCGGGTGTAGGCGCGTTTTTCCGAGCCCAGGAACACGTCCTTGAACTGGTTCATGCCGGCGTTGGTGAACAACAGGGTCGGGTCGCTGGCTGGCACTAGCGAACTGGAGGCAACGACGCGGTGTTCGCGCTCGGCGAAAAAGTCGAGGAATGCCTGGCGGATTTCGGCGGTGGTTTTCATTAGCCTGAGTTGGTCGGAGGGCCGTCAAGGGGGTATTCTACGGATATCGATCCTGCGATATGGATCCAGGGGCTTGGATTTAAAATGGGCGAGCAGGGCAAAACTGCAGGCAGCGGAATCCCTGCCGAGTCCGGGGGGCCAGGTTTACGGCTCCTGACGCGGATGCGTTCGGATATCCGGCTGGCCGTTCTGACGCTTTACTGTCTGTCTGCACTGGCTTTCATCACGCCGTTTGCGCTCTACAGGCTCTACGAAGGCAGGCTGATGCTCGGCCTGGCCGAACTGGTGGTGGTCGGCGCCTTCGTGGTTCTGACCTTCATGGCCTGGCGATCGGGGAAAAGCCAGCTGGCTGCCGACCTGACCGCCTGTGCCGCCAGCGCGGGAACCGTCGCCCTGGTGCTCCTGATGGACATCAATTACCTGTGGACCTTCAGCACGCTGGCCGGTAACTTCCTGATGGCGCGTAGATGGCTTGCGGTGCTGGCCAGCATTGTGGTTGTTTTGAGTATCGGGCTGCAGCCTGCGGCCTTCCCGATCCTCACAGACCGGCTGACCTATCTGGCGGTCTCCGTCCTGCTCAGCCTGCTCGGCCTGATCTACGCGACCCGGGTTAACCATCAGTACGGGCAACTCAGCGACATGCTGTCGCGCGACCCGCTCACCGGTGCGCTCAACCGCAGGGCGCTTGACCTCGATATGCAGGCGATCAGCCGGGAACCAGGCGCAGAAGACCACAGCCTGGTCATCCTGGATCTGGATGCATTCAAGCAACTCAATGATATCCACGGTCACGATGCCGGCGATCGGGTGCTGGTGGCGCTGGCTAAAATTGTCCACTCAGCCACCCGGGAGAAAGATCGTTTCTATCGTTTCGGCGGCGACGAATTTGTCTTGCTGTTGCCGCATACGCCGCGGGCCGGCGCGCAGAGTGCGACTGAGAAGCTGCGCGAGACCCTGCTCCACGAACTCAAAGGACCCGACGGAACAATCATGGCGTCGATGGGTCTGGCCCAACGTCTGCCAGGAGAGTCAGCGGATCATTGGTTCAAGCGGGCCGACGATTCGCTACTAGCGGCTAAACGGGACGGCAAGAACCGTATCGTGACGGCAGTCTAACCCCTTCGCCCCGCAACGCTCAGTCCGTGATCTCGCGGATCACGGATGCATCGAAGCCTCTTCTGGCCAGCGCCTGGGCACGGCGGGAGCGCTCTTTCATGTCTTCAGGCCGACGCTCACCGAAACGGCGGCCGTACCATTTCGCCGCCTGGGCCAGCCAGTCGACCTCAAGCTCATTCAGCGCCTTCTCGACCAGCGCCCGATCGATACCACGCTCGCTAAGCTCGGCCCTGATCCTGAGCGGACCATAGGCTTTTTCAGCCCGGCTGCGGGCGAAACTCTCAGCGAAACGCTGGTCGGACTGAAGGCCTTCGTCGGCCAGTTCCTGGACGACATCGGAAACCTCTTGGGCTGCCCACCCCTTGCGCTTGAGCTTGCGCTCCAGTTCGCGATAAGCGTGCTCGCGTCTGGCCAGAAGCCGAAGCGCGGCCTCACGCAAATCGCCCCGACCGGAGGCCGTCCGGTCGATGGCCATCAGCCCACCTCGGCGGTCTCGGCCATTTCTGCCTCGGCAGCGCCCTGCGACTTGGGCAGGAGTTTTTCGCGCAACAGGCGGTCGATTTCGTTGGCCATCTCCGGGTTGTCTCTCAGGAACTGGCGGACGTTGTCCTTGCCCTGGCCAATGCGGTCGTCGCCGTAGCTGTACCAGGCCCCGGATTTCTTGATCAGGCCGTGCTCGACACCCAGTTCAATCAGCTCACCTTCGCGCGAGATGCCCTCGCCGTAGAGGATCTCGAAGACGGCCTGGCGGAACGGCGGGGCCATCTTGTTCTTGACCACCTTGACCCGGGTCTCGTTGCCGATCACTTCATCACCGCGCTTGAGCGCGCCGATGCGGCGGATATCCAGGCGCACCGAGGAGTAGAACTTCAGTGCGTTACCGCCGGTCGTGGTCTCTGGCGAGCCGAACATCACCCCGATCTTCATGCGGATCTGGTTGATGAAGATGACCATGCAGTTGGTCCGCTTGATGTTGCCGGTCAGCTTTCTGAGCGCCTGGCTCATCAGGCGAGCCTGCAGGCCGACATGGGAATCCCCCATCTCGCCCTCGATTTCGGCTTTGGGCGTCAACGCAGCCACAGAGTCGACGACCACGATATCGACCGCGCCAGAGCGGACCAGCATGTCCGTGATTTCAAGAGCCTGCTCACCGGTATCCGGCTGCGAGACCAGCAAATCGTCGACATTGACCCCAAGCTTCTCGGCGTAGCTGGGGTCAAGCGCGTGCTCGGCGTCGACGAAGGCGGCGGTGCCGCCCAGCTTCTGCGCTTCGGCAACAGCGTGCAGCGTCAGGGTCGTTTTGCCCGACGACTCGGGCCCGTAGATCTCGACGACGCGACCGCGCGGCAGACCGCCGATGCCCAAGGCTACGTCCAGGGCCAGCGATCCGGTCGAGACAACCGGGACATCTTTGCGCCCGGCGTCATCGCCCATCCGCATGATCGCCCCTTTGCCGTACTGCTTTTCAATCTGACCGAGTGCGGCGGCCAGCGCCCGTTTTCGATTCTCGTCCACTGCATTCATTCCTTTGTCGATTCAGTTCGGTGTCGCTGCGATGCGGTGATTATCACACACAGCCCGTCGCCGTCTGGACTGTCGGGCCCAGTCACGGCATTTTCCTACCGCGATCAAGGCCATCTTCCTGCCGACGTGCCGGCCATTTCCGGCGAGCGTGGTCACACGGTAAGCGGCCAGGTTCTCAAAACCTGATAAGGCCGCGACGGAATCGACTCGATCAGGGCCACTTCCTCGACGGACCAGACCAGAGGCGCCGGATCGGGAAACGCCGGGCGGCGCGCGACCCGACGATAGAGCGTGACGTGAGGATGGAACGGGCGCGCATCGTAGCGCAGGCCTGTGCGCTTTACGACCTCGGCGAACCGCTCTACCAATGCCCCGGCCGCCGGCGGCGCCGGGCCGCCCAGCCAGACCACTTTGGCAGCGGCAAACCAGCCAAATTGATCCAGGACCATCTGGAAGCCGGGTCCGCTCACCTCATCGGCAAAAGTCAGCAGGTCGCCGACCCGCTCGGCCGGCTGGTTTCCGAGAAAAAGCAGCGTCAAATGGAGATTGTGATCCGGGACGCAGCGTGGCGAAAGCCCTTCGATCAGGCTACGCCGCCGAACAATCTCGGCCCGCACACGCGAGTTCGGCCACAAGGCAAAAAACAGCCGCCGCGTCGGCAACCGCTCCGGCACGCCGCTACAGTCTGCGCGCCATGCGATTGAGCAGGCCCGAAAGCGCCATGGCTACCGTGGCCCGACGGACCTCATCGCGATCGCCGTCAAAGCGATGCCGCTCGGTCTCGACGCCACCACCCGGCATCGCCCAGCCGAAGCACACCGTACCGACCGGCTTGTCCGGGGTGCCGCCGTCCGGGCCAGCAATGCCGGTCACCGCCACGGCACAATCGGCCCGGCTGAAGCGCAGCGCACCGGCGGCCATGGCCGCGGCCACCTCCTCACTGACCGCGCCAAAGCGGTACAGGTCCGAGGCCCCGACGCCGAGCATGTCCTGCTTGGCCTCGTTGCTGTAGGTAACCAGCCCGCGCTCGAACCAGACCGAAGAGCCGGCCAGGTCGGTGCACAGCTTGGCGATCCAGCCGCCGGTGCAGGATTCGGCGATGGCCAGCATCCGCCCGTGGGCCTTGAGTTCGGCGGCCACGGTCGCGGTCAGCATGGCCAGGGCTTCGTCGTCGTGTCGCACTGTCTTTGTCCTGCCTGTCAGTGAAAATGTCGACTTGCGGTGGGTCGGCGCTGGTTGCGAGCCGGCCCGGACTGATTCATTCTAGTCCCTGGCGCAGATCAGGGACGGCAGGAATACGGTTCAGCATGGGCAGATCGCGCACGAAAGCCAACCCCATCGCCCCGGTTGACGCGTTCGAGCAGCGTGACCGGCTGCCGGCGCTGGCCCTGGTGGTCGCCAACCTGGTGCCGCTGCTCGGGGTCGTCCTGTTTGACTGGGACGTGCGCTACCTGCTGTTGCTCTACTGGCTGGAAAACCTGGTCATCGGCGCATTCACCCTGGTGCGCATGCTCCATATCGGCGGCGCCAGGGCGCTGGCCCAGGGGGCGTTCTTTACCTTTCACTATGGTTTTTTCTGCGCCGGGCACGGCATGGTCGTGCTGGCCATCAGTTCATTGAGCGGCATCGAGGGCAGCCAGGAGCCGGATTTCGATGAAGGTGATCTACCTTTCCTGATGCCCTTCTACCTGCTGCGCGGCGTCTTCCAGACGATCTCCGTGCAAATGCCGGATCTGCTGCATATCCCGTTGCTGGCCCTGATCCTCAGCCACGGATTTTCACTGGTCCGCCACCATTTCATCGGCAATGAAGACGCTGAGCGCAAAGTCGAGGACATCATGTTCGACCCTTACCGCCGGATACTCATTCTTCATGTATCGATCATCGCAGGATCCTTTTTTGTGATCGGCTCCGGTGGCGGTTCGGCAGCCCCGGTTCTGATCATCCTGATCGCAGCCAAGACCTGGCTGGACCTGCGTCTGCATCGGCGCGCCCACCAAAAGCGCTACAGTCGGGCCGCGGAGCGGGCCGGCGCCGACTGAGCCCAGCCAGCCAGCGCTGCCTATAATGCAGGGCCTGAGTCCCGGTCAGCCCGTCGAGCCGAAGCCCCTACCTGTCAGCCATGTCCAGCACCCCCGCCCAGCACACACCCCTGATGCAGCAGTACCTGCGGATCAAGTCCGACTACCCGGACATCCTGCTGTTTTTTCGCATGGGCGATTTCTACGAGCTGTTCTACGATGACGCCAGGCGAGCGGCAAAACTCCTCGATATCACCCTGACCACGCGTGGCCAGTCGGCCGGTCAGCCCATCCCCATGGCCGGCGTGCCCTATCACGCCGTCGACGGCTACCTCGCCCGCCTGATCAAGAAGGGCGAGTCGATCGCCATCTGCGAGCAGATCGGCGATCCAAACGAGTCCAAGGGCCCGGTGGAGCGCAAGGTCGTGCGCATCGTCACCCCGGGCACGGTGACCGAGGAAGCCTTGCTGGAAGACCGCCAGGATCGATTGCTGGCCGCGATCGCGCCGGCAAAGAGGGGCTTCGGGCTGGCCTGGCTGGACGTGGCCGGCGGACGGCTGCGTTTTTCCGAGCCGGCCAATGCCCAGGAACTGGGCGCGGAACTGGAGCGCTTGCGACCGGCCGAGGTGCTGTTCCCCGAGGACTTTGCCCTGCCCGTCTCCGGCCTGATCGCCGCGCTGCGCCCGACCCCGCCCTGGCATTTCGACGCCGAGAACGGCGAGCGCGAGCTGTGTCGGCAACTACAGGTCCAGGACCTGTCCGGCTTCGGCGTCGAGCAGCGCGGAGCAGGTCTTGCCGCCGCCGGCGCTCTGCTGAACTACGCCCGCGAGATGCTGGCCGGCGAACTCACCCATCTGACCGGCGTGCGCGCGGTACAGGCCAGCGAGCACCTGGTGCTGGATGCATCCACCCGCCGCCACCTGGAGATCGATGTCCATCCCGACGGACGTTCAGAACACACCCTGGTCGGCCTGATGGACACCGCCGCCACCCCCATGGGCAGCCGCAAGCTCAAGCGCTGGATCACCCATCCTCTGCGCGATCACGGCCGCCTCGGGGCGCGCCACGAAGCGGTTGCCACCCTGCTGGACCAGCATGCCCATCCCGGACTGGCCGAGCAGCTCTCGGGCATCGGCGACCTGGAGCGGGTGCTGACCCGGGTCGCGCTGAGAACAGCCCGTCCGCGTGATCTGGCCAGCCTGCGCGAAGGCCTGGCTCGTCTCCCGGCCCTGCACCTGACCCTGGACCGATTTACCGTCGTGATGCTGCGCGAGCTGGCTGAGGCGCTGGCCCCACAGCCTGAGCTGGAGGCCTTGCTGACGACTGCGATCGTCGAGCAGCCGCCCATGGTCATCCGCGAAGGCGGCGTGATTGCCGAAGGCTTTGATGCCGAGCTGGATGAACTCCGATCCTTGAGCCGCAACGCCGGCGACTTCCTTCTGCGTTACGAGGAACAGGAAAAGGCCCGCACCGGCATCGCGACGCTCAAGGTCGGCTATAACCGAGTGCACGGCTACTACATCGAAGTGTCCAAGGCCCAGGCCGACAAGGTGCCGACCGAGTACAGCCGCCGCCAGACCCTGAAGAACGCCGAGCGCTACATCACCGAGGAACTCAAGACTTTTGAGGACAAGGTGCTTTCGGCTCGCGAGCGCGCCCTGGCGCGCGAAAAGGCGCTGTATGAAAACCTGGTCGGGGATCTGGCCGGGCAGCATCGCCAGCTGAGCCGGCTGGCCTCGGGACTGGCCACCCTGGACGTGCTGGTCGCTTTCGCCGAGCGCGCCGAGACCCTGAACTTCGCCCCGGCCCGACTCGACCAACAGCCGGGCCTGGACATTACTGATGGTCGCCACCCCGTGGTCGAGCGGGTGCAGGACGAGGCTTTCGTGCCCAACGACTGCCGCCTGGATCCGGACCGGCGCATGCTGATCATCACCGGCCCCAACATGGGCGGCAAGTCCACCTACATGCGCCAGGCGGCCCTGATCGTGATCCTGGCCCATGCCGGCAGCTTCGTGCCGGCAAAGAGTGCCCGCATTGGCCCGATTGATCGCATCTTCTCGCGCATCGGCGCCGGCGATGACTTGACCCGGGGACGGTCAACCTTCATGGTCGAGATGGTCGAAACCGCCAACATCCTGCATAACGCAACGAGTCAGTCGCTGGTGCTGATGGACGAGATCGGCCGGGGCACCTCGACCTTCGACGGCCTCGCCCTGGCCTGGGCGGTCGCCACGGAGCTGGCGCTGAACCTGCGCAGCCTGACCCTGTTCGCCACCCACTACTTCGAACTGACCCGCCTGGCCGAAGACCACGAGGGCATCGCCAACGTCCACCTGGAGGCCCGCGAGCACGGCGAGCGCATCGTATTTCTCCACTCCGTGCG
>JAZBOC010000198.1:0-1476 GCA_036353315.1 Wenzhouxiangella sp. | reverse complement strand
GGCAAGGTCGTGGGTCACATCCTCTTGGCGGCGAGGATCAACCAGACGACCCGCCATCCATTGGACGATGCCGCTGGCCTCGAGGACCTCGCGCAGGAGCACGGCGCCGGGCTCACCGGTCAGTCGATCCGGCCTGCCTTCGACCCGCAAGGACCTGTTGAACCGCGGCGTGACAGGCTGTAGCGTTTCACCCATGCGTGCGTCCGATGCTGCCTATGGTTTTGGTCTAGCAGCTTGGATCTACAGCGCTTTCAGGCGCACGCAACCTTTCCCGCCGAATTCGACGAATAAGGCGGGCTAAGGCGGGGCAATCGGACCGGCGTCTATTGATCATCGGCGCGATGTCGCGCCTGAACTGGATGGGATGACCTTGGTCTGCGAGTGCCTGGGTGGCGGTGGCGATGACCACTACGTCTATGCGCGTGGCGATCCGCGGGCGGGCCCGGACGCCGGGCCGTATCCTCAAGGCCGATATTGTGAAAACGGTGCGTAGCTGGATACTCAACCTCGTCGTCGAGACGGACTGCGCGGAGCGCGCGCCCGCTGAGGGCCCAGCCATCGGCCTCGACTGCGGCGTGTCCGACTTCGCGACGATCGCAGTCGAGAACGGCGGCCATGCCTCCGTGCCGAACCCGCGACACCTTGCGGCGGAGACGGAAGAGCTGAAGGCCGAGAGCCGCAAGCTGTCGGCCGCGGCCCGCGCGCGCCGCATCTCGGGCCGCGCCTTGCGCAAGCACCGGCACAGCCTGATCCGGCGCCACGCGAAAGTGGCGGCCCGGCGGAAGGATTTTCTGCACAAGGTGACAACGCGGCTGGCCGCGTCCCACCGCGTGATCGTGTCAGAGAAGTTGACGGTGCGAAACATGACCGCATCCGCCCGTGTCACGGTCGAAGACCCGGGCCGCAACGTGGCCCAGAAAGCGGGGCTAACCGGTTCATCCTCGACACGGCACCGGCCACGATGCTGAACATGCTCCGATACAAAGCAGAAGAAGCTGGTTCGGAGCTCCTCCTGGCGCCCACGCGCGAACTGAAGCCCTCGCAGCGCTCCCCTGCTTGCGGGGCGATTCACAAGAAGCGGCTCGAAGAACGGATCCATGACTGCAGCTACGGCCGCTGTATGGGCCGAGACGGGGCCACAGCGCGCGTGCTGCTCAATGACGGTCTTGCGCGAAGCCGAACGACAGGATCATCCAGACGGAACGGACGGGACCTCCCTCGACAATGGGTGACGTTGCCCCCCGCCTCCAACCAAAGGGATTAGTGGGGGAGGTTCATAAGCCTCTGCTGATCGCCGAAATGTGGCATGCGCCGCACCAGCTTGTCGCGCTCTTGCCCGGAGGCGTCGAGCAGGTTAATATTGAGTAGCCGTGTAAGAAGCAACCGAAAAGAGCCTTGCGGCCTGGGATCAGCGATCGAGGCGATAGAGCAGAAACGAGGACCAGTATGACAGCGATCCCCCGGCGTATGGGGCAT
>JAZBOC010000188.1:0-40467 GCA_036353315.1 Wenzhouxiangella sp. | reverse complement strand
TCGTTGATGAACTTGAAGCCGTCGATATCGAGCACCAGGATCATGCCGTGGCGATGGGTGCGCTGACTGGAACGGGCCGCCTGATCGAGCCGGTCGAGAAGCAGCGAGCGGTTCGGTAATCCGGTCAGATCGTCGAAGTTGGCCAGTTCGTAGACGCGCGACTCAGAACGCCGCAAACTGGTGATATCGGTTTTGACGGCAACGTAGTGGCTGATCTCCCCGCCGGGCTCGCGAATCGGCGCGATGGTGGCCATCTCAAGATAGTCAGTGCCATCCTTGCGGGTATTTCTGAACTCGCCTTTCCAGACTTCGCCGCGGGCAAGCGTGTCCCAGAGTTCCGTGTAGGTATCAAGCGGGGTCAGGCCCTGGTTGAGGATGGAGGGATTGCCGCCGATAACTTCCTCGCGGCTGTAACCGGTGTTGTCGACGAACGCCTGGTTGACGTACTCAATGGCTGGAGCGGTATTGGTGATGATAATGCTGGTCGGACTTTGCTCAACCACCATCGCGAGCTTGCGCAGCTCGTTCTCTGCGATCTTGCGTCGGCGACGATCTCCGGCATTTTCGACCGCGCGTCGGATCACGCTGGGCAGG
Organism: Wenzhouxiangella sp.; assembly: GCA_036353315.1. GTDB lineage: Bacteria > Pseudomonadota > Gammaproteobacteria > Xanthomonadales > Wenzhouxiangellaceae > Wenzhouxiangella. The sequence continues at coordinate 39,873 of JAZBOC010000188.1, read as the reverse complement.
CGCAGCAGGTTGTCCTTGAGAACGAAGTCGTTGAGCCCATGCTGCATGAGCTTGACCGCCATTTCTTCACTGACCGTGCCCGAGACCAGGACGATTGGCATGTCCGGGCGTTTGGCGCGCAGCAGTTCGATGGTGTCGTCGAAATGCAGGCCGGGGACCGTGTAGTCGTAAAGCAAGGCGCTCCAGGTCTGTTGATCAAGCGCGGCCTCCAGGTCCGGCATCCGGTCAACTCGCCGCAGCGATGCCGTCAGCCCGGCCTGCTGCAGTCGGCGCCGGATCAGCAGCGCGTCGGCTTCGGTGTCCTCAATCAGCAGCAGCTCGTATTTCTGCTCAGCTGGCATGATCGACCTCGTGTCCGGGTTCGTTGGTGGCCATCCAGTAAACGCCCAGTTGGGCAACCGTGCTGGCAAACTCAGCGAAAGCGACCGGCTTGCGCACGTAACTGTTGGCGCCGCTGCGGTAGGAGCGCAGAAGATCTTCCGGTTCGTCCGAGGAGGTCAGCACGACGACCGGCAGCAGGCGGGTGCGATCGTTGTTTCGAAGACGGGCTAAAACATCCAGTCCGGATACCCTCGGCAGACCGATATCGAGCAGAACAACGGCCGGCAGGGATTGGTCGGCCCGGTGGGAGAATTCACCCTCTCCGAACAGATAATCCAGCGCCTGCTGGCCGTCCCGAACTACATCAATGCAGTTGCACACGCCTGCCTTTTTTAGTGCTCGCAGGGTCAGCGCCTCATCTTGAGGATCATCTTCGACCAGAAGAAGCTTTCTGTCACGCATGGTTCGCCCTCCAACTGCTTACCCGGCAACGTTACCAGTATCGCCAACGCCCAGGGTGAATACAAATTCCGCGCCTGCTCCAATCTGCCCTCTTGCTGAAATCTGACCGCCGTGTCGGTGGATGACCCGCTGTACGGTCGCCAGGCCGATGCCGATGCCGGGAAACTCGTCCTGGCGATGCAGGCGCTGGAAAGGCTGAAACAGCTTGTCGGCATGGCGGGCGTCGAAGCCTGCGCCGTTGTCGCGGACAAAGAACGCGGGCTCCCCGTCCAGCATCGTCTGGCCGAACTCGATCCTTGCCGAGCACGCGCCGGCAGTGTATTTCCAGGCGTTGTCAACCAGGTTGCCGAGCGCGGCCTCCAGCATGCGACGATCGCCCCTGGCGACCAGCGCGGGCTGGATCGAGCTGACCACGTTTCGCTCCGGTTCGCGGGCTTGCAGCTGTTCGATCTGTGCCAGAACAATCGCTGAAACGTCGACCAATGAGCGATCAAGGTCGCCGCGGGTCACGCGCGAGAGCACCAAAAGTCCGTCGATCAGATCGTTCATGCGGGCGCTCGCGATCTGGATCTGATCTAGGTGGCCGCGCGCCGCATCGCTCAGTTCGTCAGCATGATCTTCGATCAGCGCTTCAGAAAATCCGTTCATTGCCCTGAGCGGTGCGCGCAGATCGTGCGAGACCGCGTAGGCGAAGCTGTCCAGCTCCTGGTTGGCTGCTCTTAATTCGGCGGTCCGTCGCGCGACCTCCGACTCCAGCTCAGCCTGCTGGCGATCCTTGAGCGCCTGTTCGCTTTCGGCCAGCTGGTTGATCTGAAAAACCAGGCGCGTGATCAGACCGTACAACAGCAAACCGGTCACCAAAACGAAAACCCAACCCTTGACCATGCTGGCCGTGATCTGGTCGTCTGGATCGCTGAACATGAACTCAACGGTCAGGTCGGACAGGGTGATCCAGGCAATGGCGACGGCGACGTAGATCATGACCGTCCGCAGGGCCGCCGTGGGCGTTCGAAGCCGACGGGGGGCTGGGCCGCTGGACGAAACCATGCTCAGACGCTCATCTGCGGAGGTCTGCCGGCGTCGTCAGCTGGGAGAAGAACGCCATGTCGGCCGTGAGCATGTGCTGCTTGACCAGATTGTTGACCAGGAAGTCGATCACGTCGCGGGTGGTGACGGTGCCGCTGCGGGCCTGGTCGCGCAGTCTGCGGGCTCGTTTGAGCAGGCCGTTGTGGGCCTTGTGATGCTGGTCCAGTTCGGCATAGCCGATTTCGGCGAGGATATTCTCCTCATCCGAAAAATGCTGGGCAACGTGCTCGATCAACTCATCTGCCAGCCGCAGGAATTCCTCCTGCCCGGTGGATTCCGCAAGACTGGCGGTGATCAGCCGGTTGCCAAGACGGAACAGTTCCTGGTGCTGCTGATCGATCAGGGGGTGGCCACTTTCATAGCTTGATTTCCACGGCAGCAGGACCGGGCCATCGCCGTCCTGGCTGCTGATCAGGCGCTCACGATGGGTCTCTGCGCAAATCACTCGATTTCGTCCCTGATGCTTGGCCGCATACAGCGCCTGATCGGCGCGTTCGAACCATTTCTGAGCGCCTTCTCCTCTTTCGAGTTCGGCAGCCCCGACGCTGACCGTGATTGGTCCTGCTGTTTCGAAGGGGTATTGACCCACCGTCTGGCGGAGGCGCTCTGAGATGAAGCGAGCCGCCGATAGCGAAGTATTGGGGAGGAGGATCACGAATTCTTCCCCGCCCCAGCGAAACAGACTATCGACGAGTCGGATCTGCTGGCGCATCAGTTCACAGACCTGCGTGAGGATCTGGTCACCGACCGAGTGGCCATGCAGGTCGTTGACTCGTTTGAAATGATCAATATCCACCACCAGCAGGCAGATCGGCTGGCCATACCGCTCGGCTCTGGGGACTTCAATGCGGACGAACTCGTCGAACTGATTGCGGTTCCAGGCGCCGGTGAGGGGATCGGTAATGCTGCGCTGGTGAGCCTCGTCAAGCTGGGCCTTGAGTCGCTCGATGCGTGGATCGTTATCCTGCTCGATCAGGGTAATGAGTCGGTAGCGCCCGAGCGTAATGCCGAACAGCTGTCGAGTGGCGTGGTGCTCTCCATCGCCTCGGTCGAGGGTGACCAGTCGGCGACCTTCGGCGCTGCTGAGCGCCGAGCGTGTTCTGGCCGAGAGGGTGCCACCGGGCAGAAGCGCCTGCATGGCAGCGTTGATGAACGCGACTTCACCGGCTTCATCGATGATGGCGATGGGCTCAGATGAAGACCGACTCTGCTGGCAGAGAAGGTTCAGCTCATGGGTGTTATTTGTATTATTCATGCGCTTCGCTGCGCCTCCTTAGGCTAGAGTCTGGCCGATAAGAGTGGCGATTACAAACTGCCGCGCCGTTTAGCTCAGACCAGCAATTGACCTTCCAGATACGCCGCAGCCTCGCGGCTTGCCGGGGCTCTGAAAAAGTCGTCGGCCGATCCCTGCTCCTGAATCCGGCCATTGGCGACGAACAGCACGTCTTCGGCCAGCCGTCTGGCCTGGGTCAGATCGTGAGTGGTCAGGATGACCTGAGTCCCACTGGCGTGAATCTCGTGAATCAGCTGTTCGATCTTCAGCGTGCTGCGTGGGTCGAGATTGGCACAGGGTTCGTCGAAAAACAGCACCCGCGGGCGCTGCGCCCAGGCCCGCACGATGGCCAGGCGCTGGGCCTCACCCCCTGACAACCGCGGCGCCGGCTGCTGGGCCAACTTGTCGAGTTCGGCCCGGCGCAGCGCGTCCATGGCGAGCTCGCGACGCTGGTGACGCGGCACCTTGTTGCGCGCCAGGGCAAAGGTCAGATTAGCCAGGACTGAGCGCCTCAGCATGACCGGACGCTGCAGTACCATGCCGAGATCTCGTTGGGCCACGGTCGCCGGCTTTCCACCCCAGTCGATGGAGCCGGCATCGGCGGGTATCAAGCCGTGCAGTATGCGCAGCAGCAGGCTCTTGCCGGCCCCGTTGTGACCGAGGATGACCTGGATTCGGCCTCCGCTCAGGGTAAAACTGATGTCGTCGAGCAAGGCGCGGCCATTGCGCTCAAAGCGCAGACCCTTGACGGTCAGGGGCAGCAGGGGGTTGTCCGCTGGCGTGGCCTCAGGCATAGCGTCGGTTGGCGAAATGAGAAAGGCTCATGATCAACAGGTTGATGGTGACCGCCAGAGAGATCAGTATCAGGCCCAGCGCCAGCGCCATGGCGAGGTTCCCCCGGCTGGTTTCCTGGGCAATGGCGCTGGTCATGACGCGGGTCACGCCGCTGATGTTGCCGCCGACGATCAAGACGGCGCCGACCTCGGCAATCGCCCGCCCGAATCCTGCCAGCACTGCGGAGACCAGGGAGAAACGAGCGTCCCACAACAGGGCCCGGAGCATGCCGAATGGAGACGTATTGAGCACCTGCAGCTGTTCTCGGCTCTTTTCGTCGAGATCGGCCAGCGTCTGGCGGGTCAGAGCCGCGATGATCGGCGTAATCAGCAAAAACTGGGCGATGATCATGGCCTCGGGCGTAAAGAGCAGACCCAGCTCGCCCAGCGGGCCGGCCCGCGACAGCATCAGGTAGACCGCCAGGCCAACCACCACGGGCGGCAGTCCCATGGATGCGTTGAGCAGCGATACCAGGACGGAACGACCGGGAAAACGCAGCACCGCGGCCGCAGCGCCGAGCGGCAGACCAACCAGTGCTGCCAGCGCGGTGGCATTGAGGCTGACCCACAACGACAGACTGACGATCTCGACCAGCCCCGGGTCCATGGCGACCAGAAGTTCCCGGGTCAGGCGCAGAGATTCAGGCAGTTCGTTCACCTGGCGTAGTATAGACAGTCGTTCAGCTTATTCCCCTTACCCATGACCACAAGGAGCCCATCGTGAACGAAGAAAAACTCAACCAATCCGTGCGCAAGTTTCTCAAGCAGGTCGGCGTGACATCGCAGCGCGAAATCGAGATTGCTGCACGTTCGGCGGCCGAGGCCGGAAATCTGCCCGAAGGCGGGCTGAGCGTAAAGGTCGTTCTGCACTGCCCGGAGCTGGGCCTCGAGCACGAAGTCAGCGGTCAGCTGGAAGCCCGATAAGCACCAGGCCCGCGGATCAGGCGCCGTTCCAGACCGGCTGGGCGAAAGGTTCAACGACCACAAGCTCACCAACCGCCACGTCGCCGACCTCGGGGGCGAGGTTGATCAGGCAGTCGGCCTCGCTCATTGAGCGCAGCACGCCGGAGCCCTGGTGTCCGAATGGCGAGACGGCAAGCCTGCCCTCGCTGGTGACCAGGCGGCCGCGCTGAAACTCGCGCCGGCCCGGTTTCTTGCGGATGGCTCCGGTCACCGGCAATGACATTTGAACCGGCAGCATGGGCGTTGCGCCGGCCAGGCGAACCAGCGCCGGTCGGACCAGCTGCAGAAAGGTCACCATGGCCGAGACCGGGTTGCCGGGCAGGCCGAAGAACCAGGCCTGATTGATCTTGCCGAACGCGAGCGGCCGCCCCGGCTTCATGGCAACCTGCCAGAAACCGACGTTGCCGAGTTTTTCCAGGGCTTCGACGACGTAGTCGGCGTCGCCCACCGAGGCTCCGCCGGTGCTGAGCACGGCATCGCAGCGCGATGCCTTCTGCAGCGCTTCATCAAGCGCGTCGCGCTGGTCGGGCACGATCCCCAGGTCCTCAATCTCCACCCCCAACTCGGTGAGCATGCCGAACAGCGTGTAGCGGTTCGAATCGTGGATCTGGCCCGGTTCCAGGGCCTGGCCGACCGGCTTGAGCTCATCGCCAGTGGAAAAGAACGCCACTTTCGGTTTGCGCCGCACGCGCACCTCCGGCACACCGACCGACGCCAGCACGCCCAGGTCGGCCGGGGTCAGCCAGCGGCCGGGATGCAGTGCCGTGTCGCCGCGCGCCAGGTCTTCCCCGGCCGGGCGAACATTGGCGCCGGGTTTGGCCGGTTTTTCAAAGCGCACCTGGTCGCCATCGCGCTCGGTTTGTTCCTGCATGATGACCGTGTCGCTGCCCTCGGGTACGACTGCGCCGGTCATGATGCGCACGCACTCGCCAGGTCCAACCAGCCCCTGGAACGGGCGCCCGGCGAAACTCTCGCCGATCAGCTTCAGGGCGGAGCCGGGCTCGGCCACGTCCGTTCCGCGCAACGCATAGCCGTCCATGGCTGAATTGGTGTGAGCCGGCACGTCAATGGCTGCGGCCACCGGCTCGGCCAGAACCCGATGCAGGGCCTGGTGCAGCGAGACCGTCTCGGTCTCATTCAACGGTTCTACGGCCGCCAGAATGCGCGCGCGCGCCTCTTCCAGCGGCAGCGCCGGCGTGTCGTGGCCACCGGCCGCCTTGCGTGCCTTGATGCTCATGAATCCGGATCCTGTTGCTGAATTTGCTCGGCCAGAGCATCTCGCTGCTCCGGCGTGTTGATGTTGTCGAAGGCCTCGGGGATGTCGCTGAAGTCGACCCGCGACCAGCGCCGGGTAGCGTACCACGCGTCCGGCTTGCGTTCGCCGTTCTCCAGTGCGCGGGTCAGGTCGCTGAGCAGCTCGACCTGGAATAGCCCGTGCAGGGTCTGGATCCGGCCGCCGGCTTCGGCGACGGCCAGCTCGGTTTCCTGCTCGGTCAGGGCCCGGGCCAGGCGGGCGACCAGGTCGCGCGGCAGGCGCGGGGTGTCGCAGGGCACGATCGCCACGTACGGTGTTTCGGCGGCTTCAAGCACCGCATGCAGTCCGGCCAACGGACCCTGAAAACCTTCGTGGCGGTCGCCGATCACCGGCAGACCGAAGGCCGAATACTCGGACTGAGATCGATTGGCGTTGATCAGCATGCGGCCGACTTGCGGGCGCATGGCCTCCAGCGTCCAGGCGATCATTGGCCGGCCCAGAACTTCGACCAGGCCCTTGTCCACGCCGCCCATGCGGCGGCCCATGCCGCCGGCCAGAACGGCTGCGGTCACGTTATCGGTGGTCGGTGCTGGATGCATGTGCTGGGCTCTCGCCGGCGCCGTCGGCGCAGAAATGGGCATAGTCGATGTAGCCGGGGAATTCGGCCCCCGGGGCGCAGTAGCGACAGTCGGCGCTGGCGCCAAGACGGACCTCGCGCAGACGAGTCGTTCGGCCATCGAACAGCAGCAGACGTCCCGCCAGGGTTTCGCCGATGCCGGTGACCAGCTTGATCACCTCCAGGGCCTGCAGAAGGCCGATGATCCCCGGCACCACGCCGAGAACCCCGGCCTCGTTGCACGAAGGCGCGTGCTCCGGCGGCGGCGGTTCGGCAAACAGGCAGCGGTAGCAGGGTCGCCCACCGGCCGGAAACACCGAGACTTGGCCCTCGAAGCCCTGGACGGCACCATAGACGTTGGCCAGACCCAGCTTGATGCAGGCATCGTTGACCAGGTAGCGGGTCGGGAAATTGTCTGAGCCGTCGACCACGATGTCGTAGTCGGCAAAGATCGATTCAACGTTGCCCGAATCCAGCCGCACGGGGTGGGTTTGGACCCGGATCGAAGGATTGAGTGCCTCCAGGGTCAGCCGGGCCGACTCGGTCTTGGCCATCCCGACGCGGTCGTCGCGATGGAGGACCTGGCGATGCAGGTTGGAGCGATCGACCCGATCATGATCGACCAGTCCAAGGGTGCCGATTCCGGCGGCGGCCAGGTACAGCGCTGACGGTGAGCCCAGGCCGCCGGCGCCGATCAGCAGGACGCGCGCCTGGCCCAGGCGGGCCTGGCCGGACGGCCCCAGCTCGGGCAGCACCAGCTGGCGGGCATAGCGCTGCAGCGCGTCGCGGTCCTGGGTCTCGGGCAGGGTGTAGGGCAGACCCTCGTCTTTCCAGCGGTTGAACCCGCCCTGCACCGCAGCCAGCCTTCGGTAGCCCATCTGGCGCAGGTCGTCGGCGGCCAGCAGTGAGCGGGTCGTGGCCGCGCACAGCAACAAAATTTCCTGGTCCGGATCGGGCGCCAGCTCATTGATGCGCATTTCCAGGTAACCGCGGCTGACCGCCTGCGCGGTTTCCGGCAGGCCGAGGGCGATTTCCTCGGCCTCGCGCACGTCCAGCAGAACCGCGCCGGCCCGGCTGCGGGCCAGGGCTTCGGCCGGATCGACCAGGTCGATCTCGCGCCGCAGCTGTTCAAGACGTTGGTCCAGAGACATTGGCAATTCCTCAGCCGCCGGCCACGGATGGCACGACCAGCAGCGTGTCACCGACGCTCAGCGGCGTGTCCAGCCCGCGCTCGGTGCGCACGTCGAGTTCGTTGACGAACAGGTTGACGTGGGGGCGGAGCTGGCCGCCGCGGGTCAGGATGCGGCTGATCAACAGTGGATGCTCACGACCAAGGCCTTCCAGCGCCTGGGCGACCGTGGCGCCGGTGACCTCGAGACTGGCCTGGCCGCCGGCCAGGGTCTGGAGAGCGGCAGGGAGTTCAATTCGGATCATGGGCGCCTCCGGTGTCTTTCGATCACCTCCACGACCGGCGAGTTGCGCGTGCTGTCGCGCTTCAGGCAAGTCAGGACCACCCGGTCAAAGCGCGAGCTTTCGGCCAGCGCCTGGCGCGCAGCCTCGGCAGCCTGTGCGCGCGCGTCCTCATCGTCGACCTGGTTGATGACCGGCACCACGGCAAGGCCCCCAGTGCCTTCGGAGATTCCGCCGGGCCGGGTGAACACCGCGGCCAGGTGGGCCGGGGTCAGGATCTCGCCGATGTCCAGGCCCAGAACCTCGGCGACCCGTTCGGGGCGATGGACGAATTCCTCGTTCAGCGGTTTTCCGATGACCCTGGCCGAGAGCACCATCAGTACCGTGCGGGTCCGGCTGGGCAGCACCGGCTCGCCGGGCTTCGGGCATTTCAGGCCGCGCATGCGCGCCCCGTCAGCCTTGACCAGGGTGAGGTCGAAGCCACCGGCTTCGTGCAGTCGATCCACGCCCTCGATACTCATGCCGCCGTAGCGACCGGGCTTTTCGCTGGGCAGCAGGAAAGCATGGCGGCCGGGACCCGGCAATGTTGTGGCCAGATCCAGCAGTTCGTCTTCGGAGCCGACATGCACCTCCACCCCGGTCCAGCGCGGTGGGCGGGCGGTGAACACGGTGCCGGTCCAGGCGACCCGGCCCGATGCGCCGGCTGCCAGCTCGTTGAGCACGCTTTTCTTCCCGCCCGCGCCGATCGCTGCGACGATGCCGCCGTCAAGACCCAAGGCCTGCATCAGCTCGCTCATGCCACGCCCCCGGCCTGCACGCTGAGAATCGGCGGCAGAATGGCCGGCAGCGACTGCCAGGTTTCGCCGCGGTCATTGCTGGCGTAGACCTGGCCGCTCGAGGTGCCGAAGTAGACCCCAAGGGGTGCCAGGCCGTCGGTATCCAGCCCGTCGCGCAGCACCGTGACGAAGCAGTTCTTCTGTGGCAGGCCGTCGGTCAGCGCCTGCCAGTCGGCGCCCGCGTTCTCGGTGCGATAGACGCGCAGTTTGCCGTCGACGGTGGCTCGAAACTGACTGGAAGCTTCGGGAATGGTGAACAGCGTATCCGGGTCGGCTGGGTCCAGCCCCAGGGCATAGCCGAAGTCGCTGGGCAGGCCGCCGGTGATCTCATGCCAGCTGACGCCGCCGTCATCGGAGCGCCAGGTGCCGCTGTGGCTTTGGCGGTAGAGACGGTCGGGGTTGGCCGGATGCATGCGCAGAGTATGGTCGTTGTGTCCGGCTGGGGCATTCCTTTCGGCCAGATAAGGTGCTCTTATCCCCGCATTACACGCCGCCCAGCTCGCTCCGGCGTCGTTGGAACGGTAGGTGCCCCCGGCCGCCAGCGCTGCGTACAGACGATGACCGCTGGCCGCCAGCGAATGGACCGCGCACCCGCCCTTGGCCGGATGCCAGCGCTTGGCCGTGGGGTGGCGATGGAAGCCCTCCAAACAGGACCAGCTCTTCCCGGCGTCGCGGGAAACAAACAGCCCCGGCGGCTCAATGCCGGCATACAGGGTTTCGGGCTGGTCTGCCGGTCCCGGCGCCAGGCTCCAGATGGTCTTGAGGTGAGCGCTGTCGTCGTCATCGCCGTGGCTGGGCACAGCGTCCATCGGCCGCCAGTCGCGTCCGGCATTGTCGGTTCGATAGATATGGATGCCCCAGATCGGATGGTGAGCCGCAGCGTAACCGCACCGTCCATGACTGCGCGGGTCGAGAAACGCACGCTGGATCTCGTAGCCAGCGATGTGCGGACCCTCGATACTGAATTGCTGGCGATCAGGATTGCTACGGGCAATGAACAGCCCCTTGCGGGTGCCGATCAGCACGGCCACAGCAGACAGTTTAGACATTCAAAATGGTCTAGGATGGTAGGGATTCAATCCAGTATATCGAATGCCTGAAATGAGCGAAGCACTGCAACAGCGCATCGAGCAGATTGTGCTCGAAGGCCAGCAAGAGGCGCTGGGCCCCGAGCTCCAAGGCGCCTGCGTTCAGCCGCAGCTTGAGCTGACCGACCGCAGGGCGTCTGTCGTCCTGGAAGTGGCCTACCCAGCGCGCCGGTTCGGGCGACGCCTGGCGGCCGACCTCAGACGCGCCATCGAAGCGCTGCCCGAGATCGATTCGGCGACGGTCAAGGTGACCAGCAAGATCAGCCCGCACCAGGTCCAGCCCAACGTGCAGCGCCTGCAGGTGGTCAAGAACATCATTGCCGTCTCATCGGCCAAGGGTGGGGTCGGCAAGTCCACGGTTTCGGCCAATCTGGCCCTGGCGCTGGCGGCCGAGGGGGCCAAGGTGGGCATGCTCGATGCTGACATTTACGGCCCGAGTCAACCCCGCATGCTTGGCGTCAGCGGCCGCCCCGACTCGGTCGACGGCACCACCTTCGAGCCGATGATGAGCTATTCCATCCAGTCGATCTCGGTCGGTTACCTGATCGATGAAGAAGAGCCCATGATCTGGCGCGGCCCGATGGTGACCAAGGCCATGCAGCAGCTGCTGGGCAATACCCGTTGGAAGGACCTGGACTACCTGATCATTGACATGCCGCCGGGGACCGGGGACATCCAGCTGACCCTGTCGCAGCAGGTGCCGGTGGCCGGGGCGGTGATCGTGACTACGCCCCAGGACATTGCCACCCTGGATGCGCGCAAGGGCCTGCAGATGTTTCGCAAGGTCAACGTGCCGGTTCTCGGGGTGGTGGAGAACATGAGTCTGCACATCTGCTCCAACTGTGGCCACTCAGAGCACATCTTCGGCAGCGGCGGCGGCGAGCGCATCGCCAGCGATTACGGCGTCCCGCTGTTGGGTTCGCTGCCGCTGGACCTGGCCATCCGCGAGCATGCCGACAACGGCCGACCGACTGTAGTGGCCGAGCCGGACGGCGAGATCGCAGGACTTTATCGACAGATCGCCGTGCGCATGGCGGCCAAGCTGTCGATGCAGGCCACCGACTTCACCCACAAAATGCCAAAGATCGTCATCAAGCCATGAATATTGAACGCTACGCTCGTCGGCCCATGACCGTGATGATGGAGCGCACCGGCTCGAACTGGCAGGTGATCGGTATTCTTCCTTCGACGGTCGCCAGTCCCGGACATCCGCACCGCGAACTGGTCCGTGACGGGGGGGATACCTGCATCTATCGCTGGGAAGGCCTGGAGCTCCGGCTGACTCCAGACGCCTGCGACGACTACTGGTACAACCTGACCAGCACGCAGCCGCGCCTGTATGTGATCTGCCAGCTCAATAGCGACGGCGAGCCACAGCCTTTGCGGATATCCGCTGATCAGGACGATGCGGTTGCCGCTGAGGAGGTCGACGAGTTGTTCTATCAGGCGGCTATGCCGGCCTCGATCGTGGTCTGGATCAAGGACTATGTTGCCGCTCATTACCGCCCCGGACCGCGCAAGCAGAAGATCAAGGGCAAGCAGGGCGACAAATACCGTCAGCCGTTCGACGCGGAGAAGCCATGACCGAGGACGAAGGGTTTCTGCAGCGCTGGTCGCGGCGCAAGCAGTCCGCGCTGCGCGATGAGGAGCAGGATTCCGGCGGCGAGACGCCCGAGTCTGCCGAAGTCGCCGACGAGTCGGGTGCGGTCGCGCAGAACCCGCCGGTGGATGCTCCATCGGACGATGGCGACGGCCAGCCGGCCGCGGAGGCCGAGCCACCTGGCGATGAAGACATGCCGCCGCTGGAATCGATCGATCAAGGCGGCAGCGTCCAACCCTTCTTCTCGCCCCGGGTGAGCGAAGGGTTGCGGCGGGCGGCGTTGCGGCGCCTTTTTCGACAGCCCAAATACAACGTGGTCGACATGCTCGACGATTATGCCGAGGACTACAGCAAGCCCGCGGCACTGGGCAGCATCGTGACTGCGGACATGCGCTACCGAGCTGAGCAGGCGGCCAAGCGCGCGGAAAGAAAGCTCAAAGACGCTTTGGCGACCAAAGACGAGGAAACCGACTCGCTCGCCGCAACCGAGGTCAGCCCGGATGTCGATCCAGGCGTTGACCGCCCCACCGAGGTTTCGGCGCACGAAGCGCCGGAAGCAGATGACGAAACGCTCGCCGACGCTGGCGACTCGCCCGAGGCACCCGATGAGGGGGATTCCGACCCTGATCGGCGGCCGGGCTGACTGACCTTCGAGGATTCCCGTGCAAGAAGACTTATTGGATATCAAGCAGCTGTCTGCCACCAGTTCGACCGGTCGGGCGCGGGCCGCAGCCCTGGACGATTTCGATCCGCCGCCCGAGCCGATGGAGTGGGTCGAATACCGCTCCGAAGGTCGGCTGCTGATCATCGGGCCGGCCGACGAAGCCTGGCCGATCGCCGAGCAACTCAAGGCCGACTTGAAGTGCACCATGCTGGCCACTGCGCCTCCCAGCGACCCGCCTGACCGGGCGCCGCCCGGGCGCTACCTCGATGGTCGGCCGCTGGAGTTGTCCGGCTACCTGGGCGCCTTCACCCTGAAAGTCGAGGTGGATCGTGGAAGGGTTTTGGAAGCTGCCGCCGCCTTCGGTATTGATCCTGGCACTTTTGACTTGATTCTTGATCTGGACGGTTCGGCGGATTCGGGCGTCGACTTGCCCCCGCCGGGTTATTACCGGGTTCGCAACGATGTCGATCTCAAGGCTGCCCTGGACGAATTGCCGGGCCTGATTGGCGAGTTTCAAAAGCCCCGGTTTTTTGCCTACGATCCCGATATCTGCGCTCACGGCTCGCGTGGCCAGAGCGGCTGCCGCAAGTGCGTCGATGCCTGTGCGACTGGCGCGGCGTTTAGCGTTGGCGAGAAGATCGAGATCGACCCCTACCTGTGCCAGGGTTGCGGTAGTTGTGTGACCGTCTGTCCGTCGGGCGCCATGCGCTACGCCGCGCCATCGTCGGAAGATTTGCTCGATTCGGTGCGGCGGTTATTGGTCGATTATCGAGATCAAGCCGGTCCGCAACATGAGGCCCCGGATGTCCTGCTCTACAGCGCGGAAAGTGCCGCGACCACGCTGGCCGCGATGGCCTCGCAGTTGCCCGAGCAGGTTCTGCCCGTGGCGGTCGAGGACGTCGGTTCGGTCGGCGCCGACACCTGGCTGGCGGTGCTGGCTTACGGGGCGGGTCGTGTGATTCTGCTCACCGGGCCAGAGCCGGCGGCCACCCTGGTCGACGCCACGCGTCGTCAGCTCGACATCTACCGGCCCATACTGACCGGCCTCGGCGATCGGCATCCTGAAGAGCGCGTGCTGTTCTGGGAAGGAGAGGTCGATGCGGTCTCGGTCTCGGCGCCGCTGTCGTCGATGACGAAGAAACCGGCAACTTTCGCTGCGCTGGGCACCAAGCGCGAGATCATCCGACAGGCGCTCGGGCATCTTCATGCTCAGGCCGAAGGTGAGGTCAGCGAGACCGTCGCGCTGACTTCATCGGCGCCGTTTGGGGAAATTCGGGTCGATCCGGACGCCTGCACGCTGTGCATGGCCTGTGTGTCGGTGTGTCCGGTTTCCGCGATCCAGGGCGGCGGCGATCTGCCGCAGCTGTACTTTCGCGAAGACCACTGCGTGCAGTGCGGCATGTGCGAATCATCTTGCCCGGAAGACGCGATCGGGCTGCAGGCGCGGATGCATTTTCCTGCCCACTTGCAGCCGGCCCAGCGGCTGCTCAATGAAGAGGAAATGCATCACTGCGACGGCTGCGGCAAGCCTTTTGCCACGCGCAAGATGATGGAAAGCATGGAGCGTCGGCTCAAGGGCCACTGGATGTTCCAGGGAACCGAAGCGCTGGCCCGGATTCGCCTGTGCGAAGACTGCCGCATCCAGCGGATGTATGAAGACGAGGGCGGCGTCGTGACCCATCCTCCCCAGCATCGAAATTGAGCGGGTCCTGGAGGATCGGTTTTTACGACTTTAGTCGACGCGACTTGACTTGATCGTGAGCGTGGGAATACAGTGCTGGATCGGGGAAAGGTATATATAAAATGCACGAATCAACCGAGAACGGCGTGGCGATCGGCCACTCCGGATCGACTGCAAGCCAGCCAGAAGGTGTTCAAGCACGTGTAGAGACCTACACGCTGCTGGCCGCCCTGCTGCGCGATGCTCCGAGTGCGCAAGTGCTGCAGATGCTGTCTGAGTTGGGTAATGGCCAACCCGAAGCGCCGCGGCAGACCGATCTTCAGGCCGCCTGGGGTGCGCTTGCCGCGGCTGCCGTCGATGCGGGTCCGGAAGCGGTGGAGCGAGAATTCCACGATCTGTTCATCGGTGTGGGTCGAGGGGAATTGCTCCCCTACGGCAGTTATTACCTGACAGGATTCCTGATGGACAAGCCGCTGGCAGCGCTGCGCGACGAGCTGGCAAGGCTTGGCATTCAGAGGGCGGACGGCGTGGTCGAGCCTGAAGACCATGCGGCCGCCATCTGCGAAACCATGGCACTGCTGGCAGACCCGGAGCACGGCATTCCGTTGCCCGGCCAGAAAGCATTTTTCAGCGAATACGTGGGCAATTGGATGCCCCGGTTTTTCAGTGACATTCAGGGTGCGAAGAGCGCTGCCTTTTACCGGCCGATCGGCCGGCTGGGAGAGGCGTTCATGGAGTTTGAAAGAGTCTGGCTGAGTTTGCCGGAATAATTATTTTTGGAGAGAGACATGAAACGACCAAGTGAATCTTCACCCAAGCCATCGATTGATCTGGCGCGTCGGCGACTCATGACCGGTGCCATTGGAGCCGGCGCTGCTGCCGGTCTCGGCCTGGTATCCATCAACGGTCAGGCGGCCGTTCCAGAGCAGGCCAAGCCCAAAGCAGAAGGCACCTGCTACCGCGAAACCGACCATATTCGGCGCTACTACGAAAGCGCCCGCTTTTAGAGGCCGCTGTTAAAGCGCCGAATTCAGTCTGGAGGAGACCTATGAAACTTATTCGCAAGCAAGCCGCCAACGACGCGCATCGCGTTGCCAGAGGCAAGGGTTTTGATCGACGCACTTTCCTGAAGCGGTCGGGCCTGACCGCAGGTGGTACTGCGCTGGCCGCCGCCATGCCGCTGAGCATGATGAAGCGAGTCGACGCTCAGCAGCCACCTGAGGCCAGCGCCGGCCCGGTTGAGGTCAAGCGCACCGTATGCACCCACTGCTCGGTGGGATGCGGTGCCAAGGCCACCGTGCAGAACGGTGTCTGGATTGGCCAGGAGCCGGATTTCGACTCGCCCTTCAATATGGGCGGTCACTGCGCCAAGGGCGCTGCCCTGCGTTCGCACGGCCACAGCACCAAGCGCATTAAGTATCCGATGAAGCTTGAGGGTGGCCAGTGGAAGCGACTGAGCTGGGATCAGGCGATCGACGAGATCGGTGACAAGTTCATGCAGATTCGCGAAGAGTCGGGGCCGGATTCGATTTGGCACTGCGGCTCCTCCAAGGCGAACAACGAAGGCGCGTACCTGCAGCGCAAGTACGCCGCGTTCTGGGGCACCAACAACATGGACCATCAGGCCCGCATCTGCCACTCGACTACGGTCGCCGGCGTTGCCAACACCTGGGGCTATGGCGCCATGACTAACTCCTACAACGACATGCATAACTGCAAGTCGATGATCTTTATTGGCTCGAACGCTGCCGAAGCCCATCCGGTGGCCATGCAGCACGTTCTGCGCGGCAAGGAAAACGGCTCGAAGCTGGTCGTGGTTGACCCGCGTCTGACCCGCACCGCCGCGCATGCCGATCAGCACATCCGCATTCGGCCGGGCACCGACATTCCGTTCGTTTGGGGCCTGCTTTGGCACATTTTTGAAAACGGATGGGAAGACAAGGAGTACATCCGTCAGCGGGTCTACGCCATGGACGAAATCCGCAAGGAAGTCGCCAACTGGACCCCCGACAAGGTTCAGGATGTGGCCGGCGTACCCGAAGACCAGATGTATCAGTGCGCCAAGACACTGGCGGAAAATCGTCCCGGCACCATCGTCTGGTGCATGGGCGGCACCCAGCATCACGTCGGCAACGCCAACACCCGCGCCTACTGCGTGCTGCAGCTCGCGCTGGGTAATATCGGCAAGGTCGGCGGCGGCGCAAACATCTTCCGCGGACATGACAACGTGCAGGGCGCGACCGACGTCGGTCCGAACTGCCATACGCTGCCGGGTTACTACGGTCTGTCAGACGGTGGCTGGCGCCACTGGGCCCGGGTTTGGGATGTCGACTATGACTGGCTGAAAGGCCGGTTTGACGATGGCCGCTATGCGGACAATTCCGGCAATCCCACGCATCCGATGAATATCCCCGGCATTCCGGTTTCGCGCTGGATCGACGGCATTCTTGAAGACAAGGAAAACCTGTCCCAGCGCGACAACATCCGGGCGGTATTCTTCCAGGGCCACGCGGTCAACAGCCAGGTCCGTGGTGTGGAAATGAAGAAGGCCGTCGAGAAGCTTGACTTGGTCGTCATTTCCGACCCGTACCCGACCCACCTGGCGGTGATGTCCGAACGCACCGACGGTGTTTACCTGCTGCCGACAGCGACCCAGTTTGAGCAGGCCGGTTCGTGTACCGCGTCCAACCGCTCGCTGCAGTGGCGCGAAAAGGTCATCGACCCGCTGTATGAATCCAAAACGGATGCCCAGATTCTGTATCTGATGGCCAAGAAGTTTGGATTTGCCGATGAGATGTTTAAGAACATTTCCGTGAGCGCTGATGGAACCCCCGACTCTGAGGACGTTCTGCGCGAGATCAATCGCGGTACCTGGACGATCGGTTATACCGGCCAGAGCCCGGAGCGCCTGAAGCTGCACCTGGAAAACAAGCACACCTTCAATACCACCACGCTGAAGGCCCAAGGCGGACCGTGCGATGGCGATACCTACGGGATGCCATGGCCGTGCTGGGGGACTCCGGAAGTCAAGCATCCGGGCTCGCATGTGCTCTACAACACCGATGTCCCGGTCTCGCAGGGCGGTTTGCCGTTCCGGGCCCGTTTTGGTAGCGAGCACAATGGGACGAGCATCCTCGCCGAGGACTCCTGGAGCCGAAATTCTGAAATCCAGGAAGGTCATCCCCCGGTGACTTACGGCATGCTGCGGACCATGGGCTGGCACAGTGAGTTGACCCCGACTGAAATGGCCACGATTGCCTGGGTGGCCGGTCTGGCCGACAAGCCCAACGGCAGCGTTAGTGAGGCCGACATCGCTCAGTATCGCGACATGGAATCCGATGCCCTGGATGCCGTGGCCTGGCATATCGACCTGTCCGGCGGTATTCAGCGCGTGTGCCTGAAGCACGAGCTCGCCCCGTTCGGCAATGCCAAGGCGCGTGCCATCGTCTGGACCTTCCCGGATCCGGTGCCGATTCACCGCGAGCCGCTGTATTCGCCGCGGCGCGATCTGGTCAACGAGTATCCAACCCACGGCGACATGAAGTCCCTGTGGCGCCTGCCAACTCGCTACGCTTCGGTCCAGGCCGACGATTTCTCGCAGGAGTTTCCGCTGGTGTTCACCAGTGGCCGACTGGTCGAGTACGAAGGCGGCGGGGAAGAAACCCGCTCGATGAGCTGGCTGGCCGAGCTGCAGCAGGAAATGTTCGTCGAGATCAACCCGATCGATGCCAACGACCGAGGTCTGCGCGACAATGACTGGGTCTGGCTGGAAGGTCCGGAAGGAGGACGGATCAAGATCCGAGCGATGATCACTGAGCGAGTCGGCCGGGGCGTGGTCTGGACGCCGTTCCACTTTGGTGGATGGTTCCAGGGCGAAGACCTGATCGATCGGTACCCGGAGGGCACGGCACCGTACGTTCGAGGCGAATCCTGCAACACCGCCAAGACCTATGGATATGATCCCATCACCCTGATGCAGGAGACCAAGTCGACCCTGTGCCAGATCCAGAAAGCCGCCTAAGGCTTACGGAAGGAGGAGACAAGACAATGGCTCGAATGAAGTTTCTTTGTGATGCGGATCGCTGCATCGAATGCAACGGCTGTGTGACGGCCTGCAAAAACGCCAACGATGTGCCGTGGGGCGTTAACCGTCGGCGAGTGGTGACCCTCAACGACGGTTTGCCTGGCGAGAAGTCAATCTCAGTGGCGTGCATGCACTGCACGGATGCACCCTGCGCCGCCGTTTGCCCGACCGACTGCTTCTACACCACCACGGACGGCATCGTTCTTCACGACAAGGATCTGTGTATCGGCTGCGGTTATTGCTTCTACGCCTGCCCCTTCGGTGCTCCGCAGTTCCCGACCACCGAAGCCTTCGGTGTGCGCGGCAAGATGGACAAATGCACCTTCTGTGCCGGTGGTCCCGATGAGCCGGGTA
Source organism: Wenzhouxiangella sp. (assembly GCA_036353315.1). Taxonomy (GTDB): domain Bacteria; phylum Pseudomonadota; class Gammaproteobacteria; order Xanthomonadales; family Wenzhouxiangellaceae; genus Wenzhouxiangella. The sequence continues at coordinate 21,347 of JAZBOC010000188.1, read as the reverse complement.
CGGCCTCGGAGTACGAGAAGTACGGGGCCAACCGCATCGCCGAAGGCAAGCTCCCGGCCTGCGCGGAGATGTGCGCAACCAAGGCACTGCTGGCCGGTGACGGCGATCTGGTGGCCGACATTTATCGTCAGCGCACCATGACCCGCGATACCCGTCCCCAGACCTGGGGCTGGGCCAAGGCCTACGGTGCCGGGGCATGATTGCTCGCCGCTTACTGACGGCTGCCAGCGCGATTGCGCTGGCGGTCGCTTTGACGGGGTGCTACGAGGATCCTGATGTGACGGTCTACGAGCCCGGTGTTTACAAGGGCAAGGACGACCCTCTGCTGGCCAAGCTGGAGGATCCCGAATTCCGGGCCCAGCTCGATCAACGCTTTGATGGTCAGAGGGATCGTTGATGAACGGTGCCCGGTTATCTCGGGCCGCGCTGTCGATCATCCTGGTTCTGTCTGCCGGAGCCCTGCTCTCCGGCTGCACCCAGAAGACAGCCGACCCCTGGATCAATGAAGGACAGCAGGAACGCCTGGCCGGTCAACAAGAGCGGGATCAGGAAACGGCTGAACACCTGCGCGATCGAATGCGCTCAGGTCAGGCGCAGCGTTAGCTTGGAGTAAGAAGTCATGAAATCAGAGCAATCTGCAAGAACCGGCAAAATTCGCAAGACTGGCCGCAGGATCGCCGCGATGACGGCCCTGGTGCTGGTGGCCGCCATGGTCGTTCCGCTGAGCGGATATGTCTATGTTGCCTTCGCCCAGGACAGCGCGGTCGCCCAGACCGCTCCACCCACCGATCCATGGGCGGAGCAGGTCAATCCGCGGTCTGACGTGTGGCGCGATGCTCGTCAGGCCAACGAGGGCGTCAGCGTGATCAAAGGCTATGGCGCCAATGTCCTGATGCAAAGTGGGGGAGAGAGCTTCCGCCAGATCCGCATGGGGCCGGTCTCAACCTATCTCCCCTGGTACTTGGCCTTGATGATCGGAGCCGTCGCCCTCTTTTACATCATATCCGGAGGTGGCGAAAGGCTTGAGGCAACGTCCGGTAAGCGCGTCCCGCGCTGGTCAGGTTTCGATATCGCCCTCCACTGGTTCGTGGCGATCCTGTTCCTGGTCTTGGCCATCACGGGCTTGAGTCTCCTCTTTGGCCGAGCGGTGCTGATTCCTCTCCTGGGGCCTGAAGGCTTCGCTGCCTGGGCGCTGGCATCGAAGAACATCCACAACTACGGTGGAGCTTTCTTCACCGTTGGGGTCGCGCTGATGATTGTTGCGTGGATGCGTTACAACATCCCCAACGGCACGGACGTCAAGTGGTTGCTCAAAGGTGGCGCTTTTGGCAAGCATCTGCCGGCTGGCCGGATGAACGGTGGTGAAAAGGCTTGGTTCTGGGTCAACGTGGGTGCCGGCATCATTGTTTGCGCCACCGGCGTCATGATGATCAATCCGCAGATCTTCGAGACACGCGAGCTGTTTCAGTGGAATCTGATCATTCACGGCGTTGTCGCGATTCTCTGGCTGGGCGCAAGCTTCGGACACATGTACATGGCGACCCTTGGCGCGCCTGGCTCCATGGATGCAATGACCAAAGGTCACGTGAGTTCAGAGTGGGCAAAAGTGCACCACGATCTTTGGTATGAAGAAGTCAAGGACGAGGAGTTTCATGCAGATGATGCACCAAAATCCTCGCCGGGGGCCGGAGCGTCTACCTCTTCTGCCTGATTAAAGATCTTTTTTTAAGCGTATCCGCAGCCGGCCCGAGGGCCGGCTGCTTTGCGTTAAGGGCACGCTGCACGAAGCCCTTCTCCTCAACCTTTCTGCCCTGATGAATTCGGCGCCATCGATCCGGATGCCGCATCAGCGCTGTCTGTCCATGAACCTTGTGATGAAAACGGATGTCGTGCCCAGCAGGTGAGTGGGGTTCAGCTTCCTTTCTTTCGTCAACAAGCTGAAGTCAAAGGGCAGCCGTATGCGACCAAGGTCTAGGGTCCGCGCTTTTTTCTGAACGCACTGTGCCCGATCGTGTTTAAATTCAGCGAAATCTAATGTTTATTGATCTGGCTCAAGTCGCGCAATGATCTGCGCTGCTACCGTCGGTCCATCGCTGTTTATCACGAACCTGCCGCTGTTCGGTGCAGGAAATCAAGAAGCTTGGAGACGAGAAATGAGGAAATTGGCTGAAAGGTTAAAGCCTGTCGTTGTCGATACCGGGCGACGGCGCCTGATGACGGGTGCCGTCACTGTCGGAGCCGCTGCTGGATTGGGTCTGACCAGTGTCAACGCCCAGGCCGCCCCCGCGGTTGAACAAGAAGAAAGAACCAAGCCTGTCGGCTATCACGAAACCGACCATATCCGCCGGTACTACCGCAGCGCCCGGGAAATCTAGCCCCAGATTGGCGACGTACACCGCTCAAGAGGAATTTTCATGAAATTGATCCGCAAACACGCCGCATCCAATCCTTCACCCGGTTCTTTGGGAAAGCCGTTTGACCGTCGCGCCTTTATCAAGCGCTCGGGATTGACCGCCGGGGGAACGGCCCTGGCCGCCAGCATGCCCTTGAGCATGATGCGGCGCGTCGAGGCACAGGGTGCTGCCGAATCGACTGCCGCCCCGATTGAAAAGCGAACGACGGTGTGCTCGCACTGTTCAGTAGGTTGCAGCACGATTGCCAGTGTTCAAAACGGCGTCTGGATTCGTCAGGAGCCTGATTTTGACTCTCCGATCAACTTGGGCGGCTATTGCGCCAAGGGCGCGGCCCTGCGCTCACACGCGAAAAGCGAGAAGCGGATCAAATTCCCCATGAAGCTTGAGGGCGGACAATGGCGCCGCCTCAGCTGGGAACAGGCGATTGATGAGATCGGCGACAAGATGCTGGAGATTCGCGAAGAATCCGGACCCGATTCGGTCTGGTTCTCGGGCTCTTGCAAGGCCAACAACGAAGCGTCGTACCTGCAGGTCAAGCTCTGCGCATTCTGGGGCAGCAACAACCGCGACCACTCGGCCCGAATCTGTCACTCCACCACCGTCGCTGGGGTCGCCAATACCTGGGGCTACGGTGCAATGACGAATTCCTACAACGACATGCATAACTGCAAGTCAATGTTCTTCATTGGCTCTAATGCAGCAGAAGCGCATCCCGTGGCGATGCAGCACGTTCTGCGCGGGAAAGAAAACGGCGCCAAGATCATTGTCGTGGATCCCAGGTTTACCCGAACCGCAGCCCATGCCGATCAGTATATTCGTCTGCGCCCCGGCACTGATATTCCCCTCATCTGGGGCCTTTTGTGGCATATCTTCGAGAACGGCTGGGAAGATAAGGAATTCATCCAGCAGCGCGTTTTCGCCATGGACGAGGTGCGCCAAGAGGTCGCAAACTGGACCCCTGACAAGGTTCAAGACGTGACCGGTGCAAGTGAGTCTGAACTCTACGAAGCCGCCAAAACGCTGGCAGAAAACCGACCCGGCACCATCGTATGGTGCATGGGCGGCACCCAGCACCACGTCGGCAATTCCAATACCCGCGCGTATTCAATCCTTCAGTTAGCCCTGGGCAACATGGGCAAGTCCGGTGGCGGTGCCAATATTTTCCGGGGCCACGATAACGTCCAGGGCGCTACCGATATCGGCCCGCTCTGCAACACGCTGCCGGCCTATATGGGCTTCTCCGACAATGCATGGAAGCACTGGTGTCGCGTCTGGGACGTCGATTACGAAGACATTCGCAGTCGCTTCGACACGTATACCGTAGATGGCGTGCACCGGATGAACGTCGCAGGCATTCCGGTTTCCCGCGTCGTCGATGGCATTCTCGAAGATCCCGACAATCTTGGACAGCGCGACAGAATTCGCGGAATATTCTTCCAGGGCCTGTCCGCCAACGCTGTCGCTCGCGGCCCGGAACTTCAAAACGCCCTGAGCAAGTTGGACCTGATCGTCGTCTCCGACCCGTTCCCCACGCATATGGTGGCCCTGTCCGAACGAACCGACGGTGTTTACCTGCTGCCGACGGCGACGCAGTTTGAGCAGGCTGGATCGGTCACCGCATCGAATCGTTCGATCCAGGTCCGGGAAAAGATTCTGGATCCGCTCTACGAATCCAAGACAGACACCGAGATCCTGTATCTGCTGGCTCGGAAATTCGGGTTCGCAGAGGACATGTTCAAGAACATCGAGATCAAGGACGGGGACAAGCCCGTCTGGGAAGACATTCTTCGCGAAATCAATAAAGGCGCCTGGACCATTGGTTACAGCGGACAAAGTCCGGAGCGGTTGAAGCTCCAGATGAAAAACAAGCACACCTTCGATACCACGACGCTGAAAGCTGTTGGCGGTCCATGCGACGGAGAAACCTACGGCTTGCCTTGGCCTTGCTGGGGCACAGCAGAACAAAAGCACCCCGGTACCCATATCCTGTGGAATCCCAGTCTGCCGGTTTCCAAAGGTGGGTTACCGTTCCGTGCGCGCTTCGGCACCGAACATGAAGGTGTGAATCTCCTGGCAGAAAACTCATGGCCCGCCGAATCCGAGATTCAGGACGGACATCCGCCGGTCACGTACGGCCTGCTGCGCAGTTTGGGATGGCACGAGGACCTGACCCCGTTTGAAATGGCCACGATTGCCTGGGTTGGCGGTGAAGCTGATAAACCGAGTGAATCGGTTACCGAAGCAGAAATTACCCGCTTCCGCAACATGGAATCCGCCGGTATTGACTCAGTAGCCTGGCATACGGATATCTCCGGCGGCATCCAGCGCATTTGTCTCAAGCATGAGGTGGCTCCCTTCGGCAATGCCAAGGCCCGCTGCAAGGTATGGACCTTCCCCGATCCGATTCCGGTGCATCGCGAGCCGATTTACACCTCGCGGCATGACCTGGTCGCCCAGTATCCGACCTACGGGGACATGAAAGAGGTGTTTCGGGTACCGATCCGCTATGAGTCGATTCAAAAAGACGACTATTCTGGCGAGTTCCCGCTCGTGCTAACGACGGGTCGACTGGTCGAGCACGAAGGCGGCGGCGGAGAAACGCGTTCAACCGCATGGCTGGCCGAACTGCAGCCGGACATGTTCGTGGAAATCAATCCGGCCGATGCCAACGATCGCGGATTGCGCCTCGATGACTGGGTCTGGGTCGAAAGCCCTGAAGGCGGACGCCTGCGGATGAAGATCATGATTACCAACCGTGTCGGACGCGGCGTCGTCTGGATGCCGTTCCATTTCGGTGGATGGTTCAACGGTGAAGATCGTGAGGATCGCTATCCCGAAGGAACCGCGCCATATTCGCGAGGAGAGGCTGCCAATTCAGCCACGACATACGGATATGACCCGGTAACGCAGATGCAAGAGACGAAAGCGACTCTGTGCCAAATCGTGAAGGCCGCCTGAGGCTGAAGGAGATAGAAAATGGCTCGAATGAAGTTCCTATGTGATGCAGATCGCTGTATTGAATGCAATGGATGCGTGACCGCCTGCAAAAACGCCAATGAGGTGCCGTGGGGTGTGAACCGTCGGCGGGTTGTGACTCTGAATGACGGGCAGCCTGGCGAGAAGTCCGTGTCTGTTGCCTGCATGCATTGTGATGACGCGCCCTGCGCCGCTGTATGCCCCGTCGACTGCTTCTACACCACGCCTGACGGCATCGTCCTGCACGACAAGGATTTGTGCATTGGCTGTGGCTACTGCTTCTTCGCCTGTCCTTTCGGCGCGCCGCAGTTCCCGAACGCCACTGCTTTCGGTTCTCGCGGCCGGATGGACAAGTGCACGTTCTGCGCGGGGGGGCCTGAAGAACCGGGCAGCTCCGCTGAGTTCGAAAAATACGGGGCAAACCTGATTGCCGAAGGCATGTTGCCGGCCTGTGCCGAAATGTGCGCGACCAAGGCCTTGCTTGCCGGTGACGGCGACCTGGTGGCCGACATCTATCGCGAACGGTCAATGAGCCGCGACGGCCGCGGGCAGACCTGGGGCTGGAGCCAAGCCTATCGGACAGGTCTGTCATGATTGTCCGTCGTCTGCTCCCCATCGCCGGCATGCTTGTACTGGCGATGGGCGTTATCGGGTGCTATGAATCACCGGACGCGACCTTTTTTGAAGCGGGTGAGTACAAAGGCGCCAACGATCCCTTGATTGCCAAACTGGAAGATTCGGAGTTTCGGGCTGAGCTGGATCGGCGATTCAACCACCAGAGGGATCGCTAAGCGCCTCGGCGATTCGAATGGGTGTAATCAACGAACTCACAAACAGCTGCGGCGCAAACGATTGAAAATCAATCAGGTGTGACGCGAGACCGGAGAAGCAAGATGGAGAAGCAACTAAAGCACAACGGTGGTCGGAATGCCCAGCTTTCTACGGGCTGGATGACGATGCTGGTGCTCATCGCGGGGCTTGTTTTGCCCCTCAGCGGCCACGTCAACCTTGCCATGGCTCAAGAGAACGATGACGTACAGTCAAGCCAGCCGGCAGAAAACTGGGGTGAGACGAATCCGCGATCCGATCTCTGGCGACAGGCCCGACAGTCTTACGAGGGTTATACCGCCGTTGACGCGCCTGCCGCCAATGTCCTGATGAGCAGCGACGGAGAGACGTTCCGACAGGTCAGGATGGGGCCGGTCTCGACCTATCTGCCTTGGTGGCTCGCCTTCATGGTTGGAGCGATGCTCCTGCTGCATATTTTTACCGGTGGGGGAGAGAAGCTAGGCAACCCATCCGGCAAGCGCTATCCGGCGTGGTCGATGTTTGATCGCATCCTGCACTGGTATGTTGCGGGTCTTTTCCTGATTTTGGCCTTGACCGGTCTGAGCCTGCTCTTTGGACGTGCGGTGTTGCTTCCGCTGATCGGTCCGGAAGCCTTCTCGGCACTGGCCAGGGGCTCGAAGTTTATTCACGACTGGGGCGGCCCGTTCTTTGTGGTTGGCGTCGTGGTGATGAGCGTTGCCTGGCTGCACCATAACAAGCCGACCATGATGGATATTCGCTGGTTGCTGTTCGGCGGCGCCTTCGGCAAACACTTGCCGGCCGGTCGATACAACGGTGGACAGAAAATATGGTTCCTGGTGAATGTTCTGGCCGGCGTGGTTGTTTGTGTGACCGGTGTGCTGTTGCTTCTACCCGATATCTTTGAAAACCGCACCCTGTTCCAGATCAACCTGATCGTGCACGCGGTTGTCGCCGTATTGTGGATCGGCGTCAGCTTCGCTCACATCTACATGGCAACCTTGGGCGCGCCCGGTGGGATCGATATCACGACCAAGGGCCATGTCAGCAGCGAGTGGGTCAAGGTGCATCGCTCAGCCTGGTACGAAGAGGCCAAGGACGAGGTGTTTTACGACGAAAAGGAAAAAACGCCGGCCCCCTGAGTCTTTTAGTTTGCGGACGCGCTGCTTCACCCGTTTAGGCAGCAGCCGCTATCAGGAAATCGCCGGCGACCCGCCGGCGATTTTCATTCCAGGCCGAAAAATTGATGGAGGGTGACGCTTTTTTCGCCATCGGCCGTGTCCAGAACGAGTTGGCCATGTTCTCCGACCTCCTTGAAGGCGCCGGCCAGAGTCGTGCCGTCGTCTAACTCGATCAGAACGGATTCACCCGGCTGACCCCAGCGGCCGCGCAGCGCGGTCAGGATCGCCTTTAAGCCTTCCTCGTCCCAGCGATTGATCCAGTGCAGAAACTCGCGCGCGAACGACTGCAGCAAGTCGATCGGTTCAAGGTCCGGGTTGCCGCCTTCGATCTGCGCGCAGCCGGCTCCGATGACCTCTGCCGGCTCCTGGCCCACGTTGACCGAGACGGCCAGGATCATCCAGCCTGCTTCCAGGTCTCGGCGCAAGGCGACGCCTCCCACCTTCGAGCCACTCAACAACACGTCGTTGGGCCAACGATAGCGCAGGTCGGTGAGTGGAGCGACGGATTCAGCCAGAGCCATGCCCAGCGATAGAAGACCAATCAGGGCCATTTCGCCACCGGCCTGCGGCGCAAATTCGGGTTCAAGAACGAGTCCGACGTACAATCCATCATCCGGTGAGAACCAGTTCTTTCCCGGCCGAAACTCTCCGGCTGCTTGCCGGCATGCCCAGACCAGCGTGCCTTCACTGCTGCCTTCGGCCGCCATGCGCCGGGCGGCTTCCATCACGTTGGCCGCCCCGTCGAGTTCGACCGGTTCGTAGGCTGCCGGAAGTTCAGGCTGATGCTTTTTGTCAGTGGCCATTTCAGTGCAATTTCTGCGAATGAGAGTCCAGGGAATCGAGCAGACGGCGAAGCTTCTGGACCGGTGCCGAGAGCATCCCGAGGGTGTTGTCATGGGCTGCGAGTGCCTGATGGAGCAATAGCCTCGCCTCGTCGAGCCGGTTTGCCTGGCGCAAGAGCGCGCCGAGCACGCCAACGGCCTCCATATACAGCGGGTCCTTCTTGCCAACGACGCGCTCGGCTGTATCGATGACATGCAACAAGAGTGGCTCGCCCAGCTCCGGTTTGCCGCCGTCGGAGTACAAACGGGCCAGCCCGCTCAGCGCGCTCAGGGTGTGGGGGTGTTCCGGGCCAACGAGCGATCTCCAAATCTCGATATCCGATCGGTACAGTGCTTCGGCATCGGCCCACTTCTCCCGGTCCCGAAGTAAATCTGCCAGAGAAAGCAGGGTCGTCGCAAAAGCCGGGCTTTCTTGACCACTGACCTTGTCCCAGGCATCCAGCGCGCGCCGAAACAGCTGCTCGGCCTCGTCGGTCTTGCCCGATGATTCGAGCACGGTGGCCAGGTTGTGCAGGCTGCTGGCGCTATCGGAATGATGTTCCCCGTGCAGCGCCAGACGAATGCTCAAGGCCCGCCGATAGAGTTGCTCGGCCTCCTTGAACTGCTGGCGTGCATCCAGCAGCGTAGCCAGGTTGTTCATGCAGGCCGCCGTGGCCGGGTGTTCCGGGCCAAACGTGCTTTCGGTGATCTCCAAGGCCTCCCGATACAGCGGCTCGGCCTCGGCGTAGTTTCCGGCCATGTAGTGGACGTTGCCCAGTTGATCGCAGGCGCTGGCGGTGGCGGGATGGCGCGCACCCAAACGCTCGCGGGCCAGCTTCAGCGAGCGCGAGCCAAGCTGGGATGCCTCCTTGAGTTGGCCGGCCGCCTTGTGCACGGCCGCCAGGTTGTTCAGCCAGGGGATCAACTTGCTGTTGCTCGCCCCGACAACGGCTTCCAGCGCCTGGATAGCCGCCCGGTAGTTCTGTGCAGCGGCCGACAGATCGCCCATTTCTTCGTAGCAGTAGGCGATCCGGTGCCGGACGCTCTCGGTTTCTGGCAGCCCGGGCCCGATCGACTGCTCGCGCATGGACAGCGCCTGCAGCAGGAGTTTCAGGCGATCATCTTCCGGCGTGTCGGGGTGGCTGCCCAGTCTCTCAAGCAGCGCTGCCTGGCCGTCGGGGTCTCCACTGGCCACGGCGGCCGTCAGCCCAGCCTGCAGCCAGTCTCGCGGCACGGCTTGGCCGCTGGCGGCTTCTACCAGCGCGATCACCCCCAACAGCACCTCCGAGCGAAACGCGTCTCGGTCGAAAGCCCGGGCTAGATGGTCGATCATGAACTGCTGGTCGCCGAGGCGATGCCACAGGTTCAAGGATTCGAATCGGGACACCGGCGCCCGACACTCCATCAGCCACCCTGCGTCAAGCAGACCCTCCAGCAGTTCTGCGGTGTGCCCGGCCTGGGCGTTGTGCCATCGCACCAGCAGTGGTGACGGACGGGTCGATGCGTGCTCGTGGTAATCGGCCAGCTGCCGATGGAGCCGCTGGCGAGCGCCATGATCGGCCAGGCTGCCGGCGGCGGCGAGCTCCCTGGCGGTTGCGCCTTTGAGCATGAAGTGACCCTCTGAACTGGCCAGCAAGGGCTGGAGCCTTTCAAGTTCCGAATCGACCGGTTGCCCGCGCAGGGCCTCGAGATCAGCCTGGTCCAGTCCGCTGCGCGAGGCCCATAGCCATTCGGCGACTTTGCGCGCGTCCGCGTCTGCCAGGATCCCGCGGCCTTGCTCGCGCAAAGTTTTGGTCTGGCCGATCCCCGCATGATCGACTGCCGTTTCGGCGTGCTCCCGACACAGCTCTGCGACCGGACCGGGTTTGACCGATAGAATCACCCTCACGCCGGCCGGTAGCCAGGTGGGCAGCCAATCCAGATCCGGTTCCAGCCCGTTACGCGACAGATCCTGAGCCTCGGCAATGGCGATGCAGACTTCGCCCCCAGCTGCGATCCTTGCCAGCCAGTTGGGCAAGGCCTCGCGCTGAACCTCGGGATCGGTCGGCACCGGGTCCGGAAACCCGCTGGTTTGGCGAATCCAGTTCATCAGTCGCCAGAGAAACAGATCGGGCTTGCCCGATTCACCGCCCAGACCGGCATGGTGGAAGAAAAAGCGCTCTCCGAAGTCGGCTCCGGTGGCCAGCAATCGGGCCGCCTTGCCGGAATCACCCGGTCCGATCAGCAAGGTGGTTCCATCCTTTAACGGGACTGGATCAAGGGTCGCGTGCTCCGTCGCGGCAAGGAACGTGGCCATCAATTGATCTTCAGGCAGACGCGCGGGTTCTCGATCGGTCATCAGGGATCCGTCGTGACAGGTTTGGGGGGTGGGAAGATTATGCATCAACTGGTGCATCGGGCGGTTGTCCGGGCTTCTCGCTGCAGCGTGTCGTTTCCGGGTAGCTGCTGTCATTCGACGGTCATCTGCATGGGGCACGCTGTAGTTCAGGGACGTCAGACAAGACCAAACGCTTATGCACGCTCGACGCAGTTCCTTCCGGTCAGCGGTAAGGAGTGCCCTTCTGATGATGACCGCCGCAGCGATTTTGGGCTGCGACCGTCGCACCGAACCCGGCCAGGCACCATCCCCGGGGGCTGCCGAGTTAGGTCCCGGGACCGGCGTCTCGATCGACCGTCAGACCGCTTTTCGAGTTCGCGCCGATGTCGACGCTGGACTCAATGTCGATGAAGGCTGGCTGGCTCAGGTCAATCAGGGGGGCACCGTCGTCGCAGATCGTCCCTTTCGCCTGCGTTTCGAGGTGGAAGCAGCGGAGCCAGACGTGACGCCCCGGCAGTACCGACTGGAATTCCGGCGCAACGGGGGTGAGTGGCTCTCCTTGCAGGCCGAGAATTTCCCGCAGCCGGCAAAGCTCCATGAGCTACCGCTCGACTCCTCCGCCGAAGGCCTGATCGAACAACGATGGCGGTTGACGCAAGGCATGCCTTCGGCGTTGCAGTGGCGAAGCGATGAGTCGGGTGGGTACCTGAGGGTCGAGGTGAGCGATGAACTGTTGTTGGCACTTGGCCGCTATCAGATCACTTGGCAGCCGCGCGAATTTGCCATGGTGTTGCGGCTGAGCAATGAAAGCCAATCTCGGGTCGGCCAGATCTTTGGGTATCAGGACAGCCAAAACCACTCACGTGTGGAACTGCTTCAGCCAGGCATGGTCCGGGTGATTCAGCGCGTGGATGGAATCGATACCGCGATTGCAGAGCATCCAACCGAAATCGACGCCGATCGATGGTTGGAACTGAAGACGCTTTTCGACGGAGCGGAATTGGTGGTGGAATTTGATGATGACCGCCTGGTCTTCACCGAAACGCTGCCCTTGTATCCAGTGCCGACTTTTGGCTTGTTCGTGCCGGAGGGCAACGCTGTCGATATCCGTTCCATCGCCATTGAAGGCGAACCGCGCACGCCTCGCACGAGCATTATCGCCAGCAAAGTTTTTGAGCACGGGGCGCCGACGATGAACTTGCTGGCCGTCTCCGAGCAAGCGTTCATCGGCGGGGCAGGGATCAGCTTCGCTGAGCAAACGCCGCTCTGGCGCGGCGCGGGAGGCCATGGTGAATGGGAGTTCCCGATCGTCATTCGTCGCTTTGCCGACGCTGCAGCAATGAACGAAGCGGGAGATCGATTCGACTACCGGCTGGTCAATGCCGACGGGATCGCTCTGCCAGCCGAGTCCGTCGCGTCGGTGACACTGGCCGTCCCCGACGGCCACCTCGGCGGTACGTTCGTCGAAACGCCAATGCGGATCGGCCCGTGGCAGGCCGGCGACGGAGCGCTGTATTTCCTGATGGAGCCGGCCGAAACCTGGAATGCCCTGATGGTGGTCCAGTCGACCGACGGTGGCAGATCATGGCGTGAGATCGATGGGAGGCATCGACCGCAAACCGGCGATCTGGAGGGATTTGGCTCGGTGCTGGTCAAAGATCGCATCCACATGCTGCACCAGACCTCCGATGACGTCTGGTATCACGTGTTCAATACTTCAGATCATCCGCAGGCCCCGGATGCCTGGGCCATCCGCGACGAACGGGTTGCCTCGCCACCGGAACCGCCGACCCAGGTCGCCGACATCGCGGTGCGCTCAGATGGCAGCGTGGTCGCGGTGTACGGCGGGCCGGACAAGATTCGCCTGCGCATCCGCTCGCCCGAAGGTCAGTGGGGACAAGAGCGGGTGCTTGACGCCGCGACAAGCCCGGGCCTGTCCGGCCCCACATTGGTTCTGGGCCGAGCCGATGAGGTGCATCTGGCCTATACCGATAGCGACGGCTCTGCCTGGTATCGAAAAATCCTGTCCAACGACGCCCTGAGCGATCGGGTCAGCTTCTCGGCGGAGCTGGGCACTGCCGGCGAAGACGTTGGTGCGATCCTGCCTCTGTTGTACCTGCCGAACACGGATGAAGTCAGCGCGATTTACCGAACGCATGACGGCCGTTTGCACGAGCGGCGGGTTGATGCTGACGGCCAGTGGAGCGAACCGCTCCTGGTGTCAGAGCGTTTCGTGATCCAGAACTCGGTCGATTCCGAGCAGGTCGGTGCTGATGCGCTTGCGGTGGGAGACACCGTGCACGTGCTCTTGATCGAAGAACGTTCTGGTCGGTTGTTTCACGCTGCCAGAGACCGGAATGCCTGGCGCGAAGTCGGGGTTCTTGTCGAGGATCAGGAGGTTCAGTGGGTGCGCGGTGGCCTTGTGAATTTGCCCGGCGGTGGGCTGGCCTACGGCTATGTCTATGACGGTGGCGCGGACGGGGGCTCGGGCAAAAACCGGTATGGCCGGATCGCTATCCAGACGCCTTGATGCTGCGGTGTCACAAATCTTCAAACTGATGACATCGGACTGAAATACTCGATCAATAGCCTGTGAAGATAATTTCACACGGCCCTCTCGCTATGCATTTTTTCCGCCTGCTTCTGATCATGCTGGTGCTTGCCATCAGCATGAGTGCACTGGCCCGGCAGCCCACCGGCCAAATTGCCGGCATCGTCGAAAGCGCGACCGAAAGCTTCAAGTTTCAGGGTGCGACCATTCGCGTCCTCGGCACTGATCGCCGCGCCGCCACGGACCGGGATGGCCGATTCCGCTTCACCGGTCTCGCCCCGGGCGTCTACGAACTTCGAATCGAGTACGTGGGGGTACCGGCAAAGACTGTTTCGGTGAGCGTGACCGGCGGCGAAGCAACTGAAGTCTCCGTCCAACTGGATCAGGACATGGACCGGATCATGGTTGTGGGTCAGAAGGCCAGGCAAAGCGCCGCGTTGTCGCGCGAGCGGGCTGCGATCAACAACATCAACGTCTTGTCCGCCGATGCCATCGGCCAGTTCCCCGACAACAATGTAGCTGAAGCGCTCCAGCGCGTCTCTGGCCTGTCGCTGGAACGCGATCAGGGTGAGGGCCGCTTCGCCGTCATTCGCGGCGCCAATGCCAACTTCAACACCACCACGGTCAACGGTCTGCGCATTCCCGGACCCGAAGACGGTAGTCGGGCCGTCAACCTGGACGTGGTGTCCTCTGACCTCGTCGACAGCGTCGAGATTTCCAAATCGCTGATGCCGGACCAGGATGCCGACGCCGTAGGTGGCAACATTGAAATCAGCACCCTGAGCGGCTTCGATCTGGGTAATTCGCTGCGCGCCTCGGTTGAAGGCAGCTACAACGAGAAGTTGGAGAAGACCAGCCCCCGCGCTTCGCTGACCGGAACCCGCCTGCTCAGCGTTGGCAGCGGCGTGGATAACCTCGCGATTTCCGGCTCGGTAAACTACTTCGACCGCAAGTTCGCGGTGGATAATGTCGAAGCCGGCATCTGGCCGGAATTCGAACTTGATGATGGCAGCGTCGTTCGAGTACCCGAAGCCGCCGAGCAGCGTGACTACGAACTCAGCCGGGAGCGCGTGGGCGGCGTCTTTAATGTCGAGTTTCGTCCCGACGATCAATCACAGTATTACCTGCGAACGCTCTACAGTGAATTTTCGGACAACGAGATCGAACTCGAGCACGAGTACATCTTTGAAGATGCGACGCCACTCGAGATCAGCGCTGATGGCGGGTTGTTCAGCGACGGTGAGGTCGAGCGTCGCGGCAAGGAAACCACCGCCACGCGCGAGATTTTCTCGCTGAGCGTGGGTGGTGAAAACAGCTTCGACCGCTGGGTTGTCGACTACCAGGCCGGCTATGCCGAGGCCAGCACCTCTGAGCCGTTTTCGCTGGGCACCGCCTTGATTGCCGAAGGCCTAGACATTGGTTACGACTTTACCGGCAGCGGCGGGCGCGAGGCGCCCAACCTGTTCGGAACCGATCTCGGCGCGCTGGAAGATCTCACCGCCTACGAGCTCGATCTGGTCGAACTTGAAAGCGATGAGACCCAAGAAGAAGAGCTTTCTCTTGCGCTCAACCTGACCCGCGAACTGGCTTGGGGCGACAACCCCGGCCGACTCAAGTTTGGTGCGAAGATCCGTTCGCGTGAAAAATTCAATGACGCCAACAACACCAACTTCGTCGATTTCGGCGGTGATTTCACCTTGGCGGATTTGGCTGGTCCAGGCGAGCGTGATTATCAACTCGGCCGCTTCGGACCTTACATCAGCACCAGCATCCTGCGCGACTTCTACCGCGCCAATGGCGCCAATTTCGAAATTGATCCGGTGGATTTCCTGCTCGATAGCGAGGGTGAGGACTACAGCCTGGAAGAAGATATTTACAGCGCCTATGTCATGACCGACGTGACCCTCGGTCAGCTTGACCTCCTGGCCGGCCTGCGAGTCGAGTCCACCGACATTTCCCAGGCAGGTTTCCGGGCGATCGTCAACGAGGACGTCAACGACGGCATCCCCACGATCGAGGCGTTTTCGGCTGACAACGACTACACCGACTTCTTCCCCAACCTGCAGGCCCTGTACACGATCAACAACAACTGGCAACTCAGAGCGGCCTACACCCGCAGCATGGGCCGGCCGGGATTCGAGGACGCAGGTGCCCGTCAGGTGGTTGAAATCGAGGGGGGCGAGACCGTTGCTGAGGTTGGCAATCCGGACCTGAAGCCTTTCTATTCAAACAACTTTGATCTGGAGCTGAGCTACTTTGACGACGGGGCTTTGGGCGCGGCTTCCGTTGGCATTTTCTACAAGGATATCGAGGACTTCTTCGTCACCACTAACATCGCCGGCCAGGCGCCTTTCGAAGATTTCGACGAGGTCTCGGCCGTCGTCAACGGTGACAAGGGAGAGATCTTCGGCGTTGAGCTGAGTTATATCCAGGAATTCGCCTTTCTGCCCGCCCCCTTTGATGGCCTGTTGCTGATCGCCAACTACACCTGGATCGATTCAGAGGCTGAAGTACCGTTTCGAGACAGCAAGCTGCCTTTCCCGCAGCAGTCGGACAATATTGCCAACATCGCCTTGGGCTATGACGGCGGGCCGATCTCGCTGCGTCTGGCCCTCAACCACCGCGGCGAGTACTTCGACGGAATCGAAGAAGAGGACGATCCCAGCCAGGACCGCTTCGTCAGCGCCGAGACCCGCCTCGACTTCACCTCGAAGTATCAGTTCACCGAGAATGTCACGGGCATACTGAACGTATCAAACATCACCGACGAGCCCTTTTACGCTTTCCTCGGCGACAAGCGCTTCGCCAATCAGTACGACGAGTTCGGTCGGACGGTGGAGTTTGGGCTCGAAGTCAGATTCTAGCGTTCTGGAATGGAAGAGGTCCGGGTGGCGTCATCATGCCCCGGGCCTCTTTTCTACTTTAAATCATTACTTTCCCCAGTCTCAGGTTCCATCAAGTGCATGGTTCTTGCAGATCATGGGTCTTTCTCGCACTCATACTGAGCTTGGTGCTTTCTGACCCTGGCGTGGCCGATAGTCTCAATACCCTGGTTCCCCCAGGCCATCTGCAGTCCGCACCCGGCCCCATCCCGGACCGCGTTGTTCTGGTACTGACCCAGAACCCGGCTGATAGCCAGACCGTCAACTGGCGCACCAACTACGCGGTCGAAGAGGCCAGGGCGCAGATTACCGTGGCCGATGACGGTCCGGGGCTGCACCTGACGGCGCGCGAGGCGGTCGGCGACACCCTGGCCCGAACCAGTGACAGCGGCCTTGCTCATCACCAGTCGCTAACGTTTACGGGCCTGGAGCCCGACACCCTTTATGCCTATCGAGTCCGGGGCCTGGGCGAGGGCGTGCAGTTATACCAGCACATCGAGGTTGAGGCCGAGCGGATTCGCTTCGAGTCGCGCACCGTCACCGGCAATCTTTATGACGCCTTCGACCTGGTGCGCCGCGACGATGGCAGCAAGGCCCTGGAAGAGCGCTTGCCCCCCGGCCAGCCTCAGCGCATCTGCACCAATCCCGAACCGCCACGCGAGACCCGCTGCTGGCAGGGCACTGAGTTGTTACACTTCCAATTTATGCATGGCGCGCCCCCGGAAATTCGCATCGGTCCTGTTTGATCTCGCGGATCAGTATCCGGCCCTCACGGTGACCGGGCCGCGCCAGTCCGGCAAGACCACTCTGTGTCGCTCGGTGTTTCCCGATTACGGTTATGTCAACCTCAAGCCGCTGGACCAGCGCCGGTTTGCTCGCGAGGATCCGCGCGGCTTGCTGGCCGAGTTTTCGGACGGCCTGATCATTGATGAAATCCAGCACGTTCCGGAATTGCTCGGCTACATCCAGGAAGCCGTGGATCAAGCGCCCCAGGCTTCATTTCCATGATTCTGGTTTGGTCTGCCACTTGCTTGGCATCCGCACTGCTGATGAGTTGCGTCATCATCCGCTGCGCGGTCCCATCTTCGAAAGCTGGGTTGCCAGTGAGGTCTACAAACATCACAGCCACCGCGGAAAGAACCCGAAATTGTTCCACTACCGTGAAGCCCGTGGCGCTGAGATCGACATCCTGCTCCAGTCCGCATCAGGCCTGATCGCCTGCGAAGCCAAATCAGGGGCCACCCTCCAACCGGATTTCATGCGCCATCTGCGAGCCTTCAGCCAGAGGGTCAGCACCCTGTCGCCGCAGCCTGAGCTTGATCAGCGACTGGTCTATGGCGGCGATCGCAGACAGCAACGAGCCGGTGTGGATTGCCTGGGGTGGCGCCAGATTCATGCGGTGGAGTGGGGCTGAGCCAAACCGGTGGCGCGGTCTGAGAGGCGGGGCGGTTGCCGCAGTACCAGCCTTTAAGTACACTTCGAATACATATCGTATTGGGTTTTGTACTACAAATGTCCAACATCAGCGTACGCCTGCCGCCGGATGTGGAGAAGGGCCTCGAAGACGAGATTCGGCTGAGCGCGCGTAGCCGCTCGGATCTGGTTCGCGAAGCGGTCAGCGAGTATCTGGCGCGCCGCCAGAAGGAGCGAATCATCGAAGACATGCGCCAGGCGGCAAGGATGCTTTATTCCCATTCAAGGGAGAAAGACGACGGTATTGCTACCGCCGAACAAGGCGTGAGCGACTGGCTGGAGAGTATCGAGCGCGAAGAGCAGGCCTCAGGGATCAATCCTGACGAGAAGTGGTGGGATTGAGGATGCAGCGAGGCCAGGTGTGGGTGGCAAGTTTCAAGCCCTTCCGGGGTCGGGAAGTCGGCAAGGCGCGGCCTTGCGTGATTCTCCAGGCTGACTGGCTGACGCTGGAATCGCCCGGAACTGTGATCGTGCTGCCGCTCACGTCCCAGCTATGGGCTGGCGCCGATGCTCTTCGCGTCGAGATTCCGCCACGCGGACGCTTGCGCAAACCTTGCTGGGTGATGATCGACAAGGTTCAGGTGCTTGATGTCGGCCGCTTCAGCGAGGGGCCGCTCGCCCAACTTGATCAACCGGAAATGACCCTGATCGGCCAGAAACTGCAGGTCATCCTGGGCATGGTGTAGGACCCGGCTCCGGTCCTTCGACGGCCCGCCTTGCTGTCTGGGATCATCGAGACGTCCGAGGCGGTTGCGGTTCAGGTGCAGGGGGTCGGGTCAATGGTGACGTTGTCGCGCCGACAGTACGACGAGTGCATGTTCGCGATACCCATTCGCAAGCTCTGGGAGCCGGGGCCATGAGCCTTTTTACCGGCGAATCGCCGGCAGAGCGCCTCTTGCTCGTATCTGCTCTAAGCCGAGCGCAACGGATCGATCACCTGCAGAAACCCAAAGCGGTGGAAATCGCTGTCGCGGGTCACGATGCGTGCGATGCCATGCTCGCGCATCAGCACGGCGATATGCAGGTCATGCACAAGGTTACCGCGCGCTTCCGGCAACTCGTCCAGGCATTGACCGAGCACGGCCGCGTGGCGCCGCGTCGGCGTGAGCACGCTCAGTCCGGGGCAGACCAGTAGCGTCCGAATGAAACCCCAGGCCGCCTGATTGGTCCAGGGGTTTCGATAAACGCGTGGGTGGGTGGCCACACGCAGGAATTCGTAGCAAATGCCCCAGGTCAGAAACCACGGGACTGCCTGTCCGCGCGCCCGTTCGATCAGTTCCCGGCACCGCCCATGAAATTCACTGTCGGCATCGACCGCATACAGCAATACGTTGGTGTCAACGACGAACATGGAAAGGCTCAGCTGCCCTTGTTCATTCGTTCGTCGAGGGCGTCGCGGTCGGCCACGTCGACAAATGCACCACCGCTGTGCCACTGCGGCAGCGGCTCACATACCTGATCTGTCTCCTGCTCGGGCTCGTCGAGCACCCGTCTCAAGCCCGCCTCGACCAGCTCCGACATCGTCCGGCCCCGCCGCGCGGCTTCCTCCCGCAGGCGCTGCATCACGCTGTCGTCGATATTCAGCGTTGTTTTCATATGGAAAACCATATCACGAGTGTGGATATATTCCCAACATTCCGGCGATCAACCTTCTTGCCGCTAAACCGCTGCATGGTCTTCCGTGTCGCGTCGAAGCGACCGCCAGCGAACGTGAACCGTGCGAGCGCAACTCGCGCAGAAAGTTTGCGGCCTGCAGGGCTTGATCCTTTCAGTCAGCCACATCGTAAGCTTTCAATTGGCCGTAACTTTTCAATCAGCCGAAGTGAATAACAAAAAGCTGCTGCCATGCCTGATCGAACCGGAATTATGCCAAGCGCTGCACGACAGTCCGGCCGTGTTGGTTCACGGGCCCGCCAGTGCGCATTCAGCCGATATTTGGTTCCACCATTTCCGCGACAAGGACGGCCATGAGGTCGATCTGGTGCTCGAGCGCTCGATGCGGCGCCTGGCCCGCTAGTCCAGTCCTTGACGCCTGCCGGCGCCTATCAGATAATAGCCGGCTACCTCGTGGCTACGTAGCTCAGCTGGTTAGAGCGCGGCACTCATAATGCTGAGGTCGGTGGTTCAAGTCCACCCGTAGCCACCACCCTTTTATCCCCCACTCGGCCAGCATTCGAATTTGGCTGCGGATGGCGCTTTTCGCTACAAGGCTTGCAGCACCACCCGCATATCGCCGGGTAGGCAGGTCCAAACTTTTCGGCAGATGTGTTCTGGAAAGCCGAACTGTGCTTCGGCCACGCCGCCGGCGATGGCCGCAACCGCGTTGCTGTCGCCCCCGATGGAGATCGGGGTGCCGATAGCGTCTTCATGGTCTGAAGCAGTCAGCGCGCAGACCAGGGCCTGGGCACGGTTTCCTGGCAGGGCTCATTGAAGCGGTAATCCGGACGAATGTCATCCGCGGTTCGGTCCAGATCATAGCCGAGTTTTTTTGCCACGGCCGAGCGACTGGAGTCGGAATGCTGGCCTGAGCGAGTCAGGTAAAGGGCCAGCGCCATGGCCGCGTGTGGTCGCCGTGGACCGTGGATGGGAGGCAAGGGTTTGTGGGAGACTTGCCGGATGGACCTCCCTCACCCGGACAAGGCTCGCTCTCCCGTTGCGTGCCACCAAGCTTCAAAGAGGCGCAGCGCCATCGGCCATTTACGAATCATTGTTCCCCTTGCGGTGCTGATCGCGGCGACTTTCGCACTCTTCTGGCGGCCGGTGCCGCTGGAGGAACGCATGGTTGATCTCCAGCTCGATCAGGTGCTGCCGAACGAGAGCCAAGCCCTGGCTGCCCAGCCGGTGGAGCTGCGCGCGCTGTTGGTCGAGTATGCGGCCGACCCTCTGCTGCTGATCCAGGCGCAGGCGGCGCTGACCCGCCATCCCGCCATGGCGCCGGCGGTGATGCTCGCCTTCGGCGACGAGCCTGATTTTCGGGCCGTGCTGGGGGAATACGGGGCTGCCATGATCCCGCCGGTTCATTTCTTCATGCACAACGAAGTCCGCACGATAGAGGTGATGAAGCAGATGGGCGGTTTGACCAGCAGGCTGGGTGCGCTGATCGGGCTGGGTGATGGTGCAAGCTCGATCAGAACACTGCCGCCGGAGTTGGAGCGCGGCTGGTTCGCCATCGCCTTTGTCCGCGCCGAAGGCTACGGTTTCATTGGCCAGTTTGTCGTCGATGAGGAGGGCCAGGTGCACTGGCTCCAGTCTGAACGGTTGCTTGAGGGAATCAACGCTTTCTTTGCCAGCGGCCTTCGGAATCTGGAGCGTCGTTATCGACAGGGAGAGGTCATTCGGATTCAGGATGCTGGGTCGGCGGCCATTGACGTCGCCATCGGCGTCAGCGTCTTCAAGCTGGTCAAAGCCATCCGGAGCGGGCGGTTAGCCAGCCAACAGGCCGGTCTGGCAAAGCGGTCGGTTGCCCTGGCCCCGGTCATGGTCAGGCAAAGCGCGGTGGCCAGCCGACTGCTGCGCATCGGTGTGCCGCTGGCGGCGGGCTACCTGATGATCCGCCACCCCAGCCTGATCAACTCCTCGCTGGCGTGGCTGGCAGAACGCATGGATCTGCCGGTTGTGCTGGTTCAGTTCGTCGGCTGGACATTGCTGCTGTTGCCCATTCTTTATGCCGCGGGGCTGCTGTTGTGGCCTCTGGCTCGACTGCTGGACGTTGGAGCGCGTCTTGCCCGGCCTGCGTCAAGAGTCGGGAAGCCAGAATAGATCTTCTACCGGTCGCTTGAAGATCTGAGCGAGTTTCAGGGCAACTTCGAGCGACGGTGAATAGCGGCCCGATTCGATCGCGATGATGGTCTGGCGCGACACGCCGACCTTTTCGGCCAGCGTTTGCTGGGTCATTCGGCCGAGCAGTTCGCGAAGCTCTCGTACC